>JAUCGA010000076.1 GCA_030377865.1 Anaerolineales bacterium HSG25 | reverse complement strand
CGGGGCGCGGTTGTCGGCGAGTGTGCAGGGTAGTGGGGACAGGGGGGGCGGCGTTGCTCAGACAGAGAGTTCGACGGCGGGAGTGGTCTCGCATGCGGTTTATTTGCCGGTACTGTTGCATAATTGAATAAGCAAAAGGAGCTAATCAAAAATGAGACGGTTTTCATCTTATGGGCCGATTAACCCGACCTCACATTATCATGCCCCGCGTGAGGCATTGATTGAACAAGGCTTAACGCAACTGATTGGCGAAGACCCGGACGAAGGTGGACATTATATCACCGTGTGGGGGCCGCGTCAGACCGGCAAAACGTGGGTGATACGACAGGTTTTATGGCAGTTGCAAAAAGATGATCGGTTTGATATAGTCAAGATAAATCTGCAAATAGTGGGCCAGAATTTTAAAGAAACTATTCGTTACATGACCACAGACATGGCGGATCAGTTGGCAAGACCAATTTATCAACCGGCAACTCTCGCTGATTTTGAGAATATTTTTTCTGATGAATATTTAGAAAAGCCTTTGATTCTAGTGCTTGATGAATTTGATAATTTGTCAGAAGAAGTGATAAGTCGATTAGTACAGGCATTTCGGAATATCTATGTTCGTCGTGACGAAAAATTCAATCAAGGAAAACAATATCTACTGCACAGCGTGGCTTTAATCGGTGTGCGGGCTGTGTTGGGCGTGGAGAATCCAAAAGGTTCACCCTTCAATGTGCAACGAAGCATGCACATCCCGAATCTGACGGCAGATGAAGTGACTGGCATGTTTGCATGGTATCAACGGGAGACCGGTCAAGCGATTGAGCCGGATGTGGTGGCGCGCATCTTTGATGAGACTCAAGGCCAACCGGGGCTTGTTTGTTGGCTTGGGGAGTTGTTGACCGAGAAAAAAGAGTACAATAAGAGCCTGGATAAACCAATAACGATCACTGAGTTTGACAATATGTATGAAGCAGTTATGAATTTGTTACCGAATAACAATATTCAGAACATCATTAGCAAAGCCAAGCAAGAGCCGTATAAGGGGTTGGTTTTGGATATGTTCAAAACAACGGAAAAAATGTCATTTAAGTACGACAATAGTTCAACAAACTTTCTATATCTGAATGGCGTTGTCGACCAAGAAAAAGAGCAAGGAAAATATTATCTAAAATTTCCTTGTCCGTTTGTGCAAAAACGCTTATTCAACTATTTCTCTGATGAACTATTCCATTATGTCGGTCAACTACATGACCCGTTTGACGATTTCAGCGATACCATCACCGAAACGAGTTTGAATGTGGGCAATCTACTCCAACGATATGGGGTTTATCTGGCCGAGAACCGAGATTGGTTGTTGAAAGATGTCCCGCGCCGTGTTGATTTGCGAATCTATGAGGCGGTCTATCATTTCAATCTGTACATGTATCTGATAAAATTTCTACAAGGGTATGATGGGCATGTTTACCCAGAGTTTCCGACGGGTAACGGTCAGATTGACCTGATTATCAAGCACGCTGGTAAAATGTATGGTCTTGAGGTGAAGAGTTTCTCAACCAAATATGGATATGATAAAGGATTGGTACAGGCCGCTAAATATGGCAAAAAGTTAGGTCTATCAGAGCTAGCTTTGGGTCTATTTGTAGAGACCATTGATGAAGCCAATCGCAAGAAATATGAGGTAGTTTATCAGGATGCAACCACCGGAGTGACGGTCAAGCCAGTTTTTGTGGTGATCGGTAGTCGGAGGGGTTAATATAAGGGACGTGGAAAAAAATAATTGTCCCGCCGCACCACGGGTGCTGACTCCTCAATTGGGATGTTTTATTTCTTCTACCTACCTAACGCTTAATAAGTCATCGGATGACTACTGATTATGGAATAGTCGCTCGGTTTGATCCACAAAGTAGCATGATTGAAAACCAAAAGTTTGTCGATTCATTCATGACCTGACATGTTGACAAAATCAAAAGCATTTTTTGACAGGATTAACAGGATTGACAGGATTTTTTTACTTGTAATCCTGTCAATCCTGTTAATCCTGTCAGATATTGTTTTAGTCATGTTGAAATGATAAACTTCTGGAAAACTTAGAGATTTTATTTTTCTCACAACAAGTATTGCAAGGTAATATGTTTCAATTACCAATTTTGGCACGGCTACAGTTTCAGCAACAACCCATTTTTGTATGACCTATAACATACCCAAGGATCATGACTGTCAACTTAAGAAGTTCGTAGTAGGCACTTCAGTGCCTTTGAGGGCGATGAATCGCCTACTACAAACGTTAAGTTTACATTTATGACCCAAGGATATAATCAAGTATCGAGTCAGATAATCACTCTGACAATGGCTCAAATTTAGGAATCGGAATTAAATAAGTTGCACATTTGACTGAGGAAGTTCCAGAATTTAAAACCTCCCAAAACCATTGTGACACTCTACCCCCTCCCAGCCTCCCCCTTCTAGGGGGAGGAGCCGCTTCCCCCCTAGCAGGGGGGACTGAGGGGGGGTAGAGACTCTGCTCAATTTGGGAGATTTATTTTCTTGGAATTGCCTGAAACGCCGGCTTCCAGCCAGTATGCCGGCTGGAAGCCGGCGCTCCTACTCCTCAAACATGCACAACCTGTTTAACGCTCATTCCTAAATTATAGCCCTCAATCTTATAACTGGTAAATTAATTATGGCAATCCCTTACGAAGAAACAAACTTGTATAAAATTAGACATAGCTTGGCCCATGTGATGGCTCAAGCCGTATTAGAGATGTTCCCCGAAGGCAAAGTCGCCATTGGGCCACCTATCGAGGATGGGTTTTATTACGATTTTGATCTTCCTCGACCACTGACTCCAGAGGATATAAAGAAGATTCAAAAACGCATGAAAAAACTGCTCAACAAAAAACATGAGTTCCATCGCCGCGAGTTGAGCGCCGCTGAAGCCAAAGAACTATTCGCCGACCAGCCCTACAAAGTCGAGCTGATTGAGGGGCTTGAAGCGGGCGGGGTTGATGAAAATGGCGAACCCACAGACGAGCCACCCGTCATCAGCACCTATAAACATGACACCTTTGAAGACCTGTGCAAAGGGCCGCATGTTGAGCATCTGGGCAAAATCAACGGTAAGGCATTTAAGTTGATGAAAGTGGCTGGAGCCTACTGGCGCGGTGACGAAAAACGAGAGCAGTTACAACGAATCTACGGCACGGCTTGGGAAACACCCGACCAGTTGAAAGAGCATATCAAGCGGTTAGAAGAAGCCGAAAAGCGAGATCATCGCCGTTTAGGTAAGGAGCTAGATCTGTTCAGCACCAATGCCGACATGCTCGGTGGGGGGCTGATATTGTGGCATCCTAAAGGAGGTCTCATGCGCCACTTGGCCGAAGATTTCTGCAAAGTGGAGCATCTGAGCAATGGCTACGATCTCGTCTACACCCCCCATATCGGCAAGAGCACGTTGTGGGAGACGAGTGGGCATCTTGATTTTTATCGGGATGATATGTATGCCCCGCTCGATATTGATGGGCAGGAATATTTCCTCAAACCGATGAACTGTCCGTTCCACATTCTGATGTATAAAACCGACTTACGAAGCTACCGAGAGCTACCTCTGCGCTTTGCCGAGTGGGGGACGGTCTATCGCTACGAGCGGAGCGGGGTTCTGCATGGCCTACTACGGGTGCGAGGTTTTACCCAAGATGATGCTCATCATTTTGTACAACAGGAAAAAATGCCCGAAGAGATCGACTTTGTGCTGAACTTCTGTCTGCATATTTTACGGAGCTTTGGCTTTAGCGAGTTTCAAGCCTATTTGAGCACCCGCCCCGGAGATGACAAAGCGGTGGGCGACCCCGAACAATGGCGAGCTTCGGAGCATGCTTTGGAAGAGGCGCTCAAACGGGCTGATATTCCGTATGAGATTGATGACGGTGGTGGTGCATTCTATGGCCCAAAAATCGACCTCAAAATTAAGGATGCTTTGGGTCGCGAGTGGCAATTAAGCACGATTCAGTTCGACTTTAATCTGCCTGAGCGATTTGATATGACTTATGTCGGTGAGGATGGTCAAACCCACCGCCCCTACATGGTTCACCGAGCGTTAATGGGGTCGATGGAACGTTTCTTCGGCGTACTCATCGAACATTATGCCGGATCGTTCCCGGTGTGGCTCGCACCAGTACAAGCGGTTCTCATCCCCATTGCTGACCGACATGTTGAATATTGTGAGACTGTTGCCAAACAGCTCGATGAAAAAGGGATTCGAGCCGAAGTCCGGCTTGGTCGAGAACGCATGAACAACAAAATCCGAATTGCCCAAAAACAGAAAATTCCTTACATGCTGATTGTGGGGGATAAGGAGTTGGAAGGCAGCCAAGTAGCGGTTCGTCTACGAGGTGGTGAGGATTTGGGGGCGCTGGCTCTCGATGATTTTGAGGGTAGAATTTTAGAGGCTATCGCGAATAAAGCATAAATTAAGGATAGCCTGATTCATCAGGCGTTGTTTGATAGCCCTGAAATTCATTTCGGGGCGTTTTGGGCCGAGAGATTTTTTGTCCTGTACAGAAAATAACACAAAGAGGCGGACGATGAGTCCGCCTCTTTTTAATAGTTAATCAAAAATTTGTCGTTTCATTTATAACCTAACATGTTGATAAAACCAAAATCATTTTTCGACAGGATTGACAGAATTAACAGGATTTTTTGCCTTTAATCCTGTCAATCTTGTTAATCCTGTCAGATATTGTTTTAATCCATGTTGAAATGATAAACTTCTGATTAATTTTGCTGATTTTAACTGCTTGCTCCGGCTTAACCCACATGGTACAATAGGCCGATTATCGAACAGACAAGCAAGGAGATTCTTTCATGACCTTATTCGGCGGTATTGAAGCTGGTGGAACAAAATTCGTCTGTGCTGTGGGCAGTAGCCCCGATGACATTCGAGCCGAGACACGGTTTCCAACTAGCAAACCAGAAGAAACTATCAATCAGGCCATTGCCTTTTTTAAGGAACATGGCCCCGTTGAGTCCATTGGGATTGGGGCGTTTGGGCCGGTTGACCCTGACCCCATCTCAGACACGTATGGCTACATCACCACCACCCCTAAACCTCATTGGGCGCAGACTGATTTGGCTGGCCCGATTCGGGAGGCGTTTAAAGTGCCAGTCGGATTCGATACCGATGTTAACGGCGCGGCGCTCGGCGAGTATCGCTGGGGTGCGGGACAGGGTCTACACACCTTTATCTATCTGACCATCGGCACTGGCGTTGGTGGGGGTATCATGGTCAATGGGCAACTTCTGCATGGGCTAATCCATCCTGAAGTGGGGCATATCCTGATTCCGCATGATGAAACCGATTCTTATGCCGGTAAGTGTCCATATCATGGCGATTGTCTGGAGGGCATGGTGGCCGGGCCAGCCTTGGAAGCTCGATGGGGTGAACGGGCTGAAACCTTCACTCCCGACCATCCGGCATGGCTCTTAGAGGCCAAATATTTGGCTTATGGTTTAGCCAGTATTGTCTGCATGCTCTCCCCGCAACGGATTATCATGGGTGGCGGCGTGATGGATCAGGCTCACCTATTTCCTATGATTCGGCAGAATCTGATAAAAACCCTCAACGGATATGTTCACTCCCCTGCGATTCTGGAAAATATCGACCAATTCGTCGTTCCGCCCGTGCTTGGTAATCGAGCCGGGGTGGCCGGAGCGATGGCTTTGGCCGAGCAGGCATTACACGCGTAATAAGTAGTTTTCAGAACTAACTTGTAAAAAACAGAAGTGTACCCATAATAGGCGGTATATACCCGCCAAGTACCTGTTGTGATTACATAATCGCAACGATTAGGAAAACAGGAGTGTCAAAATTGTATTTTGACAGCAAGAATGGAATTCTTGCACTCCGAGAAAAGTGACAACTTAGAAATGAAAGTTACTTATGTCAACATGACGCTAAGCGTGGTTCAATCTCCAAGATTGAACCACTCTCATGACCAAATACACTCGTTCATTAGGAGACCCAATGGCAAAACGAAAACGTAAACCCGCTCGACGGAAGAAAAAACGTAACCCTATCACCCCACTCGCCAAACCAGCTGAACCAGAGCCAACCCCACCGCCTATCGACCCGAATCTGCCCAGTTTTGACTATTTGGAAGATAAAGATTTGGATGATCCAAGCGATGTCGATCAAATTGTAGCCGACATTACCCTCGATATTGAGATGGGCTACTTTTTGAAATGGGAAGCGATTACTCGGTGGGAGCATGGGCAACGGTTGAGCCAAGCCCATAAAACAGCTTTAGACGACATTGCCGATTTTAGTCGCAAACAAAAGGAGCCAGTCCTCTACATCAACGAAATGGCTCGACCATGTGAGCCGTGGTACGAGACTGTTCGCAAGGTGCTACCTCGCTTGGTACTAGAAAAGATCGACACCACCGAGGAGTATTACGAAACCACTTGGAACGGTTGGCCGGTGTTAGCCAACACCTTGGTTGAGCATGGGCAAGACCTATCGGTGCCGAGCAAAGTTCGCTCCCCGCTTAATGTGATTTCTTTGAAGATTCAGCATCATCTGTGGTTGCAATACAGCCTCTCGGTTTTTGCCGGATTAGGATCAGACGAGGAGTTATCATTAACTAATGAAGAACAGCTACCACGTCTTGAGAACTTTATCGAACTGCTCGAAAAATGTAAGGCTAGTGTCGCGTTCTTTAAACTGACCTTAGATGGTTTACTCGGCATGCTGATTCTACCAGAGCAGGATGCGGTGATATTGCGGCAAGAACTGCTCAGTCGTTTGGCTCTACCTTCGGCGGATGTACGGTTGGCTGATTATTTGTAATAATTTTACAAGGATTAGACATGTTGCGGAATAAGGAATAAGGATAGAAAGGATTGGACAAGATTTTTTACCTGTTTCAAGAGTTTGTCGTTTCATTCATGACCTGATATATTGACAAAATCAAAAGCATTTTTTGACAGAATTAACAAGATTAACAGAATCTTTTTGCTTGTAATCCTGTCAGATATTGTTTTAGTCATGTTGAAAACCAACCTTCCGCAAGTTCAAAACTTGCGGGAAGGTGACAACTGAAAATGTTTATCTGAACATCTATAAGTAGTTTTCAGAACTAACTTGTTAAAAACATTGAAGACTCCGCACAACTCAAATAGTCCACAGTATTTACGCTGTTTAGAGCAGAATTTACAGGATAAGAGAATTTTTATTCTCCTATCCTGTAAATTCTGCTCTATAATAGTCATTGGATGAGTTCTGCGTAGTTATCAGAAAAACAGGAGTGTCAAAATTGTATTTTGACAGCAAGAATGGAATTCTTGCACTCCGGAAAAAGTGACAACTTAGAAATGAAAGTTACTTATATCCATGTCCTAATTTTATTTCGCAACAACTCTATTGATTATGACACTCATTGTACGAGGCATGTATTTTGAACAGTTCGAGGTTGGACAGGTTATCCAAACCGGCGCTCGAACCATCACCGAAACTGACATTGTCAACTTCGCCGGACTATCTGGCGACTTTAACTTTATCCACACCAACGCTGAGGCGGCCAAAAAAACACTATACGGACAACGGATTGCCCACGGCATGCTGGTGGCCTCGATTGCCACCGGACTGGCGGTGCAACAGGGTTTTATCGACGGCACTACTTTGGCCTTTCGCGAAATCAACTGGAAATTTAGCCAAGCCGTTTTTATCGGCGACACCATCCATGTGGAGACCAAGGTTGTCACCACCAAACTGGCTCGACGCATGGGCGGCGGACTCGTCACCTTCGCGGCCAAGGTCATCAATCAAAAGGGTGAGGTGGTACAAAAAGGAGACTGGAAGATGTTGATTCAGTCTCAGGAGCAGAAAAATGACTAAGTTTTACGATGTCAGTCGCACCATTAATGAACAGTTAGCCGTATGGCCCGGCGATGCGACCTTCTCTGGCCCCAGAGTGGCAAATATGGACAAGGGCGACATCGTCAATGTTCGCAAGTTGACCTTTAGCAGTCACTTTGGCACCCATGTCGATGCCCCGCTCCATTTTGTGGCTGATGGGCAACCGCTCGAAACATTGCCAGTCGATATATTCATCGGCCCAGCCACCTTGGTCACGGTCAGCAAAGAATCTGGCCCACTTTTTCCAGCCGATTTTCCCGACCTAGATTGGGTAACTGTAGAGCGCCTGTTGATTCACTCTTCGGCCAGTCATAAACCAGTTGACCAGTTTAACCAGCAGTTCGTCTATCCCTCGCCAGAGTTGGCTGACCTTATGGGGCAGTACAACGTCCGGTTGTTTGGCACCGATGCCCCGTCAGTTGATGCGTTTGAAGGGCCAGAGGGACTGGTCGGCCATTACGCCATGCAGGACAACAATATCATCATCTTAGAGGGACTGATGTTAGCCGATGTGCCGGACGGTGAGTATGAGTTAATCGCTCAGCCGCTCAAACTCGAAGGCGGTGATGGGTGTCCGGTGCGGGCGGTACTGCGATCCTCTCAGGACAAAAATTCTTAATACAACATTGACAATAAGAAAGTTGTTCGGCAATAACTTATCATCGCATAAAAACTCAAACTCGAGGTCTGCGGAGTGCAAAAGCTTCTTGCTTTTGCCGGAGACAAACATGCAAAAGCAATCAGCTTTTGCACTCCTTTATTGCCGAACAACTCTAAGGAATCGGAATTAATTAACTTGTGCGGTTCGTCATGAGAGTGGTTCAATCTTAGAGATTGAACTACTCTGGAGCGCGCAACTTATTTAGGACTCATTCCTAAAATTCTTCTGGACACCTATAACATGGCCCAAAAAAAAGACCCCGAATATGTACGAGAATTCTTGGAAAGTTATACCGTATCTCATTTAAAACCATTAGTACCCCTCGTGAGCAGTGCGCGTCCCACCCGTAAAGCCGATTTGGTTGATGAAATTGCGCGCCATCTGCGTGACCCAACCCGATTACGTACCCTGTGGAATTCATTAAATCAACTGCAACAGGATGCGGTGTCCGAGGCCCTAGATAGCTCCGACCATAGATTTAATGCGGTATCCTTTAAGGCCAAATACGGCTCAGAGCCTGATTGGGGGACGCGGGGTCGATATGGTTATGGAGACAGTCAGCCAAGTTTGTTACAGCTATTTATATTTAATCACCAAATCCCGCGTGACCTTGTTGAACCGTTATTAGCCATTGTCCCGGCTCCCCGTTCCGCCAAAGCAAATGCCATGCCTGAGTTGGGCGATACTGTCACCATAAGTTGGACAATGTATGATTGGCGTAGTGGTAAACGGGTTCCGCGAAGTCAAGAGGTTGAGGCGACTCATGCCCTGACCGAGCCAGCCGCGTTGCATGATATTCAGGCCGTGTTACGTTTGATTGAGTCGGGCAAGGTCAAGGTCAGCGCTAAAACAAAACGCCCCAGCGCGGTGACGGTACGTGAGGTGGGCAAAATATTACATGGCGGCGACTTTTATCCCCCCGAAGACAATCCACCATGCGAATGGAGCACCGTTCCCGGCCCCATGAAAGCCTTCGCCTGGCCGTTGATTGTGCAGAGTGCAGGTTTTGCCAAAATTTCTGGCACTAAGCTAGAACTCACCCCCAGCGGAAAAAAGGCGCTCAATAACGCTCCCGAAAAGGCACTACGTACCGCTTGGAAAAAATGGCTCAAGACTACAATCCTGGATGAGTTTAGCCGCATCGAGGCTATTAAAGGACAACGGGGCAAGGGCAAACGAACCATGACCGCTCCCGCCAAACGACGAGCCATGATTGCCGATGCTTTAACCGATAGTCCGACCAAAAAATGGATTAGTTTTGATGAGTTCTCGCGCTTTATGAAAGCATCGAGCTATACCTTTAAGGTCAACCGTAACCTGTGGAATTTGTATGTTGAAGAACAAGGATACGGCAGTTTGGGGTATGAGGAATTGGGGGGGTGGCATATTATACAAGCTCGTTATCTAATGGTGTTCTTGCTAGAGTACGCCGCCACTATGGGCCTGCTTGATGTAGCTCTGACCCATCCTCGTGATGCTCGGCCCGATTATGGTGATTTGTGGGGGACGGACGATTATGATGCCCTGAGCCGATATGATGGCTTGACGACGATTCGGATTAATAGTTTGGGAGCTTACTGTTTGGGGCATACCAACAGCTACAGCTACACGCCATCACTATTTGAGGAGAAAAAGAGCCTCAAAATCCTACCCAACATGGATTTGGTGGCAACCGACACCATAACCCCCAGCGACAAACTGTTTATCGACCTGTTCGCCGAACAAACCTCAGACCGAGTGTGGCATATTGAACAAAAACTTCTCCTGAAAATGGTCGAAGAGGGGCGAAGCATTGGCGAGGTGGTTAAGTTTTTAGAGGCTTTGAGCGAAACAGGTTTGCCCGATAACGTGGCTATCTTCTTCAACGAAATGGCCGAGCGAGTCAGCAAATTGGCCGACCGTGGCCTAGCCCGTGTTATCGAGGTTAAAGACCCCGTGCTGGCTCACCTGATTCTCAATAACAGTAAAGTTGGCAAATCGTGCTTGCTGGCCGGGGAGCGCCATCTGGTGGTGCCGGTCAGTGAGGAGACCGCTTTTCGGCGGGCTTTGCGAGAGTTAGGCTATGCCTATAAACGAGAGGGATAAAGTAGAAATTTTTGAGCACACCCAAAGAGGTCATAAAAAATATGCCAAAACGAACAGATATACACAGTATTCTTATTTTAGGAGCTGGGCCGATCATTATCGGTCAAGCCTGCGAGTTTGATTATAGCGGTGTGCAAGCCTGCAAAGCCCTCAAAGCCGAGGGCTACCGCGTGATTCTCATCAACAGCAATCCGGCCACCATCATGACCGACCCTGAGTTTGCTGATGCAACCTACGTCGAGCCGCTGACCGTGGAGATGGTCGAAAAGATTATCGAGATTGAACAGCCCGATGCCCTGTTGCCGACGGTGGGCGGGCAAACTGGCCTCAACTTGGGTGTAGAACTGGCTAAAAGCGGCGTATTAGAGAAGCACAACGTCCAGATGTTGGGCGCGTCGCTCGAAGCGGTGGAGTTAGCGGAAGACCGGCAACAGTTCAAGGAGGCCATGGACGAAATTGGTCTCAAGATGCCCCGCAGTATCATCACCAACAGGCCAGAGGAGGCGATAGTATTGGCTGGCGAAGTCGGTTATCCCTTGCTGGTACGGGCCAGTTTTACCCTTGGCGGTAGTGGCAGCGGGGTCGCTTATAATGAAGAAGAGTTGATTAAGGTGGTCAAGCATGGCTGTCATCTCAGTCCGGTGGGCGAGGTGTTGATTGATCAGTCGGTCTTGGGCTGGAAAGAGTATGAGCTAGAGGTCATGCGAGACCGAGCCAACAACTTTGTCGTGATATGCTCAATCGAGAATCTTGATGCGATGGGCGTGCATACCGGCGACAGCATCACTGTTGCTCCGGCGCAGACCTTGACCGACAAGGAGTATCAACGGTTGCGCGACGCGGCCCGCAAGGTGCTAGAGGTGGTCGGTGTGGAGACGGGCGGCAGTAACGTCCAGTTCGCTATTAATCCCGCTGACGGCGAGGTGATTATCATCGAGATGAACCCAAGAGTCAGTCGCTCGTCGGCCTTGGCCTCCAAAGCGACAGGTTTTCCGATTGCCAAAATCGCGGCCTTGTTGGCCGTTGGCTACACGCTTGACGAAATTCCCAACGACATCACCCGCGAAACGCCAGCCAGTTTTGAGCCGAGCATCGACTATGTGGTCACAAAAATTCCCCGCTGGGCCTTCGAGAAGTTCCCCGGCGTGGACGCGGTGCTTGGCCCGCAGATGAAAAGTGTGGGCGAGGTCATGGCAATTGGTCGGACATTCAAAGAGTCGCTCGGTAAGGGGCTACGCAGTCTGGAGATTGGCGATTGGCGACCAATCATCGAAGACGAGACAGTTAGGCTGGACTATTTACGTACTCCGACCCGCGAGCGGATTTTTTATGTTCTGGGCGCGCTTCATCGGGGGGCAACCATCGAGCAGATTTGTCATGTCACGAGTTACGATCCTTGGTTTGCCGACCAACTGGCTCAAATCGTGGAGATGGAGCAGGCCGTCATGGAACATAGCCTCGACTCCATGTCACCCGACATGTTGCGACAAGCCAAACGATTCGGCCTGAGTGACGAGTCGATTGCTCACTTGGTCAGCGATACGACAACCGCCGAGCAAGTCCGACAAACGCGCCTCCGACATCAGATTGTGCCGGTTTATCAACGAGTTGATACCTGCGCCGCTGAGTTTGAAGCGCACACGCCCTACCTCTATTCGACCTACGAGTCGCAATGTGAGGCCAATCCGTCAGAGCGAAAAAAGGTCATGATTTTGGGTGGCGGACCGAATCGAATCGGGCAGGGGATTGAGTTTGACTACTGTTGTGTGCATGCCTGTTTTGCCCTGAGCGAGGCCGGTTACGAGACGATCATGGTCAACTGTAACCCCGAAACGGTCAGCACCGATTATGACACGGCTGACCGACTCTACTTTGAGCCGCTGACGCTGGAGGATGTGTTGAGCATCGTTGATGTGGAACAGCCGGACGGGGTGATTGTACAGTTTGGCGGGCAGACTCCCATCAACCTGAGCGGAAGGTTAGCAAAGGCGGGTGTGCCGATTTGGGGGACGACCTCAGATTCGATTGCTCAAGCCGAAGACCGAGAGCAGTTTGAGGCTCTGCTGGATTCGTTGGACATTGATCGTCCGCCTAACGGCATGGCCCTAAATCTGGCTGAGGCCGAAACGGTGGCTGCTAAAATCGGTTATCCGGTTCTCGTCCGCCCCTCCTACGTGTTAGGCGGGCGGGCGATGGCCGTGGTGCATGACGAAGGCTCGCTTGATGAGTATGTGGCCGCCGCGGTAGAGGTTGCACCCGGCAAACCGATTCTGATTGACCATTTTCTGGAGGATGCGTTTGAGATTGATGTTGATGCCGTTTGTGATGAGGAGCAGGTCGTGATTGGGGGCATCATGCAACATATCGAGGGGGCTGGAGTGCATAGTGGCGACAGCGCATGTGTCCTGCCGCCTTATAAAATCAGTGCCTATCATCAGGCGATTATGGTCGATTATACCAAGCGCATGGGCCAAGCTCTCAAAGTACGGGGCTTGATGAATGTACAGTATGCCATCAAGGATGACATAGTTTACGTGATTGAGGTCAATCCACGGGCTAGTCGGACGGTTCCGTATGTCAGCAAGGCGACCAATGTGCCGCTGGCTAAGATTGCGGCTCGTGTCATGGCCGGAGAGCGTCTGACCGAGATTGGTTTTACCGAACAGCCGCAGGTGCAGGGCTTTTTTATCAAAGAGGCGGTCTTGCCTTTCCAAAAATTTACCGGTATTGATGCGATTTTAGGGCCAGAGATGCGCTCTACGGGTGAGGTCATGGGGCATGCTAAACGGTTTGGGGCTGCGTTTGCCAAGGCTCAGATGGCGGCCAGCAACCATCTGCCTCACCCAGAGGATGGGGCAGTCTTTATCAGCGTCAACGATTTTGATAAGGGCGAGGCTCTCAGGATTGGGCGTGATTTGGTGCGACTTGGATTCAACATCGTCTCCACGCCCGGCACCGCGGCCTCATTTCGACGGGTCGGCATTGAGGTGCAAGAGGTAGACAAGGTCAGTATCGGTCAAACTGATGCTGACATCCTGAACGCCATGCAGGCCGGAAAAGTATCGCTGATTATCGACACTCCGCTCGGTTTCACCTCTCTTGCTGATACGCGCATCATCCGGGCCGAAGCGACTCGATTAGGGATTCCGCTGGTGACGACCATGACCGCGGCTCAGGCGGCAGTCAACGGTATCAGGGTACAACTTAGCGAGTCGTTCCGAGTGCGGAGTTTGCAGACTTTGCATGGCTTGACCAACACGAATCGAAGCAAATAGTCAATAGAGTTGTTCGGGAATAAAGGAGTGCAAAAGCATCTTGCTTTTGCCAGAGGTAAACATGCAAAAGCAAGATGCTTTTGCACTCCGCAGACCTCGATTTTGAGTTTTTATGCGATGATATATTATTGCCGAACAGGTCTAATAGATAATTAGCCGTAAAAGTTTAGTAAAGTAGCTCTAGAAACCCGATTTCTCAAAGAAATCGGGTTTCTGATACTCTTTCTGGCGAGTTCACTGAATATTTACAACTAGCCAATAGGGCAATTCCAGCCCACACAACCCATTGATTGAAATCAGCGTCTTAAACGAAAAACCTGCTTAAGCACAATACCAGTGAATGAGTATCCACTCAGTGATGTTTTGGCATATATCGTTTCCTCCAAAAATCGTAAGATGGCAAAAAAAGGGTTGCGATCAACGATTTATCGTGAGTACAAAATTTCGTTCACGGGTATTGTGCTTAAGCAGGCTTCCCATATCAGCCTGTGAATTCATTCACAGGCATAACTAAAAACAAAGCCCTCACCATGTCGGTGGGGGCTTTGCTTATGCTCTGTTTGATGATGTCGGCTAGACAAAATTCAGGTCATAAGATACACTACGATTATCTTGACAATGTTACATTAGCCTTCTTGCATGTCATTCTGAGCGTAGTTTGCGAAGAATCCACCCAAAAGTATCATCATGGGGGATACTTCGCTTCACTCAGTATGACATGATTGTAATCTAACATTGTCAAGTTATAATGATATAACTTTGTAACCTATATTTCAGGAGGAACAGATGTCTCAAAAATTTACACATGGCTATGCAGTGATCATTGGTGTTGGGGCTGATTTGCCGATTACTATCGACGATGCCCAAGCAGTGGCTAATTTTTTACACGATCCGGCCCGTTGTGCCTACCCCGCCGAGCAGGTGCAGTTGCTCACCGGAGAAACCGCCCGCCGCGATCATATTCTAACCGCCCTAGATCGTTTGGCTGAACAGGTGCAAGCTGATCCAGAGGCGACCGCGGTGGTCTATTTTTCTGGTCATGGCATGGAAACGCCGAGCTACTACCTGATGCCGTTTGGCTATGATCAGGCTGATTTGGCTAAAACGGCCATCTCTGGCGATGAATTTACCACTCGATTACGGGCTATTCAAGCCAAAAAACTGCTGGTGTTGCTCGATTGCTGTCATGCCGGAGGGCAAGCCGAAGCCAAAACGTTGCCGGGAGTCAAATCGCCCTTGCCTGCTTCGGTAATCACTGAACTGGGACAAAGCAGTGGACGGGTCATCATTGCCTCATCTCGTAAAGATGAACTCTCATTTGCTTTTAAGGATAAACACCCCTACAGCGTCTTTACCGTGGCCCTCTTGGAGGCGTTGGCCGGTTATGGAGCCTCTGAGCAGGATGGTTACGCCCGTGTGTTGGATACGGCCATGTGGGTGGGGCGCAAAGTGCCAGAACTGTCAAACGACCGCCAACATCCGATTGTTAAAGTGAGCGGCTTAGAGGATAATTTTGCGGTGGCCTACTACGCCGCCGGAGATAAGAGTCCTCAGAAATTGGATTGGACGGCCAGCATGCCAAGCATGGCCTCCGACGTGAATGAGAATCAGATTATATCTTGGCAACGCAGATTAAAAAGTCGTCGTCGGGCACTCATGTTGATTGAAGAACGAATGAATGATTATATAGAATATCAAAAGATTCCTTTGCAGTTAATTGATAACAAATATCGAACTGAAGAAGATATAGCCAAGCTAGAACAGTATCTAGGACTGCGATAGGAGACATCATCGCTTCCCTATACGGAGGCCGTATTTGAGCCGACCGCATTTCCGATAATTAATCAGACCATGCATCTATGGGATTCAAGACCAATGAGGCTAAAGTAACAAAAAGGAGTACAAGACATGAAACGAGAAAATTTCTTTGTACCGAATGATGTCATGTCGTTATGGCACAATGCAGACAACCCCATGAGCAGTTTATCGATTACGATATAAAATTCACCCGCCCCTTGACCCCCGAAGAACGCAATAGAGCTTTAGCCCATTTTATCAACGGTCTAGTAGAGTTTGAGGTAACCACAAAATACAGCCTCTACAAGGCTGATTTTTCGAAGGCCGATTTTTTACAGCTAACCTTTCAATCTCTAGAGCTAGACCAAGATCATGCCCTCGGTTATCTGTTTGTGACTTTCAAACAGAAGTTTCCAGTAGCCCCTAGCAAGAGTTACATCGATTATGATAATCTGGATAGTATTGGAGAGGTTCAGACGATAGATCGCTAATTGGTGGGGTTGCGTGCATCCTTGGTTGCATAATTTGCTCATTTCTATCTCCATGAATGGCTTTCGGGGAAACCAAAGAATACGTTAGCATGAGTAAAATATGACCATGCAAAAAAGCCACCTAATTAGGTGGCTTTTAGGGAGGTACCTCCGGAGGGATTCGAACCCACAACACCTAGTTCCGAAGACTAGTACTCTATCCAATTGAGCTACGAAGGCTTAAATATAGGTGTGTATTATACTCAATATTTTAAACATGGCAACTATAGAGTGAATGAGTGAGTATGGTTTTTTGATATTGTGTGGTGGTCAAGATGATGTGTCATCATCTTCCCGCAAGTTTAAAACTTGCGGGAAGATTGCCCCATCAAAGTATCTAATTCAGGATGCAATTTTGAGTTGCACGGAATCTACCAGAGAACCTTAAATATTCTGTGGTGGTCAAGATGATGTTAAAAACTATGTCATACTGAGCCGAAGGCGAAGTATCCGCCCGAATCTCCCTAGATTCGGGTAAGAGAGACCCTTCGCAAAAAGCGCTCAGGGTGACATGAACATTTTCAACATCAAGCTGACCACTACAGAACCTTAAATATTCGTCGCCAAACAATGGAACCAGAAGTTTATCATTTCAACATGGATAAAACAATATCTGACAGGATTAACAGGATTGACAGGATTAAAGGCAAAAAATCCTGTTAATCCTGTTAATTCTATCGAAAAATACTTTTGGTTTTATCAACATGTCAGGTTATGAATGAAACGACAAACTTTTGTGGAACCTTTCTTCATTCTTTAACGTCATATCCCGTACAGCCAGAAAAACTGGCTATAGATGTTCAGATAAACATTTTCAGTTGTCACCTTCCCGCAAGTTTTGAACTTGCGGGAAGGTTGGTCTTGAATTGAAAATCATTATCTGAAAGACTGTATAACCATATTTAAGGAGATTTTTTCGATGAAAAGTAAGACCTATAACGTTGTCGTATTAGCTTCGGTGTGTGCCGTGGCTACTCTTGTATTTAGTGCAGTTGCTGGTTATTTTCAGCCAGCTATAACCTCGGTTTCAGCACAAGAAGATAGCACCAACCGTTTACCTCGCACTATCACTGTAATTGGAGAAGGGCGGGTTAACGTCGAGCCAGACATGGCTCAAATCAATATTGGGGTAGAGGTTATGGCTCCCACGGTACAAGAGGCGGCTAGTCAAACTAGTCAAACTATGGAGCAGTTAACCAACGCGTTGCTTCAACAGGGAATAGCCGAAAATGATATTCAAACCTCAAACTATAATGTCTATGCGGAACGTCCATTTAACATGATGGAAGGGCCGGGGTCTTCTGGCATGAGCGAAATCAATTATCGTTTTAGCAACAATGTCACGGTTATTGTGCGAGATTTAAGCAAAATAGAAGATATTTTGGGCGCAGGAATTGAAGCCGGAGCTAACAACATCTATGGCGTATCGTTTGGAATTGATGACCCTAGTAGCCTACGAGCCGAGGCCCGCGAAGAGGCGGTTCAAGTTGCTAAAGCCAAAGCCGAAGAGTTAGCAACCTTAAATGGGGTGACGGTGGGTCAGGTCGTGACGATTAGCGAGGTCGTAAATAGCGCCATGCCATTCGCCAACAGTGCCAACTTACAAATGTCCGAAGGATTCGGTGGGGGTGGGCCAATCTCTCCCGGCGAACTAGAGGTGCGGGTTCAGCTACAACTCACTTACGAAATTGAGTAGGTTGGTTTCGTCTCAAATACAGCGGTTGTTGTAAAAATTCTATCATCCTTGAAATTCTGCTCTTTTATGGCTGATTTAGAGCAGAATTTCAAGGATGATAGAATAAAGGTAGTCCTGTATAGGTAGTGGTCAGCTACCCGCAAGTTCTAAACTTGCGGGTAGCTAACGGATCCGTACCACTACTTCTGCGCCACTACCAGAATAAAAAATCTAATGAGGTATCCGCTGTAGCGGTCTTGAGTTATTAGCCTTGTGGCTTTGGTAGTCCTGTATAGGTAGTGGTCAGCTACCCGCAAGTTCTAAACTTGCGGGTAGCTAACGGATCCGTACCACTACTTCTGCGCCACTACCGTGGCTTTAACCCAAGGTTATCGTAAATATTCAGTGAACTCGCCAGAAAGAGCGTCAGAAACCCGATTTCTCAAAGAAATCGGGTTTCTAGGGCGGCTTTACTGAATTTTTACAGGTTATCAGTCAACAGGTCAACACTACCAAATAATATTGATGATACAGCCATACGTTTGACAAGGGACGTACAGTAATACTATAATGCACAAGTTTGTAAGGGAGTTCCAAACAGATAACTCTCCCATGTCATTCTAAAGCAAGTAAGGAGTGAGCATTAAATAAGTTGCGCGTTTTCACATAAGAATGAATTCTTATGCTGACACAAGAAACCTGCTTAAGCAGGTTTTCCGTTTAAGACGCTGATTTCAATCAGCGGCCTTATGCACAGGTTAATTAATATCCATTCCTAAATGAAATGACGCTGAGAGATTTTAAACTTGATAACCTCTTAAAACAATATGAAAAGTCTGGAGAAGGGTAAGCAGTAGCTATGGATCAACGTAATATTAATATTGTTATCGGCCTTGTTTTATTAACAGGGTTGTTGGTGTGGATAAATATCACAGAGATTGAGTTTATCTACGGTCAAACTGAAGGTGAAGAGCCAGTATGGACTTCTCTTCTGTTCTGGCAAGGTGACCAACAGCGTAGTATCAAAACTCACCAAGGATTGGATTTGCAAGGTGGGTTACAGGTTGTTTTAGAAGCAGAAGAAGAACCCGCCGAAGGTGTTATGGACGCGGCTCGAAGTATTGTCGAAAATCGGGTTAATGGTTTGGGAGTCACCGAGCCACTCGTCCAACTTCAGGGTGACAAACGTATCATCGTCGAACTGCCGGGGATTGATAATCCTGAGTTAGCAGTTAACACTATTCGCGAAACTGGTTTGCTAGAGTTTGTTGATGCTGGCACAAGGGACATTCCAGAAGGTGTAGCGATTCGGACGACACGAGGCGATCCCAAATATTTCACGCCTCTAACCGAAGGAGAACCTGCAACTGATGGAACCGCGGAAGAAACAGCCGCAGAGGGTGAAGCCACCCAAGAGCAAAATGCAGAGGTGTACAACCCCGATGAGATTTATGAAACAGTTATTACAGGTGGAGAGTTAAACGAAGTTTCTAATGCCGGTCTTGACCCCACCACCCGTCAAATCAGCATCCCGTTTAGCCTAAACTCTGAGGGTGCTACCAAGTTTGGCGACTATAGTGGTCGGAATATCGGCAACTATCTCTGTATTGTACTAGATAAGATTGTCCTGTCATGTCCGGTAATTCAGGCACGCATTGACAATAACGGAACAATCACCCTTGGTAATGATGATATTGCCGAGGCTCAATCGTTAGCAATTCAGTTGCGCTACGGTTCCTTGCCCGTTTCGTTAGATGTGATTGAAAACCGAACAGTTGGCCCGACCTTGGGTCGAGATTCTGTTGAACGTAGTATCCGAGCCGGTGCGGCTGGTTTGGTGGTTGTTCTACTGTTCATGGTTGTCTACTATCGTCTACCGGGAGTTGTAGCGGGTTTGGCCTTGGTGCTATACGGCCTCATGAACTTTGCCCTTTATAAAATGATTCCGGTGACACTGACTCTACCAGCCGTCACAGGGTTTATCCTGTCAGTGGGGATGGCGGTTGATGCCAACATTCTTGTTTTTGAGCGGATGAAAGAGGAACTGCGAGCCGGTCGGAGCATGAAACGCTCTATGGAATTGGGCTTTGTGCGAGCTTGGCCCTCCATTCGAGATTCGGCCATTAGTACTTTGATTACCTGTGCCATCCTGTTCTGGTTTGGCTCAAACTTCGGTGCGAGTATTGTCAAAGGGTTTGCCATCACCTTAGCCTTGGGAGTTGTGACCAACATCTTCACTGCGGTTACAGTTACTCGAGCCTTGCTACGGTTTGCCGTCGCCGCCGCTGGTAAAGGGCTAGAACACAACACCTTCCTGATGGGCTTTAATCTTGATAGCGCCGATACCGCTCCTGAATGGGCCACCGGTCTGATGAACATCGTCGGTAAACGAAAACTTTACTTCACCCTCTCTACCGTCATGATCAGCATGGGCATTATCGCCATGATCATCTCAACGGTACAGTTTGGTAGTCCGCTCAAACTGAGCGTTGATTTTACCAGCGGTTCGCTCATGGAACTTCAGTTTGAAGAGCCGGTACAACCGAGCCAAGTCCGAGAGGTCTTTGCTGAATATCGGTATATTGACCCTGACACCCGTATTCTGACTGAGTTTAAGGATACCGATGTGACCACAGCAGAGCAGTTAGGTCAAGAAACAATCTTAATCCGCTCCAAATTCTTGCCCGAAGATGCTCACATCGGACTACTAGATAAAATCAGCACCGATATTGGCTCCTATACCGAACTCCGTTTCGACTCAGTTGGCCCGTCAATTGGTCAAGAGGTCGCTCAGGCTGGTAGTTTTGCTGTTTTGGCCGCCGCCATCGCCATCCTCCTCTTCTTAATGTTTGCCTTCCGCTCGGTGGCTAACGCCTTCCGATACGGGATTGCCGCCGTTGTGGCGATGATGCACGATGTGCTGATTACCGCCGGTATCTTTGCCGTGTGTGGCTTTGTTTTAGGTTGGGAGGTCGATGCCCTTTTCCTAACGGCCATCTTAACCGTGCTAGGATACTCGGTTCATGATACAATTATCGTTTTTGACCGTCTACGTGAAAATGTCCCCTTGCGTCGCGGCGAAGGATTTGAAACCATCGCCAACCGCAGTATTTTGGAAACCCTTAATCGAAGTATCGTCACCTCGACCAGTACCATGTTTGTGGTCTTGGCGATTATGGTTTTCGGAGGAACCACCATCCGCCAGTTTGTCGCTATTTTGATGATTGGAGTCATTAGCGGAACATATTCCTCCATTTTTACCGCCGTGCCGCTTCTCGTCGCATGGGAAAAGGGCGAGATTGGTCAACTGTTTGGGCGTAAACCAGAAACATCCAACAACATGAAAAAAGCAACCGCATAATCGTATTAGAGTTGTTCGGGAATAAAGGAGTGCAAAAGCATCTTGCTTTTGCATGTTTACTTCTGGCAAAAGCAAGATGCTTTTGCACTCCGTATGCCTAGATTTTGAGTTTTTATGAGATGATTAGTTATTGCCGTCTATTGTTGTTGTAAAATAAAAGGCTTCTGACGACTGTGTCAGAAGCCTTTTTGATTCTCTAGAATAAGTTGCGCGCTTCCAGAGAGGTTCAATCTCTAAGATTGAACCACTCTCATGACGAACTGCACAAGTTGATTAATCCCGCCACCTATCCACAATTTTGTTATCCTGACCCTCGGAAGTATTAGAGTTGTTCGGGAATAAAGGAGTGCAAAAGCATCTTGCTTTTGCATGTTTGACGCTGGCAAAAGCAAGATGCTTTTGCACTCCGCAGACCTCGATTTTGAGTTTTTATGAGATGATATGTTGTTCCCGAACAGGTCTATTTAAGAAAAATCCCGCCTGATTTATTTCATATCTGTAGTGGTCAGCTTGATGTTGAAAAAGAGTATGTCACCCTGAGCGTTTTGTGCGAAGGGTCTCCCTTACCCGAATCTAGGCAGTTTTGGGCGGATACTTCGCCTTCGGCTCAGTATGACATGGTTTTCAACATCATCTTGACCACCACAGATTTATTTCATACCGAACAGATCATACTTTTCCCAAAAAATAATAACAATATCTTCACCACTTAGTTCTGATTGGGCTATATCTGTCATTTATACTGCTAAAACCTATCATTTCTGCCTATCGGTAGCTATTTAGGCTATCATGGTAGCTTTTGAGAGCCTAATTGTGCTAACATTCACTAATGTAACAATCAAAATGATTGTCCCCAAAGGTTCAAAAAACTTTTGAGGTTTTTGACATCAACAGGAAATCCATGAGCTTAACCGGGCTGTACAAACTATCTCAAACAGAGCGCTGGCAAAAACTGGCAGACTATCTTGACCTGAATCAAGATGACTATGCGACTCTCCAAGACGGCTTATCCGCAAATCAAGCCGAACTGATGATTGAAAATGTGATAGGCCGATTTAGCCTGCCATTTGGCATCGCCACCAACTTTGTCATCAACGGACAAGAAACTGTCATTCCTATGGTGATCGAAGAGCCAAGCATTGTGGCCGGCATGAGTTATGCCGCTAAACTGGCCTTGGCCGGTGGTGGATTCCGAACCGAAAGTAGCCAACCACTGATGATTGGTCAGATTCAATTGTTGGGTTTGACCAACATGGCGCAGGCCATCGACCAATTGAAACTGCATGAAGAGGATTTGCTACAGGCGGCCAATCAACATCATCAAACCATACAGCGTTTAGGCGGCGGAGCTAAATCTATCGAGTATCGCCCGTTTCCTGATACTCCGGTTGGCCCCATGCTGATTATCCATGTGCTGTACGATTGTCGTGATGCGATGGGAGCTAATGCGGTCAACACCACCGTGGAATCAATCGCCCCGCTGGTCGAGCAGATTACCGGCGGACGGGTCAACCTGCGAATCTTGTCTAACCTGACTGACCGGCGCATGGCCTCGGCAGAGTGTTTGGTTCCGGTTGATAAACTGGCTCGACATGGCTTAACTGGGTTTGAGGTGGCCGAGCGTATCGTAGAGGCGTGGGCCTTTGCCGAGGTTGACCCTTATCGAGCCGCAACCCATAACAAAGGCATTATGAACGGAATTGACGCGGTACTGGTCGCCACCGGCAACGACTGGCGAGCCGTGGAAGCGGGCGCACATGCTTATACTGCTCGCTCTGGGCAGTACCGTAGCCTGAGCCGCTGGTCACTGGTAAAGCAGGATGGCTCGTATCTCAAAGGCCGCTTAAACATGCCACTGAGTGTGGGCACTGTCGGCGGAGCGACCAAAACTCATCCCACAGCCCGCACCACCATGAAGATTCTCGGTCAGCCCAACGCCCAACTGTTAGCCGAAATTTTGGTCGCAGTGGGGCTGGCACAGAATCTGGCCGCCATCCGAGCCTTAGCCACCGAGGGTATCCAGCAAGGGCACATGCGACTCCATGCTCGTAAGAATGATTCGGTGATTCAATGATTCAACGATTCAGCGATTCAGCGATTCAACGATTCAACGATTCAACGATTCAGTGATTCGATAAGGCAAACACTCATATCAACAATTGTTACGATTACTGGTTTACCACTGACAAAATCGTAAATCTAAAATCGTAAATCTAAAATCCCCATGACATTAATGAAAACCGCCCAAAACGTGGGCATTGTCGGATACGGTAGTTACATCCCATGTTATCGGATACCGGCTCGAGTGATTGCTCAAGTATGGGGTAATCCGGGTGGCGTACCCATCAAAGAAAAAGCAGTGGCCGGGCCAGATGAGGATACCATGACCATTGGCTTGGAAGCCTCTCGAAACGCCCTGATACGGGCCAATATCGACCCACAGAAGATTGGCGCGGTGTGGGTCGGGAGCGAGAGTCACCCTTACGCAGTCAAACCGACTAGCACGATTATTGCCGAAGCGATTGGCGCGACTCCGGCTACCACCGCCGCCGATTGGCAGTTTGCTTGTAAAGCCGGTTCGGAGACGGTGCAAGCGGCGATTGGTTTTGTGGGTAGTGGCATGGTGCCCTATGCCCTTGGTGTTGGAGCCGACACCGCGCAAGGACGACCCGGCGACGCGCTCGAATACACTGCCGCCTCTGGGGGAGCGGCTTACATTATCGGCTCGGCGGAGGAGAGTTTAGCCACTGTCGAGGCCAGTTTTTCTTATGTGACCGACACGCCCGATTTTTGGCGACGACCAACCACCCACTATCCAAGCCACGGTCAGCGATTTACCGGCGAACCGGCCTACTTTACCCATGTTTTGGCCGCCGCCGAAATATTGATGAGCGAACTCGACTACAAGGCGCATGATTTTGCTCATGTGGTACTCCATCAACCGAATGCCAAATTTCCAGAACGCGCCGCGACGACGCTTGGGTTTGAAAAGTCACAATGGGAGACCGGTTTACTCTCGCCGATGGTGGGCAACACCTACGCCGGAGCCAGTCTGCTCGGTTTGACGGCCATTCTCGATATTGCCAAGCCGGGAGAACGGGTGTTGTGTGTCTCATTTGGCTCTGGCGCGGGCAGTGATGCCTTTGCCCTCCAAATGACCGAGCG
This sequence comes from Anaerolineales bacterium HSG25, assembly GCA_030377865.1. Classification (GTDB taxonomy): domain Bacteria; phylum Chloroflexota; class Anaerolineae; order 4572-78; family J111; genus JAUCGB01. The sequence goes on along the minus strand of JAUCGA010000076.1, from coordinate 1,767 downwards.
TATCTCGGAGCGGCAAACTGTTGCCCCGACCACGCAAGCCTATATCAATCGACGGGTCGAAATCGACTACGCCACCTACACCCGTTATCGACAAAAACTACAGATGCACTAAGTAGTTTTCAGAGCTAACTTATCAAAAACCGGAGTGTCAAAATTGCATTTTGACCGTCAAAGTAGAACTTTGACACTCCAGCAAATGTTACAACTTAGCGTTGAAAGTTACTTAGGGGGAGGAAAACCGTGCGAGACGTATCAATTATTGGAATTGGACAAACCCCCGTGGGCGAACATTGGGACTTGGGTCTGCGCCATTTGGGGTATCAAGCTTTGCGACAGGCCATGCAGGATGCGAGCGTTGATTATGCTGACGCGCTATACGTCGGCAACATGTTATCGGGTGAAACATCTGGTCAGGCTCATTTGGGGGCATTAATTGCCGACTTTGCTGGATTGCGGGGTATTGAGGCCGTTAAAGTAGAGGCCGCCTGTGCCAGTGCCGCGGCCGCATTTCGACAAGCATACATCGGCGTAGCCAGCGGTTTGCAAGATGTGGTCATCGCCGTTGGGGTCGAGAAGATGACCGACGACGTGGGCAGTACGCTCACGGCGGGGTTAGCCTCAGCCGCCGATGCTGATTATGAGGTGATTCATGGCCTCAGTTTTGTGGCCTTAAATGCCCTGTTGATGCAACGCTACATGTATGAATATAATGTTACACGAGAGGATTTTGCCGGATTCGCCCTCAACGCCCATGCTAATGGCGTGTTTAACCCAAATGCTCGCTTTCAAAAACCAATTACTCATGACAGCTTTATGAAGGCGACCATGATTGCCGACCCGATTACTCTGCTTGATGCTAGTCCAATGGCCGATGGCGCGGCCGCGGTAATTTTATGTCCGACCGAACAGGCTCGCGAATTCACCGACAAGGCGATTCAGATTCGGGGAAGCGCGGTGGCGACGGACAGTCTCAGCGTGCATGACCGGCGTGATCCGTTATGGCTACAGGCGGCAGAAATATCGTCTAAAAAGGCATTACATCAAGCCAATATTGCTCCGACAGATTTGGACTTTTTTGAACTACATGACGCATTTACGATTATGGCCGCCTTAAGTCTTGAATCATGCGGTTTTGTTGAACGGGGCAAAGGCACTTGGCCGGCCAAGGATGGTCAGATTGCTTTAGATGGAAAACTGCCAATTACCACCCGTGGCGGTCTCAAGGCCCGTGGGCATCCGGTAGGAGCGACGGGTTTGTATCAAATTGTAGAAGCTGTGCAACAACTGCGCGGCACAGCAGGCGAAAATCAAGTCCCCAATGCCCGCTTGGGCATGACCCAAAATATCGGGGGCAGTGGGGCGACAATCATTACCCATATTTTAGAAAATAATAACTGATTTTAGATTTGCGATTTTGGATTTGCGATTTTGGATTTACGATACGGATATTGATCAGAAGTTTATCATTTCAACATAGCTAAAACAATATCTGACAGGATTAACAGGATTGACAGGATTACAAGCAAAAAATCCTGTTAATTCTGTTAATCCTGTCGAAAAATGCTTTTAGTTTTATCAATATGTCAGGTCATAAATGAAACGACAAACCTTTGATTGCTTATTATAGAGTAGTTCAATCTTAAGTAACTTTCATTTCTAAGTTGTCACTTTTCCCGGAGTGCAAGAATTCTATTCTTGCTGTCAAAATACAATTTTGACACTCCTGTTTTCCTGATCGTTGCGATTATGTAATCGCAACGGGTATTT
>JAUCGA010000075.1 GCA_030377865.1 Anaerolineales bacterium HSG25 | reverse complement strand
GTCGCTTAAATTTGGCTAACGACTCAACGACAACCGCTTTTTTGAGTAAGGTTTTGAGCAAGGTTAACTCGTCAATTTGTTTGATACTCTTAACCAGTTTCTTGGGCAATTTGCCAAAACGAATCATTCTGATGCTACCTAATTCTTTGGGTGAACAACACTACAGATACCTCAAAGATTAACGGATTCACTCGCCCAATAACGGGATTTCTTTACCCTTGATGGTGATTATACACGGGTAGAAACTGTCCGTTCTGCATTTAAGTATCCGTTGTAGTGTTGATTCTAGCTAAACCAAAGAAAAAGTTAGGGTGAGAAATAAATCTCCCAAACAATCCACTGATTTTATTCACAGGGCAAGGCTCCAGAGAGGTTCAATCTCTAAGGTTGAACCTTTCTCATGATGAAACGCACACGTTAATTGTGTCCGATTCCTTAGCGACACTATTGGTCGTCATCTGCCGCCTTTACCGGCCAGCCAGAACGAATATGAATATCTCGTTGCGGGAAGGGCATTTCAATATTACGATAGGCCAGTTCGTCCCAGATGTTATAGCGCAAATCACTGGATAGAGCCGGAATTTTGAACGGGTTGTCTGTCCAGACAAACAGTGTAAAGTTCAAGCTATTATCGCCAAATCCTTGGAAGAAGACGGTCGGTTGGGGGTCGATTAAGACGCTCGGATGTTGAGATGATTCGAGTAGGGCTTGCTCCACCTCACGCGGGTTTGAGTTGTAGCTGACCCCGACATCAATCGCTACGCGGGTAACGGGCGTATCGCGGGTGAGATTGGTCATCACGTCTGACAAAAAGTGGGAGTTGGGGATGGTGATCTCTTTGTTTTCTGGTGTTTTGATGATCATGCGTCGGATACCGATTGTTTTGACAGAGCCAAGCGCGCCACCCAACTCAATCACATCGCCGGGGCCGATAGAGCGCTCAAACATCAAGATAAAACCGCTAACAAAGTTGCTGACAATTTGCTGGAGACCAAAGCCCAAACCAATCGACAAGCCTCCGGCAATCACAGTTAGGGTGGCAAGGTCAAATCCAATAACGGTTAAGCCACCTAAGCCACCTAAAAAGACAATGCTGTAGGCGACCAAAGTGGCGATGGCATGGGCTAGAGCTGGTTCAGCGTCGGCACTGGGTAAAAACTGTTCAGCTAAATAGTGCCATACCGCTCGCGCGACAAATAAGACGGCTATAATTATGGCAACGCCAGTCAAAAGTGAGCCAACGTTGATATTCTGCCCGTAACCCAGAGGATATTCTAGGAAATACTTTTGCAGACGAAACAGATACAAGGCCACAAAAAAAATAAAGGTTGGTAGTAAGACCTGTCGTCCCCAAACGTTGGCTCCCACCTCGGACAGATTGGCATGGAGAAGCGTATCAATGAGATGATAGCCTAACCACAACATAATAATGATTGGTACAGTATCAGCTAAAAAATAATTAGGCCAGTCGAGTTGCCTAAAGACGGTTACCGTGATGCTGTTTAGAACTCCTACACTTAGGGGCCATAACAGTTTATGGATGAAGCTCAACAAGGTATCGGCCCAGCCAATTTTTTCTAAACGCGTACTTAAGCCGTTTAAGGGTCGCCATAAAAATAGGGCAATGAACCAGCCTAAGCCCAAGGTTAGACCAAAAACCACAATTTGGGCGATAAATTGCCACACATTATAAGTATTATCAAACATTACGTTCCTCCAGTAAGGGTACAGTTATTGTTTCTATTGTAACACTAACCACGTTTGTTAATAAATATGGTCATGCTTTTTGTGATATAAATCTTCCGACGGTGTCTATATTTTTAGAGCTGACAGGTTTCAAAAACCTGTCAGCTCTGTCGCAGAACTTATACTCACCTGCTTATTGGTAAATATTCAGTGAACTCACTAGAAAGAGCGTCAGAAACCCGATTTCTCGAAGAAATCGGGTTTCTGGGGTGGTTTTACTGAACTTTTACAAATACAGTCTTTCAGATAATGATTTTCAATTCAAGACCAACCTTCCCGCAAGTTCAAAACTTGCGGGAAGGTGACAACTGAAAATGTTTATCTGAACATCTATAGCTGGTTTTAGCCTGCTTTAACTATCAGCATCGGGATTTAGGCAGACGGAAGAAATAAAACATCCCAATTGAGGAGTCAGCACCCGCGGTGCGGCACGACGCGTGCCTACTCCGCGGGACAATTATTTTTTTCACGTGCCTTATTCCGATGTATCATCTCAATCCACCAATCCCCTCCTCAATCCTTAACCGAACAGCGTTTTCGCCACTTGTATCCCCGTGCAAGGGCAACCGCTCGCCTGTTTCTAGCTGATACAAACCGACCCACAGCGAGTACTCGCCTGTTGGGATTTGGTCGGGGAGGATGAGTTCGCTGGTTTCCCGAATCGTCTCTCCAACCGGCCAAAGTGAGGTTGGGTAGATGGTTCCTAAGGGACGATGGTCGGCTTGGGTCAGATTGCCTGATTCACCTGTAGGACGGAGATGGACAAAAACGGTGTAGTCGTGGGGCATGGGCGTGGTGGCTTGCCAATGCAAAGTCAGGCGCAGGGTCTGATTAGGTGTTAGCAGAGCCGTTCCGCCTGTGTCGGTTACTGGTTCGAGCGTATAGCCGGTCAAGCGAACCATGTCACCAAAGGTGGCTTCAACCGTTTGAGCCGGAGTGCGGGCAATCGGTTGGGGGTTGGGTTTGGAGCGTAAAATAAACACGCCCTGCGCTTCGGCTTGATAGTCGGTTTGAGCCAGCAGTTGTTGCTGAAACGGCAGGTCGTAATATTCTTGTTGTAGTCCCCAACGCTCTAAAACTAACCAGACTTGTTGGCCTGACAATGTTTCGTGTAGTGCGGCTTCGGTGCGGATGGCAGGCGAGGCCAGCCAGCGGTCAACGGCTTGATGGGTGACGGTTAAAATGCGGTAATCGTATCCGCCGCGGCGCTGGACACTGTAAAAATCGTTAAAGCCCAAATAGAGATGGGCGGCTGATGGGGTTCCGGTTAACACTGTGTCGCCCTCTTGCCAGTTGGCCTTAACGTAGGCAAAAGCATTATCATAATCATCACCACTATTATTGAGCAGTTTATCGGTCGCAGGCCAACTCAGACCCGTTATTAGGCCAATTAGCACTATTGCATATAACAGTTCGCTCAGGTTGATGAGTGAGGTTGGTAACTTGACTCGACTGGTAAGTTGCTGGACTAACCATGAACCAAAATGGGTCAAACCCGCACTCCCTACCAGAAACAGAATCGGCAAGAGCATGAACAGATACTTGTCGTCGCGCCGATCTGCCGATACCAGAAAAACCATCTCTATAGTAGCTAGGAGTAGAATCAACAGGCAGAACAGGCCAAAACTGTTTTGCCTACGACGACTTTCAGTTGATATCCTGTCAGTTTGTGCAGGCGGATGCAGGCGCGATAGGAGTAACATCAGCATGTAATAGAGACTGAATAGAGCAAAAATTAGAGCGGGCATGGTCAGGTAAAAAGGGGAGATTGCCTGCCAACCGGCGAAGGGATTTAGGGAGAGATCGCTGTAGATGTTCAGCACCTGCATCACGCCTAGCGCAGGATTGGTGTCCTCTATAGGGGCGATGCCTTTGGGTTGGCCGGCTCGTTTAATCAGGATGGCAGTCAGCACTATCAGGCTTAGGCTGATGAGTTGCCATAGCCACGGATTTTTGTGGATGGGGGCGGCGGTAAATCTTTGGCGGATTGTGTCGCTTGCTATCTGTAGCGTGTGGAAGACACGGCGCACTGGCAGACCGCCTGTATCAGCATGCGGTGTGGGGGCTTTAACTAACTGTACTAGCCAGATAAACAGAGTGGCGATAATGATGGGCGGAACAAGGGTGATGGTCACAAAATGGGTCAGCATGGCTCCGAACCCGACCAGTAGAGCCAGCCAACGCCAGCCGGATTTATTGGACGCTCCTTCTTTGTTGACTAGCCCCTCGTAGGCGCACCAGATTGTCAGCAAGACCAGCAGTTGCAAAAGCGCGTACATTCTAGCTCGTCCGCTCCAATGGATCATGCTAGGGCTGATGGTTAGTCCGGCCAGCGCGATTAGCCCAGCGGTAGGGGAGATATAGCGCCGACCGAGGTAGGTAGTTAGCCCCAAGGTGGCGAGGCCGCAGGCTAGGCTGGCGTAGCGCACGACCCAGCGCGCCTCACCGGTCAAATTACTGAGATAGCCCAAATAGGAGAAAAGTAGACCATGCTCGTAAAATAGGCCAGAGGGCATGATAGGTAGACCCTTTTCAGCAATCATCGCGACGGCCAGCAGGGTGGCGAACTCGTCAGGATATAGTTGAACGGTGTGGATAAAGGTTAGACGAAGCCATGTTGCAATTGTGAGTAATATGGCGATTATGACGGTGGTGATGATTTTGTTTGGCATGGGATTATCAAAAATTGTCAAAGCAGATAGGGGACTCAGTACCCGACATCTTGATTAGAGAAAAGATTTTTCGACAGGATTAACAGGATTTTTTGCTTTTAATCTTGTTAATTCTGTTAATCCTGTCAGATATTATTCTACAATTAGTCTAAGTTAAACTTTTTGTCGGGTAGTAAGTAGGGGGATGAGTTATTCCTAAGATGTATATGCATTCTGTAATCAGGCATGTCCTGCCATTTTAGCAGACATGTCCAATTTGCTCCAATCTCCCTTGGTAATCATTGGACTGATAGAGGGCTTCTCTTCTTGCATATTGAACCGTTTTTGTGCTACTATCTTTACGGCAGTCCCAACGTTTAAAATCTCCGAAGTCACAACCTGTAAGGTTTTAAAAATCTTGTAGGTCTGCACCTTTCAAAGCCTACAAACTCTCCAAACCGTATGGGTAGACGAGGCGCGTGAAATTTTAAATATCTGGTCGGTGGATGAACTGATACTGTTCTGCTACGACCATCGACCACAACTGTATGAGCGCTTGAGTCGTCGTCCCCAGAATTCAAATATCCTAATTTCGACCATTATTCGACAGGCTCGCAAAACCGGCCAAGGTGAGGCGCTGGTTGACCTGTTGCTTCGGGTGGCGTTATAGGGGATTGTAGATGGTAAATGGTGAATTATAAATGGTAAATGATGACTCGTCGTTAAGGAATGAGCATGAATTAACAGCATGTTCTCGTCCCAATCTATTTATGCAATACACAACATAACTAATTTCAACTAAAAAAGGAACCTATCATGACAAAAACAGTCGCTATTTTAGGCGGAACCGGCAATCAAGGCCCCGGTCTCGCCCTCCGTTGGACAAAATCAGGCCAGTACAAAGTAATTATCGGCTCTCGTAAAGCCGAAAAAGCCATCACCGTTGCCACCGAACTAAACCAGACCCTCGGTCAAGATTTGATTACCGGTCTCGCTAACGACGAGGCGGTCGAATCAGCCGATATTTGTGTGTTGACCGTGCCATACTCGGCGCAGAGGCCAACGCTAACCGGCCTCAAAGAGTTGTTGCAGGGCAAAATTTTGGTCGATGTGACCGTGCCTCTCAAGCCACCCAAAGTGGCCCGCGTCAACATTCCCGAAGGTCGCTCTGCTGGAGAGGAGGCTCAAGCCATTTTGGGTGATGGCGTGCGAGTCGTCTCTGCCTTTCAAAATGTCAGCGCTACCCATCTTATGGCCGAACATGACCATATCGACTGTGACATTCTGATTTGTGGCGATGATAAAACAGCCAAACAAGAGGTCGTGGCCCTTGCTGAGGCGGCAGGCATGCGAGGTGTCAATGCGGGTCCTATGCAAAACGCGGTCGTTATAGAAGGGTTTACTTCGATTTTGATTGGGATTAACATCCGGCACAAGGTCAAAGGGGCGGGGATTAAGATTACGGGAATTTAGTGTAATTTAATTCGTAATTCGTGAGATGCCTCTATCTAGTCATCCGATGACTTAAAGTTATCGAATGACTAGATGGGACAGAGTTTAGATGAATTTTTAGGAGCAAGATAAATGACAGATAAAACCGCACAACTATTTCTCAAACTGTCTGCGGGGTCGGATGCTGATAATGACGAGCTGGCCCAACTGACAGGACAGCCGGAAACGCCGGTAGATTGGCGGTCATAGCCGAAGTTCATGATATGACCGTATCAGTGACATCATTCATGGCTATCGGGGACCTGTTTCTCGTGAAGCAATTATTGAGGTATACTATCAGTCTCAACACCACATACTTCTGCGAGGTGTATATTCTCCTCGCAGAAGATTTATGAGTTTGGAGGTAAAAAATGACAACATTGACCTTGCCCCGTATTCAGGAGGAACAGACGCTGTTCACTCCGCCAATCGTATATCCTGAGAGCGACGGAAAACCTATGGCTGATAATACCAAGCAGTTTCGTTACATCGTAACCATAAAAGAAGGTCTGGATCATATCTTCAAAGATGAGCTTGTGTTCGTCGCCGGTGATTTATTTTGGTATCCCCAAAAAGGGTACAACAATATAAAAGTGGCTCCTGATGTGTTGGTGGCCTTTGGTCGCCCCAAAGGAGACCGAGGGTCGTACATGCAGTGGGAAGAGGGCGGGATAACGCCCCAAGTCGTGTTTGAGATATTATCCCCTGGAAACAGTAAGATGGAGATGGACAAGAAATTCGACTTCTATGAACGGTATGGCGTTGAGGAATATTATTTGTATGACCCTGACCGAGGACGTTTGCAGGGTTGGCAACGACAAGGTCGCTGGTTAGATGGGATTGTACCAATGGAGGGCTGGATTAGTCCTCGTTTGGGAGTTTGTTTTGAGTTGGAAGGTGTGGAGTTGGTGTTGTATCAAGCCGATGGGACGCGCTTTTTGACTTTCCAGGAGTTAGCTGATAAAGCAGAGTCCGAGGCGTTAGCTCGTCAGGTCGAAGCATCAGCCCGTCAACAAGCCGAGCAACGAGCCGAGTCTGCCGAGCAGGAATTACAACGGGTTCTAGTCGAATTGGCTCGCTTAAAGGGATAGATTCAGGATAGAGGTGTATGCTCCAACTAATTCCCATCCCAAATATCCCCATCGTTCAGCCCGGTGACGATCTCACTGGGCTGATTTTGCATGCTCTACAAACCAACGACATATCATTACAGACAAACGATATTGTGGTAATCGCCCAAAAAATTGTCTCCAAAGCGGAGGACTGTTTTGTCGATTTGCGGACGGTTATGCCCTCGGCCCAAGCCATAGAACTGGCGGCTGAGATCGACAAACCAGCGGCTTATATCGAGGTGATTCTGTGGGACACCGCCGAGATTATTCGCAAACGGAAGGGCCTGCTGATTGTTCAACACAAGCTCGGATTTATCAGCGCAAACGCCGGAATCGACCAGTCGAATGTTGGCTCAGATCAGAACATCGTTCTGCGTTTACCTGTCGATCCTGACCTGTCCGCCCGCACGATTCGTCAGGGTTTAGAAGAGGGTCTATCAGAAAAAAGCGAACCTGCCCCACCGGTTCTGATTATCGACAGCCACGGACGAGCATGGCGAGAGGGTACCGTTGGGGTGACGATTGGCTTGAGCGGTCTTGCACCTGTTCAAGATTTGACCGGTCAACCTGACATGTTCGGTTACTGTCTGCAACACACTCAAGTCGGCCTGACCGACCAAATCGCGGCCGCGGCCAGCCTGCTCATGGGCCAAGCGGCTGAGGCATGTCCGGTGGTCGTGGTGCGTGGCTTGCCTTTCAGGCTCAACGAATCAGCCAAAGCATCGGATGTGTTACGTCCGAAAGAAAGTGATTTGTTTCGGTAAAATCATGACCGACTCCTTCACCCAACTACAGCACCTCATTAAAACTCGGCGCTCAATTCGGCGGTATACGACGGACGAGGTTGATTTGGCCTTGGTGCTAAACCTGCTTGAGACGGCCATGTATGCTCCCTCGGCCCATAATCGGCAACCGTGGCGCTTTGCTGTTGTGACCCGTATGGCTGATAAAATTCGCCTCGCTAAGAGCATGGGCAATCGTCTACGAGCCGACCGCACCAAAGATGGCGACGACCCAATTGACATCGAGCAAGATGTAACTCGCAGTTATAGCCGTCTGACCGGCGCGCCGGTTCTCATCGTGGTTTGTGTGAGCATGGCCGACATGGACAGTTATTCTGACCCGATTCGTCAGCAGAATGAATGGACGATGGCCGTGCAGAGTACAGCTATGGCCGCTCAGAACTTCCTCCTCCTTGCCCATGCCGCCGAGTTATCGGCATGCTGGCTTTGCGCGCCCCTTTTTGTGCCCGACCTCGTCCGAGAAACGCTCGATTTAGCCGCCGACTGGCATCCGCAGGGGATTATTACTTTGGGGTACGCAGGTCAAGAACGGACGAAGACTCGTCAACCTGTGGCGATGAAGGTGAAGGTGGTGTAGAATGTTTACCATTAGGCAGTTCCAACGTAAAAGTTTAGTAAAATCGCCCTAGAAACCCGATTTCTCAAAGAAATCGGGTTTCTGACGTTCCTTCTGGCGAGTTCACTGAATATTTACGTTCCAACTTTTAAAACCTCCCAAAAATCGTTAGCTGAGCCTGCCGAAGTCATGTTGATCTCTTTTTATTTTTTATTTTCAGTATAGTTTGGAAGGTCAGAAGTTTATCATTTCAACATGGATAAAACAATATCTGACAGGATTAACAGGATCGACAGGGTTAAAGGCAAAAAATCCTGTTAATTCTGTTAATCCTGTCAAAAAATGCTTTTGATTTTATCAACATGTCAGGGTTATGAATGAAACGACAAACTTTTGGAAGGTATTTTTATTCCCGCCTAATCCATGACGATTTGATAAACTTGGTCAGCATGTTATAATTTTAATGTAGAATAGCCAAATAGAAAAAATTTGTTGCTTTATTGAGCGTAGATTATTTAGACAGTTCAGGTGTAAAAATATAAATTAGGAGGATTTATGGCTAGACAACTTGTTTTTCAAACAGATCAAAAATACCCTTTTTCGATCACTAAACTTGACCGAGTGAAGCTGTACGGTCGAAAGGAGACGGTTGCTTTCGACCCTGATGGCCAGGAGTGTGTACGGATGGATATAGACACTAGTGGCTCCTTCATCATTCCCAAGGGAGGTAAGGCGCTTGGCGTGTTGGATGAAGAGGGACATTGGATCAATCGTAAGGTGCTAAAAGCCGTCTATAAAGATGGTTCGCCGGCTCAACGGATTCCTAGTTCTTTTGATGCTCCGATTACGTTGGATCAAACCGTCACAGTAGAGCAATTTCTCGACCATTGTATTACTTCGGTTTACATGCTTCAATCTGCATCTGAAACCGATGAAACCGAAACTGAGACGGATGCTGAATCTGAAACGGTGGATCAAACCTTGATTGAGCAAGTTACCTTGATTGAGCAGGTTAAACAAAGTGACGAGATATATTCATTCACCTTCAACTATCGGGCCGGTTATGAGGGCATGTCGGCCTTTCTCATCGAAAAAAATGACAGCCTGTTCATGTTGGTCGGTTACCCAATTAAGTTTGAGTTTATCGGCTTGGAGCAGATTGCCGAGTTTAATGCTGAGGAAGATGTTGAGGACGAATTTGAGGATGATCTCGATTTTAGCATGATGTAAGGGAGGATTACTATGAGAACAATAAAACTTGCAAATGACAAAAAACGGGACGCGGCGTTGAGTTTTGACACCACCCAACGAGAACGGACGGTTAAATTTGTTCTGCCTGACGGCTCACTCCCAACCAATGTCAAGATACTCAAAGCCACGATTGAGCAAGATGTATCGATTTTGCTCGACAAATACGGGAGTTTGGAGAAACTGGCCGACGAGATTATCCACAGTGACCCGGAGATTGATTTTGAGAAAACCGGCATGCTACTCGACACCTCCCGAAAACTGTATCTGAGCCAAGATAATAGTATTTTGTATGGGGTTGACCTGTATGAGATTGTAACGGATCCCGACGGTACAGAAAAAGGACGTACATCCCATACCAAAGCGCAGGGCAATATCAACCGTGAACAGCCTGTACAGTGGAGCGGTAAATTTTTTCCAAAGACGAAAGCCATGAAGATGTTTGTCTTTTCCAAAAAATATCAGATTCGGCATGTTAGTGGGTTAACTTACGATTTTTTATATGACATGGCTAAACAACTCCATGATAAAAATGCCTTGATGCTGATTGGTACGGGTAAAAAAGGGATGCAACCGCTGATTATGCAGAGCGGTGGTGTACCTTATCGCGGATTTTTAGAGGGACGGGTGCAGGATGATAAATACTGTTTGATCCTCCATCTGACCAATCTGGAGCTAAAGGAGTTGCTGATATGAAATTAGATACCTCAAAAATGAAACCCACGCATGGCTACCTACAAGGGGATTTATCGGCGGTTGAGCCAGAATTACGTGAAGTTCCAGACGACTACAAGCGGCGTATATCGCAGAGCTTTGCCTTTATCAATGGCGACCAGATTCGGTATCGAGTGCATGGCGAGAACCTCCATATCTCCCGTAAAATAGATGGACATTTACAGGTGATTCTCTTTTATGAGGGTCAAATCTTTATGATGGGTCGTCGAGGGGTAGTCAGAACCGAGTTACCATGTTTAGAGGCGGCCAAAGCAATCATCGAAAAAGCGGGTATCACCTCGATGGTTGCCGCGGCGGAGTTGTACGCCCAACGGGAGAGCGGACGTAGTCGGGTTTATGATGTGATTGCGGCTCTGTCTCATGACGAACTTGTTGAGACTTTGGGCCTCGCTTTTTTTGATATTCTTGAACTGGATGGGCAATCTCTACGAACGGTTGCCTACGGATCTGTGTTCAAAAAACTGGCCGAAATATTCCCCACTGAAGGCGCTGTGCAGGTCGTGGAGACGGTCAAGGGTAAATCGAAGTCAGATGTGGAATATTATTTCGATAAATGGGTCGGCGAAGAGAACGCCGAGGGAGTAATTGTACGGGGTGATATGCCCTATATGTACAAAATAAAACCCAAACATACCTTTGATGTGGCAATCGTGGGATATGTGGAGGGTGCTAACGACCGGAAAGGTTTGGTTAAGTCGTTGTTGATAGCCTTCATGCGTGAATCAGGGGTTTTTCAAGTTGTGGGCAAAGTGGGCAATAACCTGAGCGAAGCCGAGCGGCAGACGTTTTTTGAACAGTTATCACTAGATCATGTCCAATCAAACTATATCGAAACCGATAACGAAGGGGTAGCCTTTCATTTTGTAACCCCAAAACTGGTTATTGAGGTCGGATGTAATGATCTTATGACCGAAAATACCTATGGCAAGTCCTTGATGAACAATTTGATCACCTTTCAGGATGATTTCTATTCACTCTACCATGCTACGCCCGGCGTGCGTCTCATCTATCCCATGTTTGAACGGATTCGGGAGGATAAAACAAGTTGTTATGAGGATATTCGCTTTAACCAGCTTAAGGATTTGGTCTATATTGAGGAAACAAACCTGACCCCTGAAGCCTTACCCCACAGTGATTTGCTCTTTCGAGAGGTGTATACCAAATCGATCAAGAATAAGATCATGGTGCAAAAATTTGTGGTCTGGAAAACCAATAAAGAAACGGTCAACCCGCAATATCCAGCCTACGTGATGTACTACACTAACTTTAGTTCAGGTCGAAAAGAGCCACTACAAAATGAGATCAACATCTCTAGTGATGAGGAACAGATTATGGAGATGGCGAGACAGCTAATTGCGAATAAAATCAAACGGGGCTGGAAACAGGTATAGGCTTGTAAAAGTTCAGTGAAGTAGCTCTAGAAACCCGATTTCTCAAAGAAATCGGGTTTCTAATGCTCTTTCTGGCAAGTTCATTGAATATTTACTGGGTTTTGGCATCATTCCTTAGCTAGAAATCGGGATTGTGCAGTTCGCCATGAGAGTGGTTCAATCTTTAAGATTGAACCACTCTGGAGCGCGCAACTTATTTACAGTTTTTCAGATAATGGTTTTCAATTCAAGGCCAACCTTCCCGCAAGTTCTAAACTTGCGGGAAGGTGATGGCTGAAAATATTTATCTGAACATTTATAGAACTCATTGCTAACAGGACAAACTATGAGCATCTACACTGAATTTAACCCTAATCAGCCCCCACTCCCCTTGTTGACCGACGAGTTGGAATCGTTCCCCAACCTGACCATGCGTCAACGTATGCCCAAAATGTTGCAAGATGTTTTGGCCGATCATCCCGATTATCCATTAGAGATTGCCGAAGCGGTACAGGCTCTGCTTGATGAATTGGTTAATAACGATTTAGTTAGCCCGTTAAATAGCAACGCGCCCGATGCTCCGCGGTGGTATGAGGCTTGGCAACCCCATCGTGATAAGCGCTGGCTGGAGATTCCGTGGTTTTTTGCCGAATCGTTTTTGTATCGGCGACTGTTGCAAGCTACGGGTTATTTCGGTTGGCCCTTGGTGGCGGTGCAACAACGCTCACCCACCCCCCAAAGCCGAGCGGAGGTTGAAGCGTGGGAAGGTGTAGACCCGTTTTTGCCCCGTAAACAGGCCGAGTTGGCGAATCCGGTTACATGGCAAACCGTGCAAACAGCTCTCCAAGATAGCACCGAGAACAACGCCACTACCTTAGGCCGACTGTTTCAGTACTGCTTGTGGGGTAATCGAGCCGATTTATGTTATACCGAGGTGGCTGAATCGGCGAGTGAGGGTATTACGGTGCAGGCTGAAACGAGTAATCTGCTGGTTGATGATAGTTCGGCGGTGATTGCCTATTTGTCGGCATGTCGAGAGATTAGCCCCCCCTCAATCCCCCCCAAAGGGGGGGAGGCTAGACAAACGGTGCAAATCAACATGATTTGCGACAACGCCGGAACCGAGATTCTCATGGATCTGGTGCTGGTCGATTATCTACTGCGCTTTAACTGGGCTGATTACTTGATTATGCATGTTAAGGCTCACCCAACCTTTGTGTCTGATACCACACCCGCCGACCTGTATCAGACCATCATGGCCTTACAGAGCCAACCTCAGCCAGCCCTGCGTGAGTTGGGGAAGCGGCTCTTGCAATATGGCGAGCGGCTACAGGTCAATGCGGAATCGTTTTGGAATAGCTCTCACTTTTTCTGGCAATTTCCCTATAATATTCAGGTTGAGTTGGCTCAATCCGACCTTGTGATTCTGAAAGGGGATGCCAACTATCGGCGCTTAATCGGCGACAGTATCGTCTGGTCGCCGACCACACCCATCAGCGATGCTGTGCCCTATTTCCCGACTTCATTCGTCACCATTCGTACTCTTAAGTCAAATGGCATTGTCGGACTTTCGCCTAGTCAGGTTGAACAGTTAGAGGCACAAGCCCATAGTTGGCGAGTCGATGGTCAGCATGGCGTGATTCAGGCGGTGCTTCAGGATGTGTAATAAAAATTCAGTGAACTCGCCAGAAAGAGCGTCAGAAACCCGATTTCTGTGGTGGTCAGCTTGATGTTAAAAAGTAACGGGTTTACGGCGCGTTGGCAGACAGCCGACATGTTGACTGTCTGCCAACGCGCCATTTTCAACATCATCTTGACCATTTACACAAAAACCCGATTTCTTTAAGAAATCGGGTTTTTAGGGCGGCTTTACTGAATTTTTTGTAGTGGTCAAGATGATGTTGGAGGTAGTTGGAGGTTGTTGGAGTGCAATGGGTTTAGCCATTGCTTTTGGCAACGGCTAAACCCGTTGCACTCCGTTTTCAACATCAAGCTGACCACTACACTTTGCTGAATTTTTACGGATACTGCTCAGGTGCATTACCTTGAATTTCTAGTATCTCTGGTGTGGTCAGATATAAATCGGTTGGGCCAATCGATTCTAACACAATATTGAACTCCCAACGTCGTCCTAAATCGTATCGAAAGGTGATTGCTTTACCTTCCTTAAAGGGGACATCGCCAATCCGAATATCGGACACCCATGGCCCGTCGTCAAAATCGGGGTGTCTAACCTCTCGGCGACGGCCAGCATCGTCAGTGTAAGTAAAATAGTATATATGATCATTGTCGAAATCAAAGGCAGTTAGAATAACATCACTCAACATTTCCAAGGTCATCCGAGCCGACAACTGGACTCGTCGCCATGTCCAGCCTTGAGAAACTTTAAAGGTATAAGTGCCTGCCTTAAATTTAACTTCAGGTAGAGCCAGAATCGTTTTCCATTCTGGGAAATAGGGCTGGACAATTACTTGTAAACAGCCCATTGGCATGTCAGTTGGGCTTTCTTGCCTCAAGATTGTGTCAATATTCTGATTAAAGTAGTTAATCATCAGATCATGCAGGGCTAATCCCAACTGAGAGGGGCGGATATGCTCGATTTGCCAACCGGCTCCATCAATAGGTGGGGCCGGTTTAATCAGCACTAAGCCGAACAGTTCGAGCAAGGCTAAATTATGCCATTTTGGAGTATATCGAAGTTGATTCCGAGCGTCGGTATTGCCAGCAATCTGCATGCCTTCTTCTGGCATGCGCTGAAAAAACCATCGCCATGCCGCTACCGCGGCCTTATTCCATATATCACTATGGGGGCCGATAATTTCGAGCGGACTATGGAACAACCAAGCCTCAAACAGGATAAAATACTGCTCTGTTGGATTAAGAGTCTGCCATTGTTCATACACCGTTTCATTAAGCAGTAAATGGGAGTGCCCATCCATATCCCCGATTCTGGTCAGACCAGAGCCTCTGGCTAACAAATATAACCCATTTAGGTTGGGGTAGGAACTTTGTCGAGGGCGCTTAAAATGGATGTCATAGGGGGTGGAGAGTTGTTCATTGAGGAGTAGAAGAGTCTTATTCGGCAGTAGATCATGTTTACCGCTGACAGGTGTGCCATCAGAGCCGATAAA
This sequence comes from Anaerolineales bacterium HSG25, assembly GCA_030377865.1. Taxonomy (GTDB): domain Bacteria; phylum Chloroflexota; class Anaerolineae; order 4572-78; family J111; genus JAUCGB01. Next base: position 11,530 of record JAUCGA010000075.1, on the reverse strand, counting down.
GGTCAAAAATAGGTTAAAATCCTTAAGAATAGTCCCCGGTTCATCAATAGTAATCAACTGCCGATGCAGTAACGCCTGCCGTTCAGCCGAAAGTTCAACGTCTTTTTTAGAATGGTTTGCCATACGTAAGAACCTTTCTGTAAGCATTGTTTGGTGCCTCTATGATAATGAATTTGTGTCAATTAATCTATTTACGGTAGTGTTGTTATCTTGACTGATGACGCATCGGAATCAAGTAAAAGTTCAGTAAAGTAGCTCTAGAAACCCGATTTCTCAAAGAAATCGGGTTTCTGACACTCTTTCTGGCGAGTTCACTGAATATTGGTTCTCTGGTAGATTCTGTGCAACTCGAAACTGTGCCCTGAATTAGATACTTTGATGAGGCAATCTTCCCGTAAGTTTAAAACTTGCGGGAAGATGATGATAAAGAAATCGGGTTTCTGATGCTCCTTCTGGCGAGTTCACTGAATATTTATGTTCCTTGAAGGTCTAAACCGCGCACAACTTATTTAGGACTCATTCCATAATAGCATTAGAGCTAACCTTTCGCAAAAAGTATTCTAAAAAAACAGTTAGCGCGTCAAGACCAATGCTACCCAATCCTCTTGCTGATGTCGTCCTACCACGGTCAGGCCGTGCGATTCAGCCACTGCCCGCACTTCGTTCTCTTGTTCGTCAATCATACCAGACAGAATCAATTGTCCACCGGGAGCTAAGGCTGTCGCCAAATCAGGCATGATGGCAATCAGGATATGAGCCAAGATATTGGCAATTACTAACTGCCACTGCTGACCACCCGTCTCCCCCGCCGAGCCAACCGCGGTTTGAATTGTGTCCGGTAAGCCGTTGGTGACAAAGTTCTCCGTCGCCACTCGCACCGCGACATCATCAATATCGACCGCTCGAATTTGACCCACACCAAGTTTAGACGCGGCAATCGACAGGATGCCAGAGCCGGTTCCCACATCAAACATGGACAGGTCGGTCAACGGTGTATGCTCCAGAATCTCCAAACAAAGCTGAGTAGTCGGGTGCAGGCCGCTACCAAAGGCCAAACCGGGGTCAATCTCAATCAAAATATCCTCCGGCTGAGGCTCGTACTCTCGCCAGTTTGGTTTGATGACGAAATGTTTTCCTATTCGTACCACATGAAAATGTTCCTTCCATGATTCGGCCCAATCGTTTTCTCCTACGGAGGTGAGTGTGGGCGTGGGCAACCCTTCAGGCAAAGCCTGTCCAATTAGAGCCAACATGGCCTCGATGTGGTGCAGTCGGTCGGGGTCGTCGCTCGGTACAACCGTTCGTACCGTGGCTCGCTCAAATGTTGGCGGATACGCTTCCATCACTGCCCCACCATGCCCGTATTTGTTGAATAGTTCAGCCACAGTTTCAGCGGCCTCACCGTTAATATCGTTTATTGCTACTTGTATAAAATCCACGGTTATCTCCTAAACCTATACTCAAATTAGTTTGAAACCATCACTTCCCCATGTCATGCCCGAATGTCGTTATCGGGCATCCACCTTGCCTGACCTTGCATGTAGGAATGGGGATTAAATAAGTTGCGCGTTTTCACATAAGAATGAATTCTTATGCTGACACGAGAAACCTGCTTAAGCAGGTTTTCCGTTTAAGACGCTGATTGAAATCAGCGTCTTAAACGGTCAAATGCACAAGTTAAAAAAATCTTATTCCTAAGAAATGGATTTCCGCTAAAAGTATACGGAAATGACATCACAGAAATTTTTTTTCTATTCTAATCGCAGTATATAAGTAACTTTCAATTCTAAGTTGTCACTTTTCCCGGAGTGCAAGAATTCTATTCTTGCTGTCAAAATACAATTTTGGCAATAGTGCAAAAGTTGTCTGAACGTGGCCGACAGTATGTCATACCCGAATGTAGTTATCGGGTATCCACCGACCTGTAGCCATAGATTCCCGCTAAAAACATGCGGGAATGACATGTCGTTTGTTCTCATGATGAGTTTTGCTCTACTGCCAATTTTGACACTCCGGTTTTTTACAAGTTAGTTCTGAAAACTACTTATAACGGAGATTGGTTCAATCTTTAAGATTGAACCAATCTAGGATTACACAGTTCTAAAACAAAAGAGACAGACATCTCGTCTGTCTCAATTCTTAATTCTTAATTCTTAATTAATATCTAAACCCCAAACGCGTCCCGAATTTTGTCAAAGAACCCTTTTTCTTTCTGCGGGATCACCTCTTTGTCTAAGGTTTTACCGAGTTGCAACAGCAAATCTCGCTGATCTTTGGTCAATTCGGTGGGCGTGCGGACTTGGATCGTCACCAATTGATCTCCTCGTCCGGCGGTGGAGCCGTCTCGACGGAGACGCGGCACGCCACGCCCGCGCATGCGGATGGTGTCGGCTGTTTGCGTGCCAGCCGCGATTTTCATCATTTCGTTGCCGTCTAAGGTTGGGACTTCCACCTCGTCACCCAACGCGGCCTGAGCCACATTGATAGCTAACTCGACATGAATATCGTCGTTGGCTCGGTGGAAATAGGCATGCGGTTTAACCCGCAAAACCACGTATAGGTTGCCCGGTGGGCCACCTGCGGTGCCACTTTCACCCTCGCCGGTTAGCCGAATTTGAGTGCCATTATCGACTCCGGGGGGAATTTTGACGGTCATACGCCGTGTTTTGGTAATACTGCCTTTACCCTGACATTCTCGGCAGGGGCTAGTGATAATCTCGCCGCGCCCCTGACAGCGTGAGCAGGTGGCAATGTTGATAAAGAAGCCAGTTTGTCGGCGGAGTTCACCAGTTCCGTTACATTCGGGACACCGAATCGGTGAGGTGCCAGCCTCCGCGCCACTGCCATTGCAGGTGTTGCAGTTTTCTTTGCGAGGAATTTCGACCTCTTTATCAATCCCAAAAACGGCCTCTTCAAATTCAATCGTCATATCGTAACGAAGGTCGGATCCTTGGCGTGGCCCACCTCGTTGTCGTCGTCGTCCGCCGGAGCGTCCGAAACCACCCAAGCCACCAAACACTTCCTCAAAAATATCGAACGGATCACGCGAGCCAAATCCAAAGCCGCCAAAGCCACTTCCACCAGCACTACCGCTCAAACCGGCATGCCCAAAACGGTCGTAGGCGGCTCTTTTTTGCTCGTCAGATAAAACCTCGTAGGCTTCGTTCACTTCCTTAAACTTACTTTCCGCATCAGCCTCTTTGCTCACATCGGGATGATATTTACGAGCCAGTTTCCGGTACGATTTTTTTAGTTCATCCTTGGAGGATCCTTTATTAACCCCCAATACATCATAATAATCACGTTTGCTCATATCTTAATTAGACCTAGTTGCTAATAAATTTCCCGTCGTGCGTCGCTAAAGATTCAACGGCTCGCCGAGTTTAGGGTGTGAAACTGAAACGTATAGTTAGTCAGAAAAGTTTTGGTCAATAATCTACCCGCAAGCTCAAAGCTTGCGGGTAGATGCGCCGTCAGAATTTATCTGGACATCCTTAAAAGTGTGACTTCAATCATCACGCATCACGCATCACGTTTCACGTATTTTATCATCGTTTTACAGTTTACTGCTAAAATCACCTTCAATTACATCATCATCATCATTTTTATTGTTGTCATTTGCCGAAGGAGGTGCCTCATCTGCTGAAGGCTCGCCTGCACCCGGTTGTGAGCCGTACATCTGCTCACCGACCTTTTGAAGCGTTTGACCCAAGTCGGTCGTTGCCAGAGTGATACTTTCTATATCGTCAGAATCTTTAACCGATTTTAGATGAGCCAGTTTTGCTTCAATTTCTTGTTTGACATCGTCGCTAATTTGTTCACCTTGCTCGGTTAAGGTTTTTTCAGTGGCAAAAATCAGATTTTCAGCCTGATTTCTGGCCTCTATCAAACTTTTTCGCATGGCATCTTCTTCCTCATGAGCTTCGGCATCTTTGACCATGCGTTCAATCTCTTCATCGGCCAAACCACTTGAGGGGATAATCTGCATGCTCTGTTCTTTATCGGTGGCCTTGTCTTTGGCGGTCACATTAAGGATACCGTTGGCATCAATGTCGAACACTACCTCAACTTGAGGCATGCCTCGCGGTGAGGGTGGAATACCATCTAAAATAAATTTGCCCAAACTTTTATTGTCCTGAGCCATAGGTCGTTCACCCTGCAACACATGGATTTCGACCTGTGTTTGATTGTCAGCCGCGGTGGAGAAGACTTGACTTTTGCGGGTGGGGATAGTGGTGTTCCGTTCGATGAGCGGAGTCGCTACTCGACCAAGGGTCTCAATACTCAGAGTCAGCGGTGTAACATCCAAGAGTAGAACATCGGTTACGTCACCGGCTAATACACCAGCTTGAATTGCCGCGCCAATGGCGACAACTTCGTCAGGATTGACCCCTTTGTGTGGCTCTTTGTTAAACATTTTTTGCACTGCCGCCTGTACTGCGGGCATGCGAGTTTGACCACCAACGAGGACAATCTCTTGTATATCACCAATTTTCAAACCAGCATCAGCCAAGGCCGCTTGGCATGGTTTGAGTGATTTGGAAACAAGGTTGTCGGTCAACTGCTCAAATTTCGATCGAGATACACTCAGCACCAAGTGTTTGGGGCCAGAGGCATCGGCAGTGATAAAGGGGAGGTTGATTTCGGTCTGTTGCGTCGTCGATAGCTCAATTTTGGCTTTTTCTGAGGCCTCTTTGAGCCGCTGTAGGGCTTGGGTGTCCTGTTTAAGATCAATTCCTTCTGTTTTCTTAAACTCGTCAATTAGGTGGTTGATGAGTGCTAAATCAAAATCGTCTCCACCAAGGAAGGTATCACCATTGGTAGCTTCAACTTCAAACACCCCATCACCAACATCCAAAATCGAAACATCGAAGGTGCCGCCCCCCAAGTCATAAACGACGATTTTTTCATCATCGTCGTTGTCCAACCCGTAGGCTAATGATGAGGCGGTTGGTTCGTTGATGATACGCATCACTTCGAGACCGGCGATTTTTCCGGCATCTTTTGTGGCTTGACGTTGGCTATCGTTAAAATAAGCCGGAACGGTGAGGACGGCCTGCGTGACGGTCTCCCCTAAGTACTGCTCGGCATCGTTTTTGAGCTTTTGCAGGATCATGGCACTTACTTCGGGCGGGGAATATTCCCGTCCACCCATGACCACTCGCACATCGCCGTTGGGTGCTTCGCGTACTTCGTACGGTACAAACTGTAAGGCATGCTGAACTTCAGCATCTTTATATTTACGTCCCATAAACCGTTTAACTGAAAAAATCGTATTGGTTGGATTGGTAATCGCCTGTCGTTTGGCAACTTGACCAACCATACGTTCATTGGTTTTTGGGTTAATCGCTACGATTGAAGGAGTGGTACGAGCGCCTTCTGCATTAGGGATGATAGTCGGCTCTCCCCCCTCCATAACTGCCATGGCCGAGTTTGTCGTGCCAAGGTCTATTCCAATAATTTTACCCATCTTGATAATCCTTTGTTACGTGTTGCGTATTGCGTGTTACGTGTTGCGTATTACTAACAAAAGTTTGTTGTTTCATTCATGCTGATAAATCAAAAGTATTTTTTGACAGGGTTACAGGCGAAAAAATCCTGTCAATCTTGTTAATCCTGTCAGATACTGTTTTAGCCACGTTGAAACGATAAACTTGTCACGTTATGTAATACCCAACACGCAACACGTTTTTTATCGAGCTACTCTGACCATCGCCGGACGAATGACGCGGTTGCCAATTTGGTAACCTTTGCGTAATTCGGCAATAATTTGTCCCTCTTCATGTTCTTCACTCTCTTCAGAACTAACCGCTTCATGTAGGTTAGGGTCAAACTGTCCTGATGTGTCAATTGGAGTAACGAACTGGTCGTCCAAAACTTTGTTGAGTTTTCGTTGTACTAACCGAAACCCTTCTACCCAACCCAAAACCTGACCGTCCAAATCGTCGGGTAGATTTTGAAAGGCGAGATCCATGTCATCCAAACTACTAATGACTCCCTGTAAAACACTCGACTTGATTTGGTCGCGTTGTAATTTAAGACGCTCCTCTTGTCGGCGCTTAAAGTTCGCAAATTCAGCCGCGGAGCGTTGCCATTTGTCTAAATTTTCAGCCGCTTCTTGTTGGGTTAAGGCTAGTTGCTCCTCGGTACTAAGCGTTTTTTTTTCGTCAGATTCAGCCACGTCATCTTCAGCTTGAACATCATCTTGTTCAGCTGAATCCTCAGTTGACTCTTCTGCCACAATGTTATCATCTGCGGTTTTCTCTTCCTCTATAGTTTCCTCTTTAATGTCTGCTTCTGCCATGATGTCAAATAAAATTAAAAATTGAGAATGAAGAATGAAGAATTGTATTAGTTAGCAAGAGTCTATCGTTTCATTCATGACCTGACATATTGATAAAACCAAAAGCATTTTTCGACAGGATTAACAGGATTTTTTTTGCTTGTAATCCTGTTAATCCTATCAGATATTGTTCTAGTCATGTTGAAATGATAAACTTCTGAGTTAGTAACACATTCTTAATTCTTAATTTTTAACCCGTAATTTCTGTTTTCCATATAAATCAGTTATTAAATCACTCATTAAATGAGACATATACCGTACTACTGAGACCGAACGTTCATACGACATTCGCATGGGGCCAACCACACCCATCACCCCAGTCATTTTGGCCTCAACCCCATATCGAGCTAAAACCACGCTTACTTGCGACAATTGATTCCATCGTCCCTCGCCGCCAACAATAATTTGGATACCGCCATGTTCTAGCACGTCGCTAATCAATTGGTCGATTAAATGCCGTTCTTCTAAAGCTCGGATAACCTGTTGTAAGACGGCTTGCTGGTCTTGAAACTCCGGTTGATTAAGAATGTTGAGCAGACCATCTCGATAGATGTCACTACTGAGACGTTTGTCCAAGCGTTCCATCATTTCCATAGCGACGGCGCTCACTTGGGCGGACAAGCCAGTTAGGTTACTGCTGACCTGTTTTATGGCTCGGACATCTAGGCCCCGCCATAAATCGGTTAAGTGCCGAGCTGTTTGATTAAGTAGGTCACGATTGACTGGTTGCGGCAAATTAAGAATTTGTTGAACCAACGATCCCTCATGCAATACCAAAATTACCGAGACCGTTGTTTCTTGAATCGAGACAATATCAACATGGTTCAATTGCGCTTGACCACTTTTAGGGGCGGTTACAAAGGCCGCATTTTGTGAACTATGCGCCAATACTGCCGCACTGAGCCGCAACCACTGGTCAAGCTCTAACCGAGTTTGATGAAACTGGTGGCTAATCATGCGTTGTTCGGCCAAGGGCAACATGCCCCGTTGCATCAGATTTTCTACATAGTAGCGATAGCCGCGGTCTGTTGGCACTCGTCCGGCGGAGGTGTGGGGATGGGTCAACAAGCCACCTTCCTCTAATACCGCCATCTCGTTGCGGATTGTGGCCGAACTCACTCCAAGTTGATATTCTTGGGTAAGCACTTTTGAACTGACCGGTGTCGCACCTTGGACATATTCGTGCACAATTGACTGCAATACATTTTTTTGACGAGCGGATAGTGAAATTAACATGTTGACATAACTTTAGCACTCTCAGGTGGAGAGTGCTAAAAACCGGAGGAGATAATACCATAAAGCGCAGGGTGTGTCAAACGGAGTATGGTAATCGCGATAAGTAGGGAACATGGTAGTAGTTCCTCATCCGCCTGTAATATAGCGGACAATCAAATTATGAATGACCTGTTCTACTGGCGCATGGTCATCCGTAAAGACTACCTCACCGGGAATTAAAGGAAAGATACGGCTGGTCAATGAACGAGCCGCGACTACTCGTAATAAGGGATGCTCAACCTCTTTCAGATTAGTCGTAAAGTTTTCTAACTGGGTGGGTTTTTTAGTGGCAATTACCAAGCTATTACCCAAAGCACTCCCATAATCCGGTATATCCAGTACATATACATTGGGAAACACCGAGGCCATGGTCGTACCAAGCACATCAACCAGACTGTAATCGGTGGTGGTGCGTCCGGCGTTAATGGCGACTACACCGTCCTCCTCCAGATGGTCATGAATCTCTTGAAAAAACTCCCGCGTCGTCAAATGGAACGGAATATAGGGCGGACGATATGCGTCCACCGCGATAACATCATACGTTTGATTGCTATTTGCCAAAAAGTAGCGTCCATCCTGAGCATGTAAGCGCACATTCGGCTCAGTCATGTCGAAAAACTTAACTCCCGCCTCAATGATACCGGGGTCAATCTCCACGCTGTCAATCTCGATGGGGCCGTATATATGGCTGTAGGCCTTAGAAATCGTTCCCGCCGCCGAGCCAATAATCAGAAGTTTCTCTACCTCATCTTGCTGATAAGGTGGATTGTTAAAGTATGGCACCACCAAAAAATAGTCCCACACCCCATCAGTCAATGGAAAGTCATAAAAACCGGGGTTGTAGACCGAATGAATCCCCTGTCCCTCGTTTAACTGTAAAAAACGCCATGTTCCAAACTGCCCATCCTCATGCTCCACCACCTGAATATAGTTGTAGCTCGATTCGGTCTCATAAATTGAACCGGGTGTATCTTTAATTGGAGCATTACCGACCCACAGCATGGCTCCACCCAAAATAACGAATAGGCTCGCATAAGGAAGCGTTCGTTTGGAGCGAGTTAATAACAAACCAATCACGCTGACGGTCAACAGAATCACAGCAAAGGTCAAAAAGGTCAGTCGGGTACCGATGGTTGGGATGAGGAACAGTACCGGTAAAAATGTACCGAGTAGACTGCCCAAGGTGCTGACGGCATAGATAGAACCGGCTGTTTGGCCGCCTTGTTTCACGTCTTGCAGGGCCAGCCGAATGGCAAAAGGGGAGACCATGCCAAGCAAGGTAATTGGTAAGCTGAAAATAATCAACACCGCGACAAAAGAACTGCCTAAAATCCCGACATTGTAGTTGGCGAAACCACTCACCGACCAGCCCAAAATTGGCGCAGAAACAAAGGGGATGAGACCAATCAGCACCGCGGCCACCGCGGTAATCTGAAACAAGGTGATCGGGCGCGGGTCACGGTCGGCCCACCTGCCCCCGATAAAATAACCCACGGTCAAATAGAGCAACATCAGCCCGATGATGGTGGCCCATATTACCAGTGAGTTACCAAAAAATGGGTCAAGTAAGCGGCTGGCCGATAGCTCAACACCCAAAGTGGTCATGCCTGAGATAAAAACGGTCAGTAGTAGATAAAATTTGTTAATTTGCAATAGATTTATCCTGATTATGGCGCACGGTTTGAGAGTGTAAACATTCTCAGGGAGGTCGTCAAGTAGATAAGTAGATAAGTAGATAAGTAACATTCAACTCTAAGTTGTAACTTTTGCAGGAGTGTCAAAGTTCTACTTTGACGGTCAAAATGCAATTTTGACACTCCGGTTTTGACAAGTTAGTTCTGAAAACTACTTATAATGACCTTCTGAAATAGAGATCACTCAGTCGGAGTGCAAAAGCATCTTGCTTTTGCATGCTTGCTTCTGGCAAAAGCAAGATGCTTTTGCACTCCGTTATTGCCGAACAACTCTTGTTTCAATTAGGTCAATTCACCATTTTGACTCAGTTCCTGATTTTGCTTGCTAAGTGCGCTGAAATTTGAGAGGCTCATTATAATAACAGTTGGATGGCTAGGCAATAAAAAAAGGACTGCTTTTTAAGCAGTCCTTGAAATAACTAACAAAAATATGTGAAATACCTTAAAGAATCGGGACTAATTAACGTGTGCAGTTGGTCATGAGAGTGGTTCAATCTTTAAGATTGAACCACTCTGGAGCGCACAACTTAATAAGGACTCATCCCTAACTGAGGTAGTCTCGTAGTTGGCGACTACGGCGAGGGTGGCGCAGTTTACGGAGTGCTTGCCCTTCGATTTGGCGAATCCGCTCGCGGGTTAGGCCAAATTTTTTGCCAACTTCTTCCAAGGTATAGCTCCGTCCGTTTTGCAGACCAAAGCGCAAACGCAAAATACGAGCTTCGCGCGGGGTTAAGGTGCTGAGGACATCTTCTAATTTTTCTTGTAATAAACGGTGGTAAGCGGCATCTGGAGGGGTGAGGGCATCTTCATCTTCAATGAAGTTACCAAGTTCGCTATCTTCTTCCTCACCAACGGGGCGCTCAAGTGAAACAGGGTGGCGACTAACTCTTAACATCCAACGGACTTTGGAGGGTTCTAACTCCATGTGTTCGGCTAACTCTTCGGCGGTGGGTTTACGTCCCCAAACCTGCTCTAATTGCCGTGAAATCTGGTGGAGTTTACGAATACGGTCACTCATATGAACCGGCACACGAATGGTACGTCCTTGGTCAGCTAAGGCACGGGTAATGGCTTGACGGATCCACCAAGTGGCGTAGGTGCTAAATTTATAACCACGGCGATAATCAAATTTTTCAACGGCTTTCATTAAGCCTAAGTTGCCTTCTTGAATTAAATCGGAGAAAGGTACGCCTTGCCCCATATATTTTTTAGCAATACTAACCACGAGTCGGGTGTTGGCCTTAATCAAATGGTCTCGAGAGCGGTCTCCGTCTCGAACTTCGCGGTGTAATCTAAAGGCTTCATCATCACTATTGTAATGTCGCTTATTAAGTTTCTTTTGCGCTTTTCGACCTTTTTCTAGTGATTTGGCTAATATAATTTCTTCGGCTGGAGCTAATAATGGCACACGAGCCATCTCTTTTAAGTATAAACTAATGGTATCATCGGCGGCGATGCCACTTAAATCAAATGGGTCTAGCACAACCTCAGGTGTTTCGGATGTGGATGGTTTTTTGTCACCTTTCTGTTGCTCGGCCTCACTGGCATCTGCATATACGTCGATACCTCGGCTAACAAGCTGGATAAAAATATCTTCCAACTGATTCATATTATCTTCTGCTTCAGGGAAAGCGGCTAATAGGTCATCAGTTGTTAGAAAACCGCTCGCGGTTGCTTTTTGCATGAGAAGCTCTAGCATATTTACCTCTTCTACTTCTTTTACTTCGGCATCCGCTGGGGGAATTACATTTTCTGTCGTACTTACTGTCGCGTTTTCTACAATCATAGTCACCTCAAATTTACTTAATAAAAATTTTTCGGGTTTAGTTAAATATTGAACCTAATTTTTCTTCTTAATGGGGATACAACTTTTAAATTCTCCCAACGTTCCCTGAGCTTGTCGAAGGGAACTGGCTTCGACAAGCTCAGGGAACACTTTTTGGGAGGTTTGTTTTTCTGGAACTGCCTTAATGGGGATACAACTTGGGTAATGATAAAGGGGTATAACTCGGAGAGTTGCACAAAACAGTGTGCAAAAGCAGATCGTTATAACGCTACAGTCTTTCAGATAATGGTTTTCAATTCAAGGCCAACCTTCTCGCAAGTTTAGAACTTGCGGGAAGGTGATGGCTGAAAATATTTATCTGAACATCTATACATACCGATGGATGCCCGATACAGACATTCGGGCATGACATGTTGCGTCCCACGTTCAAAC
>JAUCGA010000009.1 GCA_030377865.1 Anaerolineales bacterium HSG25 | reverse complement strand
TTGTGACATCGTGGCCTCCCCACTGTCTTTTAAGGTTATGAGATATTATACTTCAAGTAGGGTGCAAAACGCTACTTTCTACTAATACTATTCATTTTATACTACTTCATACTAGCGAATGGGGAGACCTAAGTAAACGAAAAGTGAAAAGTGAAGACCTATACTCACGGTAAACATTCAGTGAACTCGCCAGAAAGAGCATCAGAAACCCGATTTCTTAAAGAAATCGGGTTTCTAGGGCTACTTTACTGAACTTTTACTACTCACGTTTCACGCCTCACGCAATAATCCCATGTATCATCCTATTTTACAAGCCGAGGCTCAACAACAACTGAAACAGATTCACCACGCCGACTTGGTGATTGGCCTGCCGAGCTACAAAAACCCGTCTCAGGCGGCTTATGTAGCTCGGATGGCCTTACATGGCGCGGCGGTGCATTATCCAAACTTACGTACAGTGTTGGTTAATGCTGACGCTGGTTTCGATCCGTTGACGCGTCAGGCTGTGTTAGGTCAAGCGCTGAACAACGGCTATCAAGCACCCGTTATTTCGGGTCGCTATAACGGGCCATTTGGCCGAGGTAACGCCATTGCCGCCATTCTTGATGCCGCGCTGGCCCTCGATGCCCAGGCAATTATCATTTTAGACAGCAACTCATGCACCCTCACTCCCAACTGGACGGCTGGATTAGCTCATCTGCTGTTGACCGATAAGGCCGATTTAGTCGTGCCCCGTTATCAGTGGTTATTACCAGCCAGTGCCTTGAGCGACCTGTTCGCCTACCCACTGTTTCGGGTGTTGTGGGGGCAGAGTTTACGTCATCCTATTGCCCCAGACTTTGCCCTTAGCCCACGATTAGCCACAGCCATGCTAGATGAGGATGTATGGGAGACCGCAGTATCTGGCTTCGGCTTACCAGCATGGGCGACTACCTACGCCACTCTGCACAACTGGCGCGTGGCTCAAACAGCCTTAGGGACAAAACATGCCCTAGTTGACATGCCGTCTCTGGTTAACCCGCTAAAACCGGGCTTGCCGATTGCCAATGACTGGCCGATTGAAGCACTCCCCATGCTCAGAGTGTCTGAAACCCAAATTTCCGAAACTATCCTCCAATCACAACCAACTTTTGAAGGCATTGTCAGTACTATGTTCCACTTAATCCGCTACCACCGCGCAAACTGGAATGTCAATCGCCGCCGTTTTCGATCATGCTCAACCCTAACCGAATTTTCTACCCCAACTCTCCCACCTTTGGTGCCGAACATCAACCTGACCTTTTTGTTAGACAACTTAGCCATCGGCTGGATCGAATACCGAAGATTGTGGAAACAGATTCTAACCCCCAATAATATGACCAGTTTAGAGTCCATTGCCTCACTCTCTCCAGACGATTTTTATTTCCCCACTGACCTATGGACTCGTATTGTCTATGACTTTATTGTTGGTTTTAATCGCAGTGAGTTAGATCCCCGCCAAATCGTCAAAGCATTATTCCCCATCTACCAAGGTCGATTAGCCGCCTACTGGCAACAAGTAATCGGCCTATCGTCGATTGCCTGCGAAGGCACTGTATCGGCTCAAGCAGTAGAGTTTGAAGAGCTACGAGAGTACCTCAAATTACGCTGGCGTACCTATTGACTTTTTCCCATATCATACTACAATCAAATATCGAATTTGAACATAGCAAGACGCGAGCTTAAATAAAGCCGCGTCTTGCTGTGTCTTACTATCATAAGTGTCAACTTAACGTTTATAGTAGGCGATTCATCGCCTTCAAACGGCACTAAAGTGCCTACTACGAACTCTTAAATTGACAGTCATGGTTACTATCAATCACAACTATTTGGAGTAAAAAATCGTATGACTATCAGATTTGGTACAGACGGCTGGCGAGCCGTTATTGCCGAAACCTTTACCTTTGAAAATGTACGCCTAGTGAGCCAAGCTGTGGCTAATCATCTTCTGGAAACCACAACAACCAATCATGCCGAAATCGTGATTGGTTTTGATACCCGTTTTTTGTCTGACCGTTTTGCCGCCGAGGTGGCGCGGGTCATGGCCGCCAACGGAATCATTGCCCATCTGGCCCGTGCCGACAGCCCCACCCCGGCAATCAGCTATAACATCGTCCACAGACAAGCGGCGGGCGGAGTAATGATTACGGCCAGTCACAACCCACCTCGATATAACGGTTTTAAGGTTAAAGCCGCTTATGGTGGAGCCGCCTCACAACGACAAACCCGCAGTATTCAAAACCAACTAACCGCCGTCCATGAGCGGTTCGGAGCCAACTTGATGGATTACAATAAGGCTCTTGAACAGGGGTTAATTCGTCGTTTTGACCCAGCATGGCCTTATTACGAACATCTAACGACCAACCTAATCGACATGGACATCATCTCAAATGGAGAATTAAAGGTAGTGGTCGATTCGATGTATGGCTCTGGGCGTGGCGTATACGGCGAGATTTTGTCACGTACTCGCACCAGAGTTCGAGAGCTACACGGTGAAATGAATCCCGGTTTTGGCGGGTTACACCCCGAACCATTGGGACGTAATCTACGAGAACTGATTACCACTGTACAAAATAGTAACGTCCATTTAGGACTAGCCACCGACGGCGATGCTGATCGTTTGGGAGCGGTTGACGAGCAGGGCAACTTTGTTGATCCGCACACCATCATGTCATTAGCGGTTCGTTATTTGGTGGAAAAACGGGGCATGACCGGCGGAATCGCAAAAACCATCAGCAGTACCTTGATGCTGAATCGATTAGCCAAAAAGTACGGGTTAGAACTATACGAAACCCCAGTCGGATTCGATTTGATAGCTCATCATATGCTAACCGATGATATATTACTAGGGGGTGAAGAATCAGGCGGGATCAGCATTAAAGGGCATATTCCAGAAGGAGACGGTATTTTAATGGGGCTACTTCTTATGGAGATTGTGGCCGAAGCCCAAGTGCCGTTAAGTGAGCTAGTCGCTGATTTACAGGCTCAGGTCGGGCCGACCGTTTATAAACGAGATGATATTCGGCTCAATAACCCTATCTCAAAAAAGGAGATGGTTAATCGGCTTGTGGCCTCCACGCCACAAAACATTATCGGCGAAGAAGTTATAAAAGTAGATAGTTACGACGGGGTAAAATATCATCTAGCTGATGATAGTTGGCTCTTGATTCGACCATCCGGCACTGAGCCAGTTTTACGGGTCTACGCCGAATCAAACAGTATGAAAGCAGTCGATGGGATTATTGAAGCAGGACGTAACCTGTCGGGCGCGTAATCGTTGTTAAAAAGACCCTAAAGATTCCTTGGTACCCGACATCTTGATTAGAAAAAAGATTTTTTCGACAGGATTAACAGAATTGACAGGATTTTTTGCTTTTAATCTTGTTAATTCTGTTAATCCTGTCAAATATTATTCTATAATTAGCCTAAGCTAAACTTCTTGTCGGGTAGCAAGAAGATTTTTGAAATCTTTAGGGCTTTGAAAACGTGCGTCCACTTACCAACATCCAACCTAAATAAAAAGGGATTGTTTGGGCAATGGTAAACCAAACCAGCAGAATTGTAAGCACAGTTTTGGCGATTGTCATCTGATTATGAAGGTTGGCTTGCACGGGGCCTAAATTGGTACGAGTTTGGTTCATGCGCCCAATCGACTGCCCGACCAGTAAACTAGCCTGACCCAATTTGCCCCGTACCTGCTGTAAGTCGCGCGAAATTTCGGTCAAACTACGGTTAAATTGCCGAATATTCTGATTGGTCTGATCCAAATGCGGCTCCAACCCTCGGAAATCCTCCGATAGATTATTTAGATTCAGACCGATTTCCAGCACCGCCTCTTCGAGCGGCACGTTCGGGTCATAGTCAATGCCTAAGTCATACTGCAACCGAAAACCAATGATCTCCTTATTTACCTCAAAATCATTAAGAGTGGTAAGTGTGTTGTCAATCGCTCCCGCGGCCTGAGCCAAACTGGGAATCGTGCGTTGCAGAGCCTCAATACCTGTTGGAATCTCAAGGCTGATGATCCGCGTAATCTCTGTCAACAACGAATCACTATCACCCAATGTCCGATTAGCCGACCGAATCGTCTTTTCAACTGAGCCTAAACTATCCTCAAACGCCATCAATGAAGCCTGAGTTAGCTCTAGCGCCTCACTGACATTGTCAATACTTTGAGTCGTCGCTTTTAAGGTTTGAGTCACGGCCTCTTCAATATAGTCGATTGTGTTATAGCCAAAATAGAACCCACAAAGGCTAATCAAAAGGCCACTCAGGCCAAGTAATATTAATAAAATGCCAAACAAGCGTTGCATAGGTTAACTCCAGAAAGCAGATGATAGCGTATCCATTCTATTGTAGCAAGTTATCATGCCCCCGACATAAGGAATGGGGATTAAATAAGTTGCGCGTTTTCACATAAGAATGAATTCTTATGCTGACACGCTGACACGAGAAACCTGCTTAAGCAGGTTTTCCGTTTAAGACACTGATTTCAATCAGTGGTTTTATGCACAAGTTAAAAAAATCTCATTCCTAGGGGTATTTATGCAACAACTATTAGTGGATGTAGAGCAGTGGCATGATGAAGGAAAACAAGTTGCCATTGCTACGGTAGTTAAGGTATACGGCTCCGCACCGCGCCCGCTTGGCTCAAAGATGGCTATCTCTTCTATTGGTGAGATGGTTGGCTCGGTTAGTGGTGGTTGTGTCGAAGGGGCGGTCTTTGAAGAGAGTCAAGCGGTCATGAAGACAGGCATCCCCAAATTGATTGAATACGGCATCCATGATGAGTTTGCTACCAACGTTGGCTTGGCCTGTGGAGGCATCATTGAGGTGTTCATCGAACGACTTGAGTGGTGATAAAAAGGGCTGTTCAGTTCTCCATCTTGTCACGCTACAAGCGTGACCTACACGGTTTCATCTCCAGCAAAATTACTGTAGGTGACGCTTGTAGCGTCACGATTATACCCACATGGATTAGAATTGAACAGCCCTTGGTGATAAAGGCTATAAATATAAGAAGAAACAGATAACATTGGGAATAAATCCCCACGCTAAAAGCGGCCTATTTAGCTGGCTTTAGCCTGCTTTGGCTATCAGCATCGGGATTTATTCCGATGTTATCTGTCGCACCTTAAGTTGGTAGCCGATTCGTTAATCATCAAAAAAGCCCCGCCGATATAAATCGGCGGGGCTTTTTAAGTTTAAATAGCTTTTACAGGATGATGTATGTATCCGTTACCCATACAGGGCGGGTAGCGCGAAGCCTCCTTGAAGGAGGATATACCCGCCAAATATCCGTTGCGATTACATAATCGCAACGATTAGTTAGTTCCCAAAAACAAAATGGTCGGCTAACTATTTACCACGAATAAATCCTTGCTCGGCTAGATAGTTTAAGATAGCGTGGGCGTTTTCTTCGGGAGTATTGTTAACGGTATCAAGACGAATTTCTGGATTTTGTGGGGCTTCATAAGGATCATCAATACCGGTGAAGCCTTTAATTTCGCCACGGCGAGCCATTGCGTACAGCCCTTTAATATCACGGTCTTCACAGACTTCTAGCGGGGTATCGACAAAGATTTCGATATATCGTTCTTTGCCGGTCATGTTACGGATGTCGTTCCGAGTGGCTCGGTAGGGGCTGATGGCGGCGCAGACAACGGCTCCACCATGTCGAACAATCTCACCGGCTACAAAGCCAATGCGGCGGATGTTGGTGTCACGGTCATCTTTGCTAAAGCCCAACCCTTTTGAAAGATGAGTTCGGACAACATCACCGTCTAAGACGGTAGCATCACGGCCATGCTCTAGTAAAAGTGGAATTAGAACACTAGCAGTAGTCGATTTACCAGAGCCGCTCAAACCGGTAAACCAGAGGCAGAAGCCTTGTTTGAAACGAGGTGGATGGCTCTCGCTCAGCACTTCGGCCACTTCTGGACGGGTGAACCATTCTGGTAATAGATTACCTTTGTACAGGTAATCTTCTCGCACTTGGGTACCCGAAATCGAGGCGGTTTTAGCTCCTTCAGGAACTTTGTCAATCTCGGCATAACGTTCTTCTTCGGGAAGGTAAACCAGCATTTTGAAGGGAATCATTTTGACCCCTAGTTCTTCACTATATTTGCTGACCAACTCTTGAGCATCATACGGGCCATAAATTGGGTTTCCTTTAGAATCGTTACCCGGTCCGGCATGGTCACGTCCGATGATGATATGGTTGGCTCCGTGGTTACGGCGAATCAAGGCATGCCATAAAGCTTCACGAGGGCCAGCCATACGCATGGCTAACGGCAAAAGTGACAGAACCACTTGGTCAGAATCGTAGTAGTTTTCGGTTAATGCTTTATAGGTACGAACTCGAGTGAAATGGTCTACATCACCGGGTTTGGTCATACCAACAACTGGGTGAAGCAGTAACACACCGTCAACACTGCTGGCGGCTCGTTTGGTCAATTCCTCGTGAACACGGTGTAGCGGATTGCGAGTTTGGAAAGCGACCACATTTTCGCGACCAATTTCGGCCAGTGTTTCGCGAACTTGGGCCGGAGTGTGGCGTAGTTCTTGAAAATCGTAATATGAAGGCAGTTGAAGCATGCGAATCGGGCCAGAAATATTCAGTTTTCCCCAGCGATGCATTTCAGCGACCAGTGGGTGGCGTGGGTCTTGAGTTCCAAAGGCTTTTTCAGCCACTTCGGCCATATCCCACTCATAGGCTTCTTCAATGGTCATAACGGCCAATAGGTTATTCTTAGAATCACGCAAGGCAATATCTTTCCCAACCTCAACACCTTCGGTGCCGGGAGCAACGGGTAAGGTAATTGGTAAGGGGAAGATGTGACCGCTGGTCAGACGCATTTCGTCTAACACTTTTTGATAGTCAGCTTGCCCCATAAATTGGTCTAGGGGAGAAAACGCGCCCGTAGCCAATAATTGTAAATCACATAAGGCTCGTTCTGAAATTTGTAATGAAGGTAAGCGTGTGGCTTGTTCCTTCATGGTTTCGAGTTCTTCGGCTGGAACCATTAGGTCAACCAATTTACCACCATACGGCTCAATAAGTTGTACTGTCATTAGTTTATCCCTCCAAGGATACGTTAAAATGTTTAGGAATGGGTATTAATTAACCTGTGCATAAGGCCGCTGATTGAAATCAGCGTCTTAAACGGAAAACCTGCTTAAGCAGGTTTCTCGTGTCAGTATAAGAATTCATTCTTATGTGAAAACGCGCAACTTATTTAATCCCGATTCCTTAGTTTGAAACTTGTATTAATTATAATTTTGTAAGATTTGTTTGCTTGTTTTAGCAAAACCGCTACACATCTAACGCCCTTTACTAACAAAAACAAGGTTGTGTTAAGTTAACACAACCTTGTGAACAAACATAATTATATTTTTCTTACATCATACGCTTAATTTCCGGCGACCATAATAACACAAAACAGATAAAGTTGGTAATGTTGACTGTTCGTATGGATACAAGCACACACAGGACTATTTTCCCATCAAATTATTCAATTTCAAACGAAATCTTAATACTGTTTGTAAGATAACCCTGATATAATAGTTGTATCGATAAGTAATTAGAAACTCCCCCCTATATATTTGCACATGTAGTTTTCCTCTTAGAAATTTGCACCTCTTTTTTGTAACCAGTACCAAACATTAACGTTACGTAAATAACTTGAGGCCTTGATCATTGTTTGGGCCATGTCACTCTGAAGCCGAAGGTTGAAGAGTCTCCGTTATGCTATTTTCGGGCAGATTCTTCGCAAACGGCGCTCAGAATGACATGTGTAGGTGACCGAAACCATGATCATCGCTTAATTTGAATATCCATCACAAGTAAACAAACTTGATTGAACTAATCGGCATAAAGGTTAATTTAGTCTCAATATGATGGCGTAGAATTCATCCACCCGTTTATCACCTCATAATCGGAGGCAACCATGCAACACCCTAGCAATACGCCTTATTTGCGTGTATTTGTAATAATACCGATCAGCATGGGCTTAACGCTCATGCTGATTTTGTCATGCCTGTTTTTTGTTTCCCCGCAAAGTGCCCTCGCCGCACCGTTAGCCGATGATCAAATTGATGGCACAATCACTCCAACCCAGACGATTAGTGGCGTGTGGGGGGGGGTGATTACGGCAGAGACGAATGTTGTGATTAGCGGCAATATAACAATTACCCCAAATACAACTATCTACATGGCGAAAGATACAAAACTGACTGTTAAAGGTAAGTTAATCGCCAATGGGCCGATTACCTTTACCAATCGTTCTCAAACGCCGGGAGCTTGGTCGGGTATTGTTTATGCTGAAGCCAGCCAAGGTGATTTAGACGGAGTAACGATTGAGTATGCCACACAGGCTCTAATTATTGATACCGATCAATCTATGACAGTAACGAACAGCGTGATTCGGTATAACCAAAATAACCAAACGACGGGTGAGGCATTTGGCGCAGGGCTGACGATTAAGCGGGGCGATCACCTCATCACCAGCAACGAGATTTATAATAATGTGGTTGTTGGCACTGGTGACAATCATGCTTATGGAGCCGGTGTTGTTGTCAAACAAGGCGACTCGTTGATTAGCCATAACTTTATTCATCATAATGTGGTCACGACCACGGCAAACAATTATGGCTACGGCGGAGGTATTGCACTAAAAGAGAATGGGAATTTGGGGGTGATTGTTGAACATAACCGGATTATGAGCAACACTATTTTCGCCCCTAATGTTAAATACCGCAGTGTGGCAATTGGAGCCGGAATTGGGGTTATGGGCAAATCGGAGGCGATTATTCGTCATAACCGTATTGCTGGCAATCATTCGCGGGGTAGCCTCGCTTCGGGTGGAGGGATTGGTTTGGCCGATGATGGTGAGGTGAATCGGATTGAGAACAACTTCATTTACAATAACATGGCCTCCTCACCCGGTGGGAACAGCCACGGCGCGTATGGCGGTGGGATAGATCTGTGGTACAACAACTCAGCTACCATCATCAATAACCTTATCTATCAAAATAAAGTATTCTGTGATGGTGTATGCTGGCTTAGCACGTATAATCTGAATGGCCCAATCGGCGGCGGTGTTTATCTGACCGAGCATTATGATAGTCCTGATTCTAACCAGTCCATAAACTTTATCAACAATACGGTGATTAGTAACACCGCGCAAGGAGACAACAATCACGGCTACGGAGGCGGGATTGCTTATGAAAACAATGGGAATAATAATCATCATATCAACATAGCTAATAACATTGTGGCTTACAATGTTGATTTTTCGACAATTATTAGCACGGGAGCGATATACCGAACTTTTGGCGGCGATGATAAAAATGTCTATCTTGACTACAACCTCGTGTGGGGCAATGTTGATGGGAATAACGACAAAAACAACTATGGTAAACGTGAAGGCTCAACTCCGAGCCAAGATGATAATGAAATAGCAGGCGATCCCAAGTTTGTAGGCGGAACTGATTTGATGAGTGCCTTCCGCTTGCAGGCTGGTTCGGCGGCGATTAATAAAGGTATCACCGATACCTGGGTCATCAGCACCGATTACGAAGGGCAACTCCGCTCTGATGGCACTTATGATGTGGGATTTGATGAGTTGATTGGCGGCACATCACCAACGGTTGGATTGACTAGCACGATGACAACTAGTAGCCCCAATGCCGACATCGGCGACACGATTACCTACACCGTTTGGCTGACCAACAGCGGCGACATCACGGCTACTGACTTGATCGGTGAGAGCGACCAGTTTGGTTCACTCAATTTTGGTGAGAGTCTATCGCCCAACGGTGTGGTCTCCATGATCCTGACCCGCACCGTGACGGCTGACGACATGCCGACCCTGAGCCACACGGTCAATTTGACGGCTACGGCAGATGGGCAGACGCTCACTCGAACCGAAACCAGTACTGTAACCATCAACACTCTTAGTACGAACCCAAGTATCGACAGTGCCATTCAGACCAGCACCACCAACGCCAACATCGGCGACACGATTACCTACACCGTCTGGCTAACCAACAGTGGCGACATCACGGCTACTGATTTGACCGGCCAGAGTGACCTGTTTGGAACACTCAATTTTGGTGTGACCAACTTACCGCCAAGTGGCGTAGTCTCCATGACCCTGACCCACACCGTGACGGCTGACGACATGCCAAGCCTGAGCCACACTGTCAGTTTGACCGCTACCGCAGGTGGACAGACACTCACTCAAACCGAAACCAGTACTGTAGCCATCAACACTCCTAGTACGAACCCAAGTATCGACAGTACCATTCAGACCAGTACCACCAGCGCCAACATCGGTGATACGATTACCTACACCGTTTGGCTGACCAACAGTGGCGACATCACGGCTACTGATTTGACCGGCCAGAGTGACCTGTTTGGTTCACTCGTTTTTGGTGAGAGTCTATCGCCCAACGGCGTAATCTCCATGATCCTGACCCGCACGGTCACGGCGGGAGATGGGCCAACTCTGAGCCACACGGTCAACCTGACTGCAACGGCAGATGGGCAAACCCTGACTGAGACTGAAACATCAATCGTAAATGTTACGGATCCGAATCAGGCTGGATTGTCGATATCTATTCAGCCGAGTACCAGTATAGCGAATGTCGGTGATGCTGTCACCTATACCATGTGGGTCACCAATACTGGCAACATCATCATCAGTTCTGTAACCGGACTAGACAGCCTGCTAGGAGTGGTTTCGTTTGGCGGAGGTGGCTTGTTGCCCAATCAGGCCATTTCGACTAGTTTGGTTTACACCGTCACCGCAGGTGATTTACCCGGCCCGTTAAGCAACCATACGACGATTACCGCCACCCTAATCAGCGGATTGACCATCAACATGAACACCTCGACCAACGTTTTTATCAACGGTGGCGTTACACCGCCCGTGATTAACCATGCTCCCGTTGCCAATAACGACAGCTATCAGACGACACTCAACACCCCGTTGAGCGTCGGGGCGAGCGGTGTGTTAGGCAACGATAGTGATGCTAACCATGATTCTCTGGTTGCCACGCTGGTTAGTGGGCCAAGTCATGGCTCACTCAGTTTTAATGGTAATGGTTCGTTTAGCTACACGCCGCAAACTGGTTTTACTGGCAATGACAGTTTTGTATACAAGGTGAATGACGGTACGGCTGATTCGGGGAACGCCACGGTTAAAATAACGGTTAGTGCGCCGCCTGTTGATGGTGACTCGCTTCCGGTAGCGGTGGATGATGCTTATAGTATGGTACAGGGTGCATCATTGACCAACAGCACGGTATTAGCCAATGACCAAAACGGCCCATTTACAGCCATGATTATCAGTCAGCCGGAACATGGCCTACTAAGTTTTGGATCGGATGGCAGATTTAGTTACACCCCGACGACAAGTTTTGTCGGACAAGATGTGTATCAGTATGAAATCAGCAATGATGCGGGGGAGACAGATCAGGCGACGGTAACGATTACAGTGCGGTTGGCGGCAGATTTGAGCGTTCACTTGACCAGTCAGCCTCGTCCGGCCATACCGGGAACGGTCATTAGTTATAGCCTGACCATGACCAACAACGGG
Source organism: Anaerolineales bacterium HSG25 (assembly GCA_030377865.1). Taxonomy (GTDB): domain Bacteria; phylum Chloroflexota; class Anaerolineae; order 4572-78; family J111; genus JAUCGB01. Next base: position 68,047 of record JAUCGA010000009.1, on the reverse strand, counting down.
CCGGGTAACGTGGTCAGTGCCACCATTGCGACCATGATACCGAGCGAGGTAATCAGCCTGACTTGGCACTGTGCCAGCTATAACATGGGTGCGAGTTGCACCCCCACCGGAACCGAGCAGATTGGCGACATGGTGACATTGCCTCAAGGTAGCGTGATTAGCTATTTGTTGACTGGCACAATTCAGCCGGATGCACTCGGCTCGCTGTTTGCTCAAGCAACGGTGGCCGCTCCAAGTGGATTGGTTGAGTTGGACAGCAGTAACAACGTGGCGACTGATGTTAATAGTTTACGTCCCCATGTTGATTTGCAAATTCGCAAAACGATTACGCCGAGTTATGGTCTCTCCCTGAACGAGAGTGAGAATCTGCTCCCCGGCCAACTCGTGACCTATACCATTAGTTATACCAATCAAGGGCCGTCCTTGGCTCGGTTGGTGGTGATAAGTGATGTATTGCCCGATTTTTTGGATGAGATACAGATTGAGTATGCTCAACAGACCTTGCAGGTTCGCCCTATAGATGGAAACCTACAAGGTCAAGGATATATTTGGACTGTCGGCGATTTGTGGCCGCAACAACATGGATTGATTACCGTCAGCGGACGGATTAGCCCCGACCTACAGGCCGATGCAGTCTTTAGCGGTACGGGCCACATCAGCAGTCCGCTTCTCATCACTCTGGCTGACTATCAGAATCCGGCTCTGAGCCAAACGCTCATGCTGACCAGAGCAACGACCACGGTTGAAGATGTTCCATTGACCAACCAAGCCATGCTGACCATGAGCGTCCGGTTGCCACGAGTGAGCTTCAGCCAAGCAGTTTATAACCGCACCGAGAGTTTGACTCAAACGACCATCACGGCCACGCTAGATGTGGCTCCGGTGGTGACGACGACAGTGGCTTATAGCAGTACCGATGATAGCGCCGACCATAATCAAGATTATGTGGGCCTGAATGGTTGGTTAATCTTCCCGCCGAGTGTCACCATGACCCAGTTTAGTTTGATAATTACTGACGATTTGATCTCTGAATCGACAGAGCAGTTCACGGTTACATTATTGTCGCCACAACGAGCCATGCTGACTAGTCCGCTAGAGAGTTTGGTTAGGATTGTAGATAACGATTTGACCACCCTTAACTTTAGTGCCTCAGAGTATCGGGTTGCGGAGGAAGCGGGGCAGGCGGTGATTACCCTGTCGCTGAGTTCGGCATCGTTTTATACGGTAACGGCAGACGTGGTGAGCTTGGATGATACTGCTTTGGCCGAACTGGATTATCAAGCTATAAGCCAGACGGTCAGTTTCAGGCCATATAGCACGGTGTTGACCCTGACCATGCCGATTACGGATGACTCGCTGATTGAAACGCCAGAACGGTTAACCCTGACCTTGGTCAACTTGCACCATGCTCAACTCGGTATCACACATCCGGCCACCGTGACGATTATCGACAATGAGGCGGCCCTGAGCGTGACGTTGACCGCTAATTTGCCTTTTGCTAGTGTTGACGATGTGGTGACGTTTACCTACACCATTACGAACATGGGTAGTGTAACGCTGACCGATTTGCGGGGTAACTGGTCGAGCGTGATGAATACTCGGTCAATGCTAAAACTGGCTCGAAGAACTATTACACCGAGCGGGGTTATATCGGGTCAGGTGAACCATCTGGTGCTGACAGATGATCTGCCCGGCCCGTTAGTCGCTGATATTTGGGTGGATGGTTTGTCACCCAACCAGCAACTGGTGACGGCTACGGCGGTTAGTACTGTGCCGCTAGAGAAGGTTTTGTTGGCTCCGATTGAGGCGATTGATTTGCTGATTGAGAAGCAGGTTGACCGTCAAACGGCGCTCGTTGGTGAGTTGTTGACCTATACTTTAGTGATTACTAATCGTGGCCCGGTGACGGCCAATCAGGTTATGATAACGGACGTGTTGTCCAGTCAACTTGATTTTGTGTCGGCCTCATCAAACTGTCACCAGAACGAAATGGTAATCTGTTATGTTGACTCGTTGGCGGTGGATAAGACAACCTCTGTTACAATAACGGTGACGGTGTTAGAAAATGGCATTATCAGCAACACGGCTTGGGTCAGTAGTAGCCACGCTGAAATCGACAGTGACTCAAATCATTCGACGGTGACGACGACGGTTGGTTTGCCCGATATCGCGGTGAAAGTTGAGATAAGCACCGATAGTTTGGCTCGAACGGTGACTCGACCAGCGGTTAATTCGGCTACACTTTTGCCAGAGTTGATTTTGGGCGAGTATGTGACCTACACCCTTCATATTACTAATCAGAGCGCTCAGACGGCGACCGCGGTGGTACTGACGAATACCTTATCGCGTGATGATGTGTTGTGGGTGGCGGTTAGTCCAAACTGCACGATTGCAACAGTGATTATCTGTCAGGTAGGCGATTTAGCACCGCATAGTGGTCAGACGATTACCCTGTTGATGCGACCACAGGTGACGGGGATACATGTTAATACAACGACGATTGCGACCAATCAACAAGAGGTGACGTTGGTCAATAATGTGGCTGTGGCTGAAGTGGAAGTTGTGAAACCAGCGATTTTTTTGCCGATTATGTTGAGGTAGAACGAGTAAGAAAGAGTGGTTCAATCTTAGAGATTGAACCACTCTGGAGCACACAATTAGCCATCACCTTCCCGCAAGTTTAGAACTTGCGGGAAGGTTGGTTTTGAATTGAAAACCATTATCTGAAAGACTGTAGGAGATTGGTTGGAGAGACTTGTTAACCCAAGGTAGACACAAATTACTATTTTATCAAGACAATAACTGTGTTATAGTTAGGGTGAAACTATACACTACTAAGGGGTAAGATAAATGGGTCCAAGATCAACAGACATTCGTCAAAAAATCAATCATACTATCGCTCAGTTTTTAGCCACCGATCCGTCACAAAACTATACGGAACATATCGACTTAGCTTGGCAGTCGTTGGAAAAGTTGCAAGAGCTGGGATACGGCTTTACCTTAAATTCGCTGGGACGCAATAACTTAAAGGTACGCATTGTGAAGTGGGCAAGTAATGGCTACACGATCACTTCGACCGGTGAGTATATCGTCAACGTGATGGATAGTCCGCCTGCTTTGGCAATTTGCCGAGCGGTGTCAGAGGCGATTACGTATGATAAGATTCCACTCACCGAGGAGTGAGTGGATGTAATGATAAGAATGACCAAAGCCAAAAAAGGCCACTCCATAAGAGGGTGGCCTTTTTGTTTGGTAATGAGTTCTACAAGATTTTCGCAAATATTCAGTGAACTCGCTAAAAAGAGCGTCAGAAACCCGATTTCTTTGAGAAATCGGGTTTCTAGGGCGATTTTACTGAACTTTTACAGATTTTCCGGTTATCCGTACATGAAGACGCTTATCTGCTCGATTGACCAAGCTACTGTATAATTATCTCATAGATACCTCAGACACCTCGGAGGAGCTTCGCACCTCCGAGGAGAACGGATCCGCGTCCCTCAAGGTAAAAAGTTCCTACGTGCCAGAGACAACCATGCAAAAGCAAGATGCTTTTGCACTCCTTTATTCCCGAAAAAACGTTTTACGTTTTAACCAACATGATATGTGAAGCATGAAGCTTGTAAGCCTCATGCTTCACGTATCATATATCACGTTCCTATGGCTAAAAATAGCAATCAGATTTATGTAATTGGACATATTAACCCCGACACAGACTCCATTGCCTCGGCGATGGGGTACGCCTGGTTATTACAGGATAGCGCCGAAACAGAGACGGTGACTGCGGCTCGAGCAGGACATCTAAATCCACAAACGACTTGGATTTTTAATCGGTTAAAGTTGGAGCCACCCCTACTTTTACCGGATGCCTCGCCCCGTTTTTCGAGCATCTCGCACCGCTTTAATACCACTACTCCCGACCGCCCTTTACGAGAGGCGTGGTCAATCGCCAACCGAACTGGTGGGGTGGCTCCGGTTATCAACAAAAACGGCAAACCCTATGGCTTAATAACGGTAGTCAGCCTGTTTAACTTCCTCAGTCGGGCTATCGGCTCCCACCCACGACGAGAGGAGACTCGCATGGCCGAACTGTTTGACCAGCCCTGTAGCGAGGCCTGCGACACTACCGTACCACAGTTTTTGAACAGTAGCCGTATCAAAGACATGCTCCCCCGAATTTTACAAGAGGAACGAACCGAGTTTTGGGTGATCGATAAACATAAAAGTTATGTCGGTATCTGTCGCCAACGGGATGCGCTCCATCCACCACGGCTCAAACTGGTGTTGGTCGATCATAACGAAGCGGGGCAAGCGCTTGGCTCGTTAGATGAGGCCGATTTACTGGAGATTCTGGATCATCATCGTTTGGGCAATCCAACCACCAACGCGCCTATCAAATTTACGGTGGACATCGTCGGCAGTACCTCCACTCTGGTCTCGGAGCGAATTGATGAGGCTGGCTTGAGCGCACCGCCACAGTTGGCCGGATTGCTGATGGCGGGGTTGATCTCTGACACCTTACTGCTGACCTCGCCGACGACGACCGAACGAGATCATCAAGCGGCAGATAGATTGTCGCGTTGGGCCTTTATTGGTGGCTCAGTATTAGATGGAGAGACATTTGAATCGTTCGGCAACAAAATTTTGCAAGCCGGAGCAGACCTCTCCTCGCGTGAACCGGATGATATTGTTAGCGCTGACTTTAAGTTATATGAAGCGGGTAGTTTTAAATTTGGGGTTTCTCAAATCGAGGTCACAAACTATGCCCAACTCGAAGAACGGTTAAAGACCATAAAAAAGGCGTTAATTACGTTGCGAGATGCCAAAGGGTTAGATTTTGTGCTACTTATGGCTACCAATGTGGTCGTGGGGTCGAGCCGCATCATCCTAACAGGTGATGTTCCCCGGCTAGATGTACTGCCCTTCCCTCATTTGGCTGATGGTTCTCTCAAGGCAAAAGGGGTTGTCTCACGGAAAAAGCAGTTACTGCCATTGGTGTTGGGCGCGTTAGAGAATTAAGGAATGGGCATTAAGTAACTTTCATTTCTAAGTTGTCACTTTTCCCGGAGTGCAAGAATTCCATTCTTGCTGTCAAAATACAATTTTGACACTCCTGTTTTTAATAAGTTTTCCTGATCGTTGCGATTATGTAATCGCAACGGGTATTTGGCGGGTATATACCCGCCTATTATGGGTACACTTTTATTTTTTACAAGTTAGTTAAATCTTGTGAGGTTTCGGCCAACACCTCCCCGAACTACCAACGGGCAAACGAGGAAAACTACATACCTCGGAGGAGAACGACTCCGCGTCCTCCAAGGTGTGGTTTTCTCCTTGGAGGTCTTATCTTAAAACCCCGCCTTACTTATTTAACGTTGTACTAACTTGTAAATTGTCATTCCCGCACGTTTTTAGCGGGAATCCACCGACAGCACTTAGATTCCCGCCTAAAGCATGCGGGAATGACATGCCGAAAGGTAAAAAATCTCACCAGTTTAGTACAATTTCATAAGTTGCGCGTTTGATTAATGGAGCGTCGGCTTCCTAGCCAACTAGCTGAACGGGGTCGGCTAGGAAGCCGACGCGCCATTAGTATTAGGAAACTTGGTCGCTGAGTATAGGATATGATTCCACAATCATTAAAAACAGATGTAATACACCTATTTATGGTTCAGCCGGAGATCGAACGGGTGATTTTTTCCGGCTTATGGCTTGACGCAGTCGCCTTTTGGGCTGGTGATATGAAAACTGTCATACAAGTTCTGCAAAAGGGCATGGCTTCATCAGAATATAGTGCTTTTGTTGAGCAGTTACAGAGGCAGTCGCGGGTGTAAGGTAGTTCCAACTTTTAAAATCTCCCAACAATCATTGAGGGCAAAGAACAGGATTCGCAGGAAGGCACTGATAAAAGCACCTCAAATCAGTGCCTTCCTGCGAATCCTGTTCTAAGTTTTGGGAGGTTTATTTTCTTGGAACTGCCTAACGTACAAATTCCGCTGGAACGAGAACAACCAAAGAGGCTATCCGATATGGGTAGCCTCTTTTTTGTTATATGTTAACAGAAGTTTATCGTTTCAACATGATTAAAACAATATCTGACAGGATTAACAGGACAAACAGGATTACAAGTGAAAAAATCCTGTCAATCCTGTCGATCCTGTCAAAAAATGCTTTTGACTTTATCAATACATCAGGTCATGAATGAAACGACAAACGCTTGATGTTAAAATCATCATCCCCAAATGTTGCCTAAATCGGGATTCAATCTTATTATAAATAATAAGACGCAGGGGTAACAACCTGCGCCTTACATAAATGTAAAAACATGAATATGTGAAGACATGATTTTCCACTATTCACTATCAACTATCCACTATTCACTATCAACTATTCACTATCAACTATTCACTATTCTTTGGCCGACCTCGCCCCCGTTTCGGTTTATGGTCGAGCGGCATGCCCGTAAAATCGACCAAAGCATCAATTTGAGCCTGCATGGTTTTGACCGTCTGCTTGAGTTGTTTTATCTCGTTCCGCATGCTCTGCCGACGAGCATGCGCCTGCGTAAGCTCGTTATATAAGGCCACGATATGTTGCAATATCTGGCCGATGGCTCGTTCGACCTTGAGTTCTGCTGTGCTCCATTGAGCCAGCAGTTTGGTGGGTTTTTCGGTACTCATTTTGGGAAACAAACCTCCTTTGTAAATTATTTTTGTAACTCTATAGGGGTACATTCTATCACAACAGATAACCTATGTCAAACTCAGGTTAGGAAACTTTTATTTTAAAGGCTATTGAACTATGGATAGGTTTGGAGAAAAATTACGCATCTTACGAGAACGACATGGGATTAGTCTGAGAAATTTATCTACTGAACTTGGCTTTTCTGGACATACCCATCTTTCTAGAATAGAATGGGGTGAAAAATCACCCTCGGCGAGACTGGCGGTTAAGATTGCTGATTATTTTGATGTGTCTCTTGATAGACTGATGCGGGATGAGTTGGAGTTGGATGGATAGCGTTTTGGTGTAATAAATTAGTTTGTGTTAAAATGGAAGGGTTGTGGAATGTTTCACAACTTCATATCAATAGTCGATATCTTTATAGTTTCCCTAAAATAAAGAGTATTCTAAAATTTTGAATAATGTTGAGGTAATAAATGTTGCCTGATAATCAAGATACTGTTCCAAATCAAAATAATGTTCCTACAGAGTCGGTTTCAACAATCAATCAACGATCTGATTTCATCGGACAACAAATTGATAATAGATATAAAATTATCAGAAGTGTAGGTCAAGGTGCTATGGCTACAGTTTATAAAGCTGAAGATATAAACCTAAAAACACATGTTGCTATCAAGATGATTCACTCACATCTTCTTAGTAAAGATGAGCAGTTTATTAAACGATTTAAGCGAGAAGCTAAAATATTGGATAAACTTGATCACTCTCACATTGTTGGTTTTCGTGGCTATGGTGAATGGAAAGATTTTACTTATATTGCTATGAGATTCATTAAGGGTAAATCACTTGAGAAATGTATGAGACAATTCTCTCTTCAAGAAATATATGTATTCATTGAACATATTGGAAGTGCTTTAGATTATGCTCATTCAAAAGGAATAATTCACCGTGATATCAAACCAAGCAATATCTTGATTGACAATAAAAATAAGTATTTGTTAACCGATTTTGGCATAGCTACGATGGTTGATGTTACTTCACTTACTCATACGGACCAAAATCTCGGTACATTGAAATATATGTCTCCAGAGCAATATAAAAACTTAAAAATCGACAAACGAAGTGATATTTATTCATTGGGGTTAATATTATATGAAATGGTAGGTGGTGAGCTACCAAAAATAGGTAGTAATCTACTAAAAACAGGATTTGAATTTAGTTCTCAATCTTTAGAGCCCTCAGAACTAATTGAAGATGTAATTCGTACAACATTAAGTGAGGAACCTAGTAAACGCTATCAAACATGTGAGGCATTGCTAAATGCATTCAAAAAAGCCATGGAAGGAAGTAAGGCTGACGTTGAATTACTTAGAGGTAATATTGTAGGTGGCGAGTACTGTTTGATAGAAATAATACCAAGTGGTGGAGCAGGTCAAGTATGGAAAGCTAAAAATATAGATGATGATAGTGAGGTTTGTATAAAACTCACTACTCATAGAGGAAAACAACACAATTTTTATGAACGAGCAGTTGAGTGTCAAGGATTGATTGATTGTGAAAACAATCATATTGTCGAGATAAAATCTTTTGAAAAAATGACAGTAAGAGATAGTCTTGAGATATATAATATTGTCGAGTATGAGATACCATATGTAGTTATGCTTTATATTCATGGTAGTAACTTAACTAATTTTTTTAACGAACACCGAGACAACCTTGATGAAGTTAAGATTATAAATTTTTTTGAACAACTTTGTAAGGCTCTAAAATATGCTCATGAGCAAGGTATTTGTCATCATAACCTCAATCCTATGGCAATTCTAATTGAGAAAAATAATCTTTACTTGACAGGGTTCGCACATGTTGGAAATAACAAAGATTGTTATTCAATTGGTACAAAAGGTTATCAAGCACCAGAGCAAAAAAATAAGGGAGAATTAGATAAACGTACTGATATTTACGTAGCAGGTATTATTCTTCATCAATTTTGTACAGGAAGATTACCAAGTGAGAAAATATACGAAATAAGGTGGCCTTTTCGTAATATAATTAAGAAATGTTTAGAAAATGATCCGAATAATCGTTATCAATCAATTGACGAAATGAGTAAAGGTTATCAGTGGCAATGTTTTAAATGGCTGACTTATTTAGATTTGTTGTCAGATGACCTTATAAAGGCAATTTTAAGAGCTGCTCAAATAGAACTTCCTGAAAAAGCAAATCTAGCTGTTCTTATTACATTGATATTTGTAGCAATCTTTAGTTTTTCATACGTTACTGATAGTCTTCGTAATGTAACCAAGGAAATTTATGATATAAAAATTACTATAAATGGCATTGAAGCGGATGGTAATAGTACTATTAAAAGAGGCGATAAACTTAAAATATATGATGTTGAAAATCAGATAGGATATTCAATTTTAGATAACAAAATAACATGCCAATGGATATTTCAACCATCTAACAGAGAAAAAAACAGATGTAGTGAATTTACGTATAGTCCACCTTTAGGTCAAACTGAGCAGTGGGTAGAGGTGGTTGTCAAGGGTAAAGAAATTTTCGATTTTGATAATGAAGGAAAAGCTACTATCTATATTGAGGAATAAATATGCTTGCACGACGTTATGTGAGATTTATTATAAAATTCTTGTTACTTCTTGTACTGTTCTTTTTGATTTCGGATTATTTTTTCCTGTTTACAAAGTCTACACCAAAGATTATCTTTATAAACAAGCAACAGTTTTCGTATGATAAAGTGAGATTATCGGTTGCTTCAAGTGGAAGTAATTTGGCTTATATCTGGGATGTAAACGGTCAAGAATTGCCAGATAATAGAATGATAACACATACATTGCAAGAATTAGGAGATTATGTGGCTAGGGTACATGTTGAAGATATTAAGACGGGTAAGATATCTGATGTTGCCACATTGCAATTCACTGTAGTGGATGTCACATCTACTCCAACCGACACTCCGACAGTCATTTCTACGCCATCCCCAACACACACTCCAACTCCTATCACCCCAACACCACGTTCAATTAAACAAATAGACCTCAAAGTTGGTGATACATCAGTGACCTTAGCTGATGAAGATATCAGCCTAACCATTGACCTACCAACAACCATAGTGGTTGAGCAGGTTTTTGACATGGACAACAATACAATTGACATAGCCAGCTTAAGCTGTTCATGGTCAATCTATCCGCTTGGAAAAACGACTAGTAAGGATAAGGATAGCTGTCAACTATTACCCGCTGATTATAGTGATAACTTACCATCCGAACTTACCGAGATTATAGTAATTTTAGCCATTCAGGGTAATGAAACGGTTTTTTCTAAAAATCCCGCCCCTATTCGGCTAAACCCTACTCAATAAACCAGTACAATTTTCGCATATTTATTCTTTGTCAAATGTGCTATACTATTTTCAATGAAGTCCTTTAAAAATTTCATAGCGTATCCAAATAATAACAACCTTGGTGCATTCCCATCCATGTAATTGTGTGGAACGCTAAGGTTTTTTTTGTCTAGAAACCACTACAAATTTGTCCAGTTTCTGCGACAGACAAACTATAGTTTAGGGAGTTGGACAAGCAATGGTATCTCCTCAAAGAGGGAGATAATTAGGAGATAAAACACCATTTATCATGAAACGATTGTATGATATACTGACCTTAACATAGATAAAAAAATTATTTGGATGTTTTAATAGCTTTATAAGCTATTAATGTATAAGAAAAATTTAATCGTTTATAATCAAAAAAATAGCATTGAGCTAAATGAATTAACCATTATGTTGAAAGAGTTAAATCGTTTGGCTTCAAAAAAGGAGTTTTTTCATGATGTCTCAACTTTATTCCGATAAAAACTTTAAGTCTGCCAAGATAGATATTAAACAGAAATTATCTGTAAATGATGACTCCTTTGTGGATTATCATGTTCAAGCAAAAAAACAAAAAAAAGTTAAGTGGTGGATTGTTATCAGTGGTTTAGTTATTGCCATTTTAACGCTCTTTATAATATATAGTCGAGGAATTGATGCGGAAAAGCCTATATCGGATTTAACTATTCAACCAACTGCTCAATTAAGCATCCCTTTATTCGTAGATTCAAGTCATATACAGGTCGTAAATTCAACTCCTCAAGTCCTACGAATGGTAGAGTTCGCTGTAAATCAACAAACCGTTATGACAACGTCGAAAATCATCTCTCCTGACCAAAAGATTTCAGTTGCTATCAAGGTGTATAATGAAATGAAACAACTGATACCTAATGATAAATTAAGCTGTAACTGGTCATTCTTTCCCAAAACCTCCAATGCTATGTCAATAATTAGACAGAGTCGTGATTGTCAGATATACTATGCTCTTGATAAAGCCTTAGATTACCAAACGTTAATAGTCAAAGTAGAAGGTCAAGATGGACACTTGATTATTAGCTCGGTTACAGAAGCGCTTACTATAATCAATCAGGAGCATGTAATCAATGAGGAAAATCCCTAAACAAAAAATTGCTTATTCAGGTATTTTATTTTTAGCAAGTATAGTTTTTTTAATGTTTCAAACCCAACTATTAGCACAGGAAAGAATTGAATTGACAATTCTTGGCTCTCATCAAGATAAGGCACTGTATTCCAGCGATACGATTGACTTTCTTATTACAGGACAGGAACTTGAGGATTTGGAGTATACTTGGGATAGTGATTTAGGAGAACCTATTTTTGTAGATAAAGAAGAAGGATATGATGCCATTTTTAGTCATACAATTCCTAAAGAAGTAACCTCATCCTATACTATTACGGTTACTGGTTGGTATAGGAATCAATTAATTGATTCCGACTCAGTAACTATTCCTATAGCAGTTCCAACTTTTACACCTACACCATCCCGTACCCTCACTCCCTCACCTACATCATCCCGTACCCACACTCCCTCACCTACACCAACTGCTACTCCTCGTACTATCGCTACTATGAACTTGTATGCACATGGAAGCCTAATCCCAATTACTCAAACCCAATACATAATAACCAATACTAACCAGACAACGATTCCCTTAAATGTTGATGCTTTTGACTTAAAAGGAACGCCAATACTTACTAAAAATCTTTCATGTCTTTGGCAGAATGTAGAACAACCTAACGATTGTTTAACAGTCTTCCAAATTGGAACGGGTACACCTGATGTAAGCGTGATGGTAAGTGGACAGAATAAGAATATCACAGGTTCAGTCACTCAGTCTGTAAGAATTGTGACTCCTACACCGACTCCCATACCAACTGCTACTCCTCGTACTATCGCTACTATAAACTTGTATGCACATGGAAGCCTAATCCCAATTACTCAAACCCAATACATAATAACCAAGACTAACCAAACGACAATACCTTTAAGTGTTGAGGCTTTTGACTTAAAAGGAACATCAATCCTTACAGAAAATCTCTCATGTCGTTGGCAGAATGTAGAACAACCTAACGATTGTTTAACAGTCTTCCACATTGGAACGGGTACACCTGATGTGAGTGTGATGGTAAGCGGACGGAAGAAGAATATCACGGGTTCAGTAACTCAGTCTGTGACAATCTTAACACCTACCCTAACAGCAACAAATATACCTGAGCCAACCTTTACCCCAAAACCAACTAATACCCCAACACCAACATTAACTCCAACCTATCCACCAATAACACTACTCAGTCCTACTGAAAATGAGAACCTTACAGGGGCTACTACATTTAGTTGGCAATGGGATGGACAGTTGGCGGAAAACCAAGCCTTTGAAATTGGTTTGTGGGATAACGATAAGTATCGGGCTGTTCATGATGCATTTGATCACAAAAAACACTATATAACACCTCAAGCCAACGAATATAAAACGGTTATCAATATAGACCAATTAAAAGAATTTTCATGTGGTACATCTGGTTATTTTTGGAGTGTTAGGGTGTTACGATGTAGCCAATTAGATCATGAACAGTTGTGTCGAAATCAACAAATTACTGAGGTGTTTAGTTCTGAACAACAATCCGTAAAGGGTGTTTGTCCTAGTAGCGGTGGTGATGATGAAAAGAAGAATGGCGATAATGTAGAGCCGGTTCCTACTCTGCCTAAATAATATGGGGGTGACCAAACTTAGTTGAAAGGCAATCTTGCACCCTCATAACAACACGCTATCGAGTAAAAATCAATCGTTTTTAGCCGTGTTTTATCTCCTAAATCCGCTTATTCATTGCCTTGAGGAAGATCCCAACTCATTTTGGTCACACCCAAATAATATCACCATCACTTTGTCGGGTAACAAAATTGTCCCAATACCTCGTAGGAAAATCTTGGGATGATTATTTCTTTCCCTCTGCCTAAATCCATTAAGGAGTACGTTACTATATATAGAAAATTTCAATTATCCTGTTTAAACTGTTACTGTGCTATCTGACTTGTAAACGAAATCTTGTTTAAGAACCAATAGGTAAAACAAAAGAGGTGTGTCAATAAAACACACCTCTTTTGTTTTACCTATTTCCTATTTAGTTATAATTCTCTAAGATAAACCTTATTGTTGTTCAAAAGATTCTCGAAGCCTAACTTCCAGTTCGTAAGCAGGTTCATCACCATTAAATGTCTTGGTATGAACCATAATATAGTACCAACCTGGATCTAAACCTTCTAGAGCATGACGGTTTGAAGCGTTTGGTATCTCTTTTTCATCACCTCCAAGTTGGTGCTTCCCAATCCAGACTCCTTTTTTATCATAGACATAGAGATGACCGACAGCCTTATAGTTTTTAAGATGTACTTTGACTGAACTAGTACTGTTCAGTTCAAACTTATAAATATCATACTCCTTATTGGGGACATTCCCATCATATGGATAAGCCCTAATGGGTTTCCCCAACTGAATGGGGCAAGCTTGCCCCATTCCATTATTCGGCTCATATCCCTCAATCTCCGTACATGGCTCTGCCCAGCCTTCCCCGGAAACCGCTACTGTTTGTGCGCCACTTGGCGTATTACTCTCAATCGTAATGGTCGCGGCATGGGCACCTTTTGTGGGGGGAGTAAACGTTACTGTCACCTGACAACTCTCATTTTGTGGTATGGGCTCATTACAGTTGTGGGTCGGAATAAAACTGTCCGACGAACTTTGTACCTTGGTGATATTTAAGTCAATCTTGCCAGTACTGGCTACGGTAAAATTTTGCGGTGCAGTTGCTTCCCCCACCGATTGTTTCCCAAAATCGTGCTTTGGGGGCTCAATACGCATACTTGATATTGGTTTGGCATAATTTTGGTTAATAGCTGGTAAGTAAGTTTTTGTATTAGAGGTTCCTACCTTGATCACGGTCGCTGTTGTTGCCATCAGGTCACTTTCTTTGCCATCATCAGCCCACACACATACTGTCAATTCCCCTGCTTGAGTGATGACACCAGCGGGTACTATCTTCTCATTATTATAGTCAACTAACAGATAGTCATCTGACAGGTTGTTAGTGCTTTTACACTGTATTTCTGCTGGGGCAGTGCTAGTCGTTTGCATTGATGATAGACGTGATGTCGATGTGTTTGTGGGTACAAAATACCAACGAATATACATTTCACACAAATTACTGCTACTATCTGAGACACACTGAGGCTGTTCAATAAAGGTTACTTCTGTACCAGCAATGACAGGTGATGATAAAGCAGGAGTTGGCTCTACTTTGGGGGGCGTGCTGGCGGCAATCACAGTTACCTTAACAGTTGTAGATATTGCACCATACTCCTTACCATCATGCGGCCGTACTGTGGCATGCCACACCTCACCCACTTGTAGTTCAACCCGAATACGTTTGGCATCGTTATAGTCGGGTTGAACTACACCCCTGTTATACCACCGAATTTCGGTTTGTCCTTCAAGATCGCCATCTGCATCAAAATAATCATACTTTACCTCAAAAAGCTGTTCACCCACATTAAGGGTTGGTGGAAAAATATAGGGTGGACCTTTTAGTTCAGGCAGGGTATTGGTTTTGATTGCCACAACGTTAGCACAAAGTGGGCCAACACTGTTACTCTCGTTTTCATCGTTCGTTTTCTGCACTGTAACTGTTGCACACCACACTTGACCGTCTTCAAGGTGTTCAGCGTCAATAGAATCGTCGCCATCTAACGTTGCTTGGTACCCATCATTGAGTGTCCACATGATTGACAGGGTGACATTTTCATCAACGGCAGGTAGCCCTTTTAGATAAATCGTCTCGGTTAAGCTAGGATTGACTGGAGAAATCGAGACATTTAATGAAGGAAGCGGGACTACATTGGTAATTAACACCGTATGGGCGGAGTCTGGATCCCCAAGCGCACGACCGTCACCCGGGATTACAACCGCATACCAGATTTGATTGGGTAAGGTAAAGCGATGAGGAATGGTTCTGGCTCCATCAAATAGCGTGACGCGGTTGCTTGGATCAGTCGAAGTCTCATACCAATAGATATAACTGCCTGATTCAGCATCATCCTCGGCATCCCAATATAGGTAATCGATATGTAGATTTTCGTCATCTTTAGCCACTAAGAAGGGAATTATTTTAACCTCATCCGCTTCTGGCGGGGTGTTGTCTTTTATGGCATGCACCAACACCTCGTTAGACTTAATCGGTAATCCGTTAATTTGCGTATCATACGGTTCAATAATCGCAAACCATGTTTCGCCCGGATCCACCGTCTCTGCTGATAACTCACAGCGATAAAGGCCTTTGTTAAGATTGTTGCCTTCGTCAACAGATACAGGAGAGCATTTTCTGGTGTATTCTGGCAAAAACCCATCTCCTTTACGATACCAGCGAATGGTATGTTCACCAACCGCCCCAACATCATCGTAATACTCATACTCCAAGATAAATTTTGCCTCAAGCGTACCACTGAGCTTATCTGTATCTCGAATTATACTTAGGTGAGGCATGACAGTTGGGGGACGATTAACATCGCTTCCCACCCGTACACACTGCTCACCAATCTCCCCAAAATCCTTACCATCATGAGGTAATATTTCAGCACACCAAATATCGCCAAGTTTCGTTTCGTTTGCAGGAACATTCTCCTGATCTTTAATATCAGGTCTCCCATAATCTTTATCCGCTGGATTTATCAAGGCCTGATAATATTGCTCCAGCGTAACCTTATACCAGTTGGTAACAGTGTCCACCGAATCGCCATCCTTATCAGTGGTGTCATATTCCACTTTCAAAGGCTCTATAGTCAATGGCAACGAGGGTACAATTGTTGCGGTTAATACCTCGGGTGGAATATTGGGCCGCCTTTGAATAATGGCCTCATTACTCCACAAAACTGATTCGTGATTACATCCTTTTTCGATATGGCAGGCCATAATCCTAGCTTGCCACACCGTCGGCGGAGCCAGCCGATGTGAACCAACTGTCACTTGTCGGGTGGCGGTTATAATCGTCCCCACTCCTTTACCTAATTTCAACCTATTCTCATACCATTGGACATCCACATAACACTCCACATCACTACGAGGTTTTTTGAGTTCTTTTTTCATAACTGGATAGGTTAGGGTTAAATCTTGGTCTCCGTTGGATTGTGGTGGTGACAGAGTAACTGTTTTGTCATCTTCAAACTTACAGCGACTACCAAACACCTCCAAGGGAGGGTCAAGGACATAAGTCTCTGTGCCAGCATCACCACTCATGGTTAACTTAACAGGGTAAATTCCAGAGATGTCGTAGATATGCGAGCCTGGATTAAACTGGTTACTAATCCGACCATCACCAAAATTCCATGTTGCTTCCTCACATGCCCCCTGCGTGGTATTGGTCACAACCAGTGTTACTGGAGCTACCTGATCTGACGAGGCTGATTGAATCTCATAATCAAAACTAGGCTGGCATTTATCGTAAATGGTGATAATCATCGGATTATCAGGATCGTGCGGATGAGTGGTCATGGTACCACCAGGGCCACTAATCGTAAACGTGACCGGATAGGTACCTGCTTGATGATACTCGTGGCTAAAACTGGCTGGTTTACCAGATATGGTCTTTGTAATACCATCCCCATAATCAACGAGAATCTTCTCATAATCCCCCTCTGATTTGTTGGTGAAGGTAACCACGACGGATGAATCTGGCTCTCGAATAGCGGTTGTAGGGTCTGCCTCAAATCTGGCGAATACCCCCTCGTTGACACTAATCTCGACACTATCAGTAACAACCCACCCATATCCAGTGGCAGTTAACACCGCTGTATATGGGGACGAGTCTGTATCATTGTAGAAACATGTTTTTGTCAGGGTGGGGTTGGAGATGGCAAATTCAGTCAGGTTTATACATTTATCATAATCAAAGTCCCACTCTAACTTTTCATACTCCTCCGTAATAATCCCGGTAAAGGTTACCTTTCTAGCAGAGCCTGTAGGTTCATCAGCCACCAAGTCAACCTCTAGCGGACCTGGTAACACTATGCCCTTGTTCTCGTAGCTATCTTGATCCTGTCCGTCACCAGTGATAGTTAATTTAATCGTATATTCACCAGCAGACTTATAAAGATGTTTGACTGGCTCAGGAGATGATTTGTCAATGATTGTCCCGTCGCCAAAATCCCATTTCCATTCAGCTACATCTCCGGTTGATTGATCGGTACAAGTTATAAACTCTAAATTAAGTCGTGGGTTTTCGGGAATACAATCAAATTTTGCCTGCACAGGCTCATAAAGAGTAAACGACTCTGTCTTCTGTTTGGTGTTTCCATTGGTACCAGTTACGGTTAAAACAATATCGTATGTCCTTTTCTCAGTAAAGTTATGGCAGAATGTGGATGCTTGGGTTGTAGTCTCTACACCTCCCAAATTCCAATGGCTACTAATATGCCCATTCGATTGGTTGGTAAAACAGACTTGTTTGGTCGTCACATAAGGTGAGGCAACGGGCATATCAAAAGCGGCTTCTAAGGTACGGTAGATAGTAATTACCTGACTAACAACGCTGGTACCACCCAAACCAGTAATCTCTAACTTGGCGGTATAGGTTTTTTGATACTTACTACTACTCGGTAAAGTATAGATATGATCCACACAGCCGTGTTTGGTGGTTGTTTTTTCCGATTTACCATCGCCAAAGGTCCAAGCCAATTGGTCATACTCTCCTGATGAGGCATCACAAAGCTTAAAGGATGCGGTGGTGGTGGTGGTAGCACTGAGGGGCGTGGCGGTCATGTCCGCTAATGCTGGCTCATACACTGTGATTACTTTGGTTGTCCGGTGGCTGGCCGTTTCATCTGAATTATCTAATCTTTTAATGACCGTATGGGTGACAACATGCGTCCCTACAGGTATATAATTTAATACAATGCTGGTATTGGTATTGTAACTAACCCGAGTAATACCATCTCCTTCCCATATAAACTCAGGCTCAACATGGGTATCTATATGGTTGGCAGGATTGGTCAGAGTAATAACTAGTGGCGCCGGCCCCCCAAATGATGGTGGATCAGCATTAAAGCCAGCGTTTGGATACTCATGTATCTTTTCAATAGGGTAGTTATTCGTTTTTCTGCTGAAGCCATTATCCGCCGTTACCGTTAAATCTTTCAGTCCCGGATCTGTCCAACGATAAGTGACCACTGGGTCTCCTTGACCAGACAAAGGTGCAGGCTCCCAAGTATAGTTGACAGGGCCAACCGCGTCAGTATTAATTGTGGCTGTATAGATGTAAGTTCGACCCGCAAAGCCTCCCTCCTTGCCACTAATAGTCACAAAGTCAATTGGTTTTGGTGTATTAGCAATCGCAATTGTTGTTACCGCGGAAACGGGCGGATTAGGAGTATCATCAACCGTAACTTGAACAACTTTGGTGCCAATAGTAGACCATTGGTAAATGGCACTATTCCCATTTTGAGTACTGAAACCATCAGCAGACCAAGTATAGGTTACTTCGGCATCAGTCGGATAGATGGTGGCCACAAAGGTGACAGGTTGGCCTACCTGAGCATTTGGTACATCACTAAGGCTGACAGAGACGGTCGCGGTATAGCCAGTTTCATACGCCCCTGCATCATATTTAAGCCCCTGCGGACGAGAACTCCCCTCAATATCAGTCGATACACCAACATCGCTACCATGATCAATCGCACATGAACTACTATCTAAGTGATAATCTCGTCCGTTGGCGTTAACAAAAGAAGGGTCACAGTCGATTCGGTTATTGGATCCCGGTGTTACCCAATAAAATGGGGTTGAGACATTCGAAACAATGTTGCCATCGACAACATGGGCGTTATTATTACCACTCCAAGCATAAACACTATAGGTATGGTTAGAAAATATATTGTTTTTTATGTCAAATTCTGTCCCATCAACCCCAAGGGCATCCCCCTCACCGCCACTGTTGCTAACAATTGTGTTATGGTGAATTTTAACCTTATTTCCAAAAAGATATAATCCAGCACCTCTATCCTGAAGGTTAGGGCCAATCTTGTTATGGGCAATAATATTATTTTCAATCGTATAACTATTACCTGAGGCAACAAAAATACCACCTCCTTGTTCAATGGCAGATGAACTCAGAAGTATCTTATTATCCATGATGATACTATATCTCAATATACCGTTATTAAAATCGTTTAGATAAATACCCCCGCCATCAGTTTGAAAGTTAGACGTATTACCTGTGATGGTAAGATATTCCAATACCGCATTTTCGCCCTCAAAACGTAAACCACCGGCATGGAGGGTAGCAGTATTGGTCAGCACCTTAACTCTGGTTAATCGGGCATTGTTGCTTTCGATCCGAATGGTAAAACTTTTTTGAGATAGATTATTTTCAATCGTCACATCTTCTAAAATCGCACCATCACCTTTAATCAACAATGCCCCATTGTTTATGGTAGCAATGTTACCATTGATTGTGGTTTGGCGAATGGTCAGATTGACAGAGTTGGTGTCAGCAACATATAATCCCCCTCCATTTTTACCCGCCGTGTTGATCAGGATGTTAACCTCTTGAAGTAGCAAATCGCTACTTTCGGCGATATACACCCCTCCACCGTCGCCCAAAGCATTGTTATTTTGAATCGTGGTGGTTAAAACTTGGGTATCGTCAGCATTGTTAAGCGTAAGTCCAGAATCGGTATTATCTTCAATGACCAGATTCTGTAAGATTGGCTCAGCGTCGATAACATTGATTCCCCCCTGACCTTCACGAATAATTAGAGAATCAATGGTTGGGGTAATGCCCGCTCCGGTAATCACCATCACCGGCCCCGCTATTTGGGTCAGTGTGGTCGGATAGGTTGCAAATTCGGAGATATTCCAGTTGGTGTTGGTGTATCCTCCCTGTATGGTTATCGATTCGGTGATATAGGCGGTTTGAGTAGAGCCATTAATCATGGTGCCGCCGGTACAGTTCCCCGCGACTTTGATTAAATCGTTTTCATCGGCTACATTAATCGCCTCTTGTACCGCAGTTGTTCCAGTAAATTCTCTGGTATCATCAATATGGGAAAAACAGGTTTCCCCTGCGGCTAGGGCTGTTCCTTGCGGCAGAATTATAAAAATCGATAGGGCTGAAAATAATCCTAAAGCTAAACTAAACACAACTTTTTTTCTTAACATGTTTTCACTCCTCCTAGAGCTAACATATAGGTTGTACCAAAATTAGTGATAAAGTTGACTGTTGTTCCCTGTGACTATATTGAGAAGCACGTTGTAAAATGAACAGATAGGTTTACAACCATTTTTTAGGTTTGTGGTATAACTTCGGGCAAAACGGGCGAATATCAAAAACTCGTTAATCTATTAAATGACTGATTTTAAAAAACACAGCCATGAAGCCTAATGCCTCAAAAAAAGCCCCACCAAAGCTATCAGTTCATGGTGAGGTCGGGGTATAAAACAATTTGCGAATCTTGTCACAGCCAAGTGGCATAATCTTAACATAGATTAAGGTACTAGGCAAATGACAATTTCAATTGCGATATAAATTATGCGAGAAGAATAGTGTCGGAAATGATTTTTCCGACAAGATTAACAGGATTTATAGGATTATTTTTACCGTTTTCATTCTGTTAATTCTGTTAAGGCACGTGGAAGAATTGAATTGTCCCACTTAGGCAATTCCAAGAAAATAAATCTCCCAAATTGAGCAGAGTCTCTACCCCCCTCAGTCCCCCCTGCTAGGGGGGAAGCGGCTCCTCCCCCTAGCAGGGGGACTAGCTACGCGTCGGGGAGGGGGTAGAGTGTCACAATGGTTTTGGGAGGTTTTAAATTCTGGAACTTCCTTAGTACCCGATAGAGAATTTAGCCTGAACTAATTACACTTAGTACCCGATAAAAGTTTTTAGCCTAAACTAATTAGCACAGAGAGACACAGAGATTCACGGAGTTTTTTAAAAAGAGATTTATTTTTCCCTCTGTGTATCTCCGTGAACCTCTGTGAATCTCTGTGTTATCGTTTTTAGTCTTTCCTAAACCAGTCTGTCGGGTAACAAGATTGTCCCAATACCTCGTAGGAGAATCTTGGGGATGATTATTTCTTTCCCTCTGCCTAATCTTGTCAGATTGTTTTTCTGTCGGGTAGTAAGAAGTCAGAAGTTTATCGTTTCAACATGACTAAAACAATATCTGACAAGATTAACGGGATTGACAGGATTACAAGCAAAAAAAATCCTGTTAATCTTGTTAATCCTGTCAAAAAATACTTTTGATTTTATCAATATGTCAGGTCATGAATGAAACAACAAACTTTTGAGAAGTATTGAAAGGGTGTAATCTGGTCTTGTTAACCAAATTGAGGTACAATCAGCCCGCTATACTGCGATTAGAATGGAAACAGAACTTTTGTGATGTCATTCCCACATACTTTTAGCGGGAATCCATTTCTTACAGGTCATGTGGATGCCCGATAAAGACGTTCGGGCATGACATAGGGAAGTGACGGTTTCAAACTAATTTGAGTATAAATTTACCCACGAAGAAACAAAGTAAAAGTTCAGTAAAGTAGCCCTAGAAACCCGATTTCTTTGAGAAATCGGGTTTCTGACACTCTTTCTGGCGAGTTCACTGAATATTTACAACAAAAGTGGTTCAATCTTAAAGATTGAACCACTTTCCATTGTACCGACTTAGTTGTCTCTCATTCCTTATTATCGACTTAGTACCCGACATCTTGATTAGAGAAAAGATTTTTTCGACAGAATCAGCAGAATTGACAGGATTTTTTGCCTTTAATCTTGTTAATTCTGTCAATCCTGTCAGATATTATTCTATAATTAGCCTAAGCGAAACTTCTTGTCGGGTAGTAAGCAATCGAGCAAAAACCTATGACCAAACGAAAAACATCACCCACCAAAAAATTAACCCCGCAAGAGAAAAAAAAGAAGGCCGACCAGTACAATAAAAAGTTACGGGCACAAGGCAAAGCCGAGCTAAAACGGATCTCTCGCCTGAGTAAGACTCGTGCCTTGGCCCAATTAAAGGCTATGGATCCGATAGTGTTTGAGTATTTGACCGCGGCTCTGTTTGAACGGAAAGGGTACAAAACCCACCTGACCGTCACCTCTGGTGATGAGGGAGTTGACGTACTGGCAACCAAAAATTTCCGTAAGACGGTTATTCAGTGCAAGCGATACGGCGGCAGTGTCGGACAGCCGACAATTCGGGATTTATATGGCACCATGCAACACAACAAAGCCGCAGATGCCTATCTGGTTACAACGGCCACGGTCACTAAGCAAGCGCAGGAATGGGCTAAGGGTAAGCCGATTCATCTAGTAGATGGATATATTTTAGTCAATTGGGTAACTGAGGGGCCGAACAAATCGAACCGAGTGTGGTACTGGATTGGAGGGGCGATACTACTGGCTATGGGTTTGGTAGGGATAAGTTTACTGATGAGTAGCGGATTGCCATTCTTCTCATCTGAAACAGAGACCGAGGTAACGGCAACGATTGCTCCAACAGAAAAGCCAATGCCGACCGAGACCACGATTCCAATTGAAACACCACCAGTAACGGCCACCTCGGTTCCAGCGACGGCCACAGCCAAGCCCACCACGGCAACACCTAAGCCTGTCAACGAGGGATCGGAAGGTCAACCTGTGGAGGAGGGTGGTGGTTCTATTGATGAGGGGATAAAGCAAACACCAACTCAACGAGGTTTGACACCTGTTGACGAAGGGGGTTCAGTTAGGTAGAGCTGTTCGGCAATAAAGGAGTGCAAAAGCTTCTTGCTTTTGCATGTTTGTCTCCGGCAAAAGCAAGAAGCTTTTGCACTCCGCAGACCTCGAATTTGAGTTTTTATACGATGATAAGTTATTGCCGAAATGGTAAACGGTGAATGGTGGTGCAAAAGTAGTGGTGCGGCTTTACTATCTACCCGCAAGCTCAGAGCTTGCGGGTAGATGACCACTACATGTGCAGGACTACCTCATTTGGTAGTGGTGCAAAAGTAGTGGTGCGGCTTTACTATCTACCCGCAAGCTCAGAGCTTGCGGGTAGATGACCACTACATGTGCAGGACTACCTCATTTATGGGAAGTGACTCATTCGCGTCAACTGGATTAGCGGTCTCCCTTGAATGGTTCGGTATGTACCCACAGCCCCGACTCGATTTGAGTCGGGGCTGTTTTGTATAGGGTTGGGATTGCTGTATAATTAAATCTTGCGACTCAAAAACCCTATCCACTGGCTGAAATTAGGTAAATATTCAGTGAACTCGCCAAAAAAAGTGTCAGAAACCCGATTTCTTTAAGAAATCGGGTTTCTAGGGCTACTTTACTGAACTTTTACGAAATTAGTCTGTTTGGTTCTTATGTACGCAACAAACGGCGGTAATCGACAAGAGTGAACGGTTACAAAATCAACAGGATTAACAGTATTTTTGTCCTTAATCTTGTTAATCCTATCAGATATTTTATATTTAGTTGAGACTAAAAGCCTTGTCAGGTAACAAGGGAGGTAACTAGATTATGGAAGATTTCGACAAAGAATATGAAGAATATAAGAAACACACTTGGATAATTGGTGATATCCACGGGATGTATGATCCATTACGGACACTGGTTAACCATTTGGATAATGATAATCTTAATAAATTTGTTTTTGTAGGCGATTATATAGATCACGGCCCCTCCTCAAAAGAGGTGTTAGATCTTATAATGAGCCTTGGAGATAAGGCCGTCACCTTATTAGGAAACCATGAACATTTATTATTAGATACCCTTTTCAATGAAAAACATATTGATGAATGGGGAACTCGAATATGGATGGAGAACGGAGCCGATAGCACGATGCGTTCCTTTGGATACAATAAATTTGAAGATTTCAAGGCCAATATTGATGAGAAATACACCGACTTTATGAAGAACATGAAATGCTTCCACCAAGAGGAGTATGACAATGGTCTTTTTGGAGCGAAGATTACTGTTGTTCATGGCGGTATTATGCCTAATGTGCCATTTGAGGAGCAACTCAAGATAAATGATTATGCTGATATGACCAAGTTTATCGACGACAGAAAAATATGGATAGAAAATGTACCTACTTGGATCAGACGGGATTTTTTGAATGGTGACCCGGATCATTGGAATGGTCATATCATTATCCACGGTCATACACCAACACCTTCTTTGGACTATTACATGGATGAGTTGTCTGAGAAATCATCAACTGATGAGGATGAGGATGAGGATGAAGAAGAAGCTGAAAAAATTGATTTGAATAGTTATTATCTGAGAAGGCATCCAAAAAATAACCTGATAGCTTCCATTGATATAGATACAGGGGCCGCGTTTGGTAATAAATTGACCGCGATAGGCTTATCTGCGTCTGGATTTAATTTCTATGGCGGGCTAACCGTTCAGGTAGCCGAAGTTAACATCAAAAAAGGATACAGAAAGACTCCTCTTAAATTCTCATCTTTTGAGATAAATGATGTTAGAGATTATGGTCATAAGGTTTAATATCAGTATCAAACCAGCCCCGACTCGTTGTGAGTCGGGGCTGGTTTTAAGTAACGGTAGTGGTGCAAAAGTAGTGGTGCGACTTTACTATCTACCCGCAAACTCAGAGCTTGCGGGTAGATGACCACTACATGTGCAGGACTACCTAAGTAACGGTAGTGGTGCAAAAGTAGTGGTGCGACTTTACTATCTACCCGCAAGCTCAGAGCTTGCGGGTAGATGACCACTACATGTGCAGGACTACCTAAGTAACTTTCATTTCTAAGTTGTCACTTTTGTCAACATGTCATTCCCACATGCTTTGGGCGGGAATCGGCTACCAACTTAAGGTGCGACAAAACACATCGGAATAAATCCCGATGCTGATAGCCAAAGCAGGCTAAAGCCAGCTAAATAGGCCACTTTTAGCGGTCTTGAGCTTTTAGCGTGGGGATTTATTCTCACGTTATCTGTTTCGCCTTATGTTTATAGCTCGGGAATCTATGTGTTGTCAGTGGATTCCCGCTAAAAACGTGCGGGAATGACAATTTACAAGTTAGTTCTGAAAACTACTTAGTTGGCATCACCTCGTGGTTAGAGTAGAGTTGTTCGGGAATAAGGATTCGTGCGGAATGGAGTGTCAAAATTCCATTTTGACTGGCAAGAATAAAATTTTTGCACTCCAATAGCTCAATAAATACCCGCCTTACTTATTGTCGAACAGTTCTAGTATAATGACAAAGAGATTTCCAAGAAAATAGGCCTCCCAAAACTTAGAACAGGATGCGCAGGAAGGCACTGATTTTGTGTACCTATCAGTGCCTTCCTGCGCATCCTGTTCTTTATGCCCTACTGATTTTGGGAAATTTTAAAAATTGGAACTGCCAAAATCATGTTAGAGAGGTAAACACCATGCGAAAATTCTGGTCTTACGGCTCACCATTAAAGACATCACATTATTACGTTTCTCGTCAAGAACTGGTTGATCGAGCCATCTTAAAACTAATTGGTGAAAATCCAGACGAGGGCGGGCATTACATCACGATATGGGCACCCCGTCAACGGGGTAAAACATGGATTATGGAAGAGGTTATGTTTACCTTACGAGATCATTCGGCGTATGAAGCCTTTGATGTGGTTCATATCCCCTTAGAAGATTTGAAACTGAAAAAGAGTGTTGAGGCAATTATTGAAGATATCACCCATCAGATATTGGAACGTTTGGGAAGATCAGACCTCATTAACCAACACCTGTTTTTTAGAGATATATTTAAGCGAGGTGTCTTATCCAAACCTCTCATCCTAATTTTAGATGAGTTTGATGCCCTCCTGCCAGAAGCGATTAGCGGTATTGTTAGTGCCTTTAGAAATATCCATTTTTTGCGTCGGCAACAGGCTGATAAACCGAGTGCCGAGCGAGACTATCTTCTGCATGGGGTAGCTTTGATTGGGGTACGGGCGGTGTTGGGCATCGAGAATAAAACCGGCTCCCCGTTTAACGTGCAACATAGTCTCCATATCCCTAACTTTACTTTTGATGAAGTCGAATCGATGTTCAAATGGTACGAACGAGACAGTGAGCAAACAGTTGAGCCAGCGGTCATAAAGAAGGTGTTTGATGAGACCCAAGGTCAACCCGGTCTGATTGGCTGGTTGGGTGAACTCCTGACCGAAACCTACAACAAACATAATCCTAGCATCACTCTGCGGGATTTTGATATTGCTTACTCGGCGGCAGTGAATGCGTTACCCAACGCCAATGTCATCAATATCGTCAGCAAAGCCAAACAAGAACCCCATAGACGGTTATTACTAGAATTGCTGGAAACCAATCAGAAAATGGAATTTCGTTTCGATGACCCCGATACCAATTTTTTGTATATGAATGGGGTTATTGAGCTAGAGGTTGAGAATGAGACGAACCGATATATCAAATTCCCGTCGCCATTTATCCAAAAGCGGTTGTTTAACTACTTCGCTTATGAGTTGTTTGGTCAAGGTAGTCAACTCTATCCACCGTTTACGGACTTGAGCCAAGCCATCAGCGAAACTAGCCTGAATATCAAGAATATCCTCAAATTGCATGAGGCCTACATTCAAGCAAATAAACATTGGTTGATGAAGGATGCGCCTCGTCGTAAAGATTTACGAGTTTATGAGGCGGTCTATCATTTTAATCTGTATCTCTATTTGAATCGGTTTATTCGCCGTCGGGGGGGTGATGTTTGGCCGGAGTTCCCGACTGGCAATGGGCAGGTTGATTTGATGATTCGGTATGCAGGTCAAGAATATGCCCTAGAGGTGAAGAGCTTTGTGGATGATTATGAGTATCACAAGGGACTAAATCAAGCGGCTCGGTATGGGCATAAGTTGGGGTTGACAACTGTAACCTTGGTGATGTTTGTTGAGGCCGTCGATGAAACTAGCCGCAAAACGTATGAGGTACCCTACACCCATTCAGAAACGGGGGTGCTGGTGGAGCCACTGTTTGTGATTACAGTCTGAGGTCTGCGGTATGATCCGCCTTGAACGGTTTGGTATGTACCCGTAAATATTCAGTGAACTCGCCAGAAAGAGCGTCAGAAACCCGATTTTTTTGAGAAATCGGGTTTCTAGGGCAATTTTACTGAATTTTTACGTACACCTCAATAGACCTGTTCGGCAATAACTTATCATCGCATAAAAACTCAAATTCTGAGTTTGCGGAGTGCAAAAGCTTCTTGCTTTTGCTAGAGACAAACATGCAAAAGCAAGAAGCTTTTGCACTCCTTTATTCCCGAACAACTCTAATGTCACCCAGCCATAGAAAATCGTCGCCAATTTGCCCTGCGCCGTCAGTAATCGTCAGCCGAGTCAAGGTATCGGCCTGATACAGCCCGATAATCAAGGGGTAACGCCCCGCTGGCATGTCGGGGTTAAGTTGGAGGCGAAACTGCCCCATACCTTGTTGCCCACCCCGCCAAATCGAGGTCGGTAGGCGACATATCGGATTGTCGTCCTGCTGTGCCCACAACGTTGTACCGTCAGTTAAATGGACAAAGGCTCGATAGGAGTTTGTCGGTGCGGTGGTGGCTTGCCAATACAGGTTGAGGGCGAGTATCTCTCCGGCTTGCACCGTGGCCGAGGGCAGGTCATAGCCAGTCAGTCGAATCGCCTCACCAAACTGAGTGCCAACAGGTTGACTCGGTTGTGCCTGCTGGATAAATCGCTGAGGGGTCGCCTGCTGGTCAAACTGTTTGATATAACTTTCGACCGGGTAACGGTTTGGCTGATGAGTTTGACCCATCGCAGAATATATCTCGATTCGGGATTCGGTTTCTCGTGTTACTGAACCACTCAGTTGATAGGGGGGAGCTATCTCTCCAGCGTAGTCAGTTAGGCGGACGAAAAAATGGGCGGGCGTATCATAACATGAACGAG
Source organism: Anaerolineales bacterium HSG25 (assembly GCA_030377865.1). Lineage (GTDB taxonomy): Bacteria > Chloroflexota > Anaerolineae > 4572-78 > J111 > JAUCGB01. The sequence continues at coordinate 40,013 of JAUCGA010000009.1, read as the reverse complement.
CTTGACCATAGTTATACCAAATCGGCACGATAAAATCCTCGTTAACACTACGAAAATCTCCTTGATAGTTCTCCTCTGCCCGTAACGCACCAATCGCTTTCCAGCCTTCTCGTTTGGGGTAGCCGAAATAGCCTCTTGGTTTGGGCAAATCATCATAAATTAACTCGCCGATTGAATCGTCCCACTGCCCGCGTATAGCCAAAAAAGTGGATTCGGGAGTCAGATAAATCAGGCCGACATAACCGCTTATCAGACCGAGCCAGCCACAGCCAATTAGGGCAAGTACAATCCGAGCGTTAAAACTCCAGTTTTTCTGAAAAACCGGAGTTCTGTAGCCTAACAAACTTTGCCAGCCGACCCCGGCCAGTAAAACAGCGCCCGGGTAGATGATATAAAGATGGGTGCGCGGGTCATCAACCAAAAACCCATAGCCGATTAGGGGCATACCAACCATCAACAAAACGCTTCGTTGTTCGAGGTTGGTCGCCTGCCAAAACAGCAAACCGCCTATACCTAACCACGGTAAAAGAGCCATGTTGACCATGCCCATTTGCCACCATGTCGGTTGCCATACCGTTGTTAGGCAAAGGGTCGCTAAAACTGCCCCACTCCCATAAATCAACCAAGTTCTTGTTGACCGTTGTTGTCGCAGAAGCATGCCACTGCCCATCATCAGCCCACCGACCAGTAAAGGCAGGTAAAACCATGAACTGTACTCCGCATCTAGGCGGCGCAGTAGCCATAGGTTGTTGTAGAGCAATCCCGGTTTGATGCGTGATTCGGAGAGATATTGGGTGGTGTTGCTAAATTCGGGGTCGAGCAGATAGGGGATATAGAATGAAGTGACGAGCATGACGAAGAGGATTAGGGCGAACAGGGGCGAGAGGTAACGCATCCACGGTTGTATGAGGGTTGGAGGAGTCGATTCTTCGCCGACCATGCGGTTATGCTCATTGAAATCTTTGGCCTCGGTCATCGTTTGGGCCATGTCACTCTGAAACCGAAGGTTGAAGAGTCCCCATTCTGCTACTTTAGGGTGGATTCTTCGCAAACAGCGCTCAGAATGACATGTGTAGGTGGCCGAGACCATGCTATACGCCACTAGCAGATAACCCGCTACCGGCAGGAGCAACAGCGCATCAAAATGGGCCAGTAGACTGGTCGCCAAAAGGATGGCACTTAGATAGAGCCAGCGTGGTTGGCTCTGTTTGTGGGCTAGATAGAGGCTGTATATAGCGAGTGGCCCCAGAAAAAATATGACCGCCTGATACTGTACCATACGTCCAAAGGCGATACTGTATCCGTTGACGGCCCATAACAGTCCACTGATTAACCCCGCCGTTAGGCCAAACCAATGTCGGCCTAAAACAAACATGGTCAACACACTAAGAATACTGCTTAAAACAAAAGGAAACCGAGCCATGCTCTCGGTGATGCGCTCGGTCAGGAGCCAAAAAGCGACCGGCAGTAGCATCTGGGCTGGCCCTTTGCGATGTAAAAAAAGGGCGTAATCTTCGCCCTGCAATACCCGTACCCCAAGCATAAGGGCTTCGGCCTCATCTTCATGAAATTCGGCGTAACCAAGATTGGGCAGACGCAGAGCGAGAGTCAACAGAAAGAGGAGTGTAACGGGGATAAGGCAGTCCCAACTTTTAAATTCTCCCAACGTCCCCTGAGCTTGCCGAAGGGGTATTAGCTTCGACAGGCTCAACCAACGATTTTGGGGAGGAGATGTATTTTTCTGGAACTGCCTAAGAAGCTGGCTGTGTGGCCTGAGCCGATTGAAGAGTACGGCTATTGACCAGTTCGGTTTTGGCAGGTTTAGTTTCGACAAGCTCAACCAACGGTGTCGAAACCAATGGTATTCTTGAAAACCACGAATTAAGCCACCTGTTAGGATGAACAGATTCAGCATGATCAGCAGGCGATTTGCAGTCAGCGGGCCGGGCAGATAAACAGCCAGCATGGTGATATAAATCGTGGCCGAAAATGAGAGACCAATGGCGAATAGGCTTCGTTCGATAACGGTATTGAGCTTGCCAAAAACCGACAACCACACCCAACCGGGTAGCACGGCTAATAGCAGTAAACTGGCGACATATCGTAACTCTGTGGGTGCATGACCAAGGATTAGGCCATCAGCTATAAATAGTAGCAGTAGCGGCCAAACGAGGTGCAACAACAGAGGCATGTTAGATTTTATGCTCGACGGGGTGTACCACAATTATGACAGAATTTTGCCCCAGCATGTAAACTGGTACCACATTGGTGACAGAAACCGGCTGACTGGGCTGGTTGTTGACTCCGCCGTCGGCCTTTGCCTGAGCCGATAGGTTGCTGACGTGACCAGTACCAGTAGCCACCACTCCCCACCAGTAGAATAAGCCCTCCCACAATAAGGATATAACCCATCATGTTGGTTTGATTAGTGGGTGTGGTAACGGTTGGTGAGACTGATTCTGCGGGTACTGCTGGGGCGGGGGCGGGGGCATTGTTGGCAGGTTGAGATGCTTGCACAGATGGTTGATTTGTTGCGCGATTGTAGGTCGCGTTGATAGTAAACGTATCGTCCTGTTTCATATCAGTTTGCTCAAGCTGATGATAGACGAACCCATCAGAACCGGTCAAGCCCTGTTTGGCCGAAGGTGTAATCAGAAAATTGGCCGCTTGTTTGGGTTGTTGAATCTCAAAGTTGACTTGTGCCGTATCCATAGGGGCATGGAAAGAGTAGTCGAGCTCACGCTGATCGCCATCTTTGCTTAAAATGTGAGAATCGTAATATTCAAACTGAAATGTTCGGCTAGGGACGGAAAAGGTGAGCGAGAGATACTGATTATCCGGTTTAAGGTCAACCTCATCGGCTGGCACACGGAACAGTTGCCCTTCTTGAGCGTAGGCGATGGCGTGTAAATCTTCTACATAGTTGGGCAACAAAAAAGTTAACCTAGCTGGCAACTCAGTCTCTTCACTGAGTTCACCGACATAGATAATGAGGGTGTCTGGCTGGTCATATTCCGGCCAAATTTTCATTTCTAAATTTTTGATCTGTGGGGTGGCGGCATAGGCGGATGACAAGCCAAAAAGCACCACAAGGAGCATGGTTAATACAAAATAGTTTATTAAAGGGATATAGAATCGTATTTTCATAATTTGTGCATGATAATCGAATTTAAGATATAAGGCAATTGATGCAGTTCCAGAAAAATAAATCTAACGCTCGGCAGGAACTGTCCGCACATGCATATCTTGCTGAGGAAAGGGGATTTCGATATTGCGTTCGGCCAGAGCATCCCAAACATGGTGACGGAGTTCACTGGCAAAGGTGGGAGCCGTATCAGCATCATCTGTCCAGACAAACAGTTCAAAGTCAAGACTGCTGGCTCCAAAATCGAGAAACATAACTTGAGGAGGTGGTGTTTTGAGGGCGGTAGAGTGACGGTCAGCCGCGTCTAGTAAAGCGGCTTCGGCCTCTTTAGGCGTTGTATTATAGCTTACCCCGACCTTAACCCCTACTCGAACGTGGTTACTGGTACGAGTCAAACTAGTAATAATTTCGGTTAAAAAATAGTTATTGGGGACAATTAGCTCAACATTGTCTTTGGTCAAAATGGTGATAGAGCGAATCCCCACATCGGTTACTTCGCCATCTGCATCACCGATTTTAATCACATCACCGGGGGCAATGGCCTGCTCAAACATCAAAATAAACCCACTAACAAGGTTACTAACAATCTCCTGTAGGCCAAAGCCCAACCCAACCGACAAGCCTCCTAATATCACTGTAATAGTGGTTAGGTCGATGCCCATCGCGCTCAATCCCACCGCCACCCCGCCAAGTATCACCGAGTATGAAGCCAACATGGATAGAGCTTGCGCCAAAGCCGGTTGTGCTCCGGCCCGAGGCAGAACGTCTCGTTTAAGAACCTGTCTCACGCCCCGCGAAATCACAAAGGCAACAATGATGATGGCACTTCCGGCCAAGATGGAACGAAGGGTAAAACGAACCCCCATCTGCCCGACGGTCATGCTCAAAGCCAAAACACTGTCTAACAAACCAACACTGCTGAGGACGGTTACAATCAGCGTCACCGGCAGGAGGATACTGCGGCTCCAAAAGGTAGCTTGAATTGGCGGCAGGTTGGCCTGAATAAGACTGTCAGCTAGACAGTAGAGAAGCCATATCGTCAAAAATGAGACTAACCAGATTAATGTATCATTCATCCAGCCAAATTCATCAAAAATGATGATAACTAAATTCCCTATGACTTGAGCGGTGAGAGGCAACAGAGTACGACCAAAAACAAAAAACAGTTGCCCTTTGACAAATGTTTGGGTTCCACTCCGCCTTTCGACACGGCGTAATATCCGTAATAATGGGTTTTGGGCAATCGTGGTTAAACCCAAAATTAGGATAAAGGCCAGCAGTTGGCGTAACATGTCCGGTTCTAACAGACGATTCAGTTGTTCTGTGGTTAAATTATCTTGAATGATTTCCATGATGATTCGGGTGAATTTGCGAATTTGCGAATGGCGAATGGGCGAATGGGCGAATGGCGCAAAAGTCGTCTGAACGCAGAGCGTTGGAACGAGATCGCCCATTCGCCCATTCGCAAATTCGCAAATTCGCTACAGTGGATGTAAACCCGGAAAAGTAAGGCCGGTGGTTTCGGGCCAACCGAGCATGGCGTTCATGGTTTGCACGGCACTACCGGCGGCTCCTTTCATCAGGTTATCGAGCGCACCGATTACCACCACACGGTTAGAATTTGCTTCGGCCTCAAACCCAACATCACAAAAATTGGTGCCGGGCAAGAGTTTGGGGTCAGGATAGCGGAAGATACCAGTTCGCTGTTTCACTAATCGTACAAACGGCTCTGGTTTATAGGCTTTCCGATAAAGTTTCCACAAATCCTTATCGGTTACTTTTTGGTTGAGGATACAGTGAGCGGTCACTAACGCACCCCGAATCATTTCAATAGAGGTGACGGACATGTATAGCTCAAAGTTATGGCCCAACAACTGCCGAATTTCGGCTTGATGCCGATGCCCGGTAGGCTTAAAGGAACGTACCGAGCCACTCCGCTCTGGGTGGTGCGAGCCGTCATTTGGACGCGCTCCCCCTTCTGATGAACCGACCTTAACATCGGCAACCACCTGCCCACCATCAAGCAAACCGGCCTCGGCCAAAGGTGCTAAGGCCAAATTGGTGACGGTGGCGTTACAGCCAACACCACTGGCATAGTTTGCTCCGGCTAGTTCGGCTCGGTGTTTCTCCGGCAAACCATAAACAAACTTTCCCAACCAGTCTGGTGCAGGATGCGGTTCGCCATACCATTTCTTATAAACTACAGGGTCACGCAACCGAAAATCAGCCGAAGTGTCGATGATGCGACTGGCTAACCCTGTGAATTGTTCGATATGTTTAGCCGCATAACCATGCGGTTGTCCCAAAAACAGGAGATCACATGGCTCTAAATTGTCGGGGTGGCTAAATTTGAGACTTGTCACCTCTCGCAAATTTGGATGAGCATTATGGACAAATTTGCCAGTTTGACTAACGCTAGTAATTTGACCAATTTCAACATGGGGATGGAACAGCAGAAGGCGTAATAATTCGCCACCGACGTAGCCGCTCCCGCCAACGATACTAACTTTAATGGTATCACTCATTTTATGCCTCACCTCGGGCAATTTTTAAGGTGTAATCCACGACTCGGTCAGGGATGTCAACACCGGTGGTGTCGATACTATTCCGAAACTCCATCGTATAGTTCACTTCGTTAATCAGTAACTCCCCATCCTCAGTTTCGAGCAAATCAACGGCCACCACACCGCCGCCTACCGCTTGTGCGGCTCGGTAAGACAGATCATGCATCTCTGGGGTTACAGGGCAGTTTTCGGCTCGTCCCCCGCGAGCTGTATTGGTAATCCAATGGTCGCTATACCGATAGATTGCGGCCACCGTTTCATCACCAATTACAAAACTGCGAATGTCTCGAGCTGGTTTGTTAATATATTCTTGAATATAAAAAATTGAGTGGTGGTAACTACCAAGCACCTGTTTATGCTCTAGAATAGATTCTGCGGATTCACGGTCATTTATTTTTGAGAGTAAACGCCCCCATGATCCGACAGCCGGTTTTAACACCACCGGATATCCTAACTCTTCAATCGCTTCTAAGGCAGACTCGGGGGTAAAGGCTACTTTACAGCCCGGTACCGGAATTTCGTCTCGGATGAGAGCCGAGGTGGTTTCGAGTTTGTTCCCACATACTAAAGCAACCTCGTATTTGTTGACGGTAGGGATACCCCAATCATTTAGAATTCGCAACGCATACAGCGCTCGCGAATGGTTGACACAGCGCTCGACCACAACGTCGTATTTGTGCCAGCCGTTTTGTTTCAAATCAAAGATGATCTTGCGGTCATCAATAATATCAAATTCAACATTGCGGTTTTTGAATGCCTGCATCAGCAGTTTCTCTTCAACCCGCACTCTGGATAGTAAAATCGCGACTTTCATACTATCTTATTCTCCCCAGTCTTCTTCTTCTTCCGGTGCTAATTCTAACTTAACCGGATTTAAGGATATGACTTCTAGCTCTACGCCACAATCTGCACATTCTATAATTTCACCATCCATTACATCATCTGGAAGGGCGACTTCTGCGCCACATTCTGGACATTCACCTACCATAATAAATACTCCTCTGAAACTACTTTTAGATTTTAGATTGTCTACTCAATCTGACATTAATTAACCTGAACAAACGCCCCCAACCGTTAAACAGTTCCGAACAGTTGTTCAGCCGAAAATAATACCACAAATCCATAAGATTGTAAACATGGTTTGCTAGGGGGCGTTGATCTTCATTTGAGCCATAAGAACAGGATGTGCGGAATGACACTGATTAAATCATGCCAAAACTGGGCATGGTTCATTTTAGACAGAATGATCTTTACAATTTGCGGTGTCTCGTAGGGGCTAGGCAGGGCGGTCTAATTTTGGAACGTGCGTCCATGTTGTCTCCGCCCCTGCCTCGCCCATCTACTCGGAAACAGCGTCCCCTGCAAGACACCGCAAATTGTACAAGAGTTTGTCGTTTCATTCATGACCTGATATATTGACAAAATCAAAGGTGTTTTTTGACAGGATTAACGGGATTAACAGGATTTTTTTGCTTGTAATCCTGTCAATCCCGTTAATCCTGTCAGATATTGTTTTAGTCATGTTGAAATGATAAACTTCTGATTGTAACGATCCATTCAGGAAGGAAAATCGAAAATCAAAAATCGGCAATCGAAAATCCGAAAATCCAATCATCCAATCATCCAACCACCACAAAAACAGGCTCAACGATTACATTCGTTTTCGCATCCTGATACTGCTTCTCATACTTTTGACGATTTTCATCGGTGATATGCTCACAGAAAAAAACGAGAGATATTTCTGCCAAACCTAGCTGTTTGCCATAAGCCGCAGTATCAACCAAGGCTTTGCGGTATCCTCTTGGGCCAGAGAAACTCTTCACTTCCAATCCATAACGCTGATTGCCATGATCAATAATCAGGTCGATACGACCATTACCTGTCGGAAATTCAGGATGAATTCGACTACTGTAATCATAGAGAAAATCTTGCAAATAGAGATATAGGTTAAAGTGGTAGGTCGCCTCCATAATCCGACCATCAGTCTCACGACGAGGTGCATCTTTTAACAGCCAATCACGATTCTGCCGCAGATAGATTTCGTAATGGCGCATGAGATTGGTTATATTCAGGCTGTTATCAGTCACGGTATTGGATAAATCATCAAACGGATCATAGGTTTGGCCGATATGAGGAAATATATCATTGGCAAAAGCGTTGAACAACCGCCGCTGGACAAAGGAGCAAGGGAATTTGGTATAATATCTTTCATCCTCATCCACATCCTTTTCCCAATTGATAATACCATTCATGTAGAGAAAATTGAGAACGGTATCATCATACCGAAAAAGCAACTTCTTTTTGGTGTTAAATAATTTCAGTACGACCTGTTTATAAGGCTCTTGTCGAGCTTTGCTGATTAAGTTTATGATATTGTTGTTGGGCAGAATGTAGAGTGCAGCCCCATAGACCTTTTTGAAGAGGGCCATGTTTATTGGCTTGGTACGATCTTTGTTGAACCTGTCCTCGGTCAGTTGTTCACCCATCCAGCCGATCAATCCGGGTTGACCCTGCATCTCGTAGAAGACTTGATCAATCACAGACTGTTCCACAATTTGACCGCTTTCTCGCTCATACCAGTGGAACATAGAATCCACTTCCTCAAAGGTCAAGTTTGGAATCGGCATGCTCCGTTGCACGTTGAAGGGAGAGCCACCACCTGTATTCTCAATGCCCAACACACTCCGTACTCCTATCAAGGCTAGGCTGTGTAAGAGACATAGCTTCTCGCTACTTGGTACACCCCGCTGATTCAGACGATTGGTATGCAGTCTCCGAAATTCAGTGGCAAACTTGTTGATGAAATCGTCACCAATTGAATCAAATTCGTCCAATATCAATATCAGTGGTTTGGAAAAATATTTCTGTGAAAAGAGTGAACCCAATGTATGCCAATTCTTAACTTCCGGTAAATCTCTGTCGAACCATTCACTTAAACCATCAACCAGTAGTTTCAAAATCAGTTCATCAGTCTTAATCGTTTTGAATTGCATGGATAAGATAGCCACCTCAAAATCGTCTCTGCGTTTGAGTTTGTCAACCACTTCCCGCATCACCCAGCTTTTACCCGACTGCCGCGGCCCCCACACGGTAATATAATGACCTCCATAATCCGGTTCTTCTCCGAGTAGACTATTGTAGGTCTGCTCTATCAGTTCCTCACGGGGAACATAATAATGTATATCTTTATTTACTTCTTCATAAGAATGAAATTTTCGCATGATAAACCCTTGTGATTTTAGATTGACGATTTTGGATTTTGGATTGGTGATTCTCCGTCCTCCATCCTCCATCCTCCATCCTCCATCCTCCGTCCTCCTCCCTCCATCCTCCATTCCTCCATTCCTCCGTCCTCCACCTACGGCGTACCAAACACTTGCGTCCAATAATGATGATAGTTGATATTTCCCCCATCATTCCGGTGGTAATAGTAGCTGACTCCAATCTCTTGTAAGGCACAGTTTAAGATGTTTCGTCGGTGTCCTTCGCTGTTCATCCAGCCGGTGACGACATCTTGGGGGGTGCGATAACCGACGGCGATATTTTCGGCGGCAGTTGAATAGCTATATCCTGCGTCTTGGATGCGTTGGGTGAACTTTGACCCATCGGAGCCAGTGTGGGAAAAGACATCATTTAAGGCCATGTCACGACTGTGACGGTCTGCGGCGGCGTTTAGTTTGGCATTGATAGTTAAGGCATTACAGCCGTTTTGAAGCCGTTGCTGGTTGGTTAAATCGACCACCATTTGCACATAATCTGGGGCTGGTGTGGCTGTGGGAACGGGGGTAGGTGTGGAGGTAGGCCTTAGGGTTGGGGTTTTGGTGGGGGTACGGCTCGGGGTCGGAGTGGGCATGCGTGTTGTGGTTGAGGTAGGAGTCGGTGAGGGAGTGGGAGTAGGGAGTGGATTTTTGACTAACATGGGCAGATAGCTTTGGGATAATGATGGTTTCGATTGGTCTTGCATCACAAAGGGGCGAGCCAAGGTATAAACCGAATAGGTCGGCGATAGATTAACTTCAAACGGTTGCGAGTCGATATGTCCGACATAATCGCCCGTATCTGGCGCGGTGGCGACCAGCTCCCAGGTGGCTGGAGTGGCTAATCCGGTTAGACTAAATCGCCCATTTTCATCGGTCAGGGCAAAAGTATATTTACCTACTTCTGCTTGCCCCTCAAAATAGGCATAAATTCGGATGTCTTCCATTGGCTGATTCTCGTCGGTCAGCACTAGACCCCGAATCTCACCCTGTCCCCGAGCCTCACTATCCAAGGGGCTGGCGATAATCAGCGATTTGTCTAGTTGATAGACCAGATAGGTTGGAGCGTGATTGACCGCGGTCACGGCTGAGGCTAGATAGTTAATATACTGCCCCTCGGTAGGCGGATAGGCCAACACCATCCATTGAGCCGGACTGGCTAACCCCTTTAACTTGAACAGTCCTTGGGAGTCAGTAGTGGTACGGGTAAATTTCCCTTCGTCAACTTGCCCCTCAAAATAGGCATAGACGGTAGCTCCCGCAACCGCGTCTCCTTCGCTACTTTGCACTTGACCATGAATCTCACCATTCCCACCCGTTTCTGTATCCAACGGGTTAGAGATAAGCAACGGCGCGGCCAAGGTATACACTGGATAGGTCGGAGATAGGTTGATGGTTAGACGGGCTGAATCAAAAAAGTTGTCATAGTCACCATCGTCAGGAACAAAGGCTTGTAGTTCCCATGTAGCTGGCATGGCTAGACCAATCAGACTAAATTGACCAGTTTGATTGGTGGTGGCAAAGGTATATTTGCCCAGCTCCTCCAGACCGTCGTAATAGATATAAACTCGGGCGTTAGCGACGGGCTGACCATTGTTGGTTTGCACCACGCCATGAATCTCACCGTTACCACTGGCTTCTTCATCCAAATACGAAACATCGCTTTGAGCAAAACTGATGGGTAACGGCGATGGTACATCAGGGGATAAAATGACCATTATCATCATTATGATGCTTAACCAATAAAGCCTTTTGAAAATTATCATTTTTATTGCTCCTTTTATTAAAAGTCATCGAAAATAGGTTTAGATTAATAATTTTCTTACCCTTTTTCTCTGGTTTGGTTGAAAGCAACAGGCTACCAACTTAAGGTGCGACAAAACACATCGGAATAAATCCCGATGCTGATAGCCAAAGCAGGCTAAAGCCAGCTAAATAGGCCGCTTTTAGCGGTCTTCAGCTTTTAGCGTGGGGATTTATTCCCACGTTATCCGTTTCGCCTTATGTTTATAGCCTTAGAATACAACGAATATGATTTACTCGCATATAAGAAGCCCTCAAAACGAGTAAAACTTACTCAATACAGGAAAATTTATTCGTTGTTTTCATCATTCGTTGTTGTGTTCCTCGCCCAAAGTTTCCGTTAGGGTAAGATAATTTTGTAGACGGCTAAAGTCTGTTCTACTTAATACGCTGATATAGCGTGAATTTCATCTGCCCAACCTGCCAATGGGTCATGGCTTTAAGCGGATATGGTTCTTTAGTTAACAGGTCAGGCGATAGTTCAAAGAAACTGACAAATAGAAATTGATCCATCTCTGATTGGGTCAGACTCAACCACGGTATTATTTCGGTTTGAGGTTCAATGACATAGACCTCCTTTGTGATTAAATGGGGTGCAAGTGAAGCATAAAGCCACTCGATATCGGTTACAATCGGTACTGTCTGTTGTTCTAATGTTTGGGTGTATGACAAGAGTTTTTGTTTGGTAGCTTGAATTTCGGTGAAACCGCGCCATTGGTAACCAAGGCCAATACAGGCCAGTCCTAATATTAGACCAGTTAACGCATATTGCCAAAAATTATTAGGGATTAGCGGTAATTTTATCAAATAAGTTCTGTCTTGGGCTTGATAATTCGTTAGATATTGTAACACGCCCACAACCATACAGATGGTGGCTAAGGGATAGAGCATTAACAGATAACGCGGCCCCCATTCCAGATTGGCAATCAGGTCGGCTTGACGAATCATTACCGCAAGAGTTCCTAAAATTAGGTATAATAGGGTCGTTAGGCCAAGTAGTTTGGCCCTATCCCCCAAAGGAGGGACTTTGACGACTGTCTCCCCTTTGGGGCGATTTAGGGGGGATATCCAAAACAGAGCCATGAACAGCAGGTGGGGGGCGGGCAAAAAAAAGCCATGCAGAGTCCGATACCGCGTCGGCAAATTCAGCACCGTCACGCTAAGATAAGCCAATCCTGTTCCGGCCACCAGTAGTCCCAACTCACGCCCCGGTGTTGGTAGGGTAACGGCTAAGGCCACCAATAATAGGCAGGCCATGCCCCATCGAGATAGCCAGTCTCCCACCAGTGGCCCGCCTCCAGAACCACTATTAATCCAAGTGGCCTGTAGATGGATTAACACATCGGCCCATAAATCGGGTTGTGATACCAACTCACTCCCCCAAATTAGCATGCCGAGATACCGAGTGCCAAATAGATTGGGCTGATACCACACCATCAGCATAATGGTCGCCACAACAAGGCCCATGACCAAAGGGAGAAAAATATATCTTGCAGGTAAAACCATGATCTTTAATGCGAAGGTCTGACCAGAACGGAAATCAAGACCTTGGATTATAGCTAATGCGCTTACCAGAGCGAGGGCATAAAACAACATCTCTAAACGTAGGGCAAGGCTGGCAATCAAAAGCAACATCAACCAGATGAAACGGAAATACTTCCATAGTTGGGGGATAGGTTTTAGCCTGTCAGCATGTGGACAGACCAAAGTCTGCCCTACTCCATCTGTAGTAATATTCAGTGCCTGTTTTAAGGCTAACAGCCCTAGCAGTACGGCCAAGGTATGTTCCCAAAAGAGAAGGCTATAGAAAAATATGGGACTAGCCAGCCCAACCAGTAGCATGGTCGGAGCAAAAGCACGGGCTTCAAACTGAGCCGCAATCTGCCCGCTTAGGTAGGCCACCCCCAAGCCACTGAGCCATGATAACAGGTAGATTGCGGTTATACCTCCAAGTTGGTAGGGCAATAACGAAAGCAATGGAAACCAGATTGGCCAATGGAAAGTCAAGTCATTATCTGCGGTTAGGCGTGGGTAGATGGGGTGAGAGGGATAAAACTGTCCGGTGGAGTCTATTCTGCTCCCTTGATAGGGGAGTGGATACGGATGTTGTTGTTGCAACCGATACAAGGTCTGTAACTCCAAAAATTTAGCCCCCTCATCAGGTGACCAGAATACGGTTTTGGGGGTCAGCCAAAAGGCAATCAGGTAGATGAGGGTCAGGGTCAACATGGCCGTTACGTTGATGATTTGTTGATGGGCCATCAGTAAAACGGAGCAATCTTCTGAATCATTTGGGTATACTCATCAGCTAAACTTTCTACCTCTTCTCGGCTTGTGGCTTCGGTAGTAATTCGGAAATACGGTTGAGTAGGATCAGGCATAATCAAGACCCATTTATTACCCCCAAGGTTGATTTTTAGGCCATTTAGAATCTGATTTTTATGGTTTTGGAAGCGCTCGTTAATCAACCGCATGACGGTTGCCTTGGCTTCCCACGCGCATGGCACTTCTCGGCGACTGATATGATAAACAGGCAAGTTAGAAACCACATCACTAAGACTCACTTTTTGAGTGGCTAAAAACTCTAACAATTTAGCCAAAGCCATGAGGCCATCAAAGGCATGTTGAAAATCTGGAAATATGAAGTTGCCACGACCGTTACCTGCTACAATTGCATTATTAGAACGAGCGGCCTTAATTAGTGCCCCCTGATCGAGTTCGGTTCGGATGACACGTCCGTTATGGCGTTCGGCGATTTGTTCAAACAGGTTTGGAAGGTCAACGGGTACGGCTACGGTACTGCCGGGTACATCACGCAAGGCTAGTTCGGTCATTACAGCACACGCGGTTATTCCCTCTAGCATGTAACCTCGATTATCAGTAATAAACAGTTTCTCACCGCCGGGGCCAAGGAGTACTCCGATTTGAGTTTCTAGGGCGGAAGCGATTAACTGCATTTGACGTAATGAGGTATGGAATTCGGTTTTTCTGAGAATAGCTTTAGAGTCATCAATATTGGCGTTCAGAGCAATCACATTACAGTTCAACGCGTCAAGAATACTCGGTAACACATTGGCCGTAGGAGCGTTTGCAAAATCAATCACAATTTTAAACGCTCGTTCGCGAATTGCTTTTGTGTTGAGGTGGGTTAAAAAGTCGGCTTTGTATCGGTCTGATACCTGTTGAGCATACTCAATTGTACCCGTATCATCTAAATAAACCCGTCTAAAATCTTCCCTAAAAAAAACACTTTCAACATTTCTACGTCGTTTTTCGCCTAAATCTTGACCTTTGCTATCCATAAAATGAATATCAACCACACGCTGATCGACGGGTGACAAGCATACATGAACCCCACCCACGGCCTCACAAATTCCCGTATAATAACGAGCTACCGGAATCGGCTGTGATTCTAAGTCCCACACATTAACACCTGCTGATGGCAAGCCAGAAATGATGGCCCGTTTGATCATGCGTGAACTACGGTGTATGTCTCGGTTGATGGTTACGATCGCTCCTTTGGGCAACGTTCCACCAAAGGCGGCACCTAGCTTGGCACTGAATTCAGGAGTCAAATCGACATTGACCATGCCCCGTACGCCATTATGCGTAAAGAGATCACGCCGCCCTTGTGAACCCCAGATAATACTACTATTGACGGTTGCTCGTGGTTCAATCTCTTTGTTGGGCCAAATCCTGACATTGGGGTTAAGAATCGCACCAGAGCCAACAATTGTGCCATCGCCAACTACAACTCCTTCAAAAATTGTGGCCCGTGGTTTAACACTGGCCTGCCTAAGCAATATGGCTCCGCTAATATGCACTCTTTCGCCTACATAACAGTTCCGCCAAAAGATGGAGCGTTCAACCACCGCTTCATGGTCAATCACGCTATAATCTCTAATAACCGTTGGCCCACGAATCACCACACCAGAGCGTACTTGAACGGAGTTTCCTAGATATACAGGGCCTTCTATATGGGCATCGGGTGCGATATCAACATCACGCCCAACCCAAATTTCATCCCGAATCCGACGGCCGTAATCTACGCCTTGAACATCTCCTTTTAATACATCACTTGTAGCTCGCATATATTCAGAAATATTGCCGATGTCGCACCAGTATCCTTCGCAGACATACCCATACAACTTATGGCCTTTTTCTTGAAGTAACGGGAACAGGTCATTTGAAAAATCAAAGGGAATATTGGTATCAAAATAATCGAGTACGTCAGGTTCAAGAACATAAATACCTGTGTTTACATAGTCTGACATCACCGAACCGCGACTAGGTTTTTCTTGAAAACGAACAATATGCCCTTTATCGTTCAAGATTGTCACCCCATAATCAACCGGGTCATCCACACGATATAGAGCCAAGGTGGTCATGGACTTGTTTTTTTTGTGGTATTCAATCACCTTGGTCAAATTGAAATTCGTTAACGCATCTCCACTAATAACAACAAAAGTATCATCAAGGTATTTTTGGGCATTTTTAACACTCCCGGCTGTACCTAAAGGTGTGTCTTCAATTGAATAGTGTATTTTCAGTCCTAAATTGGAGCCATCACCAAAAAATTTCTGGATGAAATCGGCCAGATATTGAACCGTAATGATGACCTCTGTGGCCCCATGCCGTTTGACTAAATCAAGGATATGGCTCATGACCGGTTTATTGATAATCGGCACCATGGGCTTAGGTCTATGGATAGTTAATGGACGCAATCTTGAACCGGCTCCACCGGCCATAACAACGACTTTCATAAGTAATTCGTCTCTTTTTGATAAACTAAAACTACATGTAATTTACATCATAAATGATTTTCCACGCATCTAAAGAGGAAAATTTGCGTCATCAAAATTATAAATGGTAAATGGTGAATTATAAATTATAAATGGTAAATGAAGGCGTAAAGTAACTGTTCAAAAGTTTTGCGGACTTATCTCCTCCGAGGTATGTAGTTTTCCTCGTTCGCCCGTTGGTAATTCACCATTTACTATTTACCCATTTACCATTTATAATTTCATTTCACCCTGCATCTCATTCGGGAAGGTGACGACTGATCTACACTTCGTTAATAGTAAAAATTTTTCAAAACATGAGTAAGTACCTTGGCTGGTTTGGGATGATGATAGAGAAATCCTTGCATCTCATCGCACTGATGCTGTTTTAAGAAAGCCAACTGTTCTTTCGTCTCCACACCCTCAGCAACCACCTCTAGCTTAAGAGTATGAGCCAAAGCTATAATCGCCAGAATAACCGCATCATCATTGTCACTAATGGCGATTTTTTGTATGAATGAGGCATCTATTTTTAGCCGATTAAGCGGTAGATGGGTTAAACGACCCAAGGAAGAGTAACCGGTTCCAAAATCATCAATCGAAATCGTTACCCCTACATCTCGCAACTCGTTCAAAATCCTTAAATGTTGGTCTATATCCTTCATGGCAATACTTTCTGTAACTTCTAGTTCAAGTAACTTTGGGTTTAGATTGGTTTTTTGCAAAGCCGTTTTAATCAGTTTTAATAGAGTTGGCTCTTGAACCTGACGAAGTGACATATTAACAGCTAAACGCAATGATTTATGGCTGATATTTTGCCAAATTTTGACCTGTTTACAGGCCGTATTTAACACCCACTCGCCAACCGTCACAATAAGCCCCATTTCTTCCAGCAAGGGGATAAAATCGACGGGATGAACAAGCCCCTTTTGCGGATGTAACCAGCGTAACAGCGCCTCAACTCCTACAATTTTACAGGTTGACAACGATATAATCGGTTGATAATAAACCTGAAACTCCCGACGTTTAATCGCTTGTCTTAAATCTGTTTCTAAAGTTAGCCGAGTGATGGTTCGAGTGTACATGCTGGGGTTAAAGAGTTCATATCTGGCTCGGCCATAGAGTTTTGCTTGATACATGGCTATATCCGCATCTCGCAAAAAATCTTCGGATTGACCTGTCAATGAGGTTTCACTTAATCTAATGCCAATACTGGCGGTAACAACAATCTCATGTCCCTCTAAGTTGATGGGGATGGCAACTTTGTTTTGAATCTGGCTGGCGATACGGGTTATATCGTTTCGAGTTTTTATGTCACTTAAAAGAATGACGAACTCATCCCCTCCAAAACGAGCCACCATACCGGCAGAGCCGACACAATTTTTAAGCCGCTGGGCCACAATCTTCAGTAGTTCATCTCCGATTAAATGCCCCAAACTATCATTGATGATCTTAAATCGGTCAAGGTCGAGAAAGAGAACGGCAAACTGCCGTTTAGGGTTTTGATTGGCCCGTTCAATTACATTCTGTAACCTTTTTGTATATAATGTCTTATTTGGCAACCCTGTTAACTGATCGTGGGTGGCTTGGTGATATAGTTTTTTCTCGGCTTCTTTTTGAGAGGTGATATCTGTTTGAGAACCGGCTAGGCGATAGGCTCCCTTGTTAGCATCTCGAATAACAGCCCCCCGACAAAGCATCCAACGATAGCTTCCATCGTGATGTAACATCCGATATTCATGCTGAAAATGGGGTTCGATATTATCTATATGAGCGTTAAGGGCAACCTTAAAGGGTTCAAGATCATGGGGATGAATCAGCCTGAACCAACTATCAGGACGATTGCCAACCTCCTGTTCTTGGTAGCCTAGCATACTTTTCCAGCGTGAGGAAAAATAGAGAGTGTTCGTTTCTAAGTTCCAATCCCATAAACCATCGTTAACCCCCCGAGAGGTTAGGGCATAACGCTCTTCACTTTCCCGTAGCTTTGTTTCGGCTAGTTTTCGGGCTGTAATATCTATCACCGCAATACGCCAGCACAAAAACTCCTTCTCGCCCTTTTTTTGGACGGCAATACTTTCCAATTGGGCTACAAATTGATCTATTTTGGTGATAAAGGTAAGTTCACAACTTTGTTGAACCTTGGTCTCAAAAACCAAC
Organism: Anaerolineales bacterium HSG25; assembly: GCA_030377865.1. Classification (GTDB taxonomy): domain Bacteria; phylum Chloroflexota; class Anaerolineae; order 4572-78; family J111; genus JAUCGB01. Next base: position 22,303 of record JAUCGA010000009.1, on the reverse strand, counting down.
TGGCGATGCAGATAAAATTTATCCTGACTATCTTCGGCAATAAAAGAAGATAGTCGTTGCTTAATCAACCGACTTCTCGGCTGTTCTAATAGATTAGCTCCGGTCAGATTCAGTTCTAGGATTAATCCCGTGTGACTCAGGGTGAAATAGCCAACTGGTGCAAAATCATATAAATCGGCGTATTTATCGCGATTTTCTTCAAGTTGTAGTTGGGTTTGGCGGAGAGTTTCATTTTGCATCTCTAACTCAATTTGATGCACATGGAGTTCATGAATGAGGGCTCGAACATTTTCCATCGCTGGATAAGGGAACTTTATAATTCCCTTACTTAAAGCAGCTTCTGCTAATTGGCGTAATACTGTTTCATTGACGTGTGTGTTTATCATTGTGTTCTCCCAAACGTGGGACGTGGTGCGACCAATATGCGATACCGGTAAAATTGGCATGTAAAAAACCATACCTCGCCGGAGAAAAGTATACCATTCTTCCTTCTCCACGCACCACGTACCACGCACCACGCACCACGAAGATAGGCAACATCCCATTCTTAATTCTTAATTCTTAATTCCCCACCCTCAACGCCGCCAACTGCTCCTTCAACGCTTCATTTTCCTGTTGTAACGCAATCTCTTTTTCCTGAGTTTCCGTAACATCGATTGCTATCACAGTTACAGCGACCACCTCATCACCCTGTTTAATCGGGGCAACTTGTGAGCTATACCAGACTTGCGTATCCTTGGCTCCCAGCCCTATGGTGTTAAAGGTGCTGGTCTTTCCAGTCTCAAAAACCTGTTCAAAACGGTTCCTCGCCACATCATGGTGCTCTGGTGAAATATAGTCATAGACACTGGAGCCAATAACCTCCTCCATTGATAACTCTGGTAGGACACGATTAATATAGAGAAGGGTTCCCTGACGGTCTATCGTACAAATAAAGATGTTAACATTCTCCACGATACCCCGCAATTTTTCTTCTGAGACACGTAGGGCTTCTTCGGCCAGTTTCTGTTTTGTAATATCGATAAAGGTAATCACCACCCCATCAATCATATTTTCAAAGGTACGATAAGGCACAATACGCATAATGTACCAATAACCATCATTAGTTTGGACATCCAACTGCTTAAAAACAAGCGTCTTAAGAACCTCTGCCGAATCATCAACCATTTTAGCATAGCTTAAATTGGTAGAAATATGAGCCAGAGGACGATTAATATCAGTTTGAATTAAATTAATCACATTTGTTGCGGCCGGAGTAAATCGTTTAATACACAACCGATTATCTAAAAATATAGTGGCGATTTCGGTACTGACCAGTAAATTATTCAAGTCATTATTCACCACTGAGAGGCTGTCAATTTTATTCTGATGCTCCACATTAACCGTAACCAACTCCTCATTAACCGATTGCAGTTCCTCTTTAGAGGTTTCCAACTCTTCGTTAGTACTTTGCAACTCTTCGTTGGCCGATTGTAGTTCCTCATTGGTCGATTTAAGCTCTTCATTAGAAGTTTCTAGCTCCTCAATAGTGGTTTGCAAATACTCCTTAGTAGACCTCAATTCCTGTTCGAGGGTGGTAACGAGCAAATCTTCTTGGGATATATCAGCGGTTGGTGCGGCTTCTTCTGCCCGAAAATCAGACACATCATCAAAAATAACTAACATCAACTCTTTTTCTTCAACAACCTCCCAAACGGGTCGAATCGTTAAATTAATCAGTTGAATAGTGCCATTGATGCTTACGGCAAGCCCTTTATAGGTAACCACCTCTTTTTGGTTGATTGCTTTACGAACGGCGGTGGTCAATTCAAGTTTTAAGCTCTGACGAGCCATGGTAAAAATGTTGAGACTGGCTTCACCGGGAGCAAGCTCTAAATATTTGCCGACTCGACCATGAGAAAAAAGGATGTCCCCATTGCCATTAATAATTGTCGCCGAGGGGGTATAATCTTTTAATAAAATCTCCTTAATCAGGGTCTGATAACTGACATGTTTAACTTTTTTGGTTGTTTTATGCACAACTTTGGCGGGATTTTCGACAGTCAGGGGGGTTGAAAAATTCAACATTGTCACATCAGGCCCAGTCCAAGTCTTGCGTTGGAACAGTTTCCATTTTCTATCAATGGTATCAAAAAAATCGGTATATTCACCCAAGGTTTCAGAGCTACCTAAAAAGAGAAAACCTTCTGGATTTAAGGCGTAGTGAAAAATGGGAAATACTTTCTTTTGCATGGCTGTATTCAAATAAATAAGTAAATTTCGACAACTGATTAAATCCAACCGTGAAAAGGGGGGGTCTTTGATGATACTTTGCGGGGCAAAAATAATCATGTCTCTAATCGGTTTGATGATACAATAATTGTCATCTTTTTTGGTAAAATACAAGTCCAGATATTCTGGAGGCATATCAGCCGCAATACCATCGGGATAACATCCTGTACGAGCTTTTTCGATAGTTTCATGATCAATATCAGTGGCAAATATCTGCACCTTAAACCGTTTATTATTCAACTGACTCATGTATTCATATAGCAAAATAGCGATAGAGTAGGCTTCTTCGCCAGTAGCACATCCGGCCACCCAAATCCGTAAGATCTGTTCTGAATTTCTATTTTCAAATAAGGCCGGTATCATCCTTGTTTTAAGGAGTTCAAACGCCTCGGCATCTCTAAAAAAACTGGTGACCCCAATTAATAATTCTCTAAACAGGGTTTCTACTTCCAAAGAGTGTCTTTCAAGATAATTGACATACTCAGACATTTGACTAATTTGGTTAATGGCCATCCGTCGGTCAATCCGACGACGAATCGTATTTTGTTTATAATATGAAAAATCATGGTCTGTTTGATTTTGTAATAAAACAAAAACCCGCTCTAAATAATCAAACGCTTCAGGGGCAATCACTTCAACTTTTACCTCAGTTTGCACAAACGCCAAACTAAAATAGTCAGCCAATTTTTTCGACATTTTCTCCACCGGCAAAACAAAATCTACCAAACCGGTAATAATGGCACTTTTTGGCATACCCGGATACTTAGCCGTTCTTGGCTCTTGAACTATGACCAAACCACCCTCTCCTTTAATGGCCCTGACCCCTAACGTACCATCGTTACCTGTTCCAGAAAGGATAATGGCAATGGCTTTTTCTTTTTGGTCTAGGGCTAAGGAACGGAAAAAGGTATCAATAGGCAATCTGATACCACGTGATTTTTCGGATTTTGTAACTTGTAATACACCATTATTAATCAATAAATCTCTATTTGGGGGAATAATATAAACACAGTTGGGTTCAACCTTAACATTATCATTCTCCAATTGAATGACTTTCATATCGGTATGATTTTGCATCAATTCCCCTAATATGGTTTTATGGGTCGGGTCTAAATGTTGAACCAATACAAACGCCATGCCCGTTTCTGGAGAAGTATGGCGAAAAAACTGCTCATAAGCCTCTAATCCTCCGGCAGAAGCCCCTAGAGCCACAATCGATATGGTTTCATCTGGTGGGGTCGGCAGATTTTCAGATGATTTATCCGGGCTGATTTCCTCAGATTTTTCTTGGGTATTGGGTACTTGGTTATCTTGTTTGTTCGTTTCTGTTGTCATTATATTACTCCTTTTGGGGGTAGTTATCAAAATCCCGTTCCATAGTATTTACATGGTAACAAAACTATTTATGCAACTTTTTGCCACTATCATACCATAAAAAACAAATCTAGGTAAATATTACACTCTGTCGATGATAATGAGGAGTCTCGATAGTAAAACTCGATAAAAATAGCGATTCCGTATCTTCTATGCTAAAATAACTCAAATTTTTGAGCCACTATTATGCAAAACAGTTGGTTAGACCGTCATCGCCATATTATTTTTATATTCTTGCTATTGTTAACACTGGCAGGGCTGACTATATTTTATTTGCAACAGCCTAGTCAGCAGGTGATAGACATTCTAGCAACCGAGGTAACTGCGACAGCCACCCATACACCTACCCCTGAACCAACTGCAACCGCTACTCCAGCTCCGGTACGTGTTTATATTACCGGGGCGATTGAGCATCCAGATGTTTATTTCCTGCCACGCGGAAGCATCATCAAAGATATTATCGAGTTGGCGGGTGGATTAACCACTGATGCCGTTGATATATCTCAGTTTAACCAAGCACTTGAGCTACAAGACCAACAACATATCCACATTCCGCGGCAAGGGGAAGAAAACGAACCGCCGGTGATTCAAGATGGCACCCAAAAGATTGCAAATCCTACCCCGAACGAATCAACGCCATCTGCTTCACCCGAACTAATCGACTTGAACTCTGCCTCACTTGAGGACTTAGACACGTTACCGAGCATCGGCCCAGCTATCGCTCAACGTATTATAAACTACCGAGAAAGCCAAGGTGGTTTCAAAACAGTTGAACAAATCACCGAAGTAAGTGGTATTGGTGAGGCAACATTTATTAAAATTAAACATTTGGTTACGGTTAAATAACAAAAGTTTGTCGTTTCATTCATACTGACAAAATCAAAAGCATTTTTTGACAGGATTGATAGGATTGACAGGATTACAGGCAAAAAAATCCTGTTAATCTTGTTAATCCTGTCAGATATTGTTTTAGCCATGTTGAAATGATAAACTTCTAAAATAACTTATGGATGATACAAAGAAGCTATATCTATCGTGGAAAGAAGTAGATACATTGATTGATGGATTGATCCCTCGGTTACAAAGTTACGATTATGAGGTGGTGATTGTAATCACTCGAGGTGGTATTATTCCGGGCGGGATTATTGCTCGGCGTTTGGCAATTAGCCAAGTTTTGGTAGCTTCGGTTGATTTTTATGAGGATGAAACCCATAAATTGGATTGGCCTGTTTTTATGCAGTTTCCGGCTGATAGTTTTTTACGTGGCAAACAGGTCTTAATTGTTGATGATATTTGGGATCGCGGCAAACAAGTGGTTAGTGTCAGCGAGCGAGTGGAGCAAGCGGGCGGGACTCCCATTTCGGTTGTGCTTCATTATAAATCACAGCGCTCCCAATTTGAGGATAAGTCACCCAATTTTTATGCTGTTGAAACCACCGATTGGATCATTTATCCATGGGAGATTGATCGTGGTATATTGGGTGTAACATAATATTTTGGTAGTGTTGACGTGTTGACTGATAGCCTTGGGCTAGGAATGAGCATTAATTAAGTTGTGCATTTAGCCGCTGATTGAAATCAGCGTCTTAAACGGAAAACCTGCTTAAGCAGGTTTCTTGTATCAGCATAAGAATTCATTCTTATGTGCAAACGCGCAGGTTAATTAATCCCGATTCCTAAAGCCACAAGGCTAAAAACTCAAGACCGCTAAAAGCGGCCTAAATAGCTGGCTTTAGCCTGCTTTAGCTTTCAGCATCGGGATTTATTCCGATGTGTCATCTCAAAATCGAGATACACGGAGTGCAAAAGCTTCTTGCCAGAAACAACTATAGATGTTCAGATAAACATTTTCAGTTGTCACCTTCCCGCAAGTTTTGAACTTGCGGGAAGGTTGGTCTTGAATTAAAAATCATTATCTGAAAGACTGTATGCAAAAGCAAGAAGCTTTTGCACTCCGTTATTCCCGAACAAATCTCACTTCATTTGTTCCTGCATTACCGCCGCGGCCTCTTCTGGAGTCAGGGTTCCTTCTAACATGAGAATAAGAGGTTGCCGCATGGCCTCTAACAATTTATTAGGGTTGACCCCTGCCGCAATACTATGTCCTTGTAACATCTGCTGACGACTAACCCGCCAGCTTGGATTACCTAAAACCGTCGAACTATCTAACGCGGTGCGATGGGTGGGCAAGGCCTGAAAGGTTTCTAGCCACACCAGTTGCCGTTCTGGACGAGTAACATGCTCTAAAAAGGAGACCACCGCCTGAGACTTATTCCCGCTCATCATACGGCTAACTATCCAATAACGGGCTAATACAAGTGGCGTGGCTGGCTGTGTTCCGGTATCACCAACTTGGGGCAGAGTCGCCACTCCCCAGTCTAGGTTTTTAGCCTGACCAAGTTCCGAGACTGCCCACTCACCGTCAAGCATCAGGGCTAAATTACCATTAACAAACTCAGTTCGCATGCTATCATAACTCGTGGCAGACAAAACTCCGGTTGATTTTTGCCATCGGTTATAATCGGTTAAAGCCGCGATCATGGCTAAACTGTTTAGAGTGGGCTGTCCTGCTTCATCAACCAACCAGTCGTTGTAGGGAGCCAGCCACGGAATCAACCATAATGGGTCGTAGCCGTTAAATCCAATCCCCCATTTATCACCCTCTGACGTTGATGCAATCTCTGCTGATGCGGCTAACACCTCCGGCATGGTCGTTGGCGGTTGATCGAGCAAGGCTCGATTATAGAATAACAAGAGATGAAAACCAGCCGTGTCAGGAAGCCCCCACAACGCTTTATCCATGCTCGCCCCTTGCAAGGTGACTCCGGCAAAACTATCTAAGAACGCGGTTGAGAAAAAATCGGACATAGGAGCCAGTTGTTCAGCATCTAACAAACTGTTCAAGAGGATAGGCGAGGCCAGTACAATATCAAACTCAGCCTCACCGGAGAGAATATCGGCCACCAGAACCTCTGGATCATCGTAATGATTTAAGACAATACGATAGGTTGGATACTGTACTTGAAACTGTTCAATCTCCTGAGCAAGCTGTTTGGCTTGGGCTGGAGGAAGCGCCTCCCACACAACGAGACTAGCACTCGGCAATGTTGCGGTTGGTTGTGGTACAGGTGTCACCGTTGATATAGGTTGCTGAGTTGCGGCAGTAGTTGCTTGAATAACCGTTTTTTCGACATTTTTTTCAGCGATTGCGGTTGGAGTAGGCCAAGGAGTCGGAGAAGGAGGAGGTGTGGGGGGGGTACAAGCATTGAGAATAATTAAACTTAGAAAAAATAAAACTGTTTTAGACATTCGGTATCCGTAAGGGCTGTTCAGTTCTAATCTATATGAGCATAATTGTGACGCTATAGATGTTCAGATAAACATTTTCAGTTGTCACCTTCCCGCAAGTTTTGAACTTGCGGGAAGGTTGGTCTATATGGGCATAATTGTGACGCTACAAGCGTCACCTACAGTGATTTTGTCAGTTGTCACCTTCCCGCAAGTTTTGAACTTGCGGGAAGGTTGGTCTTGAATTGAAAATCATTATCTGAAAGACTGTACAAGCGTCACCTACAGTGATTTTGTCAGACATGAGGCCGTGGAGGTCACGCTTGTAGCGTGACGAACATGGAGAGCTGAACAGCCCTATTAAGGCGTTGGTCTTCATTTGGGCCATAAGAACAGGATGTGCGGAATGACACTGATTAAATCATGCCAAAATCAGTGTATCCTGTTCGAAGATTGGCCGAAACAAAGACTATGGAAGTTCCAGAATTTAAAACCTCCCAAAACCATTGTGACACTCTACCCCCTCCCAGCCTCCCCCTGCTAGGGGGAGGAGCCGCTTCCCCCCTAGCAGGGGGGACTGAGGGGGTAGAAGCTAGGCTGGTGAAAATTAACGTTAATCGGAGCCATTTTGGGGTCACAAATCGATTCCAGTTTTGTTCCATGTTTCAGGTGCATTTAGAACAGGATGCGCAGGATGACACTGATTTTGCGTGTACTAATCAGTGTCATCCTGCGCATCCTGTTCTTATCGTTTAACGGAATAAAAACGAGATTAATTAGCAAACCGAATCTGACCCTGTTTTCATCAGTCCAGGTAGAAGCCGCTTCCCCCCTAGCAGGGGGGACTGAGGGGGGTAGAGACTCTGCTCAATTTGGGAGATTTATTTTCTTGGAATTGCCTATAGCCCCTATTGATATACCTGTTTATTAAGGCTAATCATAAAAAAAATTAGCGTAATAGGCAAATATGTAAGTAGCGTGACAAGTATGGAGAACTGAACAACCCTAGGGCAACAGAGTTTTTCGATAGTAGAGCTGTTCGGCAATAAGAAAGGTGGGTATTTATTGGGCTATCGGAGTGCAAGAATTGTATTCTTGCCAGCCAAAATAGAATTTTGACACTCCTTTCCGCACAAATCCTTATTCCCGAACAAGTCTAATGTTGTTATCTTGACTGATGACGCATCGGAATCAATCCCGATGCTAAAAGCTGAAGCCAGCTATTTAGGCCGCTTTTAGCGGTCTTGAACTTTTAGCCTTGTGGCTTTAGCCCAAGGCTATCAGTCAACAGGTCAACACTACCAGTTTTTCAACCTCAATTTGACCGCTACCTGCTACATAAATAAGGCCAATTTTTACCCTTTTGACAATCCTTGCCGATTACATTAAAATACATAACTTGTACGAAAAATTCATGGGCGAAGTAGCCCCTTAAAGAGGTCTTGAATGAGCAAGCACTATACAACTGATACAATTCGTAATATTGTTCTATTAGGCCACAGTGGCTGTGGCAAAACCTCTCTTGCAGAGGCAATGGTATATAATACTGGCATAAATAGTCGTCTTGGACGCGTTGAAGATGGGAACACCATCTCAGATTTCGACGAAGAAGAGATTAGCCGAACTATGTCATTGAACCTTTCTATTATTCATAGCGAACTGAAAGGTCATAAAATTAATATTTTGGATGTACCCGGTTACACCGACTATCAAGGCGAGATGTTAAGTGGTCTCCATGTTGCAGATACAGCTGTAATCGTCATGGATGCCTCCTCTGATATTGAGGTGGGGACACAATTAGCTTGGCAAATGGCAAAAAGCGTTGATAAACCAATTGCCATCTTCCTAAATAAGATGGATCGTCCTAACGCCAGTTACCGAACCGCGATTGATCGTTTGCGAGAGGCATTTGATGCAACTTTTGTGCCGATGGAGATTCCGATTCGGGATGGGGAGAAATTTTTGGGCTTGGTTGACCTAATCACCAAAAAAGCCCGCACCGGAACAGGTAAAGCCAGCGATTATCCTGCCGACATAGCCGATGAGGTTGAATCCTTCCGGTTTGAACTGGTCGAGTTTGCCGCAGAAGGGGACGACGACCTGATGAACAAGTATTTTGAGGAAGAGGCTTTGACCGAAGATGAAATCGCCTATGGGTTACGTCTGGGTCTACGTAATCGACGCGTTGTTCCTGTATTTTGTGGGTCAGCCTCAGAAAACGTGGCCGTACGTAGCTTTATGAACGAAATCATCAAAATGTTCCCCCACCCAGAATCTAGTGAAATCACCGCTACCAATACCAGTTCGGAAGAGGAAGAGGTATTGACTAACTCGAGTGATGGGCCAGTGGCGGCACAAGTTTTCAAAACCGTTAATGACCAGTACGGTCGTCTAAGTTACATGCGAGTTTGGTCTGGAACCTTGACGAGTGATTCTCGGTTGATTAATGTCCGTGCCGACCATGAAGAACGAGTGGCTGGTATGTTCATGCCTCGTGGCAAAGAACAAGTTAACGTCAAAGCCGCCTCTGCCGGAGATATTGTCGGTGTGGTCAAGTTAAACGAAACCCAAACCGGCGATGTCCTGTCAGAAAAATCACACCCCTTAACAATTCCTATGTTTGACCTACCTGACCCAGTTTTCGGGGTCGCCGTAACCCCTGCTACCCAAGCCGACTCTGCCAAGTTAGGGCCAAGCCTAACCCGAATCACCGAAGAGGATTTAACCCTCAAATATCGGTATGAAAAAGCAACTCGCCAAACCATCTTTGAAGGTATGGGCGAAACCCATGTTATGATTGGGGTAAAACGCATGCTGAACCGCTTTGGATTGACTGTGGAAACCGCAGTCCCCAAAGTACCCTACATGGAAACCATCGGCAGAATTGGTAAAGCCAGCTATCGGCACAAAAAGCAGTCTGGTGGTGCAGGTCAATTTGGCGAAGTTCACCTACGCGTAGAACCTTTGGAACGCGGTGAAGGGTTTGAATACAAAAGCGAAATCTTCGGCGGCTCCATCTCTCAGCCCTTCCTACCCTCTATTGAGAAAGGAATTCGGCAAGTTTTAGATCAAGGTGTTATCGCCGGTTATCCGGTAGTTGATGTCCGAGCCGTTGTTTTTGACGGTAAAGAACACCCTGTAGACTCCAAAGATATTGCTTTCCAAATAGCCGGACGGGAAGCATTTAAGAAAGCATTTCAAAATGCAGGCGCAACCATCTTAGAACCGATTATGGAGATTGCGGTCACGATTCCCGAAGAGTATACCGGCGACGTAACCAGCGACATGAGCACCAAACGAGGTCGCATGTCGGGTATGGATCAGGTACGCGGCCACACCATTATTACCGGCACCATCCCCTTGGCCGAGGTACAACGTTACTCAACTGACCTCCGCTCCATCACCCAAGGACGGGGAGTTTATACCTTAAAACTGTCTCATTACGAGCCAGTTCCTAACCATGTTGTGAGCGAGATTGTCGCCCAAGCACAAAAAGAAAAAGAAAATTAATCCACAGTGATGAATAATGAGTAATCGAACTCGATTACTCATTATTCACTATTCACTATTCACTATTCACTATTCACTAATATTATGGCCTCAATTTTTCCATTTACCGCTATTGTTGGGCAAGACAGCATGACAATGGCACTCATCTTAAATGCAATTAGCCCTCGAATTGGTGGGGTGTTGATCCGAGGTGAACGCGGCACAGCAAAATCAACCGCCGCCAGAGCCTTGGCCGCACTTCTGCCTGATATTGAGGTGTTTGCCGACTCTCCATACAATGATGACCCAAATCGACCTGAAACATGGTCAGACTGGGCCAAAGAGCGCTCGGTGCAGAATCGCCCCACCGAAAATCGACGAATCCGATTTGTCGATTTACCAGTCAGCGCTACAGAAGACCGTGTGGTGGGTACGCTTGATATTGAGAAAGCGATTAAAAAGGGTGAGCGCCACTTTGAACCGGGTGTATTGGCCGCGGCCAACCGAGGTCTGCTTTATGTTGACGAGGTTAACCTGCTTGATGACCATGTGGTAGACCTCCTGCTCGACTCCGCGGCAATGGGAGTTAACGTTGTCGAGCGAGAAGGAATTAGCTTTAGCCATCCTTCTCGTTTCATCTTTGTGGGCACAATGAATCCTGAAGAGGGAGATTTACGTCCTCAATTGTTAGATCGTTTTGCCCTATGTGTCGATATTCAGAGTATTTCTGATGCCGAATCTCGCATGAAAATCCTAGAGCGTAGCTTGAGGTTTGAGCGAAGTCCGCAAGAATTCTATGAGCAATGGCATCCACAAGAGCAAACCCTATCTGACAAAATCGTCCAAGCTCGTGAGCTACTTCCAAAAATTATCTATACTCAACGAGACATATACACCGTGGCCGAACTGATGGCCGAAATGAAGGTTGACGGGCACCGAGGCGATATTGTAATTTTGAAAACAGCTTTAGCCCATGCCGCCTTCCATAATCGAAAGCGAGTCACCCTAGAAGATATTTTGACTGCGGCTGAGTTAGCTCTGCCTCATCGCTTAAAACGATTACCGTTCCAAGACACCGCGGCTGAGTTCCAAGAATTATCGGAACGATTGCAACAGATTCGGCAAGAGGCACAAGATAAGGTTGACCAGATTGCCGAAACGACAGAATCTCCCGGTACAACCACGACACAGGAAAAAAAAACGATGGTGAATCAGTAGAGACTGAGCCAAGCGACCTCCCTCCCCCTCTTGGGTCGCCGCCACCATCTGAGATTTCTGACCCCGCGTCGGGTGACAAAAGTCAGGCCAACACACCTGTTGATGTTGGTCAAGATTTTGCCACCCGACGTTTGCAAACCCCACTCGACAAGATGACTCGCCACTCTTCTGGCAAACGCAGTTACACCAAAACAGACCGCAAACGAGGCCGATATATCCGAGCCAAAGTGCCACGCGGCAAACCGCGCGACTTAGCCTTTGATGCCACCTTGCGTGCGGCCGCGCCCCATCAATCAAAACGAGACCGCTCCGAGCGTGCCCTAGTGGTTGAAAGTGACGATATTCGGGATAAGGTACGGGTTCGACGAGCGGCTAACCTAATTATGTTTGTGGTCGATGCTAGTTGGAGCATGGCCGCGGCAGAGCGCATGGAGGCCACCAAAGGGGCTATCATGAGTCTGTTGATGGATGCCTATCAACGGCGTGACCAAGTGGGGTTAATCGTCTTTCAAAAAGAGCAAGCCACCTTAATCATGCCGCCCACCTCTAGTGTCGAGTTAGCTAAAAAAGCTCTGTCCGATATTCCGGTCGGTGGTAAAACACCACTTTCATCGGGTTTGCTATTGGCTCATCAAGTCATGCTTCGTCATATCCGACTCCAGCCCGATATTATGCCCATGATGATTCTGCTGACCGATGGCGCGGGAAATGTCTCGATCTCGAATCTTCCGGCTCAACAAGAAGCTCATCGAGCGGCCAAGATGATTCGGGAAGAATCGGTACGCTCAGTAGTGATAAACATGGAGCATGCCAGTTTTGATCGTGGGCTGGCTCAAGCCTTGGCCGACGAGTTGGACGCTCCCTGTTACAACTTAGGCCAACTCCGAGCTGACACGATTTACGAAACAGTTAAGGTAGAACTGGATCGGTAAGCAAACGTGAGGTCTGATTTTTGGAGATTCTGTGGTGGTCAGACTGATGTTGAAAATGGAGTGCAACGGGTTTAGCCGTTGCCAAAAGCAATGGCTGAACCCATCGCACTCCAACATCATCTTGACCACCACAGATTTTTGGAGATTCCATGAAAATAATACCTGCCACCGTATCTGATGCCAAGACGATTCTGGCTCTGCAAAAGCTGGCCTATCCTTACCAAGCGGCACTATATGATGATTATGAAATTCCGCCCCTGATTGAAACGTTGTCTGAAATGGAGGCAACATTTCAGACAAACAGTTTTCTTAAAGCAGTTCATGATAAAACGCTTATCGGGTCAGTCAGAGCGTATCAAGAGGATAACACTTGTCATATCGGACGATTGATTGTTCATCCTGATTATCAAAACCAAGGTATTGGTACTCGGCTTATGGCTGGCATCGAGGATCGGTTTCCCACGGTTAAACGGTTTGAGTTGTTTACGGGTCACAAAAGTATGGGCAATATCCACCTATACGAAAAGTTAGGGTATGTCCAGTTTAAGGATGTTCCGGTGCATGAGCGTTTGCGACTAGTTTATTTAGAAAAAATTATTGGCTCTTTGGGGCTTTCCGTGCAAACGTCATGATTGTGTCATCATCTTCCCGCAAGTTTAAAACCACTAATCTAAATATATTGTTAATTAACTTGACAATGTTAGATTACAATCATGTCATACTGAGCGAAGCGAAGTATCCTCCATGATGATACTTTTGGGTGGATTCTTCGCAAACAACGCTCAGAATGACATGGCATAGCGGACTTAAACGCTAATGTAACATTGTCAAATTAAGTAATGCGCGGTTCGTAGTACCCAATTCATGGGGTACCTTAGCCAATAAATTGGGCACTACAAACCTTGCTGTCATGCTCTAAAATCGTGTAAGACTTATTTAACGCTGTACTAAAATTAAAATGAAACTAATTCCATATCAAAAAAAGCATAAAACAGTATGTTTGTCAATATTTGACGGCAATTGCCCAAAATTTTTTGACGAAAATGAGCGTCCAGCGTTTGTAAATTTTTTAGATAACCCGCCATGCCCTTACTTTGTGCTACCCAACGAGCATGATGAGATCATCGGTTGTGGAGGCTATTCAATCTCGAAAGATGGGGAGCGAGCCGGTTTTATGTGGGGTATGATTCGGCATGACCTGCATGGGCAGGGCTTAGGCCGATTTTTGCTTGAGGCGAGGATTGAGGCCATTAAAACGCATGGCACGGTCAAGCAGATTATTATGGACACGAGTCAGCATACGGTTGGTTTTTATAAACTGTTTGGTTTTGAGGTGCAAAAAGTAACGCCTGATGGATACGGAGCGGGGCTGTCGCAGTACGATTTGGTGTTAACGCTGGAGGAAGCACCGTTATTAATCAAACTCCAAAACCGCTTGCAGGCTGACATACAGGCCGTTGAGACGATGGCGATTGACAAAGCAAAGGCACACTTGGCCGCTGAGTATCAGAAACGGGTGCTTGCTAGTTTTAGAGCAGTGCAGGCAAATCTGCTCAAACTAGCAGAGCAGAAGCTACAACCTGCCGACCTGCGTCAGCAGTTGAAACAACTGGCTCAACAGCTAGAGCAACGGAGCGAATCGGAGATTCGGAGTCAGGTGGAAAAGTTTGAGGTGGGGCGCACCATGTTGGGCAGTTTAAGCGGCACTGTCGATGAGCAGATTGTCAATAATGCAGAGGGGTTAGGGTATCAGCGGGCGGCGAGGATGATTCGGGCGGTGTTGGATGAGCCATGCCCTGTGAATGAATTCACAGGCTGATACAAGAAACCTGCTTAAGCAGGTTTTCCGTTTAAGACGCTGATTTCAATCAGTGGTTTTAGTACAGCGTTAAATAAGTCTTGTGAGGTTTCGTTCCAAACACCTCCCCGAACTACCAACGGGCAAACGAGGAAAACTGCATACCTCGGAGGAGAATGACTCTGCGTCCTCCAAGGTATGCAGTTTTCTCCTTGGAGGTCTTATCTTAAAAACCCCGCATAACTTATTTAACACTGTATTTAGGTACTATTATATTAGCTACAAAAGGAGTATTTCTTATGAATCAAAATCGTCAATCGTCATGTTTAGCGGGCTGTATGACCGGAATTATGATGTTGTTCGTGGGGTTAGCTATTGGTGGAATCGCCACCTACATGGTTATGGATCAACTTTTCCCCAACTCATCATCGATTATCGCCGAAATTCAGCCAGAAACTGTTAGTATCAATTTGCCTTTAATGGATACCGAATCGGCTCCGGCTCCCAACACACCGGGGTTCAGCATGGTTAACGCTGTTAGCGAGACCCTTCCTGCGGTTGTGACGGTTATTAACCAAAATGATCGGAACGGCGGAGGTAGTGGCTCTGGGTTTTTTATCAGCGCCGATGGTTATATCGTCACCAATAACCACGTGGTTGAAGGTGCGGGCGAACTGAGTATTATCTATGCTCAAGGAGGCATGGTTCCCGCTCGATTGATTGGTACCGCGCCAGAGTTTGATTTGGCTGTTATCAAGGTTGATGGGATTGTGCCTGCCGTGGCCGTGTGGGGCGATTCGAGTGCCTTACCCCTCGGCTCAGATGTAATTGCCATCGGCTCGGCTTTGGGACGGTATCAGAACACTGTTACCGCCGGGGTGTTGAGCGGTTTTAATCGAGAGTTGGGCGGTCTGCGGGGGCTACTCCAGACCGACGCGGCTATTAATCATGGTAACAGCGGTGGCCCGTTGATAAACTTGGCTGGGCAGGTGATTGGTATTAACACAATGGTTGTACGGGGCGAGTTTATGGGTAGTGATGAGGCTCAAGGGTTAGGCTTTGCTATACCGAGTAACATCGCCCGTAATGTAGTGCAACGACTTATTGAGGATGGCGAGGTCAAACCGCCATTTTTGGGGATTCAGTATCAACCACTTAACCCACAATTAGCGGTTGTTGCCAATTTGACTCTGACCGAAGGAGCCTACGTTGAAGCTGTCGTTGATGATACTCCGGCCAGTGATGCCGGAATTCAGCCCAAGGATGTGATTATCAGCGTGGCTGGTCAAAAGGTGGATGACCGACATCCCCTAGTTAGCGAACTGTTTGAACATGTGGCTGGTGATACCATCACTATTGGTATTTTGCGTAATGGAGAGACGATTGAGCTACAACTAACACTCATGGAGCGTCCGCAGTAAATCCTAAAAAATTTCGAACTGTGTGGTTGACCACCTGCAAGGTCTCAAAGACCGTAAAAGTTCAGTAAAACCGCCCTAAAAACCCGATTTCTTTGAGAAATCGGGTTTCTGACGCTCCTTCTGGCGAGTTCATTGAATATTTACCAAAGACCTTGTAGGTGTGTGTTGGAGCCAAAACATTGCAGGTACTAGCTTCGCGTCGAAAACCTACAATGTCGATTTTCCGGTTATCCGCACAAGTCAAAATTTTTTCATACGTGTCTCCCTTGAAGTACATGTCTTATTTTTTTGCTAATCCATAAAACAAGCGCAATCAACAAGCCGCCAATACCCATTTGCATAGTTACTTTGATAAACGAGAGAACAAACCCTACAATAGCGAATGGGAGTTCAGCATGTTCACCCTCTGCGGATGAGGGTTCCATGTCTTCCTGTTCGTGATCAGGGCTGGAGCGAACAGTTTCGGCCCAATCGGTTTGAGCCAGAGGTAGCACGGCTAAAATCACCAGTGCCGATGCGACTAAAATGATCAAGGTTGGCACAAAACTCTCTTTAATAAATGTCTTCATTATTTACCTCTTTGTGGTGTAGATTGTGTTATTTGTACTGGTTTGTACAACACATAACGTTTGATCATGCTAACAATCCAATTCCAGTGCATAGCTAAATGTACACCAACCATAACCATCAGTAAATTGGCTGATTGGTTATGCATGGCTGACCAGAACGGATCGATAGTAACGTGAATGCCTAACGCTGGAAGTGCCGCTTCTGAAATGAGAAAACCGTTAAGAAGTACAAATACCATCATAATGAAAATTAATAAATCCCAAATGTGGTTAAAGCGTACTTCGCCGGGCAGTCGTTTAAACATCCGTTTCGTAACATTCACCACCCACTTCCAATCTAAAAGAATGTGAACCAGAATGGGTATAATAAAGAGGATACTGATCCATTCATGCAGGGGAATGCCGGTTGCATGGGGAACATTGGTCAATATAAATGCCGTAAGTAAGATAATATCGGCATAGAGTTTGATTTGGTTAGAACTTGTTTTTTTTGGTTGTTTCATTTACTGTCTCTCTTTTTATTAGATTAAGAAATCGAAATTAAGGCATGGTTCATTGGCCTTGATATGTGCTTTACAAATTGTTGTGCCATAAGCCATGTCATTTGCACCCATTCGGGCACGAACGAGAAATTCCTGTGAATCTACCGATACAAGTGAGTTTATAGGGATTCCTCACTTCGTTTCGGAATGACATGGAGCTACCCATCGCCTCGTTAACAAATCTTGCAGCCAATTGTACCGTAGAGTTGTGCAGAATTTGCATAGAATTTCAACATAAATCGTGCAGTTGCGGTCATACGATCATCTAGGTTTGCTTGGTTTAACAAATCATCGACCTTACGCTCCCTGAGTGACTTAATCACCCCGTTTTATAGATTACACCGCAGAGGCACAGAGAAACACAGAGATTTTACGACTTTACAGATTTTCTCTGGTGTGATCAACAAAAGCAACTTTTGCTAACAGGTGAGGAACAAGCCGAACAGGAACGGCAACAGCGGTATCACACAGTACGAGCGATGCTTGCCGATGGGGTGCCAGTTGCGATGGTAACGAAATATACGGGTTTCTCTGCCGAAGAGATAGAAGCCATCACCACTGAAACTTAACCATTTTGGGGTGGACTCGTCGCCCAAACCATGCTATAATCGAACCACCTTATCAACGGAGGCTGACCATGTCACCATCAAAATTGGCAACTTTTTCAAAAATCAATACTATTCAAGCCATCGCCTTGCCCCGCCAAGGCTTTTTGGCGTTGCTTACCAGCCTTCGGGGCGATTACGATACACACCTTCCACCGCTACCCCTTATCGGGTAGGCGCTTATTGTTGTTGAACATCCAAGCCGGTCGGAAGACTGGCTTTTTTTGTGCTTGAAATTAGAACACCTACGAGGACAAAAACAGACCTCGCAGGTGACAAGGTTCATTCACCAGGGAGTGAGTCAAAACGATAAATTGGCTTAATTAAAATAAGAGTATCCGAACACCTTGGAATAAATCCCAAGGCTAAAAGCTTAAGCAGGCTGAAGCCAGCTATTTAGGCCACTTTAGCGGTCTTTAGCTCTTAGCGTGGGGATTTATTCCCACGCTTTTTAGGATTTTTATTTCAAAGCTGTCATTATTCCCGCTTGACTCAGACCCTGATTCACCATTCATCATTGATAATTCACAATTAAATTGAGGAGTAACATATAATGAAGTCCGAAAGATATAACGCCCCACAAACCGAACAAAAATGGCAACAAGAGTGGGAAGCCACCAAGTTGTACCGCTCAGTGATTGACAAAAACAAACCCAAACATTACGCCATGACCATGTATCCCTACCCCAGTGGCGACCTGCACATGGGCCACTGGTATGCGATGGCTCCCAGCGATGTGCGCGCTCGTTGGATGCGGATGAAGGGCTACAACGTACTGTTCCCGATGGGGTTCGACTCGTTTGGTTTGCCCGCCGAAAACGCGGCCATCAAACGAGGTATCCCGCCCAAAAAGTGGACCTACGCCAATATCGAACGGATGCGCGGTCAACTGCGCTCCATGGGAACCATGTTCGACTGGGAACGAGAGATCATCACCTCCGACCCGCGTTATTACAAATGGACGCAATGGTTCTTTCGTAAATTGTACGACATGGGGCTGGCCTACAAAAAGCTGTCCCCCGTCGATTTCTGTCCCAACTGTAACACCACCTTGGCCCGCGAACAGGTCTGGGGTGACGACCGCCACTGCGAGCGATGCAACACCCCGGTCATCAAAAAAGATTTGAACCAGTGGTACTTCAAAATCACCGACTATGCCGACGAACTGTTGGACTACTCTGACCTGAACTGGCCGGATCGAGTGAAAACCATGCAGACCAACTGGATTGGGCGTAGTGTCGGAGCCGAAGTGACCTTCACCACCGAAGAGGGCGGCCATTCATTGCCGGTCTTCACCACCCGACCCGATACGTTGTGGGGGGCGACCTTCATGGTCATGGCTCCAGAGCATCCGTTGGTGGCCGAGTTGACCACCGACGAGCAACGAGCCGAGGTGGAGGCTTACATCGACACGGCCACCCGTCAAACCGAGATTGACCGTTTGTCCACCGAAAAGGAAAAGAGCGGCGTGTTCATCGGAGCTTATGCCATCAATCCGGTTAATCAAGAACGCATCCCGATTTGGATTGCCGACTATGTGTTGATGACCTACGGAACCGGAGCCATCATGGCTGTGCCATGCGGCGACGAGCGTGACTTTGCCTTCGCCCAAAAGTATGACCTGCCGATTCCGGTGGTCGTGGCTCCCAAAGATTGGGACGGCCAACCCTTTACCGAAACCTACGCC
Source organism: Anaerolineales bacterium HSG25 (assembly GCA_030377865.1). Lineage (GTDB taxonomy): Bacteria > Chloroflexota > Anaerolineae > 4572-78 > J111 > JAUCGB01. Next base: position 3,109 of record JAUCGA010000009.1, on the reverse strand, counting down.
GAGCCGGGCACACTGGTCAACAGCGGCCCGTTTGACGGCTACCCGACCATCGGCAAGTATGACTTGGATGAGTGGACAGTCGAACTGGCCGAAAAATACGGTCTGCCCGCCGAGTTGACGGCTGAAACGGAAGGAGTGCGAGCCGTCATCAGTTGGTTGGAGAAAGAGGGTATCGGTAAGGGTGATGTGACCTACCGCCTGCGCGACTGGTTGATTAGCCGTCAGCGTTATTGGGGCTGTCCGATTCCCATGATCGACTGCCCGACATGTGGCATCGTGCCGGTACCTTATGAGGAGTTGCCGGTCAAACTGCCGGACAATGTCGAGTTCACCCCGACCGGCGAATCGCCATTAAAAACAACGGCTGAGTTCAAAGAGGTCGCCTGCCCTAAATGTGGCAGTCAGGCCGAGCGGGAGACCGATACGATGGACACCTTCATGTGTTCGAGTTGGTATCAGTATGCTTACATGGATCCGAATTGGAAGGCTGATGAACCAATTTCCGCTGACGACACCCCATTCGACCCGACTGAGGGCGCATACTGGTTGCCGATTGACCAGTATACCGGCGGAATTGAGCATGCCACCATGCACCTGCTGTACACTCGATTCTTCACCAAAACCATGCATGACATGGGGGTCACCAAATTGACCGAGCCGATGGATAACCTGTTTAATCAGGGCATTATTTTGGGCGGAGACCGTGAAAAAATGAGCAAGAGTCGGGGCAATGTAGTCGCCCCCGATGATCTGGTACAGGAGTTTGGCGCGGACGCGGTGCGGGGCTATCTGATGTTCGGCTTCCGTTGGCATCAAGGCGGGCCGTGGGACAGTAACGGCATCGTCGGCATCCAACGCTTTTTGGAGCGGGTTTACGATTTGGTCACCGCGCCGCAAGATGGTTCGGGCGAGGTGACCGACAGCGTGATTCGTGACCTGCGCCGCAAGCAACATCAGGCCGTGCGCCGAGTCAGCCACGACATCAAGAGCTTTACCTTTAACACCATGGTCGCCGGGTTGATGGAGTACACCAACGCCCTGACCGCCATCCGCAACAAGAACAAAACCGTCTCCGGCCACGCGGCATGGGCCGAGGCGATTCAAACGCTGGTCTTACTGCTGGCTCCCGGCTTTCCCCACATTGCCGAGGAGATGTGGCAGGCGATTGGGCAAGGCTACAGCGTCCATCAGCAAGATTGGCCGACATGGGACGACGAGGTCGCCAAAGAGGACGTGGTCGAAATTGCCATCCAAATCAACGGCAAAGTCCGAGCCAAGGTCGAACTGCCGACCGACATCAGCCGTGAAGATGCCGAGGCCAAAGCCTTAGCCGCCGAGGGAGTCGAGAAGTTCATCGACGGTAAAACGGTGCGCAAGGTGATCTATGTGCCGGGGCGGTTAGTCAATATTGTGGCGAAGTAGGGCGTGAAGACGTGAAGATGTGAATATTTGACCCTAAAGGTCTTGGAGACCTTTAGGGTCTGCTTTGGCAGGGGCTACTTTTGGCCTCGTGTTTGGAAATCGATCAAGGAGTAAAGAATATGACCGTAAAGAACAACATTATAACATTTGAAGTACCAACAGATTTGTTAGCATCATTAAAAATCGGCATACAAACCTTGAGCCAAGAGATACGCTTAATCGCGGCCATTAGCTATTTTCAAGAGAAGAAGCTTTCCTTGGGCAAAGCGGCTCAACTGGCTGGTCTAAATAGATTGACCTTTATGGACATCTTGGCGAAACGTAATCTGGTTGTTTTTGATTTTGATGAATCTGAACTGATTACGGAGTTGGAAGGAGCAAGGTTATTAGCCGATGATCATCAGTAACGCGACCCCGTTAATCACCTTTGCTCGAATTGGTCGCCTCGATTTACTGCAAGAAATGGTCAAACAACTGGTGATTCCGGTTGCTGTTGAGCAGGAGATATCGGGGTATCGTCCCACAATTTATGGCACGATTGATCTTGCCAAAGAAGATTGGATCACGGTGAAGACAGTAGTGTCGCCAAAGCAAGTGCAGTTACTACTGCCCACCCTCGACCAAGGAGAAGCCGAGGTGATAGCCTTGGCTTTAGAGCAGAAGGCTCGTTTGGTGTTAATCGATGAGTTGGCGGGTCGTCAAGTTGCTCAATCCTTGGGATTACCGATTACCGGCTCTGTAGGTGTTTTAATTCAAGCCAAACAAACAGGCAAAATTCAGGCCATCAAACCATTTGTAGATAAAATGACTCAACAAGGCATCTATTTCAGTGCTAGATTTATCGCTCAAGTATTGAAATCTGTGGGGGAATAGGCGAGTTGATATCTATACTATCCGCTCGACTGCAAGGTCTGTTTTTGACTTCGTGGGTGTTTCGCTCTTTATTAACCTGAATAACATACCGGAGATTTACAGTGGAATTAGAACAACTTAAAACTATTCTGGAAATAATAGCCCTTGCAATGGCCATCATTGGTGGTTCGTATGGATTTTGGAAGTGGTCGGAACCGCATATAACGAAAGAGGAAAATGGAAATTCACTAGGCTGTCTCGCAGGAATTAGCTATTTATTTATCGGTGGAACTTGCGCTGTAATTTTCTCAGTGATTGGAGATGATAGTGTGCTGATAATGTTATTTGGCTTCCCGGTTAGCTTAGGAATTATGGTCGGAATATTACAAACAGGCAGAGGGATTCGCATACAAAGCATGACGGGAATTGGTATAGCAGTTATCGTAGTGATTGCTATGTTTGTTGGTGCTTTGATTGGGGCTCTCATTAGTGGGCCTGACAACGGAGCTTTTACTATTGACGAAAAGAGAGCCGTTGCCGTTGGATTAGGCGTTGGCGTGGGAGTTGGTTTAGGAATTATTACAGGGATATTTTCAGGTATTACCACAGATGCTCTGTTTGGAGTTATAGCTGGAATTGTCACAGGAATTGTCATGACAGTTACCATAATGTTTGGTAATTTGATTGGTGTTAATGAATTAATGAATTGGGTGTGACCAAACTGAGTTGAAAGTTAAAAGGTTCTATGGTAAAGTAAGTTTTTCTAAATAAATTAACCATAAGGATCAAGATGATGACATTAAACACGGAAACTTTTACCCAAGATATACGGCAG
>JAUCGA010000074.1 GCA_030377865.1 Anaerolineales bacterium HSG25 | reverse complement strand
TTCCCTTATCGGGCAATACATTTGGAAGCCGCCCAGTACGGGAAAGCCGTACGCTGGGAAATATGGGGAATTAACCCTATTGCGGCAACGGGGGGAAGGAGGCGCAAGCCTCCGACCTACCCGATGTAGACCTCGAAATTGAGTTTTTATGCGATGATAAGTTATTGCCGAACAGGTCTAATAAAGGAGTGCAAAAGCTCCTTGCTTTTGCCAGAGGCAAACATGCAAAAGCAAGATGCTTTTGCACTCCGCAGACCTCGAATTTGAGTTTTTATGCGATGATAAGTTATTGCCGAACAGGTCTAATAAAGGAGTGCAAAAGCTCCTTGCTTTTGCCAGAAGCAAACATGCAAAAGCAAGAAGCTTTTGCACTCCGCAGACCCATAATTTGAGTTTTTATGCGATGATAAGTTATTGCCGAACAACTCTAATCAGCATGTCGGGTACTGAACTAATAAAGAAGGAAAACCGTGTGTGGAAGGGCGTTACTATACCATAGTTTTTATGAAATGGTGATATTGACCAAAGAACAAATGTTCGTATAATTACAGGTATGGATATTCATAAAAAAGTTGACGTTCTTAGCAAATCTGCCGCCTTTGATTGTGAAGGGCCACCCAAATTAACCCGTGAGCAACGTAACGCCCAATTTATGACGAACAGCGTGGCCCATGTTATTCACCCCCAACGGGGCAAAATTCCGGTTATGCGAACCATGCAGACTAGTGCCTGTGAGCGAAACTGTCACTACTGCCCCTTTCAAGCTGGAGCCAACTATCGGCGGGTATCACTCAAACCCGAAGAACTAGCCTCTGCGTTTGACCAGATGAGCCGCAAGAAGCTGGTTGATGGCCTGTTCTTAAGTAGTGGTATCATTGGTGGGGGCGTTAAAGCTATGGACAAACTGCTTGCAACTACCGAAATTGTACGACAAAAATATCAGTATCAAGGATACATCCATCTGAAAATCATGCCTAGTTCAGAGCCAGCGCAGATAGAACGAGCGGCTCGTTTGGCTGATCGACTCTCCATCAATTTGGAAGGAGCCAACGAAAACCGCTTACCGACGTTAGCTCCCAAAAAGGATTTTATCAAAGAGCTACTGCCGCCATTGTACTGGTTACACCAGAACGAACATCAGCTTGAGCCGTGGGTCAAACGACCGAGCTTAAGCACGCAATTTGTCGTTGGTCCCGCGGGTGAAAAAGATAACGAACTGCTGACCACAGTCAATCGGCTGTACCGAGAGGCCGGTTTGGGGCGAGCTTACTACTCGGCCTTTAACCCCATTCGTGGCACTCCGTTTGAGAACATACCAGCCACACCGAAACTTCGTCAGCACCGACTTTATCAGGCTGATTGGCTGTTGCGCTTTTACGGTTTTAACCTTAATGAACTGCCGTTTCAGGCTGACGGGAATCTGCCTCTAACAACTGACCCGAAACTGATTTGGGCCAAACACCATCTGACCGAGCGTCCGGTAGAGTTGAATCGAGCCAGCCGCTCAGAACTACTGCGAGTCCCCGGCATCGGCCCCAAAACTGCTACAGCCATCATCAACGCCCGCCGCGTGGGACAATTAACCGATATTGAACACCTCAAGCAATTAAAGGCTCAAACCAACCGAGCCGCCCCCTACATTCTGCTCAACGGACAACGACCCGGTTATCAATTGTCGTTGTTGTGAAACGCGGGGCGTGTTGCGTGAGTTTGTTCCAACATAGGAATCGGGATTAATTAACTTGTGCAATTCGTCATGATAGCGCGCAACTTATTTAGACTCGTTCTCACGGAGAACTTCTACTAAGCGGTACTAGAAGCCCGATTTCTCAAAGAAATCGGGCTTCTGACGTACTTCTGACGTACTTCTGACGAGTTCACGGAATAAGGCAGTTCCAGAAAAATTATTCCCGCGTCAACCAAAACAGGCCATAATCGATCATGCCGATATTAAGAGCGTTGTATGAGGCCAACACATGCTCATACACATTGTCCAGATTTGCGCCGGTGCGCTGTTTGAGAAATTTCTTATATTGGTTGTAGAGCCATTTTGATTTAGAGAGCCACAAAAACAGGCCACAATCTCGATTCAGAATATCGAGATTATACTCCGTCACAATCTCCAAACGTTGCAAGCGCAGACCCGTCTCGCCCAAAATATGGCGATAGCTGTCCACGGTTTCTAAATAGGGCACATCCCACATCTCGATAAAGCGATCGTAAATCTGCCGATTCTCGTCCGAAGCGTTGACCACCTTTTCGACAGCCAACAAATCGGCAAAGGTGAAACAGCCGCCATGTTTTAAGACTCGACTGACCTCAGACAAAAAAGCCGGTTTATTCGGAAAATGGGCCGGGGATTCAATCGACCAGATTAGGGAGAAGGAATTATCAGCAAAGGGGAGCAAATCGGCACTGCCCATGTTGAACCGTACTTGCGGCCAAACCTGTTTTTGTTGGGCGTTGTGGGTGGCTCGCTGGGCATTGTACGGAGTAATATCGACTCCGGTGACGGTCAGGCCATGCCGCTGACGGGCATACACTGCCGCCCCACCTCGCCCCGAAGCCACATCAAGCAGATGCCGGTCTCCGGCATGGACGCTCTGAGCATGCAAGTCGAGCAGGCCGTGAGCCAGCCGGTTAATCAGCCGTTTATGACTGCTGGTGTGCAGATGATACTGACCGGGTCGCGAGTAGCCGACGTTCAAATATGACTCCATGTCTGACCATTGGCTGAGGTATTGGTACAGGTCGGCATGGGGATTGCTGTAACTGTACTGCCCATGCACATCACCGAGATGCCATGTGTCGTTACGAATTTGATGGGCGGGGATATGTTGGGGAAATAGTTTTAAGTTATACATAGTCATAGTGTAGATAATGTTTTTCTAAAGAAGTGTCGTACATGTCCGAATCAGACGATTTCATATTACCGAATTGGTAACAGAACGCAATTTAAGGTAGGCTAACGGGGATTCTGTAAACTGTGATTTGACAATGAATTAACCATTATCCATTTGCCATTATTGTGCTATAATATCTATTATAAAACCATTGTGAATTGGAGAGTACCATGCCTAAACGAATACCTTACGGCACAGCCAACTATGTCGAACTGATTCAAGATAACTGTTACTTTGTCGACAAAACGGATTATATTGAAAAATTAGAACGAGTGAAAAACCCGATATTTCTGCGTCCTCGCAAATTCGGTAAGTCACTCTGGTGTCGCATACTGGAATGTTATTACAACATCAATCAAAAAGAGGAGTTCAATTATCTTTTTGGCGAGACGTACATCGGACAGAATCCAACAGGTAAGCAGAACAGCTATATTGTGTTGCATCTGGATTTTTCCACAATTGACCCAACCGGCACACTGGATGATATTGAACGTCATTTCAACTTTGTCTGTAATTTGAAGCTAGGTTCAATGATTGACAGGGCAAAATCTTGGTTGCAAGACAAAATTATAGTTGATAGTAATTTATCAGCCACAGAGAATTTACAACGAATTCTAGATGCAATACCTTTTAGTACCCTTCCTCAACTGTATGTCATTATAGATGAGTATGATAGCTTTGCCAACCAATTAATCAAGACCAACAAGGATCAACTGTATAAACACTTAATGGCCGATGACAGTTTTTTCAAGACCTTCTTCAAAACCCTGAAAGAAGGTCGCAAGACTGGGGCGATTGCTAATGTGTTCATCACCGGCGTGTTGCCGATAACCATGGATGATTTGGCCTCCGGTTTTAATGTGGGTAGTTACCTTACCCTCAGACCAAAATTTGAAGCGATGCTGGGCTTCACTCAAACAGAGGTTGATGACTTGCTGGATAAAGTTTATCAGGATTATCAGATTGACTCGGCCAGCCGTGATGAGGTTGGCACGGTCATCAAGAACCATTACGATGGCTATCAATTTATCAAGGGTAGCCAAAACCTCATCTATAATTCAACCATTTTAATGTATTTTCTTGAAAAATTCTGTGAGTACCAAGCCATCCCAGAACATCTAACTGACCTGAATCTAAAGACCGACCTAGCTTGGGTGCGTCGCTTGACGGCTTCTAATTCACAGAAAACGGAAGCCTTTGTCAATCAGTTGACCTTACACAACGAGATTGCCTATGATGATATGCTTTTGGTGGATAAATTCAATATAAATCAATTTTTTCATGAGAGCTATTTCCCCGTATCTTTCTTCTTTTTGGGTATGTTGACCCGTAAGGATAATTTTTATCTTCGGTTGCCAAATCTGAATATTCACCAGATATTTGTGGAGTATTTTAATCAACTGAATCAGATAGATGTTTCTACTCGGTATGCAGAGATAATGCAAACCTTCATCAACAATCCCGATCTGGAACAGCTATTCACTGGCTATTGGGAGCAATATATCTCACAGTTTCCAGAAGCAATATTTCAGCAAGTGAATGAGAATTTCTACCGGACGACCTTTTTTGAACTGTGCAGTCGGCATCTATCCCATTGGTTCACTTGGAATGTAGAACGTTCTTATCCGCAGGGGAAAAGCGATTTAGAATTTGTGGGGAAATATCATGAGAAGTATGCCGGACTACGTTGGGTGATAGAGTTCAAATATTACTCTAATGCAGAGTTGAAGAAAAAATTCAAATGTACGATAGAAGCGTTCAAGCTCCAAACCGAAGACACGGAGCAGATAGCTGGTTATGTGGAGGGCTTGCTGGAGGAGTATCCGGAGGCTCAGATCAGACAGTTTGTGATATATTGCTTCGGGAATCAGGGCTTCCGAGTCTTTGAGATCAACTAAGTTGGAATGAGCAGTTGGCGTGTCGGCTGACTAGCCGTCCCCGTTCGTAAAAATTCAGTAAAACCGCTCTAGAAACCCGATTTTTCAAAGAAATCGGGTTTCTGACGTTCCTTCTGGCGAGTTCACTGAATATTTACTGGGCAATTGCATTGCCCTTCATCTAAATATTTGGTATACTGCGTGGCACAATTTGGGGAGAGATAAAACCAAACCCAGAAGCTCGCCCCAAACAAGTCGTCAACACATAAAACACCGACCTAGTTCCAACAGTACAGTAGGGCACGTGGAAGAATTAAAGGCAATAGCGCAAAAATCGTCTGAATGTGGGACGCAGAATGTCATGCCCGAATGTAGTTATCGGGCATCCACAGATATAACAATAGATTCCCGCTAAAACCATGCGGGAATGACATGACTATATTTCGATTTCATGATGAGTTTTGCTCTACTGCAATTAAAGGCTCTTTGGGGTTTTCCGTGCAAACGTCATGTTTGTATCATCATTTTCCCGCAAGTTTAAAACTTGCGGGAAAATTGCCTCATCAAAGTATCTAATTCAGGGCACAGTTTCGAGTTGTACGGAATCTACCAGAGAACCGAATTAAATTGTCCCATAGTGACCGAACTTGTAGCGCGAGGTAGTTCCAAGGCGCTCTAAATTAACGGAGATACCCCAATGACCGAACATAAAGATATTCAAAACCCTGATGAGTATGATGAAGAGGATTACAAACGATTCCAACGAGAACTGTTTTCACCGCTCACCTCGCAACAGCAGTTGGAGGAGATTTGCATGACCCTCGCTCACCTACCAACCAAGGAAGCGCAGGATTTATTGACCGCCTTTCAAGAATCGGATCGAGCTTCGGAAGTCTCTTGGTTAGAGATGGCCGTTGACGAAGGTGAGTTTCACTACATGTCTCCCATGAACAAACAAGAATCCCGAGACTATCTGGCTCTGAAAATGGTACAGGAGATGTGGGATACGGTTATTGAGTTGGAGGTGGAGCGCGATGAACTTCAACTCGCCGTGAGTAAACGAGCCATTAAACTTGAGGCGATACAACAACTCATCGCCCAAGGGGAGTTGGATGATGATATACTAGAAATCGTCTTGAACGACCTGCAACGCATAGACATGGCAAAAATTGAGGAACTCAGTGAACAGATTACCACTGATGAGAAGATTTACGAACAGATTCAAAAGTCGATTAAAACGGAACGGTATCGCGATGTGGATCCGTTTTCAATGCGGAACACCCACTTTACGGGATCGCCGTTTTAGTCTATCGTTGTAGTAGGCAAAAATTGTTTAGAGCAGACATGCCAGATATATCAGACTAGGAGACAACTATGTTAGAACAATTAGAAACCCTCGCCAAAACGGCTGAAACAGAGCTGGGTCAACTCGACACCAGTTCTGCCCTGAGCGCGTGGAACAGCAAATATATTGGTCGCAAGGGGCAAATCCCGCTGATGTTGCGGCAAGTCAGCCAACTGCCCAAAGAGGAACGTCCAACCTTTGGACAGCGAGCCAATCAATTGAAAAAAGCACTTGAGGCCGCGTACGAGCAAAAAGCGAGCGCGGTTAAATCGGCAGAGATGGAACAGTCCATGGCCGAAGGGGCGATTGATGTCACCCTGCCCGGACGACCCTTATCACGCGGGCGACTGCATCCCAGCACCCAAACTCTACGCCGTATCTACCAGATTTGGGCCGACATGGGCTTCCAGATTTACCGCAGTCGCGATGTGGAAACAGACGAGATGAACTTCCAGTTCCTCAACTTCCCGCCCCACCATCCGGCTCGCGAAATGCAAGACACGTTTTATACCACCAATCCCGACCTACTTCTGCGAACCCATACCTCGCCGGGTCAAATTCGAGCTATGCGCGAGTTCTGTCCCGAGCCGATTCGAGTCATCTTGCCGGGCATGTGTTATCGCAACGAGCAGATTACCGCCCGCTCCGAGATTCAGTTCCATCAGGTCGAAGGTCTCGCGGTGGGGCGCGGTATCCGCTTTAGCGATTTGAAAGGCACGCTCATCAACTTCACCAATCGGCTTTACGGGCAAGGCCGTCCAGTACGCTTCCGAGCCAGCCACTTCCCCTTCACCGAACCATCCGCCGAGATGGATGTGGAATGTTTCTTGTGCGACGGCAAGGGATGCCGAATCTGTAAATATGCCGGTTGGCTAGAGATTTTAGGCTGTGGCATGGTTCACCCCAATGTGCTACGAAATGGTGGCTACGACCCCACTGAGTTCAGCGGATTCGCCTTCGGCATGGGGCCGGAGCGAATTACCATGTTACGACATGGTATTGAAGATATTCGTTACTTCTGGGGTAACGATATGCGATTTTTACAGCAGTTTTAATAGATATTATCAGAACTAAAAACAACCAATCTGACAGGATTAACAGAATTGACAGGATTACAAGCAAAAAATCCTGTCAATTCTGTTAATCCTGTCAAAAAATTATTTTAATATTGTATGATACATCAATACAGTTTTACCGATTTACTGCCCTTGTGGCGACAGAATCAGTTCACCCTCGAAGAAGTGGTCGAACCGATTATTCTGGCGCTGATGGCCTTTAAGGATCGAGCGCACAAACTCGACTACAAACTCCTCGTTATGACCGTCAACAGTGGGGCAGATGCCGATGTGGTCGAAACCATTGTTGATGAATTTATCGACTACCAAACTATTCAACTGATGGATAAGCTCCCTCAAAATAAGGCCGCGGCCCACCAAGCCGTCAACCATATTCTGGAGCGATTTACTCTGATGGAACTGCGCCTGCTCCACATGGAGCGGGAGTATGAGATGATTGCCGATGACCTTGATACGACCTCGTATTTGTTGAATTGAGAAGTTGTTTAAATCGTTAAATTGGGTATAATTCCTAATAGAACGTATGTTTTAGTTTGCAAGGGTAATTGAACTGTGGAATTTATCAATGGACTACCGGAGCAGGCTTATCAAGCCGCTCACGATAGCCTAAACAAAATAGGCTTCAACACAACTGAATCATTTTTTAATAACTATCGTTACTCCTACCGTAAAGATAAGGTAGAGAGTATCGATTCAGTGGTGTTTGCCCCTGATTTGCCCCGTAATCCAGAGCATGCCTGTTTTACCATCTACAATTCTCAAAATGGCCGCTCTATCAATGATATTGTGACTGAAACTCTACTCCATACCACCGCCCCATTCCATTTGATACACCAGCATGGGCAGTTCGACTTTTTTATCAGCAAAGCCAATGGCAATCTATCGACTGAAATTGTCAAGCAAAATATCGCTTATGACAATCTGTCTCGGGTATTGGATGAGTATCAAATTGACTTAAAGCCACAAAAAATCGTTGATGTAAAACAAGGCCGAGCGCACTTTGTTTCAGAAGCATTTCAGCAAATCAACGCGGTCCAATTATCGTTTTGGACGACTGATGTTACTGGTGAGTTATTGGCTGAGAATTTTGGTCTAGCCATAAACTCGTTACGAAAGGCCAATATTCCGCAAGCCAATAAATTGGTGGTTCAACTTCTGGGGGCAACTATCTTGGCTGATACGGGTGTCTTTGGGCAAATACCTAGTACGTTAAATCAACTGATACCCTTAGCCCATCAAAAATTTAGCCAATATTTTGACATCCAAGCCTTTGAAACCCATGCTTCTGCGATTGAACCAGCCTATCAGCGATTACGACAAATCAATTATGCCGGATTTGTGCCGCCCATGCTAACCGAAATTTACAAGCAAGCGTATGACAACAAAACCCGTAAAGAGCTAGGCCGTTTTGACACGCCTCTCTACCTCACTCGGCGAATTTGGGATAATATTCCGGTAGAGTTTCTACGACCTGAAAACCGCGTCACGGTAGATATGACCTGTGGCTGGGGTAGTTTTTTAATTGCCGGATATGAGCGCTTGTCTCGGTTAAGTGATATGCAGGGTATGAAGTTAAGTGACTATTTATACGGAAATGACCTTGACCCCTTTACCGCAGAATTGGCGAAGTTGGGACTGTTGCTATCGACCCATACAGATAGTTGGCAGGTGCATGCAGGGGACGCGTTGCAGTGGGATTGGTTGCAACAGAATCGACCGAATATCATTGTCGGGAATCCGCCGTTTGGGGGTAATCGGAAAAAACAACAACCTGAAGTATCGGCCAAATTTTTTTATCATGCTATTAATCAGTTGGATGAAAATGGCTGGTCTGCTATGTTGATGCCAAAATCATTTGTAGTTGAAGGGCGATCTTGTCTACAAGCACGAAAACAGTTACTTGATAGTTGTAATGTTTATGAGCTATGGGACTTAGCCGAAAATACATTTTCGGCTGGTGTGCGGGCAATGGTTATTTTTGCTCATAAGAAGCAAATAAAACATCAACCCGTTAGGACTCGAACCGTGCAAAATACCACTCAAGCACTATTTAAGACTGATGGCTACTTTACTGTATCTCATCGAGTTGGTACCCAAGCTAGTTGGGATGAAAACTCACATCGTGCAAAAAGAAAAAGTAAACCCAAGAATACCCATGTAATGGAGTATAAGCTTATCCTTACTGATAATGCCTGGCACACAATCCATAGACGTTGTAAAGAATTTCAAGAACTCTTTCATGTTTTCAACGGCACACAAAAGGGTGTTTATAGTGGTACTAGTTATCCATCAGAAGATTACCCAAAAGATGTTAATTGGCTATACGACGCGGGAAAAGTATTAAAAACGGATTTTGTTCTTGATTACAATGCTCAAGCCAAAGAGATTCTAAAATATCCAGATAAATTTTGGAGACCAAGGTTAAAGCATAAAGACATTTTGTTAGGGATAAAGGTTATTCTTACTTCAAACCATGACCCAAGTTGGGGACAACGTGTCAGAGTTGCGATTGAACGTAAAGGTTACTGTGTATCAGATAATTTTTGGCTGTTTTCTCCAAAACCTCAATTTCAAAAAGAAAATATCACGGATGAAGTTATTGCGGCTGTCTTACATTGGAAGGTTGCTAATGCATGGATTATAGAGTTCATGCGGCAACCCAAATTGCCGGGGTATGCGATTAAAACTATTCCATTTCCGTCCTTGACGAAAATAGAATGTAAAAAACTGACGAATGCCGTTAGGAGTATTGAAGAAGCAACTCAACAAAATGATGCGTTGGCTATCAGCGATGCTCAATTAATCATCGACACCGTTCTTCAAAAGGCATACCGATTACATGAGATAGACGAGGCATTTTCAAAAGAGAAAGGAGCCACCTTCGAACGTCTCTGCCGTGTCTATTATTGGGATAAACCGGATCATCCCCATTTTAAGCGGGTGTGTCAGGAGTACGGGTGGGCGGAAGAGCATCCGGTGTCGTTTGATGAGCAACCTAACCCTAATGCAAAATGGCAAACAGGTGGGATCGTTGAATCAGTAAATGCAGAAAAGGGAACGATTACATTGTGGTTAAGTGACTGGAACGATTCTAAAACTGTACCAATTTCTGATGTAATGCCGGGTTGGTTATTACGCCCTAATGTTGCGTTTGATGTTACTATCCCGCGTGACGTTCTTTATCAAACAAATATAAAGGATATATCATGGGGACGTTTTTATCCACAGGAATATAGTTACATGGACGAAAAAGAGTTATTTGATGATTTGAGCAGATTATTTCACCCTGGATTAGAGAAAGTAGCATGATCAGAGAATATACGGTAAGAATAGCATTTCTTGATGTCGGTCAAGGTGACACAATTGTTGTTTCCATTCCAGAAACCCAAGAGGCGATAGTCATAGATTGTATGAATGCAAACTTGGTTTTGCACTATTTGGAACAGCAAAATATCAAACATCTTCAAGGTCTGATTATCACCCATTTACACCTTGACCATTACCGAGATGTGGTTAAACTGTTAAATAATTGCGAGGAACAACTTAATATAAAATGCAAAGCTGTTTTTTTTAATTGGCCTCGCATCCCTAAATCCGATATAGATAAACTTCTAAACGATTATGATAATCACTCTGATGTTTCTGATAATCCAGGCGAAAATAAGCGACTACGCTTACGGACTTGGGGAAAATTAAGAAAATGGGCGCAAACTAATAAAGATTTATGTGATGACTTAAGTGTAAAACGTGGTAACTCTAGGTTACAAATAGAGGGTATCCTTGCAGAAGTTGTTGAGTTATTACATCCACAATATACCGACTTAAATGATTTACTATTAAACGATAGTTCTGCCGTTTTAAAAGTATCAGGAGCAGGAAGTAGTGCCCTTTTAACAGGTGATTTGGAACACCGAGGCTGGCAAAAGCTATCAGAAAATGTAGTTGATTTACAATGTGACCTCCTCAAATTCCCCCATCATGGGGCATGGCGCAATGCAGACCCTCGTATTTTGCTAAACGAAGTAAATCCCTCACTTGTTGTTATCTCTGTGGGAACGAGTGGTATCAAATACCAACATCCTAACCCAACCGTTTTACAAGCCATCGCCAAACGCTCGCAAACACGCCTGTTGTGTACTCAGGTCACGAAATTGTGTGCGGAAAATATCCCAAAAAGAGAAGTTGTGCGACAACAATTCGATGATACATCTAATTTTTTCAGTTCTACAACAGGTTGCCCCTGCGCCGGAACCGTCGTCGTCGAATTAGGCCAAACGGCTCAACTAATTCAGCCCCAAGCAACGCTTCATCACCAAATTATCAGTAATTATTTCAGTCAATCAAGATGCATGTAATATATGACCAATTTTATGGAGGTTAATTATGCAACAATCACCCTTTCCGGGCATGGATCCATACTTAGAAGCCCCTTGGATATGGAAACAAGTTCATACTCAGTTAATTGTAAAAATACAAGAGTTTCTAGCTCCGCAATTACGACCAAACTATCATATTGAAATTGAGGAGCTAACCCATTTAACGGTTACACCTCCGACGAATGGACATGATAATGAAACGAAGGTTGGCATCCCTGATGGTATTATCTTGGGTAAAACAGGATATCGTCCATCGGGAGCGGGTGTGGCAACAGCAGTAAAACCTGTTGTGATCAAACCTCTAGCCGTAGAGCTACCCATTCCTATTGAAATGAAACACCGGTTCCTCAGAATCCACCGAACATCAGATAATGAGGTGATTACCCTGATTGAACTACTCTCGCCGGTGAATAAGTTGAAC
The DNA here is from genome assembly GCA_030377865.1 of Anaerolineales bacterium HSG25. Classification (GTDB taxonomy): domain Bacteria; phylum Chloroflexota; class Anaerolineae; order 4572-78; family J111; genus JAUCGB01. Next base: position 14,420 of record JAUCGA010000074.1, on the reverse strand, counting down.
AAACGAGGACGGGAGAAATATATCACCAAACGACTAAAAACATTAAACTATTGGACCAGTTTCGTTGAAATTGATCTGCTCAGAGCAGGCAAACCAATGCCCATGTCCACCGATCAACAGAGCCATTATCGGATTCTCATTCGGCGGGGGTGGCGTGGCTCGACGGCGGATGTTTACATGTTCAACATTCCCGATCCGATTCCCGATTTTCCGATTCCGTTACAAGAGGGCGAAGCAGAGATAGCCGTCCCTCTCAACCAAATTTTGCATGACCTATACGAGGTGATTGGCTACGGCTATCGCATCGACTATCAACAAAACCCACCTACGCCCAAACTTTCGGACGAGATGCTGGCGTGGGTGCAAACAAGAACTGAAACGTGAAATGTGATGAGCAATGATCACGCCTCACGTTTCAGACATCACAAATCATGACAAAACCATTTCCGGGCATGGACCCATACTTAGAAGGCTATCTATGGCCCGATTTTCACCAAGCCTTAGCGAACAAAATTCGACAAGCATTAGCGCCCCAAATTCAACCCAAATATGTAGCCCGACTCGAAATCTCTATGCAGGATCAGGGCGACCAAGCCAGTTTAGGCGGCGGTAACAACGATGTCGAACTTCTCAAAATTTACCATCTCAAACCTGTACCAGCCCCAACCGGCGGAGTAAATACGGTGGCCGAGGTGCTTCCGACATTGAGTACGCAGGATAGCATGCCCTTGCCTCGTATTCGGATTGTCAATGTGGAGATTCGTGATGCCAGCAACAACACCCTCGTCACCAGTATCGAGATATTGTCGCCCATCAACAAGTCGAGTCCGGGTTTGGAGCAATACCGGCAAAAACGGCAATGGCTACGCACCGCCAACGTCCACCTACTAGAGATTGACCTGCTACGGGGCGGACAACGCCTAATCAGCCACCCTCGTTTGGCTGACTTTTCGTACCTAATTACCATGGTTCGAGCACAGTCAGAGGAGATGGGGATATGGCCGATTCGGCTGATAGATGAGCTACCAACCGTTCCGGTGCCGCTTCGATACCCAGATTCAGACATCCTCCTGAATTTTAGCAAACTGGTCAGCGCGGTATACGAGGAGGCGTTTTATCAGTTGTCGATTGACTATGACGAAGCGCCCCCACCTCCGATAATGAACGAACAACAGATGATTTGGCTGTACGAACACACTCATAAAAAAGTAATTCCCGAAAAAATGCTTAAGTTAGGATATAACTCATGAAATTACCTATTAGTTGGTTAAAAGATTATGTAGATGTAACCCTCTCGCCCGAGGAATTGGCCGAGCGGTTGACCTTGGCCGGTCTGGAGGTGGGCAAAATTGAATATGTCGGCGTAAAAGGCGCTGATTTAGAATGGGAGCGAGACAAGTTGGTTCTGGGGCACGTTCTCAAAGTTGAGCAACACCCCGACGCGGACAAACTAGTTCTAGCCACGGTTGATATTGGACAGACTGAGCCAGAGGTGGTCGTTACCGGCGCGCCCAATTTGTTTGAGTTTATTGGTCAGGGCGACATTAGCGCCCGCGGCCTAAAATCACCCTTTGTAATGGAAGGGGCTTATGTGTACGACGGCCATAGCAAAGAGCCGGGCAAAAAGATGAAGCTGAAAGGGCGCAAGGTTCGGGGCATCATGAATCGGCACATGCTCTGCTCGGAAAAAGAGTTGGGCCTGAGCGACGACCATGAAGGCATCATTCTGACCGACTCGGAGCCATCAGCGCCCGGTACGCCCTTGGTTGATATTTGGGGCGACGTAGTTTTGGACATCGACCTGACTCCGAACCTCGTCCGCTGTGCCTCGATTATCGGCATGGCGCGTGAGGTAGCCGCGTTGACCGGACAGACTCTGCGTTTTCCTGACCTGTCTCTGCCCACCGGCGACACGCCCCTGAGTGGTTCCCTGAACATCGAAACGACCAACCCCGAACTGAATCCCCGTTTTGTGGCGATTTTGATTGAAGGTATCGAGGTCAAACCTTCTCCTTACTGGATGCAACGGCGACTCCGGTTGGCAGGCATGCGCCCCATCAGCAACATTGTTGATGTCAGCAACTACGTCATGTTGGAAACTGGTCAACCGAACCATGCCTTTGACTGGGATGTCCTTTGTCGGCGGCGGGATGAGTATGAGGCTGACGGGCCGGTCAAGATTATTACTCGTTTGGCCGAACCGGATGAAGAGGTGTTAACTCTGGATGACAAGACCCATAAAACGCCCGATTATTCGATTCTCGTGACCGACCCCAAAAGCAACCTCAGTATCGGCGGGGTTATGGGCGGTGGCGAAAGCGAGGTCAGTGATAGTAGCACCAACATCTTGCTCGAGGCCGCGGCATGGAACTTCATCAACGTCCGGCGTACCAGCCAAGCGCTCAATATTTATTCTGAGGCGGCTTACCGCTTTAGTCGGGGCATCCCTCCGGCGCAGGCGATGGTTGGCGCATTGCGAGGAGCGCAGTTGATGTTGGAAGTAGCCGGAGGGAGAATCGGCTGTTCACCATTAGATTACTACCCCAATCCACCAGAACCGTTTGTGGTTGAGTTACCGCAATCGGAGGTAACTCGTGCTTTGGGCATCGAACTCAGCCTTAACGAAATTCGCTCAATTTTAGAATCACTTGAATTTACGGTAACAACAAACGAGCAATCCCTGAGTATCACCGTACCCGACCATCGCATGGACATCCCCTCGATTGGCAGTGGTGGCGCAGATGAGCAGGTGATTGGTCGAGCCGATTTGGTTGAAGAAATTGCCCGTATCTATGGCTATGACCGAATTCCGGTTACAGAAATGGCCGATGAACTCCCCCCTCAGCGAGACAACGTACCGCTCTTACAAGAGGAACGAGTGCGTGACCTGTTGGTGCGAGTCGGTCTGCAAGAGGCCATTACCTATCGCCTAACCACGCCGGAAGATGAGGCTCGGCTTGGGGCTGACGAGCGACCCTACATCACCCTGGCCAACCCCTCCACCCCAGAGCGAGTTGCCATGCGGCACAGTCTGCTCAACAGTATTTTGGCCGTCGGAACTGAAAACAGCAAGCACCAAAACATGGTACAAATGTTTGAAATCGGGCAAATTTATCTACCAAACAAGAATCCAGACGAGCCGCTACCGGATGAACAACGGCGGTTAGCCATCGTTTTGACCGGCGCTCGTGAGCAAGGTGGCTGGCTCTCCGCTGACAATAACGCCATCGACTTTTACGACCTAAAAGGAGTTGTCGAAGCTCTGCTTGACGAGTTTCACCTGGGGCCGGTGGTCTTTGCTCCGTCCAACCACAACGCCTATCATCCCGGACGGGTAGCTGAGTTGCAAGTCAAGGGCAAAGCAATCGGCCTGCTCGGGCAACTCCATCCGCTGATAGTTAAGGCTTATGGCTTTAAGGTCGATGATGAACAACCTGTCTTAGCGGCTGATTTCGACTTAGACCTTCTGCTCGACCAGATTTCGGTTGGACATCGCACCCAAGCAGTGCCTCGATTCCCGGCAGTACAGCAGGATATTGCCATCGTGGTCGACGAGACGATTCCGGCGGAACAGGTCAAAAAGTTGATTGTGCAGACCGGCGGCAAGATACTGGCTGACGCGACTCTGTTTGATGTCTTTACCGGCGACAAGTTGGGCGCTGGCAAAAAGAGCTTGGCCTACAGCCTGACCTTCCAAGATGAGACTCGCACTTTGACCGATAAACTGGTTGCCAAACAACAGAAGAAAATTCTGCAACGGCTAGAGCGGGAACTGGGGGCGAGTTTGCGGAGCTAAAATACAGTATCCACTCAATTTTTCGGGGAGAACGTAGCCTGAGTTTGTCGAAGGCCGTTGGTTTCGACGTAAAAGTTCAGTAGTGCCGCCCTAGAAACCCGATTTCTTTGAGAAATCGGGTTTCTGACGCTCTTTCTGGCAAGTTCACTGATTATTTGCGTTTCGACAAGCTCAACCAACTGTATTTCGGCTTAAGTTGATAGCCAAGCCAGCCTCGTACATCTGAACCTGTATCAGATGTGCGAGGCGTTTGATTTTGGCTCGATTCCTTCTGCCGACTTCCTGAGTAGAATTTGGTATTTTTTGACCAACGAAGTTGGCCTAACAAATTAGGAGAATACAACAATGCAAAAACGATTTAATGATACCGGAGTATGTATCCCCAAACGACATTACATGGTCGATACGACCTCTAAATTAGAACAAGTAATTCAGTTGGTCGACTGGGGCGAATATTTCACCATCAACCGCCCGCGCCAGTTTGGAAAAACGACCACCTTATTTTTGCTAGATAAAGCCTTAAATCGGTTAGATGCCTATCTCTCTTTACGAATCAGCTTTGAGGGAATTGATGACCAAACCCATCAAAACGATAAAGCCTTTATCAACGAATTTCTGATTCTGTTGGCCCAGCGCTTATCTTTTTTAGGTTGGCCTGACCTAAGCGATACGATTGAACAAACCCGCCTAACCGTGACAACCTTACCGGAACTATCTCGTTTTATTAGTAAACTGGTACAACTGTCACCTGAAAAACAGTGGGTGTTGATGATTGATGAGGTGGATAAAAGCAGTAACAATCAACTGTTCTTAGACTTTTTAGGACTATTGCGAAACAAATACCTTAATCGAGATGATGGAGAAGCAACCTTTCAATCAGTAATTTTGGCGGGCGTGCATGACATCAAAACCTTGAAGCAGAAAATCCGACCTGATGGCTCTGGGGGCTACAACAGCCCGTGGAATATCGCGGTTGATTTCAAGGTCGATTTGAGTTTCAGCGCTCCAGAAATCGAGACCATGCTGACCCAGTATGGGCAGGAGAAAGCGGCGGAAATCAATATTGCATCGGTGGCCGAGCGGCTCTACTACTACAGTTCTGGCTACCCCTATCTGGTTAGTAAACTGTGCAAATTTATTGACGAAGATATTCTGCCCCCACGAGCCGATAAAAACTGGTCGCTGGCTGATGTGGAAACAGCCTTCGCCATGATTGTCGGTCAGGCATACACGACCACCTTATTTGATAGTTTGACCAAGAATTTAGAAAACAACGAAGAGCTGTATGACCTCGTGTTTCAAATTGTCATTAATGGAGAGCGTATCACCTTTACCATTGCCAATCCAATCATTAACTTGGCCCATCTGTATGGAATTATCGTCCCCTCATCGCGAGGTCACTGTCAGATCCATAACCGTATCTTTGAACAACGGATCTATGATTATATGCTCTCTAAGTTTATCCAGAAAAAACATAGCGAGGTGAATCGATTTGGCGGGCCGAACTTTTATACGGCCAACGGGTTGGACATGCCCCTGATTTTGCAACGGTTTCAAGCCTTTATGAAGGAGCATTATTCTGACCGAGATACCAGATTTATCGAGCGGGAGGGGCGGCTACTGTTTTTGGCCTATCTGCGCTCCATCATCAACGGGATTGGCTTTGATTTCAAAGAGCCGAATGTCTCCCATGAGCGACGCATGGATCTGGTGATTACCTATCAGAACAAACGGTATGTGGTTGAGCTAAAGATATGGCGCGGCCAACAATATCATGAGGAAGGGTTAGACCAGTTGAGCGACTATCTGGATAGTTACTCTTTGAAAGAGGGGTATCTGCTGATTTACGATTTTAACAAGAGCAAGACCTATCGAGAAGAACAGATTCAGCATCAGGATAAGTCGATTTTTGCGGTGTGGGTCTGAGGCCACCTGATTGTGTCCTGCTTCAATCAGTACCTCTTGGGTCTCAGTACCCGACATGCTGATTAAATAAAAAATTTTCGACAGAATTAACAGGATTGACAGGATTTTTTGCCTTTAATCTTGTTAATCTTGTCAGATAAGTAGTTTTCAGAACTAACTTGTAAAAAACAGAAGTGTACCCATAATAGGCAGGTATATACCCGCCAAATACCCGTTGCGATTACATAATCGCAACGATCAGGAAAACAGGAGTGTCAAAATTGTATTTTGACAGCAAGAATGGAATTCTTGCACTCCGTGAAAAGTGACAACTTAGAAATGAAAGTTACTTATTCTTTTGTGTTTAGTTGAGACTAAAAAACGTTGTCGGGTAACAAGTCTAGGGTAAACAATGATCCAATCGATTCAGCGCTTCAACCATGCTGGTCTTTTCCTCGCTTTGACCGTCTACCTCTTTCTCAGCCTGAGTTACGCCGTCATCGTGCCGATATTTGAAGGGCCGGACGAATGGACTCACACCGGCCATGTCAAATATATTGCCGAGGGGAACGGTCTGCCAATCATGCTCCCCGGCCAAGGGATATGGGGCGGTCAGCAACCCCCGCTCTACTACGTCGGCGGCGCGCTCCTTTTGCAACCGTTCGACCTGACCGAGTTTGACGAGTTTGAGCCAGAGCGCAAAAACCCGCATGGCTCACTCGGTTACGCTCTCGACCCCGGCAACAAAAACCTCTATTTACATCACCCCAACGAAAATTTTCCTTACCAAGGACTCTCCTTGGCGGTGCATACACTACGTCTTTACAGCATGTTGTTTGGCGTTGCCATGCTGGTCGTCATCTATATCACCGCGTCTGAGTTTGATTCAACCTCCCGCACCTTTGCCACCATCGTGACCCTTTTCGTCGCTTGCCAGCCTATGTTTGCCTTCATTACTGGCATGGTCGCCAACGAGCCAGCCAACATGACTTTTTGTGCGATTGTGGTCTGGCTGTCACAACGGTATGTGCTACGAGGGCCAAATCGCACCATTTGGCGGGCTTTAGGCTTAGGTCTCGCCTTGGGGCTGACCGCGCTCTCCAAAATGACCGGCTTGTCGGTGGGGCTGGTAGCTGTGGTCGCCTTTTTGCTGACCGCCATTCAGCACCGGAGGCAGTCTCAAGCCGCCCGTTTACTATGGCGGGACGGCTGTATCATCGGGGTGAGCTTTTTATTAGTGGCCGGATGGTGGTATTGGCGCAACTATCAGCTATACGGTGATTTTTTTCAGACCAAATTATACGAGATATATTTTAACGACACCCCTGACCCCATCAGCTTCGGTCACTTCATCGACATTTTACGAGCCGGAGAGGTCTCATTTTGGGCGACCTTTGGCTGGCTCAACATCGTGGCTCCGGCATGGGTGTATCAGTTTTACTGGTTCGTCAGCCGGATTGGATTGTTAGGCACGATTGGGGGACTACTTTGGGGCATGACGAAACAGAAAACCACCGACGAGGTGGCCGAAACGAACACCTACGAGGAGAAAGACACACCTCGTAGGAGAAGTTCTGTCCTCCCCCTTCTATCCCCACTCCTCCTACACCTGATTTTTCCAATCGCGCTGGCCTTTTCGCTGACTCGCCTTGTCGCCATTGAAGGGGGCATGCAGGGTCGGCAACTTCTGCCTGCGCTCGGCTCTATAGCTATCGTGATGGTCTGGGGCTGGCTGATGGTCGGGCACCTGCTGACATGGGGAGGGGTCTGGGTGGCGCGACAGCTAAGTCAGACTGACAAAGATTTCAACATAGAATTCGACCGTAAGTCGATTTACACTGGCCTCTATGGACTATGTTTGCTGATGTTTGGAGTGGCCCTCTACCTGCCCTTTACGGTGGTAGCCGAGGCGTACATCCCCTCAGCGTATTTGACCGAGGCCGACCTACCGGCAGAGATTACTCGCCTCAATTGGCGTTACAACAACGACATGGAGCTGGTCGGGATTCGGCTCGAGACCGACATGGTGTATCCGGGAGAACGGGTTTACCTGACCGCCTACTGGCGAGCCTTACGCCCCATGACCACCAACTACAGCGTGTTTGTCCATCTGTTTGGACGACAGAACGAACCAGCCGGACAGTTGAACAGCTACCCCGCGCTTGGCCTGCGCCCCACCTCCACCCTAGAATCGGGACAGATTATTGCCGACACCTATCCAGTACAGGTGTATGGCGGTACTCAAACGCCGAGTCGATTGACCGTCAATATTGGTCTGTTTGACTTTAACGACCCCAACCGAGCCGGAATTCAGCCGCTCGATTCAGCCGATAACAGCCCGCCGCCGACTGTAGCTACGTTGAAGGTGATTCCCCATGTTTGGCCGGTGGTGCCGGACGAGCAGATGGCTCAGTTTGAAGCCCCACTTCGACTGATGAGTCATCAGCTTGAGGGATGTCAAACCAACACCGAGCCATGCCAACTGACCCTCAACTGGGGAGCGCAAGGCCGACCAGCCATCGCCTACACCGTGTTTATTCAGTTGTGGCAGGGAAACAGCATGGTCGCTGGATTCGATACCCCACCATTACAGGGCGACTATCCCACCGATTTGTGGGATGCGGGCGAAATCATCATCGACCCCCACCCGCTGGATTTGTCAACCGTTCCGGCGGGGACGTATCAAATCAAGATGGGGCTGTATGACCCCCAAACCGGCGCACGAGCAACCATCATCGGAGGAGACGAGAGCCGTATTTTACCCGAACAAGCGATTAATATCGGTGAGATTACTACAGTGTCTCCCTAAGCACTGCCGATAGCCGTGCCAAAAACGGAGCCGGATCATCCCACGGGAAAAATACCCTCCAGAAAACATGTGTAAGGTGAATCTGGCAGAGGTTAGCGCTTGCCAAGCCTGTAGATTTTCGTTGTCGGTACGAGGATATTGAGTGCCACTGAACATCGTAATCGGGCAATCGAGGGCAGGCATAACGACAATAGGCATCAGGTTAGGTATTTTATACCGCCTGAGATTGGTACGCAAGGTTCACAGCACTCGATTTAATCGAGTTCATCGCACCCATTGAAATAGATGCGACAAACCCTGTCGACTGCAATTAGAGTTGTTCGGCAATAACTAAAACAGGTATTTACGGGCTGAGAGGAGTGCAAGAATTATATTCTTGCTAGTCAAAATAGAATTTTGACACTCCTTTTTGTCCCAATATTTTATTCCCGATCTCAGCGGATACTAGACACTTCGTCCCAGTTGTTGATTATGCAAAGCAACCCATTGACCTAGATGCTTTTCTCGCAACTCAGGATACAGACGTTCATAAGCAGAAATTTCTTGAGCAAGTTGCCATTTATGCAAATACTGTTCAATTGCTTCATGAACAAGGTCTGTCACACTACGAGATTCTTGCCTCAAACTGAAACTGCATGGCATGAAACTTACGATACAGGCCATCGGGCAAGGCCAGCAACTCGTCATGCTGACCCTGCTCCACAATATGCCCCTCTTCGAGGACGACAATCCAGTCGGCATTGGTGATGGTGCTGAGACGGTGAGCAATGACAAAGGTAGTGCGTGACTGCATGAGCCGTTCTAGGGCATCTTGTACCAGTCGTTCCGACTCACTATCAAGCGAGGAGGTGGCTTCATCCAAAATGAGGATACGCGGGTCTTTCAGAATTGCTCGGGCAATGGCGACCCGTTGCCGCTGTCCCCCACTCAACTTGATGCCCCGCTCGCCGACAAGTGTTTCGTATCCGTTAGGCGTTTTGCTGATAAACTCATGGGCGTTGGCGGCGTGAGCGGCAGATTCAATCTCGGCTTGGGTCGCAGATAGGTTGCCGTATCGGATATTCTCGGCAATCGAGCCGGAGAAGGTGGCCGCGTCTTGGGGTACAATGCCAATCTGCTCGCGCAGGCTGACATTGGTCACGGTTCGAATATCATGCCCGTCAATCAGGATACGTCCGGCGGTCACATCGTAAAAACGAGGCACAAGGTTGACTAAGGTACTTTTGCCAGATCCGCTTGGCCCGACCAAAGCGACCACCTGTCCGGGAGTAATCTGTAGGTCGATGTCGTGGAGAATGGGCATGCTGGAATCATACTGAAAACTGACCTGCTCAAACGAGACATTGCCAATAATATGGGGCAGGACCGGTGCGTTCGGTTTGTCGGTAATATCGGGCAAAAGGTCGAGTAGTTCAAACAGGCGTTGAGTGGCTCCCAAGGCTGACTGAAACTGGCTGTACAACCCAGAGAGCGCGGCAATCGGGCCGCCAACCATCATGGTATAAAACAGGTAGGCCACCAACTCCCCCGGCGAGAGCCGACCTTGTAAAACCTGATAACTGCCAAACCATATCGTAACAGTAATCGACATAAAGGCCATAAAGCCGATAATCGGGGCCAAAATAGCCGATATTTTGGCTCGATACATGGCCGCCTCAAATGTCTGTTCGATTTTACTACCAAAACGCTCAATCTCATACTCCTCACGAGCAAACGATTTCACTATGCGAATACCGCCGATACTCTCATCAAGCACGCCAGAGGCTTCGGCCAGATAATCCTGTACTTGGGTGGCCGCGCGGCGAATTTTGCGCCCTAAATAGACCATAGTCAGCGTAACCACCGGAATCCCACCTAAAATAACTGCGGTCAACTGCCAGTCTAACCAAAATAGAAAAAATGTGCCGCCAATTAGCATCATGGCCTGTTGTAAAAGTGTGACCAGATTCTGAGTGACCGCGCTTTGCAGGATGGTCACATCGTTGGTCACTCGAGAGACGATTTCGCCAGTGCGCGTATCAGCAAAATACCGGAGCGACAGCCGCATAAGATGGCTGTAAAGTTCGTTCCGTAAATCGGCCACAACTCGCTCGCCCACGTAGGCGATGTTATAGCGATTGATAAAACTGGTGACTCCCTGTACCATAAAAATTATCACCAAAAACATAGTTAGCCTGTTTACGAGAGCCATGTCTTTCTCGAAAAAGACAACATCAACCACCCCCCGAATGACAAGAGGGAGGAGTAACCCTAAACTGGTGCCAACGGTTAAGGCAGTCAGAGCCAAAATCATACGCCCCGTATAAGGACGTACATACTGTAATAGTCGCAGATAACCGGCCAGCCGTTCTCGGGTGACGGGTACTTGTTCCTGCGTATCTTCAACACGGTGTCGAGGACGAATCAAAAGATTGATGATTGTGCTTTACGATTGGCGATTGGCGATTGTGTCAACCGTCAGCCGTAAATCAGTTACCTTTACTTATCAAAAGAATGAGTACTGTTTTTGCACAGCTAAAATTGGGTGTTCAAAATTAGTAAAAGTTCAGTAAAGTAGCCCTAGAAACCCGATTTCTTTAAGAAATCGGGTTTCTGACACTCTTTCTGGCAAGTTCACTAAATATTTACCAAAATTACGGATGCGGATGGCTGGGAGCGCAGGCTTCCTAGCCTGCAAACAGGCAGACAAGGATGTCTGCGCTTCCAGTCGCAACTCACAATTTTAAGCATGCAAAGATAATACACTTTACTCCTATTGGGCGGTTTTGTCTATCTTGGTTATGCAAACCCAATTAGGCCAAACCTGCCAATATCGGTTATAATTCAGAAGTTTATCATTTCAACATAGCTAAAATAATATCTGACAGGATTAACAAGATTGACAGGATTTTTTACCTGTAACCATGTCAATTCTACCAAAAAAATACTTTTGATTATGTCAGTATGACTGAAACGACAAATTTTTGATAATTGAACATGTTCCAAATCAGTTAGAGAGAATCCATGACAAATAACAACATTCCCAATATTGTAGCCTTAGCTGGCGGAGTCGGTGGGGCAAAGTTGGCCTACGGGCTATACAAAACCGTTCCGGCTGATAAGCTGACCCTCATCATCAACACCGGTGACGATTTTGAGCATCTCGGCCTCCATATTTCGCCCGATTTAGATACGGTCATGTACACCTTGGCCGAGTTAGCCAATCCGCAGACGGGCTGGGGGGTACAAGATGAAAGTTGGGGCCTGATGCAGGCCATGCGCCGTTATGGTGGGCCGGATTGGTTTGATTTGGGTGACCAAGATTTAGCAACCCACCTACTCCGCACCGAATGGCTCCGAGCCGGTCAATCGCTGAATGAAGTCACGGCTGAGTTGTGTGACCGACTCAGTATCGGCTGTACGGTTCTGCCGATGAGCAATCAGCCGGTACGGACGCTGGTCGATACATCAGAAGGGATATTACCGTTTCAGGAATATTTCGTCAAGCGGCGTAGTGAGCCGATGGTGACCGGTTTGACCTTTGCCGGAGCCGAGCAAGCCGAGCCGTTGCCCTCAGCCGTTAGCACCATTCAACAGGCTGACCTGATTATCGTCTGTCCGAGTAATCCACTGCTAAGTATCGACCCGATTTTGGCAGTGCCGACCATGCGGGCCTTATTGATGGAAGCCAATTGCCCCAAGGTTGGCGTATCGCCGATTGTGGGGGGCGCGGCCATCAAAGGGCCGGCGGCTAAGATGATGGCCGAATTAGGGTTGGAAGTGTCGCCGGTGGGGGTGGCTCGTCATCTGCGTGATGTGCTGACCGGCTGGGTCATTGATACGATAGACGCTGATTATACGGCAGAACTGGTCAGCATGGGATTGACGGTGCAGGTGACAAACACCATTATGCGAACCAACGAAGATAAAATTCGTTTAACCAAGGAGATATTAGATGAGTATCCCGCCTTTGAGCGATAAACTCCCTAAGAGTAATAACCCTTTCACCAAAATGGTGGGGCGATTAATCCTTTTTGTTACGGGCTGGCGTATTGAGGGTGAGCTACCTAATATCCCTAAATTTGTAGCTTTAGGCGGCCCTCACACCTCAAATTGGGATTTTATATATGCTATCTCCTTTATTTTCTCGGTAGGGTTAAAGTCATACTGGATGGGCAAACATACCCTATTTAAGTGGCCTTACGGCTGGTTTATGCGAGCTTTGGGCGGGATTCCTATTGAGCGTAACGCGCCGCATGGGGTTGTGGCTCAGATGGTTGACCAGTTTAATCAAAGAGAGCAACTGGTTGTACTGATTCCACCAGAAGGAACTCGCAAAAAGGTCAAAAAGTGGAAAACTGGCTTTTACTTTATCGCAAAAGAGGCTGGTGTTCCTATTTTGCCCACCTATTTAGATTATGAACGCAAAGTGGTCGGGGTGGCCGAACTGATTATCCCCGGAGATGATGTTGAGGCCGATATAGCAAAGATACAGGATTTTTACAGGAAAATTCCGGGTAAATATCCTCAATAAACGATTGTCCAACTAAAACACACAAAGGGAAGCTCATGACAATACAAAATAGGGCTATGGTCTTCGTTTCGGCCAACACAACAACGAATTTTAGAAAGGAACAAATATATTGCCACACCATACAATTCGTTCGTAAAAGTTCAGTAAAACCGCCCTAGAAACCTGATTTCTCTGAGAAATCGGGTTTCTGACGCTCTTTCTAGCGAGTTTACTGAATATTTACATTCGTTCTTTTCACAAATTCGCTGTTGTGTTCTTAGCCCAATGGTTTTCGGGCAATCGCAATCAGTGAGGTGCCGACCGGCAGATTGACGCGTTCAATCAACTCGGCTTCAACTTGGCCGACTCCGGTCAAAATGGTGTTGACCAAGGGTGAAGCGGGTTCCATCTCGACCTGATACTCGTCCTCATCAACATGATGAGACGCTAAATCGGGCTTGGCCTCGCCGGTACGACGTAAGGTCAGCAAAACAGCGGCGAGAGGAAATACAAAAAAGTTGTTGTAACTAATGCGCCAAACATCAAAGCCCGTTTCTTGCAATTTCCGATCCAACTCGCCTGCGGTGTAGCGTCGCACATGAGCGTTGATATCATCGTTGTGGCTCCACAAAAACATAAAGGCCGGCACGGTGATGATTATATATCCGCCCGGCTTTAACAGTCGATAGCTATCTCGCAAAATCGCCATGTCGTCCTCGTTGTGTTCAATCACGTCGAGAGCGGTAATCGCATCAAAACTATGGTCGGTATAGGGCATGGGATAAGTCGCATCAAACTGTTGCACGTTATACCCTCGCTCGTTAGCTACTTTCACTGGCCGAGCATCAATCTCCAAACCAACTACCTCGCCATATTCAGCTAAATGGTGGATCATGTTGCCACCGCCACAGCCAATATCTAACAAGCGTAGGCCAGACGATGCCGGAATTACCTGCCGCATCAGGCAGTTTAGGGCACGGGTACGGCTGGCAAACCACCAATGGTTATCAATATATTCTAATTCATGATGTTGTTTATCTTGCATGGTTATATCACCTTTTGGTTCATTTAGGTCGAATAGTGGTAAAAGTTCAGTAAAGTAGCCCTAGAAACCCTATTTTTTTAAGAAATCGGGTTTCTGACACTCTTTCTGGCGAGTTCACTGAATATTTACGAATAGTATGCACCATGAATCCTCATTTGAAAAATTCGCCTCAATCTTGGAGATTGAAGCAAAGCACTTTTTGGTTATCGGCAAGGTTTGGTATTTTACCTGACCCAATTTATAATGGTAGGAATGAGATTTTTTTAACTTGTGCATTTGACCGCTGATGACCGCTGATTGAAATCAGCGTCTTAAACGGAAAACCTGCTTAAGGGATTTCCAAGGAAATAAATCTCCCAAACTGATTAAATTC
>JAUCGA010000008.1 GCA_030377865.1 Anaerolineales bacterium HSG25 | reverse complement strand
GTCGGGGTGTGAGTTTTGGTCGGCGTGGGCGTGGGGGTCGGGGTAGTGGTAGGTGTGTTGGTTGCGGTCGGCAATGGAGTCGGGGTATTAGTTTTGGTCGGAGTCGGGGTGAAAGTTGGGGTATTCGTCGCCGTGTTGGTTGCGGTCGGCAATGGAGTGGGTGTATAGGTTTTAGTCGGAGTTGGGGTGAATGTCGGTGTATTTGTTGCCGTATTGGTTGCGGTCGGCGTGAAGGTTTTCGTTGGTGATGGGGTGAAAGTTGGCGTTGCGGAGGGGGTGCTGGTTTCGGTCGGGGTGTTGGATGGGCTGGCGGTGGGTGAGGGTGTGCCAGTCTGTGTCGAGCTAGGGATGGTTGTGCCCGCCAAGAGGGTCGGCAGGGGGGTACTGTTAAGCGCCAACGGCTCAAGCGGGTCGGCCAACAGAGTGGTCGAATCTTGGTCGCCCCATGTAACCGATTCCCAACGCCCGACCGTTTGGCCGATGCGGTTGTTGGGCTGATAGCGCAGGCGTATTTGCCCCCGATAATCCACATCGGGCAAGAGATCAACTTGCTCGACAATTAGTTGTTCCCGCTGAGTTACATCAACCCAGTGCGGACTTTGACCGCTCATGCTCACCAGTTGGGTGCTAGTCAGGGTGCCAATCGGATTCAGTTCCCATTCTAGCTTAACCTGCGTGCGCCCCAACGGATTCCGCACGATGGTATACAGTTGCACCGTTTGGGCGGTTAAGGTTTTGGTCAGGGGAACAATACCCGTCCGAGAAGGCTCCGATGGGGGGCATGGTTGTCCATAATAAACGAGTGACTGACCCTCATGGGTCAAAACGGCGGTGTGGCGCACCGCGCTGACCACGATGTCGCTACAATCGTCGCCGTTCACGTCACCAATCGGGCTGAGAGCAAAGCCAAACCAGCTATCGGCTTGGTCACTTTCTAGCACCCAACTCGGGGCGGGGCTGACTCCGGTCGGCCCGCCATGATAGACCAAAACTTGAGCCGGTTCGGTGCCAAACGGCTGGCTGATAATCAGGTCGCTATACCCATCTCGATTCATGTCAACACTGGTACCGACAGCAAAGCCCAACTGCCCATTCTCTCGCTCGCCGGTGGTGATCCAACTGGGCGTGTCAGACAGTCCATCCGCCGACCCCAGATAGAGGTAAGCTCGCCCGACGTTTTGGCCTTTGTGGTCATAGCGACTACTGCCGATAATCACGTCGCTGTACCCGTCTCCGTTCACATCCCCCGCAGTGCTAACACTGCCGCCAAAGTTAGCCTGACGCTGTTTCCCCTCGACCTGCCAATCGGGCGAGAAGCTGAGTCCGGTAGCCGAGCCATGATAGACCTGCACCTGCCCCATGTCGCCCCGCGCTCCGATAATCATATCGGCAAAACCGTCGCCGTTCACATCGCCCGCAGTGCCGACACTGCTACCGAACTGGAGTCCGGCCTCTTTACCCGCCGCGCTCCATGCCGCATTCTGACCGGCTCCGTCAGGTGAGCCATAATAAAGGAAAACTCGCCCCTCTTCTTCGTACCCCTCGGAGCCGCTGTATTTGTTGGCTCCGACGATGATGTCGCTATAGCCATCACCGTTCACATCGCCCGCCGTACCCACCGCCGAGCCGAAACGAGCTTGCCCCCGCGCTTGGGTCATGATCCATGCTGGCGTGTCGGGCAGTCCGTCCGTCGAGCCGTAATAGAGATAGACCTGTCCGGCCTCCTTCTCGGTGGGCGCGTCGTACCGATTGGCGGCCACAATCAAATCGGCAAACCCGTCGGCGTTGACATCCCCCGCGGTGCTGACCGCGTTGCCAAACTCACGCCCAATCTGTGTGCCGTCCATGAGCCAGTCCGGTGTTTCAGACAGTCCGTTGGGCGAGCCGTAGTACAGGTAGATGCGGCCTTGCTGACGACCCAACCCCGCGTCGTACCCATTGGCCGAGATGACCACGTCGATATAACCGTCGCCATTCACGTCGCCCGCGCTGTTGACCGACCAGCCTAACTGCGCCTCCGATTGTGCGCCCTCAACTGTCCAGACTGGTGTTTCTTGATATAACGGGGTCGCCAAGACCACCGGATTTGTAAGGTACAGTCCGCCCGCCAGCAGAATAATGAGGGCTAGGCAGAGGTAGGGTAGACGGTTAGGAGTTACAAGCATACAAAAATTGGTTATCCTGTTATTTTAGACTGCCTGCGATATGCCATAGCCTCACGGCTCAAGTCACTTACTGACTTGGTTTGCCACAAATTCCTTTGCCAGAGGGTATAATCGAATGGTTCGCGCAAGATCAGAGAAATAAACCGTTCGGCATGAAGTTCTCCTAAAGCCAAAACAAGTGCTTCAATCCCTTTTATTTTTATTTCTGTATCAGTTACCATAATTATCTAACACCTTTATAAAATTAGTTGGATTCATGACAATTATTTCCTGAAATTCAGTTAGATGGCATTATACGTTGAATCGAGTCAGTTTCAAAGCAGTAGGTAGGTCTGGGGTAGATCAACACCTGCGAGGAGCTACGCACCTCGCAGGAGGCAGACTCGTTCTCCTACGAGGTACGAAGTTCCTCGGTGTCTTGTCTAATGGGTGTAATTCTCCTATCCCTGTAATTCTGCTCTTATTGTGCCCTGTTTAGAGCAGAATTTCAAGGATGATAGAATTTAATGACTGGTACACTCTCCTCCGAGGTGTGTTTTTCTCCTCGAAGGTGTTTGAAACAATGTCCCAGCTAAACACCTACGAGGAACTTCGCACCTCTACCCATTCGGGCACGTAGCAGGAGGCAGACTCGTTCTCCTACGAGGTACGAAGTTCCTCGTAGGTGTCTTGTCTAATGGGTGTAATTCTTCTATCCCTGTAATTCTGCTCTTATTGTGCCCTGTTTAGAGCAGAATTTCAAGGATGATAGAATTTAATGACTGGTGCACCCTCCTCCGAGGTGTGTTTTTCTCCTCGGAGGTGTGAGGTGTTGGTGTTTGAAACAATGTCCCAGCTAAACACCTGCGAGGAACTTCGCACCTCTACCCATTCGGGCACGTAGCAGGAGGCAGACTCGTTCTCCTACGAGGTACGAAGTTCCTCGTAGGTGTCTTGTCTAATGGGTGTAATTCTTCTATCCCTGTAATTCTGCTCTTATTGTGCCCTGTTTAGAGCAGAATTTCAAGGATGATAGAATTTAATGACTGGTACACTCACCTTCGAGGTGTGTTTTTCTCCTCGGAGGTGTTTGAAACGATGTCCCAGATAAACACCTGCGAGGAGCTTCGCACCTCGCAGGAGGCATGCTCATCACGCATCACGCATCACGAGTCACGTACTCCATTGTATATCCGGCCCAATCAATCGCCAAATCAACTGATTTTTTGGTAAGTGAGGAATCTGGTACAATGGAGGCTATACTGCGATTAGACATGGAAACAGACCTTTAATCCGCAGGATTTTCATAATAAATAATTGGAGTGATAACATAATGAAGAAACCAAATTGGCAAACGATTAAAGAATATCAAGACATTACCTACAAAAAATGTGGCGGCGTGGCACGCATCGCCTTTAACCGTCCCGAAGTGCGTAACGCCTTTAGACCCAGAACCGTCGGCGAACTCTTTGAGGCCTTTGTGGATGCCCGTGAAGACACCTCGATTGGCGTGGTTTTGCTCTCTGGTGAAGGGCCATCTCCCAAAGATGGTGTTTATGCCTTTTGTAGCGGTGGCGACCAGCGTTCACGCGGCCCGCAAGGGTATGAAGATGATGATGGTATGCCCCGCCTAAACATTTTAGAGGTGCAACGTATAATGCGCTTTATGCCCAAAGTGGTGATAGCCGTTGTGCCGGGCTGGGCTGTTGGTGGAGGACATAGCTTGCATGTGGTTAGCGATTTAACCTTGGCCAGCAAAGAACATGCCATTTTCAAACAAACTGATGCCGATGTTACCAGTTTTGACGCGGGCTATGGCTCGGCCTATCTTGCCAAAATGGTCGGACAAAAACGTGCTCGCGAAATTTTCTTTCTAGGTCGCAGCTACTCGGCTCAAGAGGCTTATGAGATGGGCATGGTTAACGCGGTTATTCCTCATGACGAACTCGAGGATACGGCTTATCAATGGGCTTTAGAGATTTTAGAGAAATCACCCACCTCTATCAAAATGCTCAAATTTGCCTTTAATCTGACTGATGACGGCATGGTTGGTCAACAAGTATTTGCTGGTGAGGCTACGCGCTTGGCATATATGACCGAAGAAGCGAAAGAAGGTCGCAACGCCTTTTTAGAAAAACGCAAACCAGATTTTAGTGGTATCGAGTGGTTACCTTAAGGAGTTTTCAGTATAAGTGTGGTGGTCAAGATGATGTTGAAAACTATGTCATACTGAGCCGAAGGCGAAGTATCCGCCCGAATCTCCCTAGATTCGGGTAAGAGAGACCCTTCGCAAAAAGCGCTCAGGGTGACATGAACATTTTCAACATCAAGCTGACCACTACAAGTTTTCAGTATAAGCCATAATTTCTAACATGTTTCTAACACAACAAATTGGCAACCTACCCCAATCTCGTGTAGAATATAACATAATTTTAATCGCTTGAGATAATCTAAATTATAGAAAGGTGTTGTCAAATCATGCAGATGCAAGCAAATCAAGACCCAGCTTATATTACAATTGTTGAAGGGCCACCCCCAGACTTCCGAGAAGTGAATAATAATTGGTCATTAGGTGTATTAGAAAGTCATCTTAATAGAGATGTGGCTTTATGTGAAATGAGAACCTTTGATGGCCCCAAAATGGTTGATCGTTGTGAAGAAGCATGGCGAGAAGGTCGCCTAGCCAAACTTGATTTTCCAGATGGGGAAGGTGGTCGAATCGAACTCGATATTTTGGCTATTCGTTGGGAAGATGTTTCAGAAGGACATAAGTTACATTTGTGGGTTAACATTTAACTATTCCTGAAAAATCTAAAATAATGTAATGGTCAGCTTGATGTTGAAAATGGAGTGCAACGGGTTTAGCCGTTGCCAAAAGCAATGGCTGAACCCATTGCACTCCAACATTATCTTGACCACCACAAAAAATCTAAAATAACTACAAAACATAACCTCGTCGATGATGGCGGGGTTTTTGTTTATAGAGATTTCGTAAACATTCAGTGAACTCGCCAGAAGAAACGTCAGAAACCCGATTTCTCAAAGAAATCGGGTTTCTAGGGCGGTTTTACTGAACTTTTTGTCTCACCCTAACTTTTTCTTTGGTTCAGTTGAAAACAGGACTACAACGGATAATTGGAAGAAACGGATTGGTTCTCGATGACACGAATTAACCGAATTTGAATGTAATCAGTCCGTTATCGGGGAGGTTTTTATCCGTTAAATCCCCAAATCTGTTGTAGTCTTGCTCGCCCAAAGATTCCGTTAGCGTCAGCTTTTTGTAGTGGTCAGATTGATGTTGAAAATGTTCATGTCACCCTGAGCGTCTTTTGCGAAGGGCCTGTCTCACCCGAATCTAAGAAGATTCGAGTGGATACTTCGCCTTCGGCTCAGTATGACATGTTTTCAACATCATCTTGACCACCACAGTTTTACTGAACTTTTACTCAAAAAGAGCGTCCAATATTGCGGACGCTCTTTTTGCTGATCTTTCCTCAAAACTGAATCTCAGCAATCTGATCCCAGTCGAGGCTCTCCAAGTCGAGACTATCTTCGACCTCGGCCTCCATCTCGATGAGCGGGCCAGCCTTATCGCCCCGCTCGCACAAGGAGCGATAGACGCAGTAGCTACATGGTCGTGGGTTCTCGACCATGGGGAAATCATTCTGGGATGTCGCTTTTTGCACACGGGTAATCATCTGCCCGATAATCCGCTCATCCCGCTCGAACAGGTCGATACTGTAACGGAATATCTCCGGCTGTTCTGGCTCCACCGGATACCAGTATATCAGGCTGATACGATCCGGTTTTATCGGCTGACCATCATTAAAGGCTGTGCCTGCTTTAGCAAACACATAAGGATACACGTAGGTCTGGAATCTATCCGCCAAACGATAACGGGGTGGCTTTTTTTGCGAGGTTTTCCAGTCGATAATCACAAACTGACCGTCCGGTTGAACGGCCAGCAGGTCAAACCGAGCCACAATTCGATGTCCATGTAAAGGGGTAGAAAAGGTAATTTCTGGGTAGACTGTCGCCCCAGCCAATTGTGGCGGTTGGTGGGTCAAATAGCTACGCCACCAGTCCGCCAACAAGCCGGTTTCGTCATGCTGTAGGGTCTCGGCCAGTATCGCCTCCACATCGACCTGCGGGTCGGGCAGAGTCTGATAATCGACATGCTGACGTACCAGTTGATGGAAACTCGTCCCCAATCGGGCCAATCGCTCGGCCTCCTGCACCGGCTCCGACTCGATGGCCGGCCAACGTAAACGGTCAAGATAGCGCAACTTAAACCGACGGGGACAACTCTTATAATCTTGTAAACTCGCTTGGCTAAACTGAAAATCGTTAGGTAAGGTCATAATTTTTAATTCTTCATTCTCAATTCTTCATTGTATGTCCGCCACCAACTTTGCAGGGCGATATACGGCAACGCGGGTTGATTATCGGGCCGGTTGGGCATTTGGCGACCCATGTTCCAAGTAATCACCAACTCCTGCCGGGCGCGGGTAATGCCGACAAAGAGCAGACGCAACCGCTCTTTGACCAGATCGATTCTGGCCTGTTGGGTGGCCTCGCCCTCTACGTAAGATGAGGAGATTAGCCTGTCCTCGAATGAGGGCAGAGGGAGGGAGGCCAGTTCCCCCTCCCAAAGGGAGGGGGTTAGGGGGAGGGCCGAGTCATCTTCCTTAACCAACGCCTCCAACTGAGCCAGAGTCTCGGCTTCCATGTTGAGCGAGTCACGAATGAACCATTTTTCGGAAAAGTAGCTGTCATACGCATCGCCGGAGGGGAAACTGTAGTTGTTCAGCCCCATCAGATAAACCCGATCCCACTCTAGTCCTTTGGCGCGGTGCATGGTGGCGATGGTGACTTTACCCTTCAATAGTTCGGGGTCTAGGGTTTCCTCATCAAAGCCCAAAAAACCTCGTTCGTTGCGGGCCACCTCGGCCAAAATTTCGACAAATTGCGGCAGGCGATACTCTGGATATTTGATGCCCCATTGATGCAACACCAAGGCGAACTTATGGGACAATGCCAGATCAGCCGGTTGAGTGAACAGGTCTTGAGCCAAGGTTAACACCAGTTGGTCAATCGGCAAAATCGTGGCCGACTGCCAACGACAAACCACCTGCCGAAACTCAGTGAACAGTCCCCGCACATACACCGCCGACTGTTCGGCAGAGCTATAGGGCGATATATCATCCTCAACCGGAAAGGGCGACTCGAACGGTAGCTCTTCGGGGTGAAAACGGTCAAACTCGGTAATCCCCCACTCAATCACCTCCCGCACCATGTCACTATCGAGCCAATCCTGACCTGCTTGCGGCCACAGAAAATCCTCCACGCGTGGGCATTTTTTGATAACACTCTCAACCTGTCGAAAAATCGGGTGCAACTGCTCGTCTTGCCAAATATCCCGTTTCCAAACTCGAAAAACTGTGGCTAACAGTTTCGGCTCCTCCGGCGCGGCCAGATGACGCAGGACGTTACCCAACACGCCCGCGGTGCTACGGGTGGCGGTCGTACTTTTGAGCAGTTCCACATAAGGTAGGTTGAGCTTCCGCAGTTCGGTCACAATGTCAACCCCTCGTTTGTTGCGCGGGTCGAGAATAGCGACGGTTTTGGTAGGGTTTTTTGCCAACCACTGTTTGACCGACTTGACCACCGTTTTAATCTCCTGCGCCGGTTGATATTTCTCGGTTCGCAAATGAATCTGTTTGGGCAGATCGGGCGGATTTGGTTGCGGGTCGTCAGCCGGAGTCGGCTCGATGAAGGGGGGTGCTAAGGCGGGACGCACCTCGGCATGGGGATGATCGGTCATCGTCCAGTGAATGAGTTGATTCGCCAACTGCATAATACTGAGCGAAAAACGCCCCGATTCGGGCATGTCTAGGCCGACCACATCCGGTTCCTGTAAAAAGTTACGTAGATTTTCGGGTGAGGCGGTGGTAAAGGTTTCGTAAATCGCCTGATTGGGGTCGCCGACTCGCACCCAAGTACTTTCCGTTCCGGCCAACTGGCTCAATATCTTTTCCTGCAACAGACTACTATCTTGAGCTTCATCCTCTAAAATGTAGGGCCACTGCTGTTGCAGACGTTGCCGATAGTCGGGGTCAATCTCGATTGCTTGGGCGGCGAGGCGAATCAAATCGTCAAAATCGACTCCTGTGCGAGCCAGCCGAGCTTGATATTCGCGGTAAATATCTAGCCCTAATCGAGCCAACGGTAACGACATGTCGGGACCGAGTCGCTCCTCAACCTGACGCGGAGTCAGTCCTAAATCCTTGGCTTTTTTGATAAAGTTCTGAGCCATGCCCAACACCAAATCGGGCAGATTACGCCGTAAAACCCGATTTTGGTTCACCTCTGGATTTAGATAGTCGAGGATACTGTCGGCATTATTCGCCAGCCAGGCATGGCTAACATCCCGCAGAATCAGTTGGGTACGCCGGTCATCCTCAATGGTGAACTCCTCGGTCAAACCGACCAAAGCCGGACGTTGACGCACAATGTCATGCGCCAAAGAGTGCAGGGTGCAGACTCGATAGTTAAAGCCCGGCAGTAGCCCTTGCTCCCGCACAAACTCGTTGACCTTGCGCCGAAAATTATCGACGGCGGCATTAACCAACGTCACCACCAACACCTCTTGATGGTCGTCTACTCGCTCAACCAGTTTGGAGGCGAGGTAGGACAAAATATGGGTTTTACCACTGCCCGGCGCGGCGGAAACACCGACTCGTTTGGGGGCATGGGGTGAAAGTAATGTTTCTAAAATTCGTGTTTGTGAGGGGCGGGGGGTAAAGATTGTATTGGTCATAGTACCTCATTTTAGGAGTGCAAAGCTGATTTTGTGTGATGGTCAAGATGATGTTGAAAACCATGTCATACTGAGCCGAAGGCGAAGTATCCGCCCGAATCTCCCTAGACTCGTTTTTGGGAAAAGCTCATCAATCCTAAACCTGCCGATGGAACGATCGTAAAACGTTTGTTTAACAAGGCTACATATTTAGGTGCCAATTTGGGCAAAAGTTGGGTGCTAATTTGATTAGCTAACCGTTGATGGAACTCTTGCCACATGTCTCCCTCCAAATAGGGATCCATGCCCGAAAATGGTGATTGGTTGTCGGTCATAAAAACGCCTCCCTTAAATCGCACGATTACCTGCTGATATTATACCACAGTTCTGCCTAACCCCCACGATTGTGGAGAGGGGTTTGGCAATGGCTGATAGCGATAAAACCAAAACTAGCTATGTAGTTCTGTTGGAGTCGGCCTCGTTTGGTGTTGACAGCGAGATGGGTTCAGTTTATACTATCGAAATGACCACAAAAATCATGTTAAAAAAACAAATTTATACGCTTATCGAATCACTCTCTGTTGAGCATTTAACCAAATTGTTACAGTTTTTGAAAGAGCTATTACAGCCTGATAACAAATCATCTCTCTCTGCGCCCGTTGCCCCTATCTATCAACTACACCACCATGCTATCGACACAGGTGTACCAGATTTGGCTGAGAATCACGATCATTATCTATATGGGATTACTCAAGTTTTTACAAATGACCATCACTTTGAGCAAGCTGGTTTTGTACGACTAATGAAGTAAGTTAGGCATTGAACTAATCTTGCCTGAATGTATAATCAAAAGGGGCTGACCCACTGGGTCAGCCCCTTTTGATTATAGAAATAGTACTTATAATGTCTGCCCGATAACTACATTCGGGCATGACACATCAGCCATGTCAACTGTTACGGTTTCAAATTAATCTCGTATAGTACACCGTAATCAAGATATAGAACAGGATGTGCAGGATGGCACTGATTAGTTTTTTGCTATAAAAATCAGTGACATCCTGCGCATCCTGTTCTATTTTGCACCCATTGCGGGCTACTGGGTACGACCTAAACCGTCTCGCCCGCCTCAATGGTTTTACTTGTAAAGTCAGACTCCTTCAAGCCCGGACGAATTACTACATTATGCCCGATTTCGGTTCCGGCGGGAATTTGGGTCCACTTACCAACCACGGTTAAGCCAGAGTTCAGCCGACTAGGGTTAGCTTTGTTCGGTATGTTATCATCACCTTGAGCAAATTTAACTCCTTCACCCACCACGACTCGCCGGTCGATAATGGCTCGTTTGACCACCGCGTTGGCTTTAATCACCACGTTATCCATAATGACCGAATCTTCGACCACTGCGCCCGCTTCCACGCGCACGCCGGGCGATAAGACCGACCGTTCGACTATACCATCGACCACACACCCGTTTGAGATGAAGTTGCCCGACACCGAAGCATCCGACCCAATCACTACCGGCGGTTGCTCCTTACTTCGAGTATGAATCACCCAATCGGGGTCATACAGTTCCAAAGCTGGTTTCTCAGCCAGCAGAGCCATGTTCGATTCCCAATAGGCTTGCAAAGTTCCTACATCGGCCCAATATCCTTCAAAAGTATAGGCATGGACTTTATGGCTCTCAATGATAGCCGGTAGGACATGATATCCAAAATCTTTCAGCTCTTCATCCTTTAACATGTCAGGTAACACGTCCATGTTAAAGATGTAGATACCCATCGAAGCTAAAGTTTCGCGTGAGTTACGGGGCTTTTCTTTAAAATCGGTAATCTTCATGTTGCCATCAACGCTGACAATGCCAAAGCGATGGGTCTCAAAGGGAGTGACTCGCCGCACGGCAATGGTCACATCGGCTCCAGATTCCTGATGAGAATCGAGCATGTCGCGATAATCCATTTTGTAGATATGGTCACCCGCTAAAACAAGGACATTATCAACCCGTTTTTCATACACAAAATCCAAGTTTTTACGTACTGCATCAGCAGTACCACTTTGCCAACCAGTACTGTTTGGCCCCAAAAAGGGTTGTAACAGACGCAAACCACCCTGCGAGCGGTCTAAATCCCACGGTTTGCCAATACCAACATGGTCGTTTAAGGAACGGGGCATATATTGAGTCAGCAGAGCCACATCGTACAACCCCGAATTGACGCAGTTTGACAAGGAAAAATCAATAATCCGAAATTTACCCCCAAATGGGATAGCCGGTTCGGCTCGTACTTGGGTGAGGACGCTGAGTTCTTCGCTGGCCCCACCTGCCATAATCATGACTAATGTTTTCATAATGTTATATGAATAGGCAAAAAATGATAGATAAATCGATCTACCATCTTGTGTCTATCGGTTAAACCGTCTCCCCACTTGCGATGTCTGTTCCCGGAAAATCTGATTCTGAGCGGTCGGAACCGATGAGAACGTTACGACCAACTTTTATACCTGCTGGAACATGGGCTTTGGAGCCAACCACGGTGATACCGGTGGTCATTCTGTCAGACAATTTTTTATTGACGGTATCGTTATCATCACCATACCCGAGTTGAGTGTTTGCTCCAATCACCGCGCCTTCATCAACAATCACTCGGTCTAAAACTGCACCGGAGCCAATCCAGACATCGTTAATCACTACCGAATTTTTAACCACCGCGCCCGGTGAGACATAAACGCCCGGTGACAGGACAGAGTTTTCAACCTGACCTCGAATGACACAACCGTTAGAGAGCAGACTCTTTTTGACTTGCGCTTGCGGCCCCAGCTTAACAGGTGGACGCTCTTCACTACGGGTATGGATCACCCAGTCCGGGTCATGCAGATTTAGTACATCTCTTTCATCTGGGTCAGCCAGCGCCAGATTGGTCTCCCAGAATGACTGTAGCGTTCCGACATCAACCCAGTAACCGTCAAACTCGTAAGCAAAAACATTATCCTCGCTAATCATGCTCGGAATAACATCGTGACCAAAGTCAATTCGAGAACGGCCATCCTCACCTTCGGATAGACGGTCAACCATTTTTTGAGTATTAAAGATATAGATACCCATAGAGGCCAGAGTTCCTTTGTCACGCTTGGCTGGCTTTTCGGTAAATTCGGTGATACGCATCTCGTCATTGGCGGTCATAATCCCAAAACGATCGGTCTCTTCCAAAGGAATGTGCATCACGCCAACGGTCAGGTCAGCCCCTTTGTCTTGATGAAATTGCATCATAGGCCGATAATCCATTTTGTAAATATGATCACTCCCCAAAACGAGGACAGTTTCTGGGTTTTTCTCTTGAATAAAATCAAGGTTCCGATAGACAGCATCAGCCGTACCGCGATACCAGTCAAAATCATCGCCACTGCCTTGATACGGTTGGCGCAGATGAACCCCACCCCGTTGACGATCCAAATCCCACGGTTTGCCAATGCCGATATGGTCATTAAGCGAATGGGGGCGGTATTGGGTCAAGATGGCGACATCATAAATACCAGAATTAACGCAGTTTGAGAGTGTAAAATCAAGAAGCCGGTATTTACCGGCGAAAGGGACTGCGGGTTTGGCTCGTTTATCGGACAAAACGGTTAAACGAGTACCAGCCCCACCAGCCATTAACACAGCTAATGTTTGCATCCTTGCGTCCTAATCTGAGCTATTAGTCGCTGGTTATTGATGATGTGGGTTGGCAAAAATGGAGTGACAACCGATGACCAGTAACAAACGACCAACAACAATAATAATCAGAAGTTTATCGTTTCAACATGCCTAAAACAATATCTGACAGGATTAACGGGATTGACCGGATTACAAGCAAAAAAATCCTGTTAATCTTGTTAATCCTGTCGAAAAATGCTTTTGGTTTTATCAATATGTCAGATCATGAATGAAATAACAAATTTTTGAATAATTTAAGTATTTTTGTGGTGGTCAAGATGATGTTGGAGTGCAATGGGTTCAGCCATTGCCTGTAGCAACGGCTAAACCCGTTGCACTCCGTTTTCAACATCAAGCTGACCACTACATAATTTAAGTATTTTTCACATCCAGTACATGTAACCTTACCGGATGGTTTTTATGGATTATTTATGGGAATAAGCGACGAGTCTTAACTTCGGCTACGGCATCTTCACGAAAACGATAGAGACGAGCCGGACGACCACCGGTGTTACGGTACCCATCTACGATTTCTAGTACGTTAGCTTTACGAAGCTTGCTCCGAAAATTGCCCTTGTCTAACTTGGTACCGAGTACTATCTCGTAGGCAGTTTGCAGTTCGCGTAGGGTGAATTTTTCGGGCAAAAACTGGAACCCAACCGCACTGTATTCCAGTTTATAACGCAATCGTTTTAGGGCATATTCGATAATTTGGGCATGATCAAAGGCAAGCGGGGGTGGGGCATAAACCGAAAACCAGCCTACATCAGTGGCATCATCATCAGCTTGTGGGGCAAGTTGGTCGGCACTAACAATGGTAAAATAAGCGACTGTAATTACTCGAGTGCGGGGGTCACGACCGGGATTGCCAAAGGTGTAGAGTTGCTCCAAATAGACTTGGTCACGAGTGACATGGGTTTCCTCGGCCAATTCACGATACGCGGCATCTTCTAACGTTTCGTCAATATGGACAAAACCACCCGGAATTGCCCACATGCCTTTGCTGGGCCATGAACGACGTTTTACCAGCAAAACGCGTAAATCTTCATCAAAGAGGCTAAAAATAACAACGTCAACGGTAACTGACGGGCGCTCATATTGAGAGACATCATAGTTCTCAGCCGTTTCCGAGATATTCATTTCGTCTGAAAATATTCCCTAAGTGAGATTTGTTTGAAAAGAAAAGGTATATATTGAAGATTAAAAAGAGGTGTAACAGGTTAAGTGATTAACTTAGCCCAATTTTTTACAGTATAGTATCAATTTAACCTGCTGTCAAACTGCTTATATAGATGTCTCGATAGGTTTATGACTGCCTCATTTGCCTCGATGTTCATGCCTGTAAGTAAAATCTGCGATGGGATAACCATATCAAAAACTGGTTAAAAATATTTGGTCATTAGCCGCAACTAAATGTTGAGTTTGGGGTTATATATTATATAGAAGAGAATAATTTTTTATTTTGGGCTATATATAAAAACCCATTGATATTTGCTAATATTATGATATACTAATATCAACAAATAATTTAGCTTAAGTACTTGGCACCCGACATCTTGATTTAGAGAAAAGATTTTTTTGACAGGATTTTTTGCTTTTAATCTTGTTAATTCTGTTAATTCTGTCAAATATCATTCCATAATTAGTCTAAGCTAAACTTTTTGTCGGGTAAGGCTCAAATACAAACATTGTAGTTTGACAACATATAAGGAGAACAAGATGCATTTACCAATTATTTCACGTCCGGCTATTGTTGGGTTACCCCCACTCCATGTTTGGCCGAAACCGGTCAAACAGGTCATTTTATACTGTGCTGTCATCATTGTTTCCCTTGCATATCTGTTGTTAGGGGGCGGGCTTTTAGCCTTAATTGCAGTCGTTCTTGAGGCTATGAGCGTTTAAGTGGTTACTTGATTCAGCACTGTAAATCTATATAAATCAATCTATTGAACCGTCGTCAGTTCGCGCCAAATTGGGGCGAGCTGTTTTTATTTTGATTAGGATTTTGAGGCAAGGTTTGTAGTACCCAATTTATTGGGGCGGAACACCTCCGAGGAAAACTACATACCTCGGAGGAGATAACTCTGCAAACCTTTTACTTGACTGCTATTTCAGCAACAACTCCCCATGATCCGCCCCACTGGTTAGCGGCAGACGTTCCCCGGTGTCGGGGTTGTAGAATCCAACATGGAGCATGTAGTTTCCGGTTGGACGGGGGCTATTGACCGGAAAGCTGACCATGTCGCTGATCACCTCACTCGGTTGCCATAATGGGGTGGGATAATGCCCATTATCGGGCGGAGAATCATACTGACCATAAAGTTGTCCATCGGGGCCAATCAACTGAACAAACCTAACAAAGTGTGGGAGCGAACTAGTCAGCATTGCATCGGCTTGCCAATATAGCGTTACAGACAGTTGATCGTCAATCAGGTTGATTGGGTCATGCCCGACAAGTTGAATCAGCCCGCTAAAATCATCCTGACGAAGGTTGTCCACATCTGGAGCCTGAAACTGTCGAACCAGTGGCATGCCATTGGGCATGCCCCACACCTGCTCAAAACGAGCCACCTCCAAAAGCGTGCCATCGGCAACAATGCGAGGACTGAGACTGGTCGGTTGGTTGATTTGCGGTCGTAGCCGTTGCGCCATATTCCATAAATCGTCCCCCTGAACTAGGCCCAACGCCAAGCGATAGGTAGGAGTCTCACGGGTGTACCACGGCAGGGTGTTAAAATGGAGGAATATCCGCTCGCCGATTTGCCAAGTATCTGGCGGCAACCAGACTTGTAGGGGCTGTAAATCGGTGGTGGCTCCCACCGGCTGACCTGCTTCGTCAAGCAGATAGAGCGCCGCTTGTAGGTCGGCAGAAAGTACCGCGAGGGCTTCCAACTCAACAGTCAGTTCGACTTCCTCTTGCCGATTAAAATGGAGGCTGTGGGTGTGCAGGCGAATCTGCTCGCCAAAATCAGCCGGTAAATTGTAGATAGGCAGGGCATGCTGATAGGGCGACGGGCGAAACAGGGCAGTTAGGTCGGGCGGCGGATCAGGTGACGGCTCGACGGTCAGGTATAGCAGTCCATCTTGAACGTACTGAACCCTGTATGTTTCAGAGTTCGGTAGGGTTTGAGCCAGATATTCATGGATAGCTCCGATATTTTCGATACTGCTCAGGTCGAACAAAATCCCGGCCACAGGTTGAGCCGTGTCGGTCGGATCGGTCAGATAATCGAACTGGTTATATATCACGGCTCGGTGGGTCAAATGGGGAGCCAGACTCGGCTGGGTCAGCAAGGGCATATCGGATGGAATAGTCACCAAAAACTGGCTGACCTGCTCATGATGCGATGTAATAACCGGCCATAAAAACGGACGCGCCGGAGGGGTAAAACCGCGATAATAATGGTATTGCACAGAACAGATCAGCATGAGGGCTATGAGTAAAATCAGCATGGTCTGCTGAAACATGGGTTTTACAAATGAAAACTCGAGCGGTTGAGCATCTCGCCCCCCCTCAGTCCCCCCCAAAGGGGGGGAAGCTTGTTGCGTACGGGGGAGGCTGGGAGAGGGTGTAAAGTCCGGTAATTCTGCAACGTTAGCCGATGCTACATCGCCCAACCAACGATTGACCCGACTAACCGTCTGAAGTGTGGCAATTAGAATAAACGGGGCAAAAGGCGCGCCGTAATGAAAATCCTCCAAGCGCCATGTAAAGGGGTTGTCGCTGAGCAAGTTAATCGCCATGTTGGGCAAAATCGGGAGCAGAGTCAACGGACTAAACAGGGCTAAAAAGGCGGTTGGGTAAAACAGCATGCTCAGATAGTTGGGCAGGTTGGCTTTGTTCCACAGATGATCGACAATCAAGTCGGGTTGGGTAAGAATTGTGCTGATGATGGACGTGGGCGAGTCACCCAGCCAAGCATAACGGTCAAGCTGAATATTGCCTTGGGCCGCAAATTGGGGTTGAATAATGAATAACGCGACCACAAACCAAACGACGCTCAGAGCGATGGTGACACCAGCAAGGCGATACCGCTTTTCGACCAATGCAATATACAGACCGAGCATGCCAATCAGCAGAGGCATGTCCTCTTTGCAAGCCATAGTCAGCATGATAAATAGGATAAACCGTTTATCCCACCGTTTGAGCAGGGCATACCATGCCAGCAGAATAAAGGTCGGGGCGAGGGTGACGGCATGGAAGTCGAACAATACGGCTGATTCGAGGGTTGGTAGGAGCAGGTAAGCGAGGGGAAAAATCAGACAGAGGTAAGGTAAAAAAACAGTTCTCCGTTTACTCGAAGCATCACCCCGCCCCAATAGTTCATGCCGAGCAATCAGATAAAGCGGCCAAGCTCCTAGCGCGACAAAACTAGCTTGACTAACGAGCAAGAGGGTCGACCCGCCGAGGTTAAGCCAGTAGAACGGCACAAATACCAGCAAAATCGGTTCCACATGGAGCGCCAACCGCGACTCAATCGGCCACATGAGACTGAACTGCAAAAAGCGACCATGCGCCGTGTTCCACAAGGTTTGGTCAACATTGCCCAAATCGAGACCGTTGGTTTGAAAGGTGGCATGTTGTTGTAGAGCCAGCGTGCTAAAAAAGAGGGCAAAACTAGCGATTAGTACGGCGAGGAGGAGATGGGGCAGGTGTTTCATGCAGGTTGTTTTTCACAATCCTTCTTGAATTTATCCCGAAAAAAACGACGATAGGCTGATGTTTCGGCTAAGGCAGATGTAAGTTGCGCCTCGATGGTAGCGACTTGGCTCGGTTGGGGTGGGTGTTGAGTCGGCTGGACGGTGATTCTGGCCTGCCCCTCAGATTGGATGAGTAGTTTGCCCTGCGCCACCAGCCAATCAACCCCTAAGCGGGTGGTAGCGATGGTATGCCCCAAGGCCGCGGCCACATGTGCCCATGTAACAATGCCATGTTTATGTTGCAAACTATACTTAATCAGGCCCATCAACTGTCGAATAAAAGCAGGCAGTTGGTCAAAAGCAGAGTCTCGTCCGACCAGAAATATTTGGTGAGGCCGAGTCTGCAATACCGTTTGCTGATAGGTGCTATCGTCGGGCGGAACTGTCCACAAAATGAGATTTTGGCATGGTTGTAGCTGATACCGCGGTTGAAACGTTACTCCTTGCACTGGCGAGGTGGCCTCACCCCAGACCATGCAAGCGGGCAGTTGTTGAATTTGGGTGACAAGATTCGGCTGGCGTTGCCAATCAACCAAGGTCGGTTTGACGGTCAGTTCCACCGCAGTTTGCCATTGCCGAGCCGCCTGCCATTCTAGCTGAATCGCGTCGCCACCCCGAAAATCGTCACGGCTGATGGTGAAAGCCAAATCGAACCGACCTTCGGGCGATAGTTCTTTCACCCCACCCCACCAAATTACTGTTTGCTGATGACCATTATCATCGGCAATGAGTACCCGTTTATGCGCTTTTTGCTTACCAAATACCGTTTCGTTAACAATTGTCACCCCTTGACAAGCCAGCAGAACGGACGGATTACCGTTGCCAAACGGAGCCAACCGCTGAATCGTCGTCAACAGGTCAATCGAGAGTTGATTCAGGCTGACCAACGTGTCAATCTTAAATTGGGATTCGGTGGTCTCTTGACATCCGGCCAGCGCCTCAGACAAACCCCGCCGGAAGGGTAGGATATTTTCAACCGGCAAAGCCAAGCCCGCGGCCATGGGATGTCCGCCAAAACTGACGAGCAAGTCAGCCTGTGATTTAATGGCTTGGTGAATATCACATCCAGCCACCGAACGAGCTGAACCACGACCTAACTGTGTCGCCCTCGGTTGTTGAGTCGATACGGTGTCGGCTGAATGTTTGGCACGATCAGAAACATGGCTAACTGATCGTGTCGGTTTAAGAATCGCCGAGCCTTGCAGGGCGATAAGTATGGTCGGCCTGCCAAATTTTTCGACCAGCCGACTAGCCGCAATACCGATGACTCCCGGATGCCAATTGGGGCCAGCCAGCACCAGCGCGTTATAGTCGAGCAGGGAAGGTGTGGTTTCGATTTGAGCCAAGGCTTCATTCGTCACTTGCTCGACCAGCAATTTCCTCTGCTCGTTCAGCCCCTCTAATTGGGTGGCAAGTAGGTTGGCTCGCACCGTGTCGGTGGTGGTGAGCAGTTCGACAGCTAAATTGGCATCGCCCAACCGTCCCAACGCATTGAGCCGCGGGCCAATCCAAAAGCCGATATGCTCTTCGGTTAAGCGGTCACTTTTGAGGCGACTATTTTCGATGATACGCCGTAGCCCCACTCGGCGAGTTTGGCTCAAAATCGGTAAACCTTGTTGGAGCAGGTAGCGGGTGTCGCCGGTCTGTTTGGCGATGTCAGCCACAATGCCGAGCGCGACCAAGTCAAGCAGATGGTCAAGCGATTGAGTCGGCGACATGGCCGAGTAGAGGGCTTCGGCCAGTTTGTAGGCCACGCCCACACCGGGGAGTTCACGCAGGGGGTGAGTTTCGGGCAATCGTTTGGGGTTGATGACGGCATGGGCGGGGGGCAGGGTTTCATCTAAATCATGATGGTCGGTGATAATCACGTCAACGCCAGCAGTTTTAGCCATGCTGACGGCCTCATGCGCGGCGATACCGGTGTCGCAGGTGACAATCAGTCCCACGCCTTGAGCCAGAATCCGCTCAAGAGCCGGAAGTTTTATACCGTGTGATTCCGTTAGTCGGTTTGGGATATAGTAACTGACCTGCCCACCTAAGTGCCGTAACATGGAGACCAGTAACGTGGTCGAGGTTTGGCCGTCCGCGTCAAAATCGCCCCAGACACAGATTGTCTCTTGTTGGTCAATCGCCTGTTGTAGGCGTTCGACGGCCTCAGCCATGTCAGGAAAAACATGGGCCGAGGTGGGCAGATAATAGGTCGGGTCGAGAAAAGGGCGAGCCTGCCCCATAGTCGAGATACCACGTTGAACCAGCAGGCGCGTCAACAGTTCCGAGCCGGTAAAATCAAGCAGGTCGGGGGGGAGGTAGATGTCGGTTGGGTAGTGCCATGCTGACATAGCTTAAATCCTATTGTATAACGGGATACGAACAAAAAATCCGCTTTTCCTCTGCGAATCTCTGCGTTATACTGCGATTAGAATGAGAACAGAACTTTTTAACATGTCATTCCCGCATGCTTTTGGCGGGAATCCATTTTCTACAGACAAGGTGGATGCCCGATAACGACATTCGGGCATGACATGTGGAAGTGACGGTTTCAAACTGTAGTTTGGCTGTCGGGTACTAAGGCAGTTGCACCCTATCGCAACAGTATTTCAATCGTTACTTGTTTGTTATCCACAATAAAATGTTTATCTCGATATGTCGATATGGATAGAACCGTATTTCGTTGCTTTTCAGATAATTTAAACCACTCTCCCTCCATCCGTACATGATGCAATGCTTGGTGCAAAACTTCCTCAGCCGCAGAAGCATTATCAGCTTTGAAGGCATGGAGTAGTTTCAATCTATAGGGGCTGGCAGTTTGTAAACCATTCAATCTTTCTTGTGGGTTATTGGATTTGCCAATCTTATAAACATTATGCCGCCCCATTTTGATGAGGTAAACATAATCAGTTCCATCTAATGGTAATCCAGCCAGTTTTGACGTTTTGAAAACAGGCTTATCTTGCTCTAATGGTTTACTGGCTAACTTAACCGTTTGTAGGTTTGATATACCTTTACCTTGACGTTTTTGTTTGGGTGTATAACAACCGTACCACAACGTTGCAAGTTCAAAAATTCCGCCTTTTTGTATCGAGGTGTAATATCGATACTTCCCAAAGCTCAAATTCCCATGCTCATCAAAACGATCAAGAAAGTTCTTGATGACAATATTCTCTCTGTCATAGCGAAAACTATTTGAGATGAAAAAAGGGCGGGTAAGACCGTTGATATCAAATTCCTTGGCCCTTTGTGAGGAAATAAAGATACAAGGCAAAGAAAAAGAAGGATATCGAGGATTGCCACGCCTAAAGCTATATACTTTACCAGAGCAGTAATAAAAACTCCCGATGGAAAATTTTACTTTATGTGAAAACCAGCCATCTCTATCAATCTTTTCAAAACGAGGTTCAAGTCCATAAAAAATATCCTGTTTGACTATCTTACCATCATACCGGATAACGCCTTTATCAATACCGTAACCCGTTAGAAAATAAATTTCGTCAACAATTTCTTGTTGAATTTTTCTGACATATTCAAGGTTTTCATCTTTTGTTGTGCCACACAAATTACGCACATAAAATTTAACATTAATTCCTTCACGAAGACGGCTATAAATTGTAATTGTAATTGAAAACTCAGAAAGTTGCTTATTCATTAATTTCAACACCTAAGAAAAAGCCATGACCATCGCCGTAAATTTTGTACAACAACTTGCCAATAAAAAACAATTGTTCTGTACTACTAAGCCAATGCTTCATTCAATTTCACTATAAAGGAGATATAACAAATATGCAAGTCGTTAAAGAGTATCCCGAATACATTTAGGACCCTCTAGGATTTTCCGTGCAAAATACCAATCCGTAGTAAAATTCTCGCAGAGACGCGGAGACGCAGAGTTTTTATGTTTTTCTCTGCGTCTCCGCGCCTCTGCGAGAATATTTTTTCGCTTAAAAAGTCAAGAATTGTTTTGCAGGGTTATTAATTTATACAATCTCAAAATCGAGGTCTGTGGGTAAAAATTAGTAAAGCCACCCTAGAAGCCCGATTTCTCAAAGAAATCGGGCTTCTGACGTTCTTTCTGGCGAGTTCACTGAATATTTACGTCTGTGGAGTACAAAAGCTTCTTGCTTTTGCATGTTTGACGCTGGCAAAAGCAAGAAGCTTTTGCACTCCTTTGTTCCCGAACAACTCTAGAGATATACGCCATTTTGATTAGGTGTATGTCTCTTTTTGTTATACCGACAAATCTCTAGCTGAGGTCTTGTTACCCGACAAGGATATTTAGTCTCAACTAAACACAAAAGAATATCTGACAGAATTAACAAGATTAAAGGCAAAAAATCCTGTTAATTCTGTTAATCCTATCAAAAAAATCATTTAATCAGTATGTCGGGTACTGAAGCTGAGGTTAGTAAGTAGCGCGAGATATAGGCTAAGATTCGTTTATCGCTCCCTATTATGGTAGAATGAACTACAATTTTATTATTCGACCAAGCTTTTTAGCTTCAACTAATTTAAGGAGAACAATAGTGACACAACGAGTAGAACAATTTGAACAAGCGCTCTTGGCTCTCGACCAGTTAGCGGCTGAGGAGATATTAGCTTCAGCATTAAAAGACAAGTCACCAATGGAGTTTGTAGAGCAGGTTGTCGTTCCCGCCCTAGAACGTATTGGTGACGGGTGGGAACAAGGAGGGGTCGCCTTATCTCAACTTTACATGAGCGGACGGATATGCGAGAAGTTAATTGACACAGTTTTGCCACCCAAAGATTCTCGCCGCAAAGAACAACACAACATGGCAATTACGGTACTTGAGGATTATCATGTATTGGGCAAACGAATTGTTTATTCTATCTTGCGTGCCAGTGGTTTTACAGTGAAAGATTATGGTAGAACCGACGTAGCCGGTCTTACTCAACGGGCAAATGAGGAGGGAGTTAAAGTATTGTTAATCTCGACGCTGATGCTTCCTTCGGCGTTACGAATTAAGGAAGTTATTCCCAAGCTCAATGATGGGATGAAAGTTATCGTTGGTGGTGCCCCTTTCCGATTTGATCCTGACCTATATAAAGAGGTAGGAGCAGATATGATGTGTAAAAATGCTTCTGAAGCGGTTGAGGTAATTAATAAAGTTATGGCAGGTGCATCATGACCCAAACAACAATGACATCATTACAACGTGTTCTGACAACCTTAGGCCACCAAGAGCCGGATAGAGTACCGTTATTTTTACTCGTTACCATGCATGGAGCCAAAGAGTTAGGTCTATCTATTAAAGAGTATTTTTC
Organism: Anaerolineales bacterium HSG25; assembly: GCA_030377865.1. Lineage (GTDB taxonomy): Bacteria > Chloroflexota > Anaerolineae > 4572-78 > J111 > JAUCGB01. The sequence goes on along the minus strand of JAUCGA010000008.1, from coordinate 59,889 downwards.
CAAAGCAGAAAATGTGGTTGAAGGGCAACTTCGTATGCGGGCTAAATATCGACATGATTGCCTTAATGGCCTTTTTTATGCCCCTATTGAGGTTGAAGCTTGGGGAGGAGAGGTTATTTATGTCGAAAATGGCCCGCCAAATTCGGGGCGACCGTTTATTCGTAAGCCCGAAGATATCAAGACAGTTGAACCCCCCAACGTTAAGGAATCCAAATGTTTGGGCGAGGCCCTAAAAGCGATTAACATGATGAAGGAAAAGGTTGGCGATGATGCGCCCATCATTGGAGTAGCTGTCTCTCCCTTCTCGTTGCCGGTTATGCAGATGGGGTTTGATAAATATATTGAGTTAATGTATGAACAACCTGATTTGTTTAATTTGCTAATGAAAAAGAATGAGGAGTTCTGCGTAGCATGGGCGAATGCTCAACTAGAGGCTGGAGCGACGGCGATATGTTACTTTGACCCAGTTTCCTCTGTCACCATCTCCACCCGCGACATGTATCTCAAAACAGGGTTTGAAATTGCCAAACGAACCATTGCTCGGATTAACGGCCCGACGGCTACCCATGTAGCTTCGGGACGCTGTTTGCCTATTGTTGGTGATATTGCTCAAACTGGTACGGTGGTTGTTGGTACCAGTGTTGACGAGGATTTAGCTGAGATGAAGGCCGCATGTAAAGGCAAACTAACCGTTTTGGGTAATCTGAACGGTATTGAGATGCGTAATTGGACTCCAGAGCAAACTGAAACAATCGTCAAAGATGCCATTGCCAAAGCTGGGCCGGGCGGTGGATATATTATGGCTGACAATCATGGTGAAATCCCGTGGCAAGTTCCAGAAGAAGTACTGTTGGGCATCTCCGAAGCCGTACATAAATGGGGACGTTATCCGATAGAGATTTAATTTGGTGGAAGTAATGAGAGTAGGGGGAAGTAGAGGGAGTAAGCGTACTCCCCTATTCCCTACTCCCTTACTCCCTTACTCACAATGACTAAACTCTGTATTCAGATGTGTGGATTTTTCAAAAGAGAAATAGAAGCGATTATCAAGTCCGAAGGATGGGATGATGTGGTTGTCTCCACTTTTCCGGCCAAATGTGGTCGTCCGCCAACCACGTGGGACACGCTAGAGTTGGCTAACTCTAGGCAGGATAATCTCGGTCAAGTTAATATATTTGGCAGTCGTTGTATCATTCAGCTAACAGATGCCCCCGCAGAGTTAGAACATTATCATATTCACAAGATACAGCAATGTTTCCATCTGTTTGCCAGCAGGGCCATAATTGATAGCTATATTAGGAGTGGGGCTTATCTCATAACGCCCGGTTGGTTGGCTCGTTGGAAACGTCAACTAGATGAGTGGCAATTTGACCGTGAGTTAGGGCGCGAGTTTTTCCGCGAGTCTGCTAGTCGGTTGTTGTTGTTGGACACCGGTGTTGATGAAAAGAGCTTTCAACGTATCCAAGAATTTTCCGAATTTGTCGCGCTACCTTACGAAATTATCCCCATTGGTTTAGATTACTTAAAACTGACATTAACAGAAATCGTCTTACAGTGGCGCTTAACCCAAGAACAGAAAAAGACCGAAACAACGTTATCTGATAAAAATCGTCAGTTATCTGAGCATACCATGACCTTTGATTTGATGAGTAGCTTCTCTAGCATGAAAACAGAGGAGGAGGTTATTGAAGGTATGCTCGAACTGTTTACCATGCTTTGCGCCCCCGGAGAACTATCATACTTACCGTTACGAGAGGAAAGATTAGGTCGTATCCGACGCTCATGGTCATCCCCACCGGCTGATGAGGTGACGGTACAAAAACGATTGGCGAGCCTGACTAACGAGCATGTGTGGACAGAATCGGGTCAGGGATTTCGGTTACGAATCGGACAACAAGGCATTTTAGAAGTTGAACAGATAGCGTTTCCAGAATATAAGGAATATTATCTAAACTTAGCCTTGAGTATTGCCGGGGTATGCGACTTGGCAATTGCCAACGCCCGCCAATATCAGCTAATTACCGAGCAGAGAAACCAATTAGTCGAGACCTTAAAAGATTTACAAGAAACTCAGCAACAGTTGATTGAATCTGAAAAAATGGCCGCTCTTGGTGGTCTAGTTGCTGGAGTCGCTCACGAAATAAATACACCAGTAGGAACAAGTATTACCGCCTCCTCGAACTTGTTGGGAAAAACAAAAAAGTTTGTTGAGATATTCAAGACGAACAACATGCGACGACAGGATTTACAGCAATATTTACAGATAACATACGATACAAGTCAACTAATTTTAAGCAATTTATACCGAACCGATGAGTTAGTTAAAAGTTTTAAACGTGTTTCGGTAGACCAAATCTCGGAACACCGATCTAATTTTCAGCTAAAATCCTCATTAAAAGATATACTTGTTAGTCTTAAACCGAAACTTCAAGAAGGCCCAACTAAAATTGACGTTAAGTTAGAGTGTGATGAAATAATCGAATTGACCAGTTTCCCCGGCGCGTTGGCCCAGATAATAACCAACCTAATTGTTAATTCTCAGACTCATGGGTTTCAAAATCAGGCTCAAGGACAGATAAAAATTGTCGCCAAAACCGATAATGATCAACTAATATTGACTTATCAGGATAATGGGAAAGGTATTTCAGAAGATACACTCCCCAAAATATTCGACCCATTCTTTACCTCTGATAAACAGATTGGTACGGGATTGGGGTTACATATTGTTTATAACATTGTCACTCAAAAACTTGGCGGTAGTATACATTGCGAAAGCGAGTTGGGGAAAGGAGTACTATTTGTGGTTGTTTTACCCTTAAATATTGGAGAACATCATGAGCAATAAAGATCAAACAGATAATCTCTTTAGTGATGGTGACTCTCTTTTTGATAATGGCGACTCGCTTTTTAGTGATGATGACCCGCTTTTTGATGATGATCCGCTTCTCCTAGCAGAAAATGATAAGGATGAACCGTTAGAGACGATAACTGGTACTTGGAAAATTCTCGTAGCAGATGATGATGAGGATGTCCATGTTGTCACCCAAATGGCTCTAACTGGCTTTACTTACCAAAATAAAGCCCTAAAACTATTACATGCTTATTCAGCGGAAGAGGCACGTCAAATTTTACATAACCACCCCGATATAGTCTTTATTTTGCTCGATGTTGTTATGGAGAGTAGAGATGCGGGCCTGGGATTGGTAAAATATGTTCGACAAGAGTTGAACAATCCTTTTGCACGTATCATTTTACGTACCGGACAACCCGGGTATGCTCCCGAAAGAACAGTCATCGAACAGTACGAGATTGATGATTACAAGCTCAAAACTGAACTTACAGCAGATAAACTTTTTACGGCTATCATCACCGGTTTACGAACCTACAACACCCTAATAACTTTGGAATCTTTACGTCATAATCTTGAGACAGAGGTTTCAGCACGTACAGAAGAACTTACGGAGACGAATAAAAAGTTACAAACCGAGATTAATGAGCGCAAACAAGCCGAAGTCAAAACTCTAACATCTTTGAAACAAATTGAACGAGCTAAGAAAGAGTGGGAGGCAACTGTCGATTCGTTAACTGAGTTTGTATGCCTGCTTGATGACCAATTGCGGGTTGTACGGGCTAACCAAACCTTAGAACGATGGGATTTAGGAGAAACAATCGACATTAAAGGCAAAAAATTGCATCGTATTTTTCATCCTGATTGTACCGACCCCACCTGTTATCTAGAAACTTTCCCTCGCCAAGTTTGGACAACGTTGGATGAAACTCAGTCTGCCAAAATTGAGGTTGAAGATAGTCAACTGAAACGGCATTTTCATTTACAAATCCGACCCGTTAATAACCATGCTACGCTGATTATTCGTGATATTACAGAGCGTAAAAAAACAGAACAGGAGTTAACCGAACATCGTAACCATTTAGAGAAGTTGGTTCAGGAACGAACAACCCAACTAAAAGAGTTGTTAGCCACCCTCGAGGAGCGGGTTCAAAAACGTACCCAAGCCTTGGAAACAAGCGCCGCAATTAGTCGCCAACTTACCGCTATCCTAGATATAAGTGAATTACTAGAATATGTGGTTAATCGTATTCAAACTGAATTTAATTTCTATCATGTTCATCTTTATGTGATAGAAACGGAAACAAATGAGCTTGTAATGTTTGAGGGATCTGGAGAAGTCGGTCGCAAACTCAAGAAGGAAGATCATCGCTTGCAGATGGGACAAGGAATCGTGGGGCAGGTAGCCAGTATAGGTAAATTTCGTGTAATCAACGATGTCAACCAATCCAATCAGTTTTTCCGTAATCCCTTATTACCGGATACAAACTCAGAGTTAGCGATACCGCTTCGTAAAGGAGAACAGGTACTGGGCGTTTTAGATGTTCAAAGTGAACAGATTGACCGTTTCATTCCCGCAGATATTTCACTTTTACATTCAATTGCTAACCAAACTGCAATCGCCATTGACAATGCTCGGTTGTTAGCCGAAAGACAGGCTACAATTGCTAAGTTACAAGAGGTAGACCGAGCTAAATCACAGTTTATAACTGTAATGAGCCATGAGTTACGAACACCTCTAAATGCCATCAACGGTTTTTCTGAACTATTACTTCTTGGTCTAAGCGGTGAGCTACCAGAATCGGCAAAAGAAGATATACAGTTGATTCATGAAAGTGGTGAGCATCTGTTAGCTCTTATCAATGATATTCTGGACATCTCCCAAATAGAATCTGGTCAGGTACAACTTACCCCTCAATCCTTAGATGTGCAAGAACTTATTGATGAGGTATTGGCTTCAACAAAATTACACATTAAAGAAAAACCTATCAAAATTGAGGTGATTATTTCCGACAGCTTACGTCCTATTTGGGCTGACCATACCCGTTTGAAACAGGTTTTGTTAAATTTGGTGGGCAATGCCATCAAATTTACCGAGAAAGGTGTGATAACAATTCAGGTATCACTTGAAGAAAATGTGCGATCAACGGTTAATAATAAAGTTTATTTTTCTATAAAAGATACGGGGATTGGTATTCCTGCAAATAAGGTAGAACTAATCTTTCAATCGTTTCAACAGGTGGATATGTCAGACTCCCGCCGATATGGTGGTACTGGGTTGGGTTTAAAAATCTGTCAACAGTTGGTAGAGCTACACGGTGGCAAAATTGGGGTAAAAAGTTCGGAAGGGGTTGGCTCTGAATTTTGGTTTACCGTGCCTGTTGTTCCGAACTGATATTTTTAGACCGCTATCCTTAAGTAACTTTTGTTTCTAAGTTGTCATTTTTATCAACATGTCATTCCCGCATGTTTTGGGCGGGAATCTATGTTGTCAGTGGATTCCCGCTAAAAACGTGCGGGAATGACAATTTACAAGTTAGTTCTGAAAACTACTTAACCTTACAATTTACACTTAATCATTAAGTAGTTTTCAGCAGAGGTTTATCATTTCAACATGGCTAAAACAATATCTGACAGGATTAACAGGATTGACAGGATTACAAGCAAAAAATCCTGTTAATTTTGTTAATCCTGTCAAAAAATGCTTTTAATATCATCAGTATGTCAGGTCATGAATGAAACGACAAACTTTTGTTTTCAGAACTAACTTGTAAAAAACAGAAGTGTACCCATAATAGGCGGGTAGCGCGAAGCCTCCTTGAAGGAAGATATACCCGCCAAATACCCGTTACGATTACATAATCGCAACGATCAGGAAAACAGGAGTGTCAAAATTGTATTTTGACAGCAAGAATGGAATTCTTGCACTCCGGGAAAAGTGACAACTTAGAAATGAAAGTTACTTAAGGGATGTACAATCGTTAAACGATATACATCTCTTTTTATTGTATTTATGCACAAGCAACATCGACCTTAGTCGATTCGCTAAAGATTCGTTGATCCCTCCTAATTATGGTAGAATGAGCCGAGATGACACATCGGAATAAATCCCGATGCTGATAGCTAAAGCCAGCTATTTAGGCCACTTTTAGCGATCTTGAGTTTTTAGCCTTGTGGCTTTATCAGTCAACACGTCAACACTACCTAAATAAGAAATAAGGAAGCATGACCATGACAAATAAAAATAGATTACCCGACCAAAACAACATAGTCAGCCGTCGGCGTATACTGCAAAATCTAAGCGCCCTGAGTGGTGGATTAATCGCTACGACGATGTTACCCGGTCAATGGATAAAACCGATTATTGAAGTTGGGCAACTTCCGGCTCATGCCCAAGGGTCAACCGCGGTGTTTACCATCAGCCAACTGAATCGCATTGTAATCGACATCAACGGGTGTGATGGGCCAAATGGGGCCAAAGGAACCACTTACGAGATTACATTTAACTATGCAAACAGAAACGGCATGGCTGACAACATGACCATCAGCCAAGAGACCGAGTTTGCCCCATCAGGGCGGCGTTCGGTGTTCGAGGTCAAACAGTTTACCCGTACCGGAGATGGGTATCAGGGCAAAATTAGTTATAGTGTCTGCACCGGATTTGGCACCGACATGAGTGTTACGACAATAATCACAGTTCGTGATGTAGATGGTACAACTAGCAACCAACTGACCTTAACTCAGGACAAACCTGATGGAGCGAGTCGCTTTAGTGGCACAGCCTACGAAACGCAATAACGTGAATATGTGAAGTGTGATGAGTGGTTCTCACGTCTCACATATTCACGCCTCAGATTATCATGCAAATAGAACAGATTCATACTGCAATTGAAATATTACGGCAAGAGATACCACAGTGGCAACCGGCATTGATTGACGGCATGGCTGTTGAGGCACGCAACCCATATAAAATTTTAATTACCACAATTTTAAGCCTGCGTACCAAAGATACCCTGACCGAAAAGATTGCCCCCAAACTGTTTGCTGTGGCTGATACACCAACGGCTATGCTCAAACTCTCTGCCGATGAGATTGTCGAACTAATTTATCCTGTTGGATTCTATCGGAATAAAAGCAAAAGCATTTTAGCCATCTCGCAAATGTTGCTCGATTACCATGATGGACAAGTGCCCGATGAGTTAGATACATTATTAGCTCTGCCGGGTGTGGGGCGTAAAACTGCCAATCTGGTCTTAACCTCGAGCTTCGGTAAACCGGGGATTTGTGTCGATATTCATGTTCACCGTATCTCAAACAGGTGGGGCTATGTAGAGACCAAAACACCCGAAAAAACCGAGTTTGCCTTGCGAGATAAACTACCGTCTGAATATTGGCTAGAGTACAACAGACTGCTGGTCGTATTTGGACAAAACTTGTGTACCCCCGTCTCGCCTTGGTGTAGCAAATGCAAATTAACTGATTTGTGTGACCAAGTCGGCGTGACGAGAACTCGTTAATAGAGTTGTTCGGAAATAAAGGAGTGCAAAAGCTGATTGCTTTTGCCAGAAATAACCATGCAAAAGTAGAAAGAGTATCAGAAACCCGATTTCTCAAAGAAATCGGGTTTCTAGGCTACTTTACTGAACTTTTACATACCATCTACTGTTTAAAATCTGTTTATTCAAGGAAAAGATTATGCAAAAGAAAACCATCAATGATATTACTGTAAACGGTCAACGGGTACTGGTTCGAGTCGACTTTAACGTCCCTATGAACGGTGGCAACGTGACCGATGACCGCCGTATTCGAGCCGCGCTACCGACCATCAACCATCTGCTCGACAACGGCGCGAGTGTCGTGCTGATGAGCCATTTAGGCCGTCCCAAGGGCGTGGCTGATCCAAAATTCTCACTGGCTCCAGCCGCGCAACGCCTCAGTGAACTGCTAGACCGTCCGGTGCAGATGTTGGATAACTGTATTGGTGCGGAGGTTGAATCTGCCGTCAACGAGATGAAACCGGGTGATGTAACCTTGCTGGAGAATACTCGTTTTCACAAAGCCGAAAAGAAAAATGAAGCCGAGTTTGCGGCCCAACTAGCCAAGTTAGGCGAAATGTACGTTAATGACGCTTTTGGTTCGGCCCACCGTGCCCATGCCTCAACAACCGGTGTAACCGACACCCTACGCCCCGCGGTAGCTGGTTATCTGCTAGAAAAAGAGCTAAACTATTTGGGTGGTGCGTTGGCTGACCCACAACAGCCATTTTTAGCGATTATGGGCGGAGCCAAAATTTCAGACAAAATTGCGGTCATTGAGAACCTACTCGACCAAGTGGATGGCCTGCTAATTGGTGGCGGCATGGCCAACACCTTCTTCGTCGCCCAAGGACATAACGTCGGTAGTTCGTTGGTTGAGGAGGGAGCGATTGAAACGGCTAAAACCCTCATCGCCAACCATGCTGATAAGCTGATTCTGCCGGTCGATTGTGTCGTTGCTACCGAGTTTAAGGCCGACGCAGAATCAAAAGTGGTGCCGGTTGACGAAGTTCCCGAAGGGTGGATGATTTTAGATATTGGGCCAGCCACCATCGCCCATTTTGCCAATCGACTATCAGCGGCCAAAACCGTAGTCTGGAATGGGCCGATGGGTGTGTTCGAGATGCCAGCCTTTGCCAAAGGCACCTTTGCCGTGGCCGAGGCTCTAGCCACCCTGACCGATGCGACTACTATTATCGGTGGTGGTGACAGTGCCGCCGCGGTCGAGCAGTCTGGTTTGGCCGACAAAATCAGCCACATCTCAACCGGCGGTGGAGCCAGTCTTGAGTTCTTGGAAGGCAAAACCCTACCCGGCGTGGCCGCGTTGGATGATAAGTAAAGATGTGAAAATTGAAGCGTGAAACGTGATGTTCTATACTGCGATTAGAATAGAAACGTAACTTTTTCCATGTCATTCCCGCATGCTTTTAGCGGGAATCCATTCCTTACAGATCGTTTGGATGCCCGATAAAAACATTCGGGCATGACCTGAGGAGAGTGTCGGTTTCAAACTAATTTGAGTATAGTTCGCGCATCACATTTCACGCTTCATGAGTTTATAGGAGTAACAATGTCTGAAGAATTAGAACAAATCTTTGTCTCTCTGGTTGATACCAGTTGGAAGCGGTATGAAGAAAACAAGCGTAATGGCTTAATGGATGACCTGTTGGTCGGAGCGGTCATCGCCTCAAATGTTGAGGCTGGATACGCCCTGATTGACCTTGAGTCGGATGGGGTACGCCACTATCTCCGCTTTGAGAAGTTAGCCACCAAAGAGCGGCTCATCTTCCAATTACGGAATCTGACCGAAGATTTGGTCGGAGCCAAGGTATTAGGTCGGCATGCTCGTGTGGTGATGGGATATGGTACAATGACCACCAATATCGGCAAAATATGGAAGATATTCAAAGATGAAGTCAAAAGTAGTATGATCGACAGTAATGAGCCGGGCGTGATTAGCTTTGATGCGGATATTACGGCTGGGTATGTTTACGCCCAAGTACCACTCCTGTTGGAGATCGATCAATATCTTGATGCCGGTTATCAGGTTAATCAACCCTTACTTCAAAGCCACATTGACGCTACGATTCACTCATTACGAAAATATCTAAATGGTCGTCTATCTATGTCAGGAGGAGCCTAATGTTATCCTTTTTATCAAAATTTCAGCATGCTCAAGAGATGCGCGAGAGCAAAGATGAAATCTTAACCGGCGAGATTGTTCGGGCAATGACCCGCAAAAACATGCCAGCCATTGGCTTCAATACCGCCGGAGAAGATCAGAGGATTATTTTTAAGCCCAATCACTCGATTCTGTACAAGGTATCCATCACCGTTGACCGTAAAACCGGCGGCAGTAAAATCAGCCAAGCCATGTTTGGCTCTAAAGCATGGATCACCTTTCAAGCTCAAATCAAAAATCAGGTTGCTGACCCGGATGATTTGTTAGAGATGTATAGGACTGATGCCAAAAACATCTTCAAATCCCCCATGTTTGGTGACGTTAAGCTCGACCATCAACTGAATTCGGTCTTTGCCACCAAACGAGTCACAGTTGATATTGACAAATATATCCCGCAAGACGAAGCGGGTGTGCAGACCTTGACCGATTTTTTACAGGAACACATCAACGATGTGGAAGAAAAACTAAAGCCTTTTAAAAAAGGATAGCCGTTATACAACCAAAAGAGCTTCAAGAATTTTCTTGAAGCTCTTTTTTTATGGATTTTTTCCTGATTGTTGCGATTATGGCAATTCCAAGAAAATAAATCTCCCAAATTGAGCAGAGTCTCTACCCCCCCTGCTAGGGGGGAAGCGGCTCCTCCCCCTAGCAGGGGGAGGCTGGGAGGGGGTAAGGGCAATTGCATCTAATAATTTTGCAAAATAGGTGATCTAGCTACCCTACACAAGTTTCAGCTAATAACACTAGATAAATTTCCTGATCGTTGCGATTATGTAATCGCAACGGGTATTTGGCGGGTATACACCTACCCGTTACCATCATGGAAGCCGTTTAAGAAGAACTAACAATTACAAAAAAGAGCGGTTCTTTGCAGTACAACTCGGAAAAGTTCTAGCGCAAAGTCGTCGCTAAAAAGCGCTCCACATGCCCTTGGCGGTCAATATGATGCAGATAAGTCAATAGAAATTCGACCATTTCTTCTCTCCATCGTTCAAGGCGGCTCGGTAGCGAAGCCATTACATCCTGCCGTAGCTCAACAAATAGATCGGCCTGCATGGGCAGGTATGATATTTCATCAAATATCTCATGATGAGTCGGAATTACCGAAACGTTATCCAGATATTCATCAAAATACCATTGTGTACGTGCCGAATGATAAAGATGGGTCACGGCAAAAACATGGCTCAAACCATAAACACGAGCCAAAACTCTGGTCAACAACACCTCAAGCAATGTACAATTGACTTTACACCGAATGATTAGGTAGTCAGCGGGAATGTGAAACCGCTCGATTAGCCATTGCTTAACCAGTTCAGCATCCTGCCGACCCGCATGACTATCGGAAGCGAGATACATGAGGTATGGTTTTGGCTGTGGCGCACCATACCACAAGGCTGTTGCCATAGCCACCCGACCTAATAACTGTTTATTTTCCCGTTTCCGTCTAGCCTGTTTGCCCATAATCAAAATGGCGGTGGGTTTGTCTGACCATTCTGTTTGCTCCATTGTCTCTACTCCACATCACCCCAGATAAATGTCCACGGTAAAAGCCAATTATCCTGACCATCCGCTAACGTGAGCCGCTGACCGGTTTCTGGCTGATATAGCCCGACGATGATACTGTAATATCCGGCAGGTAGGTCAGGTGGTACGGCAACCAACACCTCATCCAACATCACCTCATTGGTCAACCAACCACTTGTCGGCGAAGTTCCGCGTACTGGCTGAGAGTCGAATCCAGCTACCCGTTCGTTCGTCTCCATGTCAAGCAACTGCACAAAAACGGTGTAGTCAGGTAACGGGGTTTGTAACGCCTGCCATGCTAACCGGACACTGATATAATCCTCAGTAGGGCTAAACTGATACCCAATGATAGCTATCTGTTCGTTAAAGACAAATCGGCTGGTCGGTTGAGCTAAGGTTGAATCGGGTAGTTGAAAATGACGTAGGTCAATTTTGCCAAGTGGTTGTTGATGACCCAACGGTTGTTGGGTGGCATAAAGCTGATACTGACCTCGTTCGATAGTTAGGGGTAACAATAATGCATGCCGACTGACCAGCAGTTGATCTGACCATGTTTCAATTGGGGCAGAACCACCCGCAACAGGATCATTTTGATTGGGGTCAGCCTCAAGTGGATAGAGGCTGACCGTCGGGTCAGAATGAGTTTGCTCGGCAGGCCAAACCACATCAACCAAAAGTGATTCACCAATCGAGCCAACGTTACTGAGAGGGCGATAGGCCAATGGTTGATAAGTCTCATCCGGTGATAGCATGGTCAAGGTTGGCCCCGCGTAAACCTGAGCATAATTCAGCCCGTTAAGGTTAACCTGAAACAGCCTATTCATGTGCTGGAAATAGGTGATGAAAATGGGGTCTGGCTCACCTGATTGAATCTGCTTGCGGTATAAGACCAGCGCATCGAGATTAGAGCCGGTCACACTGCCGATACGACCATGAAAATAGGGTGCTACAGTGGAAGCGTAGGCCACCCCAACTCGGCTGTGAAGCTGAGTGCGTTGCAGATAGCGCCCCACCCGATCCAGTCCCTCACCCCAACCGATTTTGACCAGTTGAGGAGCTGTCCATGATCCGCCAAGCAATGGGTTATAGTAGCTGTAGTAGTAGGGCATATAGGGCACAACAATTAGCATGGCTGACAGGGTGAGTGAGGTCAACAAGGCTAGTTGCTGATGAGGTTGACCCATGTTCAAATAACGTTCTGCCACACTGTACCAGCCATACGCGGCCACAAAGGAAAGGGCTGGAAAAATCGGCAAAATGTAACGGGGACTGCGTTTATCGGCCAAGGTCATAAAAAGGGTGAAGAGCAGGGCAAATAAAAACAGCCAGAGTACATGACGTTCCGGTTTTGCTCCACCCAACACCTCGGAGGTCAAGGCTGTTACATTAATGGAGCCTCGCCCCCCCTCAGTTCCCCCCAAAGGGGGGGAAGCCAGTTCCCCCTCCCTTTGGAGAGGGCGCAAAGCGGGGGGGAGGGCTGATTCCGTTAACTTAACGCGATTGACCTCCGAGGTGAATACTTGCCATAAAGCCATGACACATCCAACCAACACCAACGGGCTGAGTTTGAAGCCACCATAAACAATATAATAGAAGAGTCCCAAATTTGGAACCAACCAATAGCCATCCTGCGATGCCTCGACAGAGTCGGTGGCGGAGAGAAAGGCATTCTCAATAACGGAATAGGGCGCGGCCAAGGGTGCTTGCCATGCGGCAGGCCAGATAATCACAAAGGTTAAATAGGCTACGCCTAACCAAACCAATAAGCGGACGGTAGCCATTATGAACAAATCGGTCAGTTCAGGTTCATCCGAAGCGGAGTCCAAGGCTTGCTTTGGCTTCCTCGTTAATATCCCAAGCAATGGTTCGGATAACAACATCAGCCCAATAAAAGGAATCAGGAACAGGGCGGGTGCTTTAGAGAGAAAAGCAAAACCAGCCATAATTCCTGATAGTAGAAGGCTTTTAGGAGTCCAAACCTTTAGGTTTGAGCCAAAACGGACAAACCTAAAGGTTTGGACTCCGTGTTGAGCTTCATTAGAATTAGCCTGACTATTCGCTACCGTGAACATCATAAATAGCAGACTGAGCAAAATAAACATGGCTGTCGGTGCATCATGGCCGATGATGCGTGAGAGGGAGATGGTGTGCGGGTCGAGGGCGATAAGGATTGCTCCCAGTAGAGCGATGGTTGACCCGAACAGGCCACGAGCCAGAATATATATCAGCGGCACGGTCAGCGCGGTAAAGATGACCATCGACCAACGTACCGCCACCAGATGAGAGAGCGCGGCCCGAAACTCTGGTAGGGTGTGCAACCACTCAATCAGCGGTAGAGCCAACTCAGCCTGATGAAGTTGGTAGTAAACGGCCAAGCCAATAGAGCCAAGCCATGTCGTCGTCACCGCCGGGGTTAGGTTGACACTGGTCGCGGCGAAGTCTCCACTTAAAAAAGCGGCTAAAAATTGAGCCGAGCGATAGACCCATTTGGCCTCGTCGGCAGTGGTGAAACGGGGCAGGTCGTAGGCGCGAGGAATAAGGGTCAGTAAAAATAGGCTGATGGTAAGCGTAATGCGTGATGTGTACTGCGTGATGATCTGATCTCCTACTCTCGAATCTCCGTCTGCCCCAACGGAACCTCAACCAGACCATCCGCCACCAACGGGGCTTGGGTATCAGGATGATAGATGACAAGGCTGACGGTATAAGAGCCGAGTGGTGTGTCGGGCGGGATGGGTAACAGATAATATTCGTTGACTGTCTCTGGCGGCCAGAGCGAGGTGCCTTGATGGAAATTGTGGCGTAGATGGCGATCTTTTTGGGCCACTCGTTCCCCATCGGCAGAGATGAGTCGCAAAGAGGCTTTGTAGTCAGCCTCCATCGGGGCTAATGGAGCGAGGGTAATCGCTACCGACAGCCAGTCACCACTCTGGGCAGTTGGCTCAACATGCACGGCATCAAGCCGGAGCAGATTATCAAAATTGGCTCCGACATGCTGATCAATAGGCGGCAAACTGACAGCGGGTAAGGCTGAATCGGCAGGCTGATAATGCTCTAAGCGATAGACGGGAAAGGTCTCTTCACCCTGATACAGGGCGTAGTTTTCTAGCAAAAAGGTGACAATCTCTTTCTCATCGGCGGCCTGATGTTTATCGGCTGTCCAACGAACTATATACAAATCTTGATGATTGGGCAAGGTTTGATTTAACACCTGCTCGGCGTTGCGCTCGTCAACCGGAATGTAACTGTAACGGGCTGACTGCTCGGCCAGCAGATAGTCGAGCGTGTAATGGCGCGCCTCCTCACTAGCCCGAATATCCATCGGAATAACATAATGAGCCTCTGGCGGCGCGGTACGTATCTGCTCGGCGAGGTTTACCGCGTACAGGTCGTAGGGCATGGTAAAATCGACCTGATTCGGCCAACGAATGAAGTAATTTTGATAGGTTTGACCGAGAGTCAGCAGATAGCAGAGTAGAATTAATATGGCTAGGCATGCAAGTTTCCAGATTGTGGCAGGCAATATCTCTATGCTCCCCATTACAACCGTCATAAAACCGATGGCGATGAAGCCGTAGGTCGGAACCAGCGTGCCAATCAACCGCAGATGATGGGGCGCGCCTTCGGGGGCTAAGATGGCGGGCAGAAGCAAAACAGTCCACCAGCAAAGCAGGAGTATATAGGGAGCATACAACTCATCTAACCCTTCTTGTCCTGTTATGTATAACCAAAAATCAACGACAACCTGAAACAGAACAGTGACAAAACCAAGCAGAAGAAAGGGTATGAGGAAAACAGATATGGCTGGCTGACTAGGCAGGTTAACCAGCGGATTCGGATCACCACCAGAAGCGACGTAGGTACTGAGTGTCGTTTGCAGGGTTTGCCATGCCGTGCCGAACAGGTCGCCCTGATTCCATGCGGGGCTAAAGATAGAGACCGCGCCAGTACGAGCCAAGGCATGCGCCGGAAAGTAGTAAAAATGGATCAGCAAAGGTGACAAGAACAGGAGGAACCAAAAAAGATAGACCAGTCCGTATCGAATTCGGAGCGCAAACGTAAGGTGAGGTGTTGCAATGACAAAAAACAGGACTAAAACGAGAGGTAACAGTCGCGCCGCGAGATAGCTATACATCGCCAAAGCCATGCACAGGGCTGACAAGATCAGCATGGCATGACGATTGCGGTTTGGGCCGGTCAAATTTTTCCAGAAAAAGTAGAAAGTCAGGGTTGCCAACAGAGGAAGCAAAATGGCCCGAAAACCGAGCCGACTAAAATGAAGATGCCATTGCGAGGTGGCGAGTCCCAAGGCGGTCAGCAAGCCGAGCCAGTGACCGTACCGAGTGGGGAACATGGCTCGCATAAAGGGGTAGCTGACGGCCACGGTTAGAACGCCTGTGAACGCCGCGGGCAGACGAAGGGCTAATGGGGAAAGGCCGAACAGAGAGGTGGATAAGGCGATAAGATAGGGCCATAACGGCTCTTTCCCGCCACCAATCGTCCACCAGATGCGGAGTTGGTCGTGCAGGAGGTCGAGCGCGGCCACGCCGTTTCCGGCCTCGTCAAAGTTGAGGCCGGGGGGCAGGGTGGGTAGGTAGGCTAGACGAAGCCATGTTGCTAGTAAAAGAATCGGGATAAGAAGATGGGATGGACGCATTTAACAGTGACCTGTGTTTTGAGATAATGGATTGTGTGGCAATGTTGGTGATGGCATGCTTCAACTTTAGTTTCACGTAACATGTAGAGCTAAGACGACGATCTCCCTTGATAAACCATATCAAAGCATGCGTGTCAAGTAGAATTTTCATACCATATATTCCGCGAAATCTTCTAATGGTTCATCAAAATCATCGGCCATGACAATATTGAGATGTTTGCCACTCCCAAAACGAGGACGGGGGCGTTCTAGTGATTCTGTAACCAGATCAGACTCTGTGATCGTGATGTTTACCTTTGATTGGTCATCAAGATAAAGTTTTAACCATTGGAGAATAAGTTTTTATTAATTGTTGCAGAGAAATGCCTTTGGCCTGAAGTTGTTGGGACATCGGATCGGGTAGCTCAAACATGTACATTCTTTGCTTCATTTTTTAGCTCCTTTTTGTTTCTGTTTCGATATTTCAACCTGCTTTGTTTTATTGATCGCCTCTTGAAAATGTTGCTCTAGTAGGTCGCCAAGTTGTTTTTGGGTCATCCCTTGTTGTTTGCGGACTGTCCGTAATTTTTCACCGAATCGTTTCATATTAAGACTAATCCAACTCCAAATGATCCCACATCAACTGGTCGAGCGATACTTGAAAATAGCCTGCTATTTTGAGGAGCATGGTTGCATTGGGGATATTTTCGCCTCGTTCCATTTTACCAATATAACTGTAATCGACCTCAAGTATTTTCCCAATAGCCATCTGTGATAGGTTATGCTGTTTTCGCAAAGCCTTTAACTTTTCGCCAAATCGTTCCATAACAAAAATAGATAAACAGGTTTGACAAACGCCTGCCTATGGTCTACAATCCCCTAATTCAAACTAGGAGTTATAACTCCTAGTTTGCTAATTAAACCAATCTCAAAAAGGAGGCACATCATGAGTATCGACAGCCCCAAAGAGCTACTCAAAGCATGGAAAACCGAATCGCTGACCGAAGAGCGGGCCATCGGGCAACTTCTGCAACATCTGGTTCGGCTAGAGGAGGCGTTGCAAGCCAATCAACAACGGCGCACGGCTATGCAAAACGGCATCGACAGCAACAATGTCAGTTGGGCCAACCTCAAACTAGCGGTTGATGAGATCAATCGGCA
This sequence comes from Anaerolineales bacterium HSG25, assembly GCA_030377865.1. GTDB lineage: Bacteria > Chloroflexota > Anaerolineae > 4572-78 > J111 > JAUCGB01. The sequence continues at coordinate 43,003 of JAUCGA010000008.1, read as the reverse complement.
GATGACGCATGTCAACCGACGGCTCGACAGGTTAGAGAAGCATGCCAGTTTACCGCCGCTCCCACCGACCAAACGACGGGGTCGGCCCCCTAAAAAATAGGCGCGAAGTGAAACCTCACGCCTTGGCACAACTTAAAAGATAAAGCAGACGCAGACGAAAACCTGTGTCTCTTTTTTTATGATACGGCTAATCGTCGATTTGGCAAACATGCTTACTATTGATACAGCACAATTGAATAAGCCCATTTTCATCAGAAGTTTATCATTTCAACATCATCTTGACCATCACAGTTATTTTTATTTTCTTTGTAGCTTTGTCATTTAGGGTTACTCATTTTATAATGGGTAACGAGTTAGTCTAACTACCTACATTATCTTAATCTGGAGAGACATCATGGCAAATGTATATGAATCACAACATCCGTTAGTTAAGCATAAATTAACGATTTTACGTAACAAGAGTACAAAACCAAAGAAATTTCGAGAGCTAGTGAGAGAAATTTCGATTATGTTGGCCTACGAAGCCACGCAAGATTTGGCCTTAGAAACGACTGAGGTCGAGACTCCTTTGGCACTTACCGAAGGGCATCTGTTGCATGAAAAAATCGGTCTAGTTCCAGTTTTACGGGCCGGATTGGGTATGGTTGAAGGGGTATGGGAGATGATGCCCGGTAGTGAAGTGTGGCACATTGGCCTGTTCCGAGATGAAAGTACTCTGCAACCGGTCGAATATTACAATAAATTACCAGTTGCTCCAACGGTAAAGGTCTGCATTGTGTTAGACCCCATGCTGGCTACTGGCGGTTCTGCCGCGGCCACAATTGACATTCTGAAAAAATGGGGGGCAGAGCGCATTAAATTTATGGGAATTATCGCCGCGCCAGAGGGAGTAAATGCCCTTCGCGAAGCTCATCCTGATGTTGATATTTATGTTGGTATGATTGACGAAAAGTTGAACGATGTCGGTTACATCGTCCCCGGTTTGGGCGATGCCGGCGACCGTCAATTTGGTACGGCTTGAGTGTGAATTTGCGAATTTGCGAATAACAAATCTGCGAATATTCGTCTACTGCAATCAAAAAACAGGACACGCACAACCTCATTACATTAAAAAATAGTATTTTCCGCGAAAGCGCGGAGGCGCAGAGTTATTGAGTTTTCTCTGCGTCTCCGCCTCTACGAGAAATATTGATCTGATAACAATAAACAGACAAAAAGAGCCTTTGCCGAGGTTTTTTTGTCTATTTATTGACGAGAAAGAGAGCAATGATGGCAGATATTTTAGCTCATAAACATATAATACTTGGTATAACCGGCGGTATTGCGGCCTACAAAGCGGCCACACTCTGTAGTCGATTGGTGCAAGCTGGGGCGACGGTTGATGTGGTCATGACCGAGGCGGCACAACAGTTTATCACCCCACTGACATTTCAAGCCTTGACCCATCGTCGTATCTATCATGATATATTCGATATTCCCGACGGCGAAAATATTCCCCATATCTCCCTAGCTGACCAAGCCGATTTGTTGATTATCGCACCCGCCACGACCAACACCTTAGCCAAGTTGGCAAACGGTCTGGCTGACAATTTGTTGACCACGATTGCCCTCGCCACCCCTGCCCCGATATTGGTCGCTCCGGCTATGGAAACCGACATGTGGCAACATCCAGCCACGCAGTCCAACATGGCTAAACTAGAGCAATGGGGCGTAACCCTAGCAGGCCCGGCTGAGGGACGATTAGCCTCCGGCGCGGTGGGACGAGGGCGCATGGTCGAGCCAGAAGAGATTCTCGACATGGCTCGGTTGCGTTTGGCTCAAGCGGGTGATTTAGCGGGCTGTAATCTGGTGGTTACGGCAGGTGGCACGCGAGAAACTATCGATCCGGTGCGTTTTATCAGCAACCATTCGACGGGGAAAATGGGATATGCCATTGCCCATGCCGCTCGTGACCGTGGGGCTAAGGTCACGCTCATCAGCACCGCTTCGTTATCTGTGCCGATTGGGGTTGCCCTGATTCCCGTCGATTCGGCGCAACAGATGCGAGACGCGGTCATGGACGTGGTTCGATTGGCCGATGTGTTGATTATGTCTGCCGCGGTCGCCGATTTCCGTCCAGCGACAGTAGCCGAGCAGAAGATTAAAAAGAAGGCTGACAGCAGTATCGGCATGAGTATTGACCTTGTTCGTACCCCCGATATTTTGGCCGATGTGGCGACCTATAAAAACCAAATGGCTCAAAATGGTGATGTTGTTTGTCCTAAGGTAACGATTGGTTTTGCCGCCGAGAGTGAGAATCTGCTGACAAACGCTGAAGGCAAACTAAAACGTAAAAATCTGGACATGATTGCGGCCAACAACATTAGCGCCTCCGATGCTGGTTTTGGAGTCGATACCAACCGCGTCACCTTGCTGATGGCAGATGGTAAAAAAGAAGAACTGCCTTTGATGAGTAAACGTTCCGTGGCTGAAATTATTTTGGACAAGGTAATGGGGTTGTTGCATTAAGATTGCTTTGCTTGGATAATCAGTTTGTGATATAGTTCACCCACCGAAACTATAGATGTTCAGATAAACATTTTCAGTTGTCACCTTCCCGCAAGTTCAAAACTTGCGGGAAGGTTGGTCTTGAATTGAAAATCATTATCTGAAAGACTGTAGTAAGGATAAAACCCATCTCAATGAAAATTACCGCCGCAGTTTTATATGAACCAAATCGCCATTTTGAACTAAAACAGTTAGACCTCGCCCCGCCTCAAACAGGAGAGGTGTTGGTTAAGGTCGCGGCCGCGGGTGTTTGCCATAGCGACTGGCATCTGGCAACCGGAGCGACGGCTCATAACTTGCCTGTTGTGGCTGGTCATGAGGGGGCGGGTATCGTCGAGGTGGTTGGTGATGGTGTAACCACCATTCAGCCCGGCGACCATGTGGCTCTAAATTGGGCTCCCAATTGCGGAACCTGCTTTTACTGCGTGCATGACCGTCCGAGTTTGTGCGACACATACATCGACCCGATATGGGATGGCACAATGATGGACGGCACGACCCGACTATCAGAAAATGGGCAACCTGTTTACCATTACAGTGCCACCGCTTGTTTTGCGGAGTATACGGTTGTGCCCCAAGAATGTTGTATTCCCCTCGACAAACGAATCCCCCTGCCGATTGCGGCCTTGATTGGGTGTGCCGTGACCACTGGCGTGGGCGCGGTTATCAACACCGCGCAGGTCAAGCCGGGTAGTAGTGTAGCCGTTTTTGGCGCGGGCGGTGTTGGCCTAAGCATCATCATGGGAGCCAAGTTGGCTGGGGCGAAACAGATTATCGCCATTGACCAAAACGAATCGAAACGAGCCATTGCCGAATCGTTTGGGGCAACAGACACTTTGCTGGCTAGTGCTGATGTAGTGACGACTATCCGAGCTATGACCGCGGGACGAGGAGCCGACTATACTTTTGAGGCGATTGGCCTACCCGCAGTGCAAGAGTTATGTTTAGAGGCTGTACGCCCCGGCGGGTTGGTCGTTTTGACCGGCTTGGCTCCGATGGGTAGTAACACCAATTTGCCCGGATCGGTTATCGTGCGGCAAGAAAAAACTGTTACTGGTAGTTATTACGGCAGTATGCACCCTGCTCGTGATTTCCCTCTGTATGGTGAACTTTATCTGCAAAACAAGCTCGATTTAGATCGGCTCGTCTCGCAAACATATAGTTTATCGCAGATTAACGAAGCTTATCAGGCCATGCTCAATGGCAACCTTGCTAGAGGGGTTATTTTATTTGGCTCTTTAGGGCTTTCCGTGCAAAGGTCATGATTGTGTCATCATCTTCCCGCAAGTTTAAAACTTGCGGGAAGATTGCCCCATCAAAGTATCTAATTCAGGACACAATTTCGAGTTGCACGGAATCTACCAGAGAACCTTTTATTTTAAGAAAACATCAAAATTGAAAAGGAGTGCAAAGCTTACTTTGCCATCAATCTCATCAGACAAAGCAAGCTTTGCACTCCTTATTTGTAGATTAAACATGTATTTAAAACGACTATTAATAATTCTGATTATTAGCCTCAGCATTGGGCTAAGTAGCTGTGGTACAGTAAAACCAGAATCGGTATCCGATCCCGACCCTATTGATAACACGTCTGAATCTGAAACTGATTCATCAGAAGAAGATATCGACCCCATCGGCAACACGCCTGATGTTAGCTCTACCCCAGTAGAAGAATCTGCCTCCGGTCAAACCTTTACCCCAAGTGGTGTCGCTGATCTTCCTGCCGCAGAGCGGGCAGATTTTTACCAAAGTCGCCCTAACATGACGATTGATAAGAATAACCTGTATCAGGCCACGATTAAAACCAACAAAGGTGATATTGTGGTCTCCCTAGATGCAAGCGCCGCGCCAGAACATGTGAACAACTTTGTCCATCTTAGTCAAGATGGTTTTTATGACGGATTGACTTTCCATCGTGTGGAACCGAGTTTTGTGATTCAAGGTGGCGACCCACTAGGCGCTGGTAATGGCGGCCCGGGTTACACCGTGCCGGGAGAGTTCTCCTTAAAGCATGTCAAAGGGGCAATTGCTATGGCTCGCCTGCCCGATCAAGTCAATCCAAAACGAGAATCGAGTGGTAGTCAATTTTACATTACGTTGGAGCCTACTCCGTTTTTGGATGGTCAATATAGCGTCTTTGGACAGGTTGAAAGTGGCATGGATGTAGTACAGGCGATTCAAATTGGGGACATTATCGAATCGATTACTATTAGTGAATAAAGATGTGTCAGAGACCCCCTTATTACCCGACAAGAAATTTAACTTGGGCTAATTGTAGAATAATATTTGACAGGATTAACAAGATTAAAAGCAAAAAATCCTGTCAATTCTGTTAATCCTGTCAAAAAATCTTTTCTCTAATCAAGGTGTCGGGTACCAAGTCAGAGACCCTAAAGGTTTACAATCTTTGGGGTCTCATGGTTATAAACGACGTAACTAACTATTTGCTAAAAATACAACCTACAGTGTAAAATTAAATTAATGTCACAAAAAAATCTGAACAAATCTTATCGTCGTTAACTATCTTGGTAGACAATTGGGTTAACTCTGGTATAATGATTTGATGGGTTTTGTTATGACAGGCTAATTGTCCTATTGTGTGAATCATCATAGTTAGGATAAGCTAACACTATTAAGGAATGATCCAAACTACACTCAATGATGCGTATTTGACCTCACACTATAACCTTCCTTTCTATCGCATCAAAACGTTTGATGGTTATCCATACTTAAAACAGGTAATTTTTACCCGCTTAGGCGGTATTAGTCAAACACCCTTTCACTCCTTAAATATGAGCGAGGCGGTCGGCGATACTCCTGCAACGGTAGAACATAACTTTGAGTTAGCTTGCCAATCTTTACAAATCACGCCTTCCCAAACGGTCTCTTGTCATTTGATACATAAGTCCGATATTTTAACAATTGATAACACAAACCAGCAACGCATGATGGGGTATGCAGATGGGCTTGTAACCAACGAGCCTAACGTGTACCTTGCCATGCGTTTTGCTGATTGTACCCCTTTGATATTTTTTGACCCAACGCAGAAAATTATCGGCTTGTCCCATGCCGGTTGGCGAGGAACTATGCAAAACATAGCCACCGAAACAGTACGAGCCATGAGGCAACTTGGGGCTAAAATCAAAAATATCATAGCCGTTATCGGCCCATCGATTGGGCCATGTTGTTACGAAGTTGGAACAGAGGTATTAGACGCGGCGGGTCAAACGTTTCAACGACCAGATGCGCTATTTGATTACCGTCATGGTAAAAATCAACGACCTTATTTTGATATGTGGCAAGCAAATCAACAACTACTCATCGAAACTGGGGTACGAACAATCATTCATACGAATCTGTGTACGGCCTGTAATACGGACAAGTTTTTTTCTCATCGAGCAGAAAATGGGCGCACGGGACGGTTTGGAGTAATAATTGGCCTAAAAGAATGAAACGAAAATCTATAAAACAAAAACCGCCAGTGAGTAAACTCAGCCTCAACATAGCTAAAGTTCAGCAACGGATTAAAACTGCGGCAGAACGAGTGGGACGTAATGCTGATGAGATTACCCTCGTGGCCGTGACCAAGACCCATCCGCTTGAGCTTCACTTGGAAGCATACAACGCGGGATTACGTCACTTTGGCGAAAACCGAGTCCATGAAATCGAGACCAAAATTCCCGCCTTTGCCGATTTAATTGATGGTTATGAATTTGATCCAGCAATATGGCATTTTATCGGTCACATCCAGAGTCGCCAAGTCGCGACAGTCCTAACCTCTCAACCGGACATACTTCATGCCTTAGACAGTGTTAAACTGGCTCAACGAATAGAACGGATTATGGTTCGTGAGGGGCATCGTCATGCCTTGTCCGTTCTACTACAATGTAATGTCTCTGGAGAAGCCAGCAAATCGGGTTTTCCGTTGTATAACTGGCAAGAAGATGAGACACAACTTGACACCTTTGTAGCCCAAGTTGAACAGATACTTGATTTACCTCATATAATGATTGCCGGACTAATGACTATGGCCCCATACAGCGATAACCCGGAGGATGCACGACCTGTGTTTCAATCGTTGGTAGAACTACAGGAACATTTACAGTGGCTATTATCGACGGTGAATTGGCATGACCTATCAATGGGCATGACCAGCGACTTTGAAGTAGCAATCGAAGAAGGTGCGACCATTGTGCGGGTCGGTCGAGCTTTATTTGGAGAACGAACATAGTGACGACGCAGAATAACGCATCTTTACAAGACACAAAGCTTTGTTTTATTGGAGCAGGCGCGATGGCCTCAGCCATGATTAGCGGTTTGTGTCAGAAAAAACTACTTCCGCCAGCAAACATCACGGCCAGTGATCCATTTTCAACCCAGCTAGATGGTCTAGCTGAAAAATATCAAGTCAATATTACTCGAAACAATCTTGAGGCAGTTGAAAACCAAGATATTATTGTTTTATCTATTAAACCACAAGTACTGGCAAAAGTTGCTGAGGAGTTACAAAGAAAACTCCCTCAAAATAGCTTAGTTTTGTCGATTATTGCCGGTGCGACTATCGGTAACATCAGCCAACTGCTCCGGCATGACCGAGTTGTACGAGTCATGCCCAATACACCGGCTCAAATAGGCAAAGGGATGTCGGTCTGGACAAGTACGGACATGGTCTCGACCACCCAAAAAGAACAGACCCAACAGATATTGGCCGCGTTGGGGGAAGAGGTGCAGGTTGATCATGAAGATTATCTGGATATGGCGACAGCTTTGTCTGGTGGTGGGCCTGCTTATGTATTTATGTTTATGGAAGCTCTAATCGATTCAGCAGTGTATATGGGCTTTACCCGCCCCGTGGCTGAAAAACTGGTCTACCAGACAGTTGAAGGCTCGGTGGCTTATGCTCGTGAAAGCGAACTACATCCAACTGTTTTGCGTAACTTGGTTTCGTCGCCGGGCGGAACAACAGTTGAAGCAATTTATCAACTTGAGAAAGGCGGCTTTAGGACTACTATTTCTAAAGCAATCTGGGCCGCTTATCAAAAATCTCGTCATTTAGGGAGTGTAAATAACGATGGCTAATCTGTTAGCTCTTCTTATTACGATAGTATTTCAATCATTATGGTGGGCTATTTTAATTAGAGTATTGATGTCGTGGCTACCAATGGCAAATATTCGTATTGATCCATATCACCCAGCGGTTCAGTTTCTGTACTCTGTTACCAATCCAATTATGGAGCCGTTAAGACCATATTTTACCATCAGCATGATTGATCTTAGTCCGATTGTAGCTTTAATTGGCTTACAAGTTATTGAAGGATTACTACTTATGTTACTCGGTGTCCGGTCTTTTTAGATAGTTCCAAGAAAATAAATCTCCCACTGTTCCCTGAGCTTATCGAAGGGAACTGGCTTCGGCAAGTGTTCGACTGAGCGCTCACGCCGAAATCTCAGCCAACGGTTCTTGGGAGATTGTAAAAATTAGAACGGCCTTAGTTGCTTACATTTAAGCTAATATTCCCAATTTATTATATATTTTTAGTGCTGGTTTATAGGGCTGTTCGGCAATAAAGGAGTGCAAAAGCAATCAGCTTTTGCACTCCGCAGACCTCGAATTTGAGTTTTTATACGATGATAAGTTATTGCCGAACAGGTCTTATATGGTGGCGTATTTCTAAAATTAGTTAAACATTACCAGTTATCTACCATTTAACTGACTGTTATACCAAGGAGAATTATCCATGCGTAAAATTGAATTCAAGATTACCAAAGCTGAAGAAGGTGCGGCCTTTGCTGTGCATGTAGTCCCCTACGCGAGAAGGAATGAAGTGGTTGGTAAACATGGGGATGCCTTGAAAGTAAAAATGACGACTAAAACGGCAAAAGGAATTGCCAATGATCAGCTAATAGATTTTTTGTGCCAAAAACTCGGCATCGAAAAGAAAAATATTGAGATTGCCGCGGGACGAGAATCAAAAGAAAAAATGATTGTTGTAGTCGGCATGTCTCCCACAAAAGTAGAAGATATTTTATTAAACTAAACTCTTGTAATAGGGCTGTTCGGCAATAAAAAAATGAGTATTTATGAGGCTCATCGGAGTGCAAGAATTTTATTCTTGCCAGTCAAAATACAATTTTGACACTCCGTCCTGTGTAAAACCTTATTTCCGAACAAGTCTAATGGATAGAACCGGGACATAGCAAAACAATGGTCACCAGTAAAAACTTCTCATTTACGATAATGGTGTGGGCTGTTTTTGCTTTGTTTGCTTGTGGTAACCAACCACATCAAGACGATATAGCCCCTTTAACCGATATACCAGCTCGTGAAACGATGCCGTCATCTGCCACTACTATAAAACATTCAGAACAACCAAGTACAGAAATTAGCGACGGTGATATTCATCAACAATCCTCATCAGAAGTCAATGGTTCTATTCAAGAAGCCATGTTAAGGCTGGCAAAAACTGATTTAGCTGAACGATTAAATCTTTCAACAGAGGTTATAAGGTTATTTTCTCTTACCGCTGTTGATTGGCGTGATGGTAGTTTAGATTGTCCTAAAGATGGGTTTGTATATGCTCAAGCCATTACGCCCGGTTATCTAATTATATTAGAACACCAAAATCAAAAATACGAATACCATACTGATAAACAAAAATCGGTTACACTATGCGACAAATAAATACAAAATGGTATAAAATAAAGCCCTTTTATCATGATGATATAGGGCTTTATTTATTGTTTATCATCTGACAAAATGTTTTTTAGCTTAAGCTAATTTCCGACAAGTTGCTAAAATTGAATCAAGATATTAAAAACTGTAACATTGTCAACCTACATAAAACCTAGGGCTGTTCAGTTCTCCATGTTCGTCACGCTACAAGCATGACCTCCACGGCCTCATGTCTGACAAAATCACTGTAGGTGACGCTTGTAGCGTCACAATTATACCCATATAGATTAGAACTGAACAGCCCTTATACAACCAACTTTGCCAAAGGAGTAAACTATGAAAGCACAGATTACAGAAACCACTATTCAGCAATTTGTGGCAAAGGTTAGTGATCATCAATCTGCCATGACTGGTGCTGTCCTTGTCACCTCAGCCGCACAAGCGGTTGCCCTCGGAGAGGCTTGTGTTCAAATTAGCCTCGATAATCAGGTCGATCGGTTGAATTGGCATGAGGTAAGCCGTCGTATCGAAAAAATTGCTCGAACAAAAGAGAATTTATTACATTGGCTAGATGAAGAGATGAAAGCTATAGCCGAGCATGCCTCCTATTTGGAGGGAAATCAATTGTTCAACCAACAACGATTATGTGAGAGTTGTGTTGAAGTGAGCCGTGCCTGTATTACGGTCATTAAACTATTAGCCGAATTTCGTGGGTCGGCATTTAATCGAGTCGTTGACGATTTAGAAATGACCATCAACCTGTTGATCGATTTAGCAGATACAGCAACTGCTTTATTGGATAAAAAGTTACAAAACACGCTCTACAAAAATTTAATTGAAGAATATCAGGCTGTACGTGATGAACTGAAGCAAGAGTTGAGACTGTTCCGATTCTAGTATGTTTGAAATTGTCGGAAATCTTCATTTACACACCACCACTTCTGATGGAACAGGAACTCATGACGATGTGGCCGCGGCCGCGGCTCGAGCCGGACTTGATTTTATCATACATACTGACCACAACATCTCATTAAAGGGAATAGAGGGTTGGTATCATGATCATGATACGGGGCGTGATGTGTTACGGTTGATGGGACAAGAAGTTAACGATTCATACCGAGACCCCGAAGTAAATCACCTATTATGCTATTTTGCCCCTTTCGAGTTGAATCATGTAGCCTCAAAACCACAGTCACTAATTGATACGGTTATTGACAATGATGGTCTTTGTTTTTTAGCCCATCCTTTAGAACGACCGGGCTATGGCAGAGCTGGGGTGGTTTATCCTTGGGTTGATTGGGACGTTGATAACTATACTGGCATTGAGTTATGGAATGCTATGACCGATGTTAAATGGGAACTGCGGACTATACCGAGAGGGTTTCGAGGAGCTTATTTCCCTAAATTCGCCATTGCCCAACCTTTTCCAGAGCTATTAGCCAAATGGGATGAGTTGTTATGCTCCACGGGTCGGAAACTGGTAGCTATTGGCAATGCTGATGCCCATGCCATGTCGTTTCGAGCGTATGGATTTACTCGGACAATTTTTCCTTATGAACATATTTTCCGTTGCATCAACACCCGCCTTTTGTTATCAACGCCACTTAGTCGTCAATTAAACAAAGCACGTCAGCAGATTCGGTCGGCCTTACAGCATGGACACTGTTTTATCAGTTATGACTTGTTGGCTCCACCGCATGGTTTCCGTTTTATGGGTAAAAGTGGTAATCAACGGGCAATTATGGGAGATAGTTTATCCCTAGATAAAACAGCCACGCTGTATGTTAGCAGTCCTCGTAAAGCCAAGTTACGCTTAATTCACAATGGTCGACCAGTTATTGAAACCTATAACAGCTTTTTGCATTGGCAAGTGACACAACCTGGCGTTTATCGGGTGGAAGCTTATCGCCATGTTTGGGGCAAAGAACGAGGTTGGGTTTTTACTAATCCGATTTATATTGAATAACTGGCCAGCCCTAAAGAATACTTTTTGAGCAAAAGGAAAACTTGGGAAATACCCCAGTCAAAATCAGTAGAATGAGTTAAATCAGGGTGGAGTAACACAAAAAAATAGCTAAATGAGGAAGTTGGATCCCTGAATGTTTGGGCCTTGGTCATCGTTTGGGCCAGTTGAAAAGATTAAACGCAAGAGATGCAAGAGACGCGAATGACGCAAACGTTTTTCTCATAGCGTCATTCGCGCCTTTTGCATCTCTTGCGTTACGTTTTGTGTTTTGCTTATATTCCTAAAATGGCCGAAACCATGACCATCGCCAATGTTTAACTCACACGCAAAGCAATATACGCACATAAATAAGGGGAATAACTATAACATGTTAATCCGTGCAACCCTTAAAAATCAGATTTTATATGTCGTGATAACAAAACATTCAGGGCTCGGCTCAAGAGAAATCCCCAATATAGCCGATGATCAGTATTAATATGTTAGCGTAAATTAATATGTTCATTTGCAACGAAACATATCAGCTTCGGGCCTTCTTGGCAATTATGTTTCAGTGCTTTGGTCTCAATCCGCCAATTTCTCTGTTCGACTCCGGATAAGAGATTGGTCTGCTTTGCCTTGAACCCCTGTTTTGGGCTTTTTTACCAATCTCTGAAACGCTAACCACCTTTAACCAATTATTGATAACCGACCGGCCATGAACCACTACGACCGACGCAAAATATTTACACTACTTACCCAAAGGTTCAGTAGGGAAGAGCTGGTCTTTTTTTGCTATGATACCCCCAATTGGCAAGCTGTTTATGACAGTTTTGCTCCTCAGATAGAACAATCGACCATGGTTGAGCGGATTATTGACCATGCCGCGCAGACCTATCAGTTTACCACATTGTTAGCTTGGGCCGAAAAACATAACCCCACTCAATATCATCACCAGGCACCATATACCAGCCATGACCATCAGCCCGGCAAAACATACGCCCCTGTTTTTATCGATCAAGCTCAACTTAAACAACAAATCATTGCCTCCCCCCCTTATCACCTTGTCGATGCTCCGGCTGGTTACGGTAAAACCCATTTACTTATTGAACTGAAAAATAATTTCTTAAATCAAGGCTATTACGGTCAATTTATAACCCTAACCTCAAATCAAACATCGATTCAAGTTGTGCAACAGGTTTTTCGAGACTGCGGTCTCGTTTATGAAGGAGATACAAGCAATATCAAACTTATGGGGTTACAATTAGGGACTATGTTACGTCTGTATCGCCGTTCAGCCGTCACCCAACGAGGGATAGTGTTCTTTATAGACTTTGCCAACCGGCATAATCTCCATATATTTGATGAACTATTAACCGAGTTTATTCCGTTTGTGGAAAAAAGTTTACGGGTCGATAGCTTTTTTCAAGATAAATCCTCTAGTTTTCTAGTTATCTGTGCCGGACGGTATTTGGCCGGTCATTACAATTCTCTTTTTAGCCCCCCCATCCAGATGAAAATTGTTTCGTTGCTACCTTTTGACTATGAAACGCTGTATCAACTAGTCACAAAATGCCTTCCTCCGATGCTAACGGCTGATACAATCTCGCAACTGACCACTCATCTGATGTTCATCAGTGGTGGGCATCCAGAGACGGTCAACAAACTATTAGGTCTATACCAAACTATGGGTAATTTACCGCCTGACGAGTTTGTCGATTTTTTTGAGCCACAAATTAAGAAGATTGTCGCTAAAACCTTTTCCGATTTTCGAGCGAGTATTCCCTATAAACTACAAACTGTAGTCATGCAGTTAGGGGTTTTTCGATATTTAAGTTATAATTTACTCGCTTATCTGATTGAGAATGACCATATATGGGGCTATGATGATGCGTATCATTTGGCAGATAGTTTGACCTTAACCCACATGTTCGATTGGACTGAATCGGGGCGGTTACTACACAATAAAACATTGCATGCGGTGCTATTAGCTCATTGGCAACAACAACCTAACAACCTCAAGTTGGCTCAACAAACCTGTATCACGAGACTCCAGCAATCAGCTGTTTCTGTTCCCGAAATGTGGCTAATCGAATACCTCTATTACACGTTATTACAAAACACAACTGCGTTAACCGAGGTTTATACAAGGCAAACATTTCGCCAACATTTTTTAAAAGATATGTTACCAAAAGCATTACAATATTTGGTTGATCAACGAAATCCCTATGAAGAAAAAAATGCGCTACGGCAAGCACTCAAACGGGATGAGCAGTTTCAGTTTATGATTAACTACTGTTTACGAGACCAACAGTACAGTAACAAGCCTTATACCATGCTCCTTCAACAGATTGATCTATTCTTTAACCAACTAAATGCTACGAGAGATTCCGTTAGCGTCAGTAATTAACTTGTACATATATTTGAGGAGAAAAAAATCATCTTGACTGACGATAGAATTTTTGTTGGACGTGATACAGAACTAACCCACATCGAACATGTGGTCGGTGATTGGCCGAACTCACGTTTGGTATTTATCAACGCGGCAGGTGGTTTGGGCAAAACTCGGTTGTTGCAAGAGATATATCAGCGTTATCAAACCGATGATACTCAGCAAGGGCAACTACTGGTCGGTAACATTATCGACTTTGATGACCAGGTCTACCATATTGCCCGTAATGTCAGATACCGTATTGCTCAAATATTGGGGGAGCGAGCCTTTGAGCCGTATTTGCAAAAGCTATTACAACTACGTCTCTTAAAAGTAAAAGGGATGAGCAAACGGTTTCTACAACAGGAGTTTGAACTCATCAACCATGATTTTGTGACCTGCTTTAACCAAGTTGCCAAACAGCATCGGGTGGTGTTACTGTTTGACACCACCGAAACTCTGATGGAATCTGAGGATGGCGTGTATCTGTCTCAAATTGTAGCAGGATTAAATAACTGTGTACTCATCATGGCCGGACGTAACGCAACTCGTATTGCTCAGTTTTGGCAAACCCAAATTGGTCAGCCCGGCCAACTTATCAGCCTTAGCCCTCTATCACCGTTAGCCAGTGAAATCTACATGCAACACAAACAGGCTCAGAATCATCTTGTTTTAGAAGCCAATTTAGCCGCTAAAATATTATTACTAGCTCAAGGACGACCCATTTTGATCGATTTGGCGATCGAATGGTTGGCTCGTTCTATCTCATTACCTTGGCTAACCGAATTACAACTAGAGCGGCTACAAATGCTCTCCCCTGAAGCGTTGCAAGTCCAACAACAAATCTTTGAAGCCCAACTCGTTAATCATATCGTTAATATTCGCACTCCTTTAGACCGACTCATTTTAACGATGTCGCGAGTCTATCCTCTTGACCCGCAGTTAGTTCAAGTTTTACTCAAAACATCGTACCAGACCGCGCAACAGATGTTAGAGCAGGTATTAGCCTATGTGTTCATCAAACAACTGCCGGATCAACGTATCTCGTTGCATGACGAAATGCGGCGCATGGTCAGCCAATATGTATGGCCCAATGTTGACCCAGACCAACAACGACGACGACGAGACAGCAGGTTAGCGGCAACCTACCTCAACCAGCAGATTGGAGAGATTGCTCAAAATCTGGTCGAAATCGAACAACTCATCATCACTGCTCCCACCGAACAGTTAGCCCATTTTTTGCAAAAGGATGTTTTGGAGGGACGTTTATGGCATCTTAAAGGCCAACGTTTAATCCATATATTAGTCATAGACCTCAAACAGGGATTTGACCTGTTTATCGAGTTATTTGGTCAAGCTACCTTAGCTCATCAACTTTCCTTTCGGGCTATTCTACTGGCAATCATTCGCCCTTATCTTGACCAACTGACCGCCGACCAAACTTACGAAGTAAATATTCGTCAACTATGGTATCTGGCTGATCGAGGTCAATATGAAGCCATACATCAGTTAGCCAGTCAGCTTTTGGCTCAACCAAATCTTACTTTATCCCATCAAGCTGAGTTTTTGATTCAACGAGCTGAGGCTGAAATTAAGCTGGGTCACCTACTAGTGGGAATCGCCTCCCTTAACGAGGTGGTGGCGATATGTCGAACGCACGAGTTAGCGAATAAGTTGTTACGTGCCTTAAACGGACGAGGTTGGGTGTACCAAAATCGAGGTAACTACAACGCCGCCTTAGAGGATTATTTGACCGCGTTTACCTTAAGTGTCGAACAAAACAATACCGAGCAGGTTGCCCAAACGCTTACGAATCTGGCCTACGTTAACACCATGAAAGGGCATCAGAGCGAGGCTTTTCAAAACTGTTACGAGGCGTTGGAGCTATGGGGGACCTTAGAATCGCCCAAAGGGATGGGGCTAACCTACAAAACTCTGGGCGAAATATCATGGCGTTTTAATCGCCCAGATCAGGCGATTGGCTATTACGAGCAAGCACTTGATATCTTTACTCACGCGGATAATATCGAACTGATGAGTACAGTACGTTGCCAGATGGCGAATACGTTGATGATGCTGGGGCAGTTAGATGAAGCCAATAAACATCTTAGGTGGGCCTTAGAGAACGGGCCAGGAAGTTTGAAACCGGAGATTTTCTTTTGGCAGGCTCAAGTCTATTGGAAACAGGGTAATCTGGTCGAGGCCCGCGAATGGTTTCAAAGATGTCGCCACATTAGCCAACAGGTGGGGGAACAGTTTAACGATTACAAAAGCTTTGTTGATTTAACGGCCCTCATGTGGGATTTTAAGAAATATTATCAGTGGCAGAGCCTATATGATCTGCATGAGAAGCAGTATACCAACACCAATAATGAGTTTTTTCTACGACTACGAGGCTCTTTTTATCGGCATGTTGCCGATTTGGCAATTTGCGATGGGGAGTATGAGGCGGCTCTAAGGTTTTACAAACTAGGCTTACCATTGATCGCTTTGCATGAATATCACAAACCTTATGTCGTTGAAGCCCAACTGAGCCAGACCCATAAACGGATAACCGACTGTTATGATCATACCCAAATCTTGGCTAAACTCGGCCAAGATTTAGCATTCTTCTGGAAAAATCGGCAGGATTTATTAGCAAAATCGCCAAATGTATTAGCCAAATTGGTCGCTTGGCAACAAGTCAGTAAAAAACAAACCTCAACCAATTTTTGCAACCCTGCAAAAAAACGAATCCTCTAGGGGTCTAACCAACTATCGACCCTAATTCCACCGTGAGGCATGCTTTTTCCTCACAGGTATTAGCTAAAATGACCCTATTTTTACCAACCTGAGGAGGTTTACCATGCACAGAATGTTATCCAGCTTTAACCTAGCCGCCGTGATGATCATGGCCGTATCTATTGTCAGCCTAACCTTATGGAGCGCGCCGCCCCTATCGGCCACGCCCCGTCAACAGCAAAACCAGCTTAGTCTGGGCGATGGCATCCCGATTCAACTGATTGACCCTAGCGGTCTGAACCAAGTTCAGTTTTGGGCCACCGCATCGACCACACCCATCGACTTTACCTTATACAGCCTGACCCCCGCTGAGTTCGCCACCCGATACGGCGACCTGCGGAGCAATTGGAACCAGCCCATCACCAGCACCGACCTAACCGAGTTGACCCGTTGGCAACAGGTCAGCAAACTAGACAGCGGCGATGTCTACGGCTCGCTGAGGCAGGCCACCATGTTGCCCACCGTGCCGCATGGCCTGTACCTGCTGACGGCCAGCCATGCCGACTTGGGGCAGGACAGCATGTACCTCGCCGTCACCTCGCAGGTGCTGACCCTCAAGCGAGGCGGGACGGACAGCCTGCTGGCCTGGAGCATCAACCTCCAAAGCAGTCAACCGACAAGCAACATGACCGTGAGCCTGTATGACGAGCATGGTCAGAGCGTCAAGCAGGCCAGCACCGATGCGGACGGTTTAGCCAAATTTGAGCTTGACAGTACCACGCCGGTCTTGGCGATTGGAACCACCGCCGATTCGGTCACACTGGCCGGATTGGATAGCGGCTGGCGCACCGATTACGGCTACTGGTATTGGGACGATTGGGGCTACTACGGCTCTAGCTCGCCCTATCATAGCTATCTCTACACCGACCGCCCCATCTACCGACCGGGCGACACCATCAACTTCGCCGCGATTTTGCGTCAACAAGGCCAGTCCGACACGGGGCTGTCCTACAGTCCGCTGGCCTCGACCCAACCTGTTAGCGTGACGTTGCGCGACTCCCGTTACAACGTCGTGACGAGTCAGGTTTTTCAACCGAATAGCTTCGGCACGATTGACGGCTCCTTTACCTTGGCCGACGAGCCGCCTATGGGCAACTACCAGCTTTTGTTAGAGTTTGCCGATTTTCAGCAGACGCAACAACTCAAAGTCGAAGCCTACCGCAAGCCCGAATATCAGGTGCAGGTCAGCACCCCGTTGGAGTACGGCATCGCCGGAGACGAGATTCCCATCACCGTGCAGGCCGACTACTTTTTCGGTCAGCCGGTCAGCCATGCCGAGTTGAGTCTGAAAATTTATCGCCAAACCTACTATTGGGGCGGCTATCGGCAACTAGTCACTGAGCTAACCGGAACGACCGACGGGCAAGGCCAGTTTGAGACACTCTTCGCCACCGACGGCAGTTTGGGCCAAGATACCACCTACACCTTCGAGGCCACCGTCACCGAGGCCAGCAACCAGCCGATTACCGGTCAGAAAAATCTGCCCGTTTACTGGAACGATGCCAGTCTGACGTTGACCACCGAGCGGTACGGCTACAAGGTCGGCGACACGGTCATCGGCCAGATTAGCATGCACGACCGCGCCGACCAGCCGGTCGCCAATCGGCAGGTCACGGTTGAGGTCTATCAGGGCTACCCGTATAACTCCCCCTTGTCGCAAAAGCAAGTCACCACCGACCCACAAGGTCAGGCGCAGGTTGATTTGTCTGGACTGTCGGCGGGCTGGTATCGGCTGACCATCAGCGCCCTTGATGGGCGGGGTCGGAAGATGAACAGCTATCGTTATCTGTGGCTATATGGCGGCACGGGCTGGTATCCCTCCTCAAACGATGAGCTAAAGATTACGGTTGATCAAGACAGTTATCAGGTCGGCGATACGGCTCAACTGCTGATTGAGTCGCAACTGACCGGCAAGGCGCTATTGACCTTGGAGCGGGACGGCCTGTACGAGGAGATGGTCATTAACCTGAGTGGCCCGGTCACGCTGGTTGACGTGCTGATTAAAGAAGCCTTTGCGCCGAACGTCTTTGCCAAACTACACATCTTTAAGCCCCACGACAGCCAATCCGCCGATTACGACTACGGCAGTGAGGCCACCCCCGAAGGAAAATTGCTGACCATCGAAGCGCGCCTGCTGGTCTCGCCAGAACATCGACGCTTGTCGGTCAAAATTTTGCCCTCGGCGGAGGAATATCAGCCCGGCGACCAAGCTGAGTTGACTCTGCAAGTGACCGACCAAACGGGGCAGGCAGTCTCGGCGCAGTTCAGTTTGGCCTTGGTTGATGAGGCCATCTTCGCCCTGAGCGACGACCTATCCGCCGACCTGTTCGACACCTTCTACGCCCCCCAATCGAACCGAGTCACCGCCTACGACAGCCTATCCCCACGGCGCTACTATTGGGGTCGAGTGACCGAGGATGCCGACGGCGGGACTTTTGCTCCGACTGGCACCGCCACCCCTTCCCCTTCCCCGACCCAACCACCCAACGCGGGTGATGATACGAATAAAACCACCGAAGACCCACGCCGAGTTTTTCAGGATACGGCCTACTGGAACGCCAACATCCAAACCAACAGCCAAGGTCTGGCTAAGGTGACGGTCAACCTGCCTGACAACCTGACGACATGGCGCATCCTAGCCAAAGCCGTCACCGTGGACACCAAAGTCGGCGAAGGCACGGCGGATATTCTGGTCAGCAAGGACATGATCATGCGTCCGGCGCTCCCTCGCTTTGCCGTGTTGGGCGACACCTTTGCTCTCAATACGGTCGTACAAAACTACACCGGCCATGCGGTTGACGGACAGGTCTCGGTCAGCGCGCCCGACCTGACCCTGCTCGACGGGGCGACCCGCCACATCAGCCTGACGGGTGATTCGACGGGTAACACAGCCCGTTCTAGTTGGACGGCGGTGGCGAGTCAGGTTGGTGACGCGCAAGTCACCTGCGTGGTCGATACCTCGCTCGGTGGGGACGCGGTCGAACTGACTCTGCCCATCAAACCCTACGCCGTGCCCGACCGTTGGCAGGCGGCGGGTCAGGTTGACACGCCCCTCAGCGCCCGTCGAGCCATCACTCCGTTGGATGGCTACTACGCCACCGAGACCTTCACCATGCCCTTTAACGCCGTGCATGACACCTCCGAACTGACCATCCGGCTCTCGCCGTCGGTGGCGCTGGGCGTGTTGGACGGTCTCGACTCGCTCATTAACTATCCCTACGGCTGTGTGGAGCAGACCATGAGTCGGGTTCTGCCGAGCGCGGTGGCGGCCAAAACCTACCAAGATTTGGGCATCCCCAACCCCAAAGCCGACGAACTGCCCGACATCATCGACCAAGGACTGACCAAGCTGTACGGCTATCAGCAGAGCAACGGCGGCTGGGGCTGGTGGTATGACGACGAGGGCAACACCTACCTGACCGCCTACGTGCTACTGGGGCTGACCATGGTCGAGCAGGCCGGATTCGAGGTCAATCCGGCGGTGATGAACAGTGGCTTTAACGCCCTCGACCAGCAACTCGACGGTCAGAGCGATGCCCGAATTATGGCCTACGCCCTGTATGTTAAGGCGCTGGCCGGACGGGGCGACCTGAGCATGGCGCAAAGTTTGCTGGCCCGTCAAAACGAGTTGGACAGTTTCGGCCAAGCGGCCTTGGCCTTGGCGCTCCATGCTGATGGTGATTCCGCTTCGGCTCAGGCGCTTTTGGAAAGCCTGCTCAGTCAGGCCGAGAAGACTCCCACCGGCGTATACTGGCCGACGAGTGACCACAAAACCGAGTATCACTGGCGCACCATGGCCTCACGCGAAAAGAACACCGGCATGGCTTTGTTAGCGCTGACCAAACTGCGCCCTCAGCATGACCTGTTACCCAAGGCGGCGCGCTGGCTCATGGAACATCGTCGGGGAGCCGGTTGGCGTGACACGCAGGCCACCGCCTTTGCCGTGTTGAGCCTGTCAAGCTATCTGCAAATCTCCGGCGAGTTGCAGGCCGACTATCGCTATTTTGTCTTTCTGAATGATACTTTAGTGGGGCAGGGGCAAATCAATGGCGACAATCTGACCACGGCCATCGAGCCGCTAGTGATTGGCGGGGCTGACCTGCATGACGGTCAGAACGTCATTCGGCTGGAGCGATACGGCGAGGGGCAACTCTATTACAGTGCGGGGCTACATCAAGAACTGTTTTACGACAGCTTTACCGCGGTTAGCTCGCAAGACGCAGGCTTGGGGATTGAGCGGCGCTATAGTCCGGTTGACGGAAGCTCCCCGCAAGATGAGACCTTGCGGGAAGATGAAATGAATTACAAAATCGGCGACATCGTGGAGGTGGAACTGCAAGTTTCGGCCAAGGACGAGGCATGGTATGTGTTGGTCGAAGACCCGCTACCGGCAGGCTTTGAGGCCATTAACGAGCGGTTGAACAACACCGCCTACAGTGATAACAACGGCCCATCCTATTGGCACTATTGGGGCTATAATCGCAAAAACATCTACGACGACAAAGTCAGCTTTTTTGTCACTCGCCTCTGGCCGGGCGACCATACCTACACCTATCTCATGCGAGCCACCACCGCCGGACAGTTCAGCGTGCCACCCGCGCAGATTTACCCCATGTATGATGAAGAAGTCTGGGGGCGCTCGACCAGTCAGCAAGTGACCATCGCGCCCGACAGCTTGCAAGCCCGTCCCGCCCTACAGGGTGACTTTGACGACGATTGCCGCCTGACCGAGTTTGACCTGCGTCAAGTCGCGGGCGCATGGGGCAGTCGGCAGACCAACCGCGACCTTGACCAGAACGGCGTGGTTGACCTGCACGACGTTAGCACCGTCGCCGTCGGGCATGGGTCTGACTGCCTGACCACCCCCCAAACTCCGGTGCAGGGAGACGGACAAGCCAACTTTGCCCTCTTCACCCCCGTCAATGACGTAGCCGTCGGCGAAACCTTCGAGGTACTGGTTCAGTTCGACCAACTATCGGGAATTGGGAGCGCAAACATCCAGCCTGCATCCGCCACTGGGAGCGCAGGCATCTTGCCTGCATCCGCACGCAGTACGGAACAACAACTCGGCGGATTCAGCCTCAACCTCACCTTCAACCCCAACCGCTACCAAATCGCCGCCCTGACCCAATCCGACACACTCAGCGCAACCATGCCCCTCGGCACCGGCCCCCAACTCGATAACAGCGGCGGTAGCGTCGCCCTCGGCATGCTCAACATGCCCGACTTGTTAGGCCAGCAATCCCAACTCGTGACCATCACCTTCACCAGCCTCGTCAGCGGGCCAGTCGAGTTCACCCGCACCAGTCTGCAAGCAGTCAACGCCAGCGGCCAACTGATCGAGTCGCAGGTCGAAATCACCAACATCGAGCTACGACGGCAGAGTGTTTATCTACCGAGTGTGCGGCGGTAGGGGAATGAAGAATGAAAAGTGAAAAGTGAAAAGTGAAAAGTGAAACACCTCCGAGGTGCAGTGCGCCTCGGAGGTGTTCGGAGTGCAAAAGCATCTTGCTTTTGCCGTCAGCCTGTATTGTTTGTTAGGAGAATTTACTTCTTGATCGAAATATCTGTAGTGGTCAGCTTGATGTTGAAAAAGATTATGTCACCCTGAGCGTTTTTTGCGAAGGGTCTCACTCACCCGAATCTAGGGAGATTCGGGTGGATACTTCGCCTTCGGCTCAGTATGACATGGTTTTCAACATCATCTTGACCACCACACTTTATCGAAATATCGAACGGTTGTTTACCAAGTAACACTCAGTCATCCGACGGTTAATCGCCATCGGATGACTGGATTATGTCTATTGATATTCAAAAAGGGTGCCTACGATTCAGAAACCGTGACCTTAACCATTTTGTCGCCTTGGCGAATAGCATCAACTATCTCAACCCCAGCGGTGACTTTACCAAACACGGTATGTTTGTTGTCCAAATGAGGTTGTGGGGCATGGGTAATAAAGAACTGGCTCCCGTTGGTGTTCGGGCCAGCATTAGCCATAGAAATCACTTTGGCTTCATGGCGTAGCGGGTTGCCGCTAAACTCATCGCCAAATTTGTAGCCGGGGTCGCCGCGTCCGGTTCCGGTGGGGTCGCCCCCTTGAACCATAAAGTTGCTGATGACACGATGAAACGTTACGCCATCATAAAAACCTTGTCGTACCAAAAAAACGAAATTGTTAACGGTGTTAGGCGCGTACTCTGCCGATAGGGCTAACTCGATTGTTCCTTTTGAGGTTTCCATCGTGACCGAATAGCTTTTTTTGGCATCAATTTCCATCTCAGGGGGACTACTCCACTGCATACTCATAATTATTATCCTCGCTAAAATATAGTAATGTTTGTGGTGGTCAAGATAATGTTGGCGTACAATGGGATCAGCCATTACTATAGGCAACCGCTAAAGCCGTTGTACCCCTTTTTCAACATCAAACTGACTACTACAAGATATAGTAATATCAACCTCATCGAATCTGATTTAGAAGTTGATTCGGATGAAGTATAACCAACCATCGGCAGGGTGGCAAACTCTAAAGGTGTTAAGGGTGATTTTTGACGATAGCGCAAAAGTCGTCTGAACGTGGTATACAGTATGTCATACCCGAATGGTAAAAGTTCAGTAAAGCCGCCCTAGAAGCCCGATTTCTTTAAGAAATCGGGCTTCTGACGTTCTTTCTGACAAATTCACTGAATATTTACCATTGACCTGTAACCATAGATTCCCGCTAAACGCATGCAGGAATGACATGTTGTTCGCTCTCATGATAAGTTTTGCGCTACTGCAATTTTTGACATCCTATCCGCTTACTGGTATAACCAAACTATGGAATTTAAAGAACTAACCTTAAACAAATCATTACAAAGCGCCTTAGAAAAATTAGGCGTAGCAGACATGACCCCTATCCAAGAACAGGGGATTCCGCCAGCGCTTGAAGGTCGCGACCTAATTGGTTGTGCGCAGACTGGCACCGGAAAAACATTTGCCTTCTTATTACCCACCCTAGATCGCTTGTTGAATGATCGCCGCAAAACCAAAGACCCGCGCGTGGTCGTTTTAGCCCCAACCCGTGAGTTGGTCATTCAAGTGACCGAACAGGCTCAAAAATTAGCGAGTCGTACCCCCATCCGTATCACCTCGGTATACGGCGGGGCGGGGATGAAATCGCAAATCGACAAGTTACGCCGCGGGACAGATATTATCATCGCCACCCCCGGTCGATTGATGGATCACATGCGCCGCCGGAATGTGAATCTACGAGAAATCAACACTCTTATCCTCGACGAAGCTGACCGTATGTTAGACATGGGCTTTTTGCCCGATATTAAATATATCGTTAACCAACTCCCCCAAAAACGGCAGACGTTGCTCTTTTCAGCCACCATGCCCAATTCAGTTTTGAGTCTGGCTCAACGATTTCAAGAAAAACCGATCAAAATTGAAATCGCCATCTCTCGCCCACCTGAGACAATTCGGCAGGCGCTCTATCCTGTACCAAAACACCTCAAAACAGAGCTACTGGTCGCCATTTTAGATCAGATGGAGATTGAGAGCATGCTGGTGTTTACGGCTACTAAGGTCGAGGCCGAAGTTGTCACCCGTAAACTTAGCGAGAATAATATCAAAGCGGCTTGTATTCATGGTGATTTTAAGCAAAGAGATCGAGTGAATGCTCTAAAGGGGTTTCAATCGGGGCGTTACCAAGTTTTGGTGGCGACCAATGTCGCGGCACGGGGGTTAGATATTGATGGTATCAGCCATGTCATCAACTACGATATCCCCGAACAGGCCGACGATTACATCCACCGTATTGGTCGTACCGCCCGTGCCGAGGCAGATGGGGACGCGATCTCGTTGGTTACACCGGATGATGAGGCACTCGTTTATCGGATTGAGTATGTGTTGGAGCATAAAGTCGAACGCAAAATATTAGACGACTTTGATTATGATGTACCAGCCCCTTCTTGGGCCAAACCCTCGGCCAAAGCTCTGCTTGAGCGGAACCAATCACGTAGTCTGGCTGACCGTTGGCGAAGGATGTCGGGACGGCGATAGAGGAGTTGTGAATCTACGAATGGGCGAATGGGTGAATGGGTGAATGACGAATATATTCCTCCAGAAACGTTTGGTCGCTAGTCATCGGATGATTCACTTCTCACGAATTACGAATTACGAATTACGTTTCACATATCGATTAATCGTCTTCACCAGATGATTAAAGTCAACAGGTTTAGAAAAATGCTCGTTCGCGCCTGCCGCGGATGAGCGTTTTTTGTGTTTGGCGTTGGCCCAAGCTGAGGTAACGATAATCGGAATATGAGCCGTAGCTTCGTCGGCTCGAATTTTACTAATCGCCTCGAAGCCGTTCAGCCGAGGCATGCGTAAATCCATGAGGATGATGTCCGGTTGCCAGCGCCGAGCCATCTCCACCCCCTCTAGGCCATCCTCAGCTAACAGAATGTCAGCGCCACTTGATTCAAAAATATAGACCATAATTTCGCGAGTGGTTGAATGATCATCAACGTACAAAATACGAGGGGCTTTGCCTACCCAGACCGACGGTTCGTGGGATGGTTCTAGCCTCTTTTTTATCTGCTCTATATTCGCAAGCGGTGCGGTTTTATTACGATCCATACGTTCCCCCGATAAATAGATTTTCCTATACAGTTTACACCATTTTCAACGAACAACCAACTCTAAAACAGGAACACAGAGATTCATGGAGACGTACAGAAAAAACAAATAAAGCTATTGGTAGAATCGTGGCAAGAAATAGTCATTTGTCAAAATTGAGAACTGTAGTATCGAGAGAATGTTTTGATAATTGTAGTGGTCAGCTTGATGTTGAAAATGCTCATGTCACCCTGAGCGATTTTTGCGAAGGGTCTCTCTCTCCTGAATCTAGGGAGATTCGGGTGGATACTTCGCCTTCGGCTCAGTATGACATGGGTTTCAACACCCCTAACTCGGTCGGGTGATGAACTACCCGACTCCGTTCAACTTGGCACCCTAAGAAAGATCGCTCAAGCGGTGGGTAAAAAAGTTGAAGTTACTTTTACCGAAGAGAAACAATGACCTCGCTCCGAATCAAAAGAGCGCCTGACGAATAAGTCAGGCGCTCTTTTGATTCAAATATTCAAATATACCCGTTTTGCTCAAACCATCGCCCGTGTGGAGACATCAGGATACTGCTCCATGTAGGCCACCAACCGATGAATATAGCTGGCAAAGGGCGGGCAGGCGATGTCGGTTCCGGCCAAATCTTGTTGAGTTTGCCGACAATCGTAGCGGGTTGGCTGGACAAAATACTCCACCGTTTCCGGCTCAATCCGCATGAGGTCTTGCATAATGGAAAGGCGTTGCAGTGATATTTTCGCCACCCATTTGGGAAGTGGAATTTTGATGAGTTGCCGATGGGTGGCTTCGGCCATGATGCCCATTGCGGTGTTGACCGTGGGCGGATTCGGATCGCACAACTGGTAAACTCGGCCTGCCGATTGGGGCAAGCCGCTCAAATAATCGAGCGCGTCAATCACAAAATCACAAGGAACCATGTTGGTGTAGTAACGACGCGGATTCCCAGTGGTCGGTAAAACAGCCCATCTCGGCTGGCGGAGTAGCCATTGCAGAACGTAATACGGGCCGTCATATTTTTGGGTTACGCCAGTACGGCTGTCACCCGTCACTATCGAGGGGCGGTAGATGGTGGTCGGCAGGCCATGTTGCATGGCTGACTGCACCTCGATTTCGGCCAGATATTTGGTCTCTTCGTAATAGTTGTTAAACCGCTGACCAACCTGTAGGTCAGTCTCGGTAAATAGACCGTCATAGTTGCCGCTGACGTAACAGGTGCTGACATATTGAAACCGTTGCAGGTCGGGACATCCAGTGGCAAAGTCGAGCATGTGGCGGGTTCCGTCGAGGTTAATCCGCAGGCCGACATGACGCGGCACGGCCAAATCGTAGACCGCGGCCAGATGATAGATTTCTTGGCTGGCCTGTTGGAGAGTCGAATATTTGTCACCCAAACCCAAATCAGGTTGAGTGATGTCCCCCTCACACAGGTTGATGCGGCCTTGCCATGTCGATTGTTTAGCCTCGATGTAAGTGACCCGCTCCTCAGCCAATGTACGAAACTTGGGCTGAACCAGACAGGTTATAGTGACCTCATGGGCATGACGGGCCAGAAGTCGCTCGATGAGGGCCGAGCCAAGAAAACCGGGGAAGCCGGTCAAAAAGATAGTGGGCATGGATTTAATTATATCTGACAGGATTAACGGGATTGACAAGATTAAAAACAAGAAAAATCCTGTTAATTGTGGTGGTCAGCTTGATGTTGAAAACGGAATGTAACGGCTTTAGCTGTTGCTACTGGCAATGGCTGAACCCATTGCACTCCAACATCATCTTGATCACCACAAAAAATCCTGTTAATTCTGTTAATTCTGTCCAAAAAAGGAGGTGGAAATCATCTCAAACGGGCTAAATATTTCATCAGGTAGACTAAAATGGTCATCAACATGGCGTAGTGGCTTAGTTTGAGACCGGGCAAGGGAGTCAAGGGCAAAAGGCGTTGGCGGGCGACGGTTTGCGATTCGGTATATTTGAGGAGACCTTCTCGCCCATGTCGCCGACTGAGACCGGACTGTTTCATGCCACCCATCGGCGAATCAACCGCGCCCCAAGTGGCGGGGTAAGAATCGTTGATGTTGACCGTGCCGCACTGAATCCGGCGAGCGATGCTCCGAGCGCGGTGAGTGTCTCGACTCCATATCGTGGCGTTGAGGCCGTACTCAGAATCATTCGCCCATTCAATCGCATCCTCAACATGGTCAAACGGGTAGATTACCACGACGGGGCCAAAAGTCTCTTCTTGATAAACCAGCATGTCGGGTGTAACATCGGTCAGAATGGTCGGCTCGTAAAAATAGGGGCCGATGTCAGGCCGTGCCCTGCCTCCGGTGAGTAAAGTCGCACCTTTAGCGAGTGCATCATCAACATGCTGACTGACTTTGCTGAGTTGATCAGCCGAAGCCAGCGATCCCATGCTGTCTTTCTGATAACCTATCATTTTGCTCAGGCGGAGGGCTTGGGTTTGTTCGACCAAGCGCGTCACAAACGGCTCATAGATACCCCGTTGCACATAGACCCGCTCAATCGAGACGCACAACTGCCCCGCATTGGAAAAACAGTTATGCACCGTACCCGTCACCGCTCGGCCAAGGTCGGCATCATCCAACACCAACATAGGATTTTTGCCACCCAACTCCAACGAACATTTGATGAGTTGTTGTCCGGCTTGTTGGGCCACCAAACGACCAACGGCAGTACTGCCGGTAAAGCCGATAAAGTCAACTGCACCGATCAGATGTGAGCCAAGGTCGGGGCCGTACCCGGTCACAATTTGGAATAAATCAGTGGGTAGACCAGCCTCACGCAGGAGTTGTAGCCCCATCAACGCGGTGAAGGGGGTCTCCTCGGATGGTTTGAGAATGACCGCGTTACCAGCCATCAGCGCCGGAAGCGCATCAGACAGAGCCATCGTCAACGGGTAGTTCCACGGCGAAATCAGTCCAACCACACCCACCGGATGATGGTATTCCCACACTTGACTAAGGAAAGGAAGCACACCCGCTCGACGGTGTGGACTAAGAGCGGATTCGGCCAAATCAGCATAATATCGGGCATTGATAGCCGTGTCTAGCACCTCCTCAACGGTGTGGTGACGGGCTTTGCCAGCCTCGATTTGGAGCAGGTCGAGTAGGTCATTTTGATGACGTAGGAGCAGGTCATGATACCGTAAAAAAATCGTTCGACGCTCGGCAAAAGGTGTGGCGGCCCAGGCCTGTTGCGCCATGCGCGCCCGTTTGAGCGCCTCCCGTACATCCTCGGCTTGACAGATCGGTACGGGGCCGATTTGTTGCCCCGTGAAAGGCGCGCAAACAGGAATCTGCTCCCGTTCTGGGCTGACGGTGGTTACAAGAGAAGCGAGTTGGGTTAGCATGGTGGAGTAGATGGGGGTATTTGGAATCATAGACATTCTCTTTTTTGTGGTGAATTCCTGAAACAAGGCAAAAAATGGGGAACCTAAGTGCTGTCAGTGGATTCTCGCTAAAAACGTGCGGGAATGACAATTTACAGTCTTTCAGATAATGGTTTTCAATTCAAGGCCAACCTTTCCGCAAGTTCTAAACTTGCGGGAAGGTTATGGCTGAAAATATTTATCTGAACATCTATAGTTCTGAAAACTACCAGAAGTTTATCATTTCAACATGGCTAAAACAATATCTGACAGGATTAACAGGATTAAAGGCAAAAAAATCCTGTCAATCCTGTTAATCCTGTCGAAAAATGCTTTTGGTTTTATCAACATGTCGAGTTATGAATGAAACGACAAACTTTTGAACTACTTAAATTCTGGCTCTAAAAAGTCCAAACTACGAACTCAACACTGTCGCTCCCACCTTAGCCAGTGTGGGTGGATGAAGCACCATGTTGGCGTACGAGGCATTGGCCATAGGGCAGTCACACTCACCTTGATAGATACTCTGTCGCAAATTTGCCATCTCGTCACCACGCCAAATTGGACGCAGGTCGTAATCATGATCGCGCAGATTCCCCACTTCTTCGGCGCGGATACAACAACTCCACACATCACCATTGGGGGCGATTTGGCAACTCGCCCAACCGGCATAACAGGGGATTACCTGCCGATGTTCATACAGGGTTCGTTTGGCGAGTTGGTAATATTCGGCTCGAAAGGCCTGAGTGATTTTGGCAAACCCTGAGACGGGGCGCGCTTTGGCTCGCTGGCTCAAAAAGTCGGCAATGGGGCCGTATGTCTGGGCGGTGGGAGTGATACCCCAACCCACCGTATCTAGCTCGACCCGCTCCTCGGCAATCTCGGTGATGTAGCTATCTGGTTCTAAGAACTCTAATCCGGCATAAACATGGAAAAAACGGTCAATATTATATTTTGAGATAACGGTGTGCGTACTTAACACCAGATTCCCATGCTCTTTTTGAAGCTCTTTTAAGGCTGACCATGTTTTGAGCGCTTTTTGCCAGTTTCCCGGCACCAAGCGAATCTCGTCATGCCGTTCAGCCACATCATCCAAAGAAAGATTAATGCCGATTTTGGCCTTGGGCGCACCTCGACACAGCTTGTCAACTTGGTTGATAATCCGTTTGGTCAAAATACCATTGGTCGGAATGGTGATAACCGAGGGCTGACAATGTTTATAGGCGGACAAGGCCATGTCAGCCGTGTCTTTACGCAGGAACGGCTCGCCCCCCGTAAAGGTAAAGTACAGGGAACCAGGCCCCAGTTGGGCAAAGGTTTTGTCCCACTCCTCTAAGGTCATATCATCATTGGGTTTGCGCCATACATCACAGGTTTGGCATTTGCTATTACATCGATAACTGACGCTAACCACCACCGAAAAAGGAAGTATCTCCGGCCAACCGAATTTTCGATAACTCCAATAAAACGGAAGTTTAGTCAATAATTTGAGCATAGGGATTATTTGTCTCGGTCGCGGTGGGTTGCGGCTTCCCTTGCCTGTCTGGCCACGTCAGCCTTGGTTAAGCCAATCCAACGTTTGGCGGGTTTCGGATTTTTCAATTTTTCCTTTAACTCATCAATAATGGCTTGAATTTTGTCTTTGTTTTTAGCCTTTGGAATCAATACCAAAAACTGTTCAAAATCAGAAATTGCGTTCTTGTACTCTTTAATCTCTTTGTAAGCCATTCCGCGGTCATAAAAAGCAATAGTACATTCGGGGTCTAAGTCGATTGCCTTACTAAAATTCTTAATTGCTTGCTCGTACTGTCCAGCCCCACTATAAACCAGACCTCGTTCATAATGCACTTGCCGATACTGCATGGTTAAACTCATATCCATGATTGTTCTCCTTTGATTTTCAAGTTTATTCTAGTACAGCGTTAAGTAGTTTTCAGAACTAACTTGTTAAAAAGTCGGGTATCCACATGATGGTAGCGGATGTGTATCCGCTACCCATACTAGGCGGGTATACACCTGCCAAATACCCGTTACGATTACATAATCGCAACGATCAGGAAAAACAGGAGTGTCAAAATTGTATTTTGACAGCAAGAATGGAATTCTTGCACTCCGGGAAAAGTGACAACTTAGAATTGAAAGTTACTTAAATAAGTTTTGTAGGGTTTTGTAGCTCGGTCTTTAGACCGAGTTTCAAACGCACAGGCTAAAGTACGTGAAAAAAAATAATTGTCCCGTGGAGTAGGCACGCGTCGTGCCGCACCGCGGGTGCTGACTCCTCAATTGGGATGTTTTATTTCTTCCGTCTGCCTAAAGCCTGCGCTACGATAAAACCCCGCATTATTTTTTTAACAGTGTAATAGTGTTTAACACTATTAACATACCGAGATTTTACGGGAATAGTTGAATTTTTCAAATTGTGAGATGGTTAAGATAATTTTGAAAAAGGAGTGCAAAGCTTGCTTTGCCATTCAGTTCGCAAAGCAAGCTTTGCACTCCAACAGTATTCTGACCACTTCAGAGTTTTTGAGATTAGACTTAGTACTCGACAGAAAATTTAGCCTGAATTAATTAACACAGAGATTCGCAGAGGGGCACAGAGAAAAAGCGAACAAATTTTTCCTCTGTGCCCCTCTGTGGGTCTCCGTGAATCTCTGTGTTTCCGTTTTAGTTTTCTCTAAACCACTTTGTCGGGCAACAAGAGATTAGATATGTTCGGTAATAACTAATCATCTCATAAAAATTCAAAATCGAGATACACGGAGTGCAAAAAGCTTCTTGTTTTTGCCAGAAACAAACATGCAAAAGCAAGAAGCTAGTAAAAGTTCAGTAAAATCGCCTTAGAAACCCGATTTCTTTAAGAAATCGGGTTTCTAACGCTCTTTCTGGCAAGTTCACTGAATATTTGCGAAGCTTTTGCACTCCTTTATTCCCGAACAACTCTATTGTGGTTATGGGTGTTTTCTCAGACTCTAACGGTGATTGATGTAACTACGCCGCGGGTTCTCGGTCTCCCAAACCGACCAGCATGTTGCCTGCTGTTTTTAAGTAATAGGGGAAACGCATCCATGTATCTTTTCGTTTCAAAATACGAGCCATACGATGCGGACGTAGATAAAAACGTCGGTGGGCTTCATGGAATTTTTTCTCAACTGTCTCTTTGTCTAACTCACCAAATGCAAAATGAGCACGATCACTTTGAATCGCCAACTGTGACCAGTCCATTTGATCAGAGAAAACATCGCCATGCTCTTTCAGGGTCTCCCACATGGCGGTTCCGGGGAACGGGGCGGCCATCATAAAATGAGCCAAATCAGGGTCAAGCTCTAAAGCTAGGTTGATAGTTTTTTCCATCGATTCCACCGTTTCGCCGGGCATGCCAAAGATGAAAAAGCCCATCGTCTCCAATTTTGCCGCTTTGGCATGCCCCATCGCCTGACGCACCATGTCAACCGTTTGCCCTTTTTTGATGATATTTCGCAACATCCAGTCGTCACCGTTTTCAATCCCAAACCCAACCCGCTTACATCCAGCTTGTTTCATCAGATCAAACAGTTCGCGATCAGTATTGTTGACCTTCATACCATGCACCGTCACCCACGGCACATGATTGATATTGGCCTTGATAATCGCTCGGCACAAATCCTTAGCTCGGTCACGGTTATGGTTCCAAATATCATCCGTCACCCCGATTTCAGTAGCGCCCAAATCTTTAACCAACCACTCCCACTCGGCCACCACATTATCAACACTGCGTGCCCGCCATGTATCGCCGGTAATCGGTTTGGAGCAGTAGATACATTTATAGGGACACCCTCGTGAGGTAACGATGGTGTAGGTTCGGGAGGCCATATCCAATCCTTCGGTCAGCGGATTCAGGTTGGTGTAGCGGTCAATCTTGAACATGTCATGGGCCGGAAAGGGAATCGCGTCAATATCATTCGGCAAAATCCGCTCCATATTATGGACTATTTTACCATCACGATTGCGCCATGACAGTCCCATAATCGACCCCCATCCGGCCTCAGCATGAAACAGTTGCGGCTTGAGTTCGGTTGAACCATGCGTTCCGTTACCCTTGTGAGAACCATTCAAATGGGGTGACGAAATAGTCGAAATCGGCGGTAAATTTTTAGCTTGACGAATCTCGGCCTCTTTCTCTAAGGCTCGCATGATTTCGATGATGGTGTATTCCGCCTCACCACGTACCACCAAATCGACCGCGTCTTTGTGCATCGATTCATCCGGCATGAGGGTTAAATGGGGGCCACCCAAAATCGTCAAAACTCCGCGCCGTTTGGCTTTGATAGCCGCTTCCCAAGCATTCACAATCAAGGGTGTAGGAGCAGAGAGTCCAATAATATGGTATGGGTCGCGAGTTAGTCGCTCATCCAATGTTTCAAAATCAACCTCAATCGAGGCATCCCAAATATCAACCTTATAGCCATGTGTCCGTAAACTTCCGGCCAAATACCCCAACCCCATGTGGATATGTTTTCGACTGTTCCAAACGTCCGATTCTGGACTAGCTAATAATATTTTCAATGTATCTCATCCTAAATTATTAACATACTGCTGTAATTTTCGCTGTGAAATTTTGATATATTTCTCAATGATAATCTCAGCCATCTCTTCTTTGGATAACCGCACTCGCAGAATATCTAACGCATCTTCGGGGGATTGTCCGTAGGCTAACTTTTGTTTACCGTTTTTCATGTCAAACAGATATATATAGTGTGGATTGCTAAAACTGCTCATGGTTTAATTAAGAATTAAGAATTAAGAATTAAGAATTCTCAATCCCTAGCTCTCATTACACGTCATCAAGACATTTAATTTTAGGTTTGTGCATAAGACCGCTGATTGAAATCAGCGTCTTAAACGGAAAACCTGCTTAAGCAGGTTTCTCGTGTTAGCATAAGAATTCATTCTTATGTGGTTATTGGGCCATTTTATTTACCCATTGTTCAATCATTATTCGTAGTCCCTTTAAGAGGGCAAATGCCTCAAAAATATCATCTTGGGTCACATCATAGGCGCGGCTAATCGCATAGTCGCGCTCTTTTAGGGTCATAAAAAACCAGTTTCGTCCTAAAACATAACAGCCGTATACCGGATATTGATGTTGGTTTAACTCCTGAGCCACCAGCATGGCCGCTAAACACTGAGCCACCGGGTCGCCTTCGGGATCTTTCTCTGGTTTGTACTCTTGTAAGCAAAAATAAGGTACTTCTGGTTCACGTCGCCCATGAGCAATAATCCCATCTGGTCGCCCTGATAGTTCAGTACCACTGACCTTACCAGATAAAGAACGCTGGGCAAATAGATTAAACTCCTGACCCTCAAACTTTATCAGTTGGAGCAGTGGCCCAATAAAGTGCATGGATAACTCCGCTTCATTCCAATGCAAGATGTTATAACGAACGGTCTCTTGATAGGATTTTAGACTTTTTCGTTCAAAATCGGAGGCCACAACTTGATTATCGAGCCAATGAGTTAAAGCTGGCATGGTATCACATTGGGTTAACTGGAACTGTTTTTCTAGTTTAGCTAAATTCCAGTCGCTAAATTTGCTCATAACTACTCCTAAGATACAGAGTGCAATATTATACTACAAAACAGTTTTTATCGTAATACCAACGGCAAATAAACCCGTCGTCGATCATCAACCACCGTAAAGCCGACCTCTTGCATCAAATCGTTTATCAGCGATTTTTCTTTGGAGTTTCGTTACAATTTCGGGGCGTAATTCTGGTTCAGGGTCAATAACCGCTCGTTTTGCTAAAACCTCATCAATCTTAGCTGGGTCTGCCTGATTCCATTGTTGTAACAACGTGGTGTAAGCAACCTTCTGTTGCGTAATGCGCTCAGGCGCTTCCACTTGTACAACATACGCTGAGGTTATTTGGCGGGTTAATAGAAAATAAATTTGCTCGCCAAGCATCAATGAGTAATCCACACGCTCCACCCTGTTTGGTCAACCCTTCAAAAATAATGTTTGTATCCAAAACGACTCGTACTGACATAATATGACTATCAATATCCTTTTTCACGCGGATTCCATTGAAAAACCCGTATCATGATTTCTGGCTCTAACCATAATGAAGCTAAACGAAGTTGTTGCTCTCGTTCTGATATTTGACCATACTGTTTTATAATTCGAGCCAACGCTAACTGTTGAATGGCTATTGTTAGTTCAGTAACTCGCTTAAATTTTTCTTGAGGTGACATCTGACGATACCCCTCGATAATCAATTTTTGGATGTGAGGATGCGTATCCTGAATCTGTTCAATCATCTTGCTCTCCTAATGTCACTGAAGAATTTGCCTTTTTCTGACCCTCAAACAACGGAATATTATAGTTTCCCCCATAAGCTCGGAAAATCTGGTTGATTCCATCATGGTCGGTGAAATAAATATCTTCCCGTCCTTGCACATAATTCAGAACCTCGTCTGTAAAACCACCGGTCGAGACGAGCCATAGCTGTATCTCTGGCACCGGTATCTCGGCCTCCTCTCGTTCTTGGCGCAAGGCTTCTCGAGCCGCCTCCAACTTTTTCACTTGAGACAATCGCATCTTAGCTTTGGTATACTTACACTCACATAACCAAAACAGCCGTTGACTACTCGTTTGACCACACATGTCAATTTGATATGATCGGGTAGTCGAGCCTTTGACCTGCTTCGTATCGACCACTCGAAATAGCGGTAGTTCTACTGTATTTGGTTCCGCATCGCCTGAAACAGATTGACCAAACAAGGCTCCGTCCAGTTGTTCATGGTTAAACTTCATCATGGTCACTTGCACTACAATCTCCAAAAAACGCCCCTTGAGATTGTTGAACTGGCTTTGCTGGCTTAAATCAATCTCCTCCAACCCTTCCAAATCCTGCTCATAAACAAACTTGATGAAGCGCATCAAACAGATGTCGTTGAAGGCATAAAACCTAGCTCGGGTACGGTAGACCAAATCAGCCGAATAGAGCTTTTCAATCTTTTGCTCCACTTTCTTTTTAGGTGCTTGCAACGTTTTGGCAATGGCCTTAATATCAACCGGCTGGTTATTGTATTTGGTAAAATAATAGATAATCTTTTTGCCCAGTTCCTCATCGTCATCATCGTTGATATATTTTCGGTTATCCTCAAAGTGAGTCTGCCA
This sequence comes from Anaerolineales bacterium HSG25, assembly GCA_030377865.1. Classification (GTDB taxonomy): domain Bacteria; phylum Chloroflexota; class Anaerolineae; order 4572-78; family J111; genus JAUCGB01. Next base: position 7,453 of record JAUCGA010000008.1, on the reverse strand, counting down.
GAAGCCGTATATTCTGCCCTCTTGAATCTCATATTCAACCAGTCGATCAATCTGGGTCTGACTAGCAAAATTTCTATTCCTCTTATGCGACATGACCAAACAGTACAGATAATACGGATGCCCGCCGACTTGGGCACTGGCATATAGGGCATTCTCTGAACTAATAGGAGAATCATCAGGAAAATAGATTTTTCGTAGTTGTCTCAGTAAGGCCGCCCCATCAGGAATGGAGAACGGTTTGAGGTATCTGAGATCAAACCGTCCGCCCAACGGTCCGCCCATCACCGTCCGAAAAATCATCGTCACTGCCGAGCCAGAGACCAGCATGGGAGCTTTACGGCTTTGGGAGCGTCGTCTGTAGCCCGCCGTCAAATCAGTACTAAACCATTCCTCCCGTTCACTTTGTTGAGCCTTAAACAGGGTCTCTTCAGCCACATTAAAGATATAGAACTTCATATCCTGAAACTCATCAATAATCAGAGCCACCCGAATACCAGAATAGGAGGCCAGACTCTCCGGCTCCCTGATAAAGGCATCCCAATGATTGTGAGCATCACGATAATCGTGATTGTTGTACCGCTTAAGAAAGGCCTCAATCGATTCCTGAGCCAGTTTGATTGCGGGATGGTCAGATTGAACCGTGAGTAACTCCTCTAATGACAGCTTATCATTTTTATACATGGCAATATCTTGCAGGCAGTAAGCAATATATTGCCGAAAAAAGGTGGTGGCATAATCTAGCAAGAATACCCGTAATGTTACCTCTTTTCGCTCTACCTGAAAATAGCACGGAGCCACCTGATATTCTGGTTTGAAAAAGACGGTGTTGACCAGTCGGTCTAGTAACACCGTTTTACCCATGCGGCGCGGCGAAATGAGCGCTGTACTACCGGAGGCCATGCGCTGGATATTCTTGACCCAAAGATCCAACTCCCGCAATATTTCTACGCGGTCGGTGAACTCCTCGTAAGCGACCATCTCTTCGATTGGTAATTGTCTTTCGGTCATAGTTTACGCCTCTTGTTTTGGATCAATCGGCACCTCCGAGGAACTCCGCACCTCGGAGGTGAATGTCTCTTTCGCCTCCTTCAAGGTGTGTATTGAAAGAGCGTCAGAAACCCGATTTCTCAAAGAAATCGGGTTTCTAGGGCGGCATTACTGAACTTTTACCTTTCGCCTCCTTCAAGGTGTGTATTTCTCCTTGAAGGTGTTTGAAGGTGTTTGTGAGTTATGCCTTAATCAACGCCTCGTCATACGATGTTTCGGCATGATAGTTCTGTTGCTCGATACCCTTATTGACCTGCTCATCGTACTTGCCGGCCAATAGCTCGCGGTAAAATTGATAGTCGATCCCTTTTACTTTTTCGTCGCCGGGGAAACGATGATAATCATCTTTGGACATCATGCTCTTACCTTCGGCAATCAGTTGATACCCTAGTGCCGACCCCGGATATGGGGCATAATATGAAATCGACGGGAAGACGTATTTCATGGTTTTGAGCATGCGAATGGTCTTAAAAGCATCCTCACGGGTTTCGCCCGGAATGCCCATCATAATGTTGGCCCAGAACATGGGCGGTTTTTTGCCTTCCTGTTCAAAATCGGCCCCAATTTTGTTGATTAAATTGATGGCGAATCGGTTGTCCTCTTCGGTACACTCTTTGTTGAGCAAGCGCAAAATTCGGTCACTGCCCGATTCAAACCCGATGGAAAGAATCGACCAGTTGGTTTCGCGGACGAGGGTTTCAAATAGCTCCGGCCATTGTCGAATCGTGTCAGAGCGTCCCGCGGCCCAGTATGGCCATATCTTATTAGCTCGTTTGGGATATTTTTCAATCCATTCGTTAAGCCAGCGCGGGTGCTGAAAGAACATCGAATCGTGAATGACAAACGAGCCAAGCCCATATTTTTCATCCAGTTCGTTCAACTCATCAATCACCATGTCAACAGGTTTACGACCCATGTTGGGAATATATGAGTTTTCGTTACAAAACACACATTGCCACGGGCAAACCCGACTAGTCAAAATAGTGGCAACGGGCGGCGGCCCCCAACCACATTCTGGCTCCATAGGCCAGTTAAAATTATCTTGCAAACGACGATGTGGTTTCGGCCATAAGGTGCGATCAATCGTCGGCCAGTCAGCCATTGATTTGGCTCCCATGCCGACAAAGCTACGCTCAAACGAGAGCGGGTCTTTCACTAGGTCAACGATGACCCCTTCGCCGGGGCCTTGGCAGACTCGGTCAAATTGTGGGATGGCCAATATCTCATCAACCGCGACGGTGGCATGCATGCCGCCTGCTAAAATAATTCCGTCGGGGTTGACCTCTTTAAACAGTTGCGCCGCTCGCCGTGCCACGGGAAAGGTATAACTGCGGATATTCATGATCAGCGTTTTGTATCCGGCTATCTGTCGGCGCAGTTTGTCCCAAGTGGTCACGGCACGAGTCGATAAGAGATCGGTTTTTATATCATTCTGATATAGAATCGTCCGTAACAGACCTAAGCCATGATCCTGCCACTGCTCATGCGGCCCATCGGGATTGACCAAGTCGCCTAAATCACCCAAATCAAGCCAGACCACATCCGAGGTTTTGCGATGGTTGGAGGTTAAGGCCAACTTGTTTTCGACATGTTCCCAGCCCACAATGGCCGAGTCTCGAAGTTCGTCGGTTGTTTCAATTAAGGTTCGTTTCGTTTTTCTAGCTATCGCTCTCAACATACGTTCTTACATCTCCTAACTTAGGGTAGATATCGTTTTAGAGTGGTTCAATCTTTAAGATTGAACCACTCTGTATATACCCCAAGAGTTTGTCGTTTCATTCATGACCTGATATATTGATAAAATCAAAAGCATTTTTTGACAGGATTAACAAGATTAACAGGATTTTTTTGCTTGTAATCCTGTCAATTCTGTTAATCTTGTCAGATATTGTTTTAGTCATGTTGAAATGATAAACTTCTGATACCCATATTCCTTATTCAGTAATCAAAAAGAAGATAGAGCCTTTGGCTACGCCATCTTCAAGACCTTCGGTACTATTAGATACAACCATTATATGGACAGGTTCTAAGAACGGACGAACCGTTTCATCATACTCGGCATTCTCTCCGGGCGACATGTTTTCTTCCACCATAGGACGTAATTTATCAAAATTAAAGTAAATATATCCGCTATTATTAGACGGCAGGCGAGGCTGAATTGCCTTGAAACTCGCATCGTCAGCCAACGAGTTTTGGGAGGCGTTGCCTAACGCTTTTACTGCATCCTCAGGATAAGCAGAGATAAAGTAGTCGTTATGAAAACCGTAATAGGCTCCAGTAGGTTCACCAGCAGAATCAGGATCAAAACTTTGCATTACTGCGCTATTGACCTCAATGCCTTGCACAGTAGCCGGTTCAAATTCAATAAAACCACCTGTCTGCTCCAACATTACATCAACTATTTTTTGAACCTTGGTTTGGGCATCCCCCACATCAGTACTACCAATAAGCATATATCCACCGACTGGCGGGGAATATTCATCAATAGGTTCGGCTTCAACACCCACAAAGGCATATTCACCCGTCATCCACGAGAAGATATCTTCGTCGATATTAAGCCCGAGTTCTTGTTCAAAATCGGTCATGGTTTCGGCAAAATCTGGGTTAGCCTCTAAACTAATCTTCGTTTGCTCCCAAACCCGTTGTAAAGACAACGAATTCATCGAGAACAGGGCATCGGCAGGGATATGCATGAGGATATTATTGGATGATGGCTCTTGTTTCATAGCCGCCTTCATATCCTCGCTCAGCATATCAACATCAAAATTGACTATCATATTGAACAAAATTCCGTCTGCCTCTAGCAAACCGGTCATTGCAACCGCTTTAAAAGCTTGCATATTTTGAGCAATATCAGGTGGTAATGGCATATCGGCCTCAGCCAGAATAGTGTCCATCATACCCGAAATTTCAATATACATAATGCTGATACCATTCGTCGGCATTTCGCTAACAATTTTGGCATAGTTGGGATTATCGACCAACGATTTGGTGTCACTTCCCTTTGCCTTGTCGATCATACTTTTAATGAAATCTTTGTTACTGCTCATAATCACCAAATCGTCAACCGTAGCAATCGTCATCTCATCATACTCATTATTAGTTTGGGGTTGAGTATTTAGGGTTACGCCTTGGTACTCCTCGCTAACAAACGGCTCGCCCTTAGTGTTGTTAACTTCATTTTCCACAAACGTGTTTGAGGCGGACAAATCACGGGACTGCATGGAGATGATAACATCGGGGGCATCATCAGTTTCTTCGGCCACCGCATCGGCAAAATGGGGCATAGCAATGACCACTTCTGTACCTAACCACGGTAAAATATCTTCTCTAATGTTGACTTGTGAATCACCTTCGATCAGTATCTCTTTTTCGGCATTATCAAGAATTGCCTTAATCTCTGGATTATCGAGATACAGTGCCTTCAAATTTTCATAGCCAGATATGGCTTGAACGTTGGGGGTAAAGGCCATATAAAGCTGAGTTTCTTCAGGCAGTAACTGAGCCGTTTTTTGAGACTGTTTTGTTCCCATAACAGCTTGAAAATCATCCTGATACATATAGGTCATACCGCCTCCGATACCAACCAAGGCTACACAAGCCAACACGAGGAGGGCTACAACGCCCCCGCCTATCTTTTTCATATCCATAAAAAAACTCCTTAAAAAGTTAATTATAGGGTAAAAGTTCAGTAAAACCGCCCTAGAAACCCGATTTCTCAAAAAAATCGGGTTTCTGACGTTCTTTCTGGCGAGTTCACTGAATATTTACGTCATAGGTGATGGGTTTGTAAAAGAAAAACTCGGTGATATACCGAGTTTTTCTTTTACAAATCCGTGAATGGTTAGGATTGTAATCTATTTTTAGGAATTGACCAATTTTTAGGTTAAGGAGGCTAAGGATCTAAAAATGAGTCTCTAAATAAAGTGCGTAATCCAGAGTGATTCAATCTACAAGATTGAGCCGTAAAAGTTCAGTAAAGTAGCCCTAGAAACCCGATTTCTTTAAGAAATCGGGTTTCTGACACTCTTTCTGGCGAGTTCACTGAATATTTACACTAGATTAGCGGTCTTATGCCGCACTCCCCATGCGCCGCATCCTGACACGTCTATTCCAAAATCGTCATTTTTTCCGTCGTTCGCAACCAAATTGCAAAAATAATGGCGATAAACGATAACAGTGCCGCACCCAGAAAAATCTCGTTCATGATTTGAGCGGTGATACCGCTGATATGGCGGCCTAATTCAATCAGTTCGTAGGCTTGACTGAGTACATCGAATCGATGTAAGCCCCACGCGGTCAGGCTCGACAGGCCGACACTCATGCCCATCAGCCGGAAGATAACGACCAGTCCAGAGGCCACGCCGCGCAACTCGGCTCGCACCGCGTTGATGACCGCGGTGCCGACGGGGGCAATCACCAGACCGAAGCCCATGCCTGCAATCATCAAATGGAACCCCATCACCATGTATGTGGCCTCAGTTGACCAATCGTTCATCAGGTAAAAGCCGACTCCCATCAAAAATAGTCCGGCAATGGTCGGTAGACGATAACCGGTGCGGGCACACAACCAACCGCCGACAATCGACAACACCGCCATCGCGCCGGTTAAGGCCGACAGAATCTGTCCACTGTTCATGGCCGCAGTTTTGATAAACTCTTCCATCGTTGTGCCGACGGCCAAGACTCCGTTGACGAACAGAGGCACACCGACCATAGCAATCATCAGCACAAAGCCGACCACAAAGTTGATGATACAGGCCAGTGTAAAGTTAGGGATAGCGAACATGCCAATCTCGATGATGGGATTTTTGACTCGCCGCTCGACGATGACAAAAATCAGCAAAGCCAGCCCCCCGCCGACAAAGTAGGGTAGCACCTGTTGCCATGTTGGTATTGGCGCTGAAAAATCGAAGTTGACTCCGGTGGCCGCTTGTCCGCCACTTTTGGCTAGTCCGATGTTGAGCAGAGTCAAGGCCAAACTGAGCAGAATCGCGCCGAGCCAATCTAACCCGCCCGATTCATGCTTGGTGTGATCTCTCGGTTTGAGCAGTACCCATCCAGCCAGAATCGTCAGCAGGCTGATGGGGATGTTGATGTAAAACTGCCATTGCCATGTAAAATAGTTGACCCAAAATGCGCCGTACAACGGGCCGATAATCCAGCCCAAGGTATCGACCGCGCCCAGTATGCCCAAGGCAAATGCTCGACGCTCTTCGGCAAACACATCACCGACCACCGCCATCGCGACCGGAACTACCCCACCACCGCCGATGGCCTGAATCACACGGGAGAATATCAGAAAATTGAGTGTGGTTGCCTGCGCCACCATCAACGAACCGATGGCAAACACGGCCATACAGCCAATAAAGACTGTCCGCCGTCCATATAGGTCAGAGATACGCCCCATCAAGGGCATGGCCACGACATGGGTAATCAGATAGGCCGATACAATCCATGAGGCATCGTCCAATCCGGCAGGAAGCGGAATCTCGAAGTCGAAAATCATCTGCGGGAGCATGGTCGAGATGACGGTCAAATCATCGGCGGCGATAAAAACGCCAAAGGAGACGAGGGCTAAAACAAGGTAGGGATGTTGGTCAGATTTGTTGGTCATATTACTCGTCAAACAGAGCCTCGATTTCACTCAAGGCAAGTTCGGTATATTTGGCAACCATCTCTGGCGTTAAACCGTCAGCCAGCATCTTACGGGCTGTTTCAATCTGAGTTGTCTTACGGCCTTCTCGATGACCTTCTTGATGACCTTCTATCATCCCCGTTCGGTGAGCCGTTTCCATCACATCCCGTTCAATGACCAAATCTTTCATATAAGCCTCATATCGTCGTCGTTCTAGCTCATCCATCTTCAAAAAGGAGAGTTTCTTCTTGGCCTGAAGAATGTTTCGGGAGTTAAACTCGTCCCGTATTTCTTCATTTTTTAGCATATAAATCCACTCATCCAACGGCGAGTTGACCACATCCTCAAAGCGTTCTACCTGAATCAGGTAATATTCGGGGAATATCTCCTTTTCAATATCGACCTGTCGCAAGACAATTTTGCCATTCTGGTCGATGTCTCGTTGCCGCAATCGCAACGGCTCTTTGGTATGTAGACCTACAAATTTGGTCGAGCCGTAATAGACATAATCATCACCACTGCCCAAATTAAAGTAGAGAATACTAATCGAGATCACTTTGGCGATTTCATGGTATTGCTGACCAATTTGTAGAGTGTCGATAATCACCTTTGAGGAACCAAATAACATGCGGTGCAGATAACTCTCCATTCGCTAGGTATATGCGAAGTAGTGACAATAAATCATGGCAAGGAATTTAGTCAGAAGAATTGAGGTAATGAGGTAGAGAAAGAGAGGTCGAAGATAGTATCAGGTAACCCAAGCAAGGC
>JAUCGA010000073.1 GCA_030377865.1 Anaerolineales bacterium HSG25 | reverse complement strand
GGAGACGGCAGACCGCATCTACATTTTTGAGTTTAAGCTGTTCGGCACGGCAGAGGAGGCGTTATCTCAGATTAAGGAAAAACAGTACGCCCAAAAATACCTCAAACGGGGCAAGGAGATTCTCCTGCTGGGGGTGGAGTTTGATCAAACAGAGAAGAACATCGGCAAATGGCTGGTGGAGACAGTGAAGAATGAAGAATGAAAAAGAGCCAGTTCCCATGATGGGGCTGGCTCTTTTTGCTTTTATATTGATAATGGTTATTTTTTTGATATTTCGGCTAATACCGTTAAGCCCAGCACCTCTACATCGGCTCGCTGATGAATCTGGTCATCCAGATAATCCATCAGAAAGGTTAAGGCCAGCCCCAAACCTAAAGCCAGCAGTACCCGTACCGGAATATCGAGTCGTTGGGTGAGTGGGGTAGGGATTGGGAACGGCGTAGAGGGCGGGTCGATCATGGTGATGACCCCACCAAAAGTGGTTAGTTGAGCCAAATATTTGGGGCCATCTTCTGCTAAGGCTAAGGCGATGGCTTCTCCAATTTCAGACAACTGATCAGGATTGCCCCATGTTAAATTCAGGGTCAAAATGCGGTGTTGTTTTTCGGCAAACAGCAGACCCTTAATCGTGCCGGGAGGCACATTGACCGAGCTTTGCAGGTCAGCCAAATGGCGATTGACATCCTCGGCAAAGGCATGGCTTTCGACCACGACCGCGAAATCATCGGTCACATATTCGGAGGAGACTCCGGCGTAGTAGCCGTCATAGTTAAAGGTATCCGGTACTCGCTCCGGCTCCACCCCAACGATGAAGCGCATGGTGGCGGTATAAACTGGGGCAGGCGTTTGCTGAGTATACAGACTAACTGCCGTCACCACGATGACGAGCAGTACCGGAATCCAGATTCGTTTCCAGACAATGTTAAAATACTGTTTTAAGTGCATTAAAGTGGAACCGTCTCAGTGTAAGGGAGTACCAAGAAAATAAATATCCCAAGATTGTAAAAGTTCAGTAAAACCGCCCTAGAAACCCGATTTCTTTGAGAAATCGGGTTTCTGATGCTCTTTCTGGCGAGTTCACTGAATATTTACCCAAGATTGACGGCGCGTTGGCTTCCAGCCGACGCGCTGTTTGATAATACCGGCATCATTCCTCGCTCAAACGTAAAACGGTCATAAATGCCTCTTGAGGTACCTCGACCTTGCCGAGCATTTTCATGCGTTTTTTGGCTTTGGCCTGATTTTGGAGCAGTTTTTTCTTACGGGATATATCGCCCCCATAACATTTGGCGGTTACGTCTTTACGATAGGCTTTGATGTTGGCTCGACTAATCACCTTTTTACCGACCGCGGCTTGAATCGGCACCACAAACATTTGGCGTGGAATCACTTTTTTGAGGCGGGAAACCAGTTTTTGCCCCCGAGGGTAAGATTGCTCTCGGTGGACGATGACGCTCAGTGCATCAACTGGCTCTTTGTTGACCAGTACCTCTAGTTTGACCAAATCACTAGCTCGATAATCACCAAATTTGTAATCCATCGAAGCGTACCCTTTGGTGATGCTCTTCAAATTATCATAATAGTCGATAATCATCTCTGACAAGGGTAAGTTAAACTCAATCAATACTCGCGTCTCATCCAGATATTCCATCTTAATCATTTCACCCCGTCGCCGCGTCGAAATCTCCATGACCCCGCCGATGTAGTCGGCAGGGGTGTAGACGCTCAGGTGCATCCACGGCTCAGAGATGGTGTCGATGTAGGTCGGTTCTGGCATGTCAGCCGGGTTGTCAATAATAATCTTCTCGCCATCGGTCTTAAGGATCTGATACTCAACACTTGGCGCGGTGGCGAGTAGGTCAAGGTCGTACTCTCGCTCCAACCGCTCTTGGATAATCTCCATGTGGAACAGCCCCAAAAAGCCAACCCGAAAGCCAAAACCTAAAGCCTGACTGGTTTCTGGTTCATAAATCAACGACGCATCATTCAGTTGTAACTTCTCTAGCGCGTCTTTAAGCAGTTTGTAATCCTCTGCCTCGGTTGGATAAAATCCGGCGTAAACCATGGGCTTGACTGGCTCATATCCGGCTAACGATTCAATAGCATCTTTATTATTATCCAAGGCTACTGTATCCCCAACCCGTACATCCCGAATTGTTTTTAAGCCCGTGGCAATGTAACCGACCTCGCCTGCTTGTAAACTATCCGTCGATTTCATCATTGGGCGAAACACGCCAATTTCTAACGGTTCGACCGTGCGTTCAGTGGCAAATAAATGCACCATGTCTTGTTTGCCAAGTTGACCATCCATAACTCGCACATAAGCAATCACACCTTTGTAGGCATCATAATGGCTATCGAAAATTAAAGCACGAAACGGCTCATCCAAATTACCTTGTGGGGGCGGAACTCGTTCAACTACCGCCTCAAGCAGTGTTTCTACACCGATACCCGTTTTGGCACTGACTGGTAATACATCGATTGCGTCAAGGCCAATCAAATCCTCAATCTCCTGCGCCACATCATCCGGTTGAGCCGACTGGAGATCAACTTTGTTGACCACAGCAATAATTTCCAGATTATAATCCAAAGCCAAATAAAGATTGGCAAGGGTTTGGGCTTCGATACCTTGAGTAGCATCAACCACCAAAATCGCGCCCTCACATGCGGCGATGGCTCTGGAGACTTCGTATGTAAAATCAACATGACCGGGGGTATCAATCAGGTTAAATTGATAGGTTTCCCCATTCTGAGCGGTATAACCCATCCGTACCGCTGAGGCTTTAATGGTCACGCCCTTTTCGCGCTCTAAATCCATGCTATCTAGCACTTGAGCCTGCATCTCCCGTTCAGAGATGGTTCCGGTCGATTGTAACAACCGGTCAGCCAATGTGCTTTTCCCATGATCAATATGAGCGATAATGCAAAAATTCCGTATTTTTTCTTGATTCATAACATTCCTATTAATTTAAAAAATGTGAAAATTTCAATATTTTGTTTCTATGAGTTTAATTGAGCGGTTCAATTGCAACAAAAGAATAGCTTGAATACCTTTTGGCGCAATATAGAAATGATTATTAATATCAGCTAACAATTCTAATTCGCAAGCATAATTTGAAAATATGTCCGATGCAGTTTTACGAGCTTTTTCAGTTTTCCATGTTTTTGTTTTACCCACTGACTTTACAAAATAATCTTGGATAATCTCTCTTGGTACAGGGTACAGGCTTTTTGCTAACATAAAACCTTATTCCTAACAACTCTTATAGCCTACTTGTCTTCTGCTTCGGTCTGTTCCGAATCACCAATAATAATGTCTAACTGGGCGGTATTGACGGCCCCTCGTCGTCGCCAACCGGGGTCGACGAGGACAAGCTTCAAAACTGGATGGCCTGCTTCTGTGATTATCACATCCTCCCCATTTAGGGCGGCATGGATCAACTCCATTAGTTGCGAGTCGGCTCGGTTTATGTTTAGTTGGCGCATAAGGCATCAATCGGTCAGTAAGTGACCGAATAAACCAACGCTTACTCGATCACCTCTGATTTTTCATCTAAGGTTAATTGTTATTTTAGCACAAAATCAAACAGAGCAGAAAAAACAGCTAACCGTATCACTTTACCTCTGTTCGATTAAGATTTACAATAGAAGGGTGGATGTATGTGAGCAAAGCCAGCATTACCCATTTAACATGGAGGCAATCTTGTCTTGAAAGACGAAATGCAACAAGTGCTGTTAGAACGTATTCAACAATACGACCAAACAGCCTTGGCAGAAGTGTACGACCGCTATTTTGACCAAATCTATCGTTACATATATTATCGGATTAATGATGCTGAGGCCGCGGCGGATATTGCCTCTGAAGTATTTTTTGCATTGATTACGGCCATGAAAAAAGGAAAACCGCCGCGTACATCATTATTAGGCTGGCTCTATACCGTGGCTCGCAATCTAACCGCCGACTATATTAAAAAGAAAGGGCGCACAGTGCCTCTAATTGACGAGATTGTCTCGGATGAACGGGAACTGAGCGACCATGCCCATTGGGTACAGATGATTCCAGCTTTGAATGAATCGTTCAGCCAATTAACTGACGAACAACAACATGTGATTGCCCTACGATTTGGTTTGGGTATGAGTTTAGCTGAAACTGCCAAACTGTTAGAAAAAACAGTCGGGTCGATTAAATCACTTCAACATCGAGCTTTAGCTTCGTTAGCGCGAATGATGCCCTCACAGGAGGTGAATCGTGACGAACGTTAATCAGTTTGAGACGATTTTGGACGAGTGCATATCTGCCATTCAAGCCGGTATCCCCATAGATGAAGTACTCGAAACTGTGCCAGAATATGCGACCGAGTTGCGACCCATGTTATATGCCGCCACCATCCTAACCGAGCCGAATCCAGTACTTATCCCTACCGAGCAAAAGGCTAATCTGCGGGCAAAATATATGGTCGAAGTGGCGACACTGCCTGAACCGAATGCACCACCGCTCACAGAGCGTATCCAAGCGGCCTACCATATTACCCGTCGTCGCTTAACCCGAGAAGCCATCCTCAGCGACCTGCTAACCATCATCATCACTGCCATGCTGACAATTATCATGGCTCTCCTGCTCATCAACTATGCCGCGGCTAACACGATTCCGGGTGACCTGCTGTACCGTTTCAAACGCACCTCAGAAACGGTACAGGTAAATTTAAGTTGGAGCGACATGCGTGTCCTAGCCTTACAAGAAACGTTCGACCAGCGCCGTCTATATGAAGTGGAGGAGTTACTGCGTCAAAATCGTAGTGGACAAGTTGAGTTTACCGGCATGGTTGAAAGTCAAGGAGAGCGATTATGGCTGATTGAGGGATACCCGGTAATTTTACCCACTGAAATGATAATTGACTCTGCCATCCAAGCCGGTAGCAGAGTACATGTAATGGGGTTTCTTCGTATCAACCGCGACCTTGTGGCCGATGAGATTACTTTGGTGGAATGAGATACGAAAACCAAGAGTGGTTCAATCTTAGGCAGACGGAAGAAATAAAACATCCCAATTGAGGAGTCAGCACCCGCGGTGCGGCACGACGCGTGCCTACTCCACGGGACAATTATTTTTTCCACGTGCCTTAAAGATTGAACCACTCTGGTACCGCACTAACGTGGTGGATTATCTCGCATAGCGGCTACAATTTTATCATAAGTTGTATCTAACTCTTCGGGGAGAAGACGAGCGTTGCCCAAAACAGGCATAAAGTTACTATCCCCATCCCATCGAGGGACAACATGAAAATGGAGGTGAGCATCCATACCTGCTCCGGCGGCTTTACCCATGTTCACCCCTAAATTAAAACCATTAGGACGCATCAAATCGCCTAACAGTTCGGTATAGTAGGTGGCTAGTTTCATTATCTCGCATTGCGCCGCGGTGCTCGTGTCAGACAACGTTGCTACATGGTCGTGCGGTAAAATCAATAGATGCCCACAGTTATAAGGATACAAATTCATCACGGTAAAGGTATGCTCACCACGATGCAGAAGTAAATTATCCTCATCATGAACCGCATCAGCATGTTGATAGTCACAAAAAATGCAATCAGTTTCGATTTTTTTATCACTGGTAATGTGCTTCATGCGCCACGGGGTATAAAGTCGTTCTGTTGTCATTATTCAGATCTCCTATGGATGGCCTAGTTTGAGAATAAAGCTGTTCGGCAATAAAGGAGTGCAAAAGCTTCTTGCTTTTGCCGGAGACAAACATGCAAAAGCAAGAAGCTTTTGCACTCCGCAGACCTCGAATTTGAGTTTTTATGCGATAATAAGTTATTGCCGAACAGGTCTAATATTAAGATTTATTAACAGTTGCAAACAACCGATTATTGTACTCAAAACCGTCACATTAAGCGAATTTTACTTAGACTTTTTATGCCTTCAACAACTATCTTATCAGCCGCATCGATTCGTCACAACTTACCGACCAAAATATTTGGACAAAACGTCATTCATACGGCTCAAACTGGCTCAACCAACAGTGATCTCAAAACGTTGGCAGGTCAAAATGCACCAGAAGGTTTGCTCTGTTTAACTGATGAGCAAATCACCGGACGTGGGCGTTTGGGTCGGCAGTGGCAAGCCCCCGCCCAGTCGAGCGTCTTGATGTCTCTGCTATTCCGTCCGACATGGCTCAAACCGAACCAGACCCAGCGCCTAACCATGCTGTGCGCCTTGGCCCTTGTTGAGGCGATTGAACAATTGACGGCGTTAACTGTCAAACTTAAATGGCCCAACGACTTGGTTTGGCATGATGGTAAAAAATTGGCCGGTATTCTCACCGAATTTGAACTAAATGGTTCAGACCTCAATTGGGTGATTGTGGGCATGGGGTTAAACGTCAATCTTGATTTTTCCACGCTACCCGCTTCCATAGAACCAACTGAACAAGCTACCATCGAATCACTTCGTCAAAACGCAACGAGTTTATCCATGCTCTTGGGTCACGATACGGCTGATTTACGCCTACCATTGGTGCGGCAATTTCTCATCAACATAGAGCAAGGATACCAAGCTCTACAAACTGGTCAACTCCCCCATCAGGCCTGGATTGAACGTCTGATAGGCATAGGCAAACCAACTACCGTGACGGCTATGGACGGACAACAACAACATGGCCTCATCAGCGGGGTCAATGCAGATGGGGCGCTTTTGCTCCGTCAAGCGGATGGTACTGAGGTGACAGTCTGGGCCGGTGATGTAACCTTACGGCAGTCATAATAGGACTGTTTTTGCACAACCGGCATGGTTCATTTTCGGCTAAATGATCTTTACAATTTGCGGTGTCTTGTAGGGGCGATGGCGTAAAAGTTCAGTAAAGTAGCCCTAGAAACCCGATTTCTTTGAGAAATTGGGTTTCTGACGCTCTTTCTGGCGAGTTCATTGAATATTTACGTCTGGACTTGGAACGTGTAACCATGTTGTCTCCGCCCTGCCTCGCCCTAGCCCGTAGGATGTGGTATCTCCAAGTAAACGGGCGAGGTAAGGCGGATGTAGATTCGATGTCAATCAGGCATGGTTGCCACCTTACCGTCGCCCCTACGGAGACATAAATTTGTAAAGATGGTATTGACGATTTTGAACCATGCCAAAAATAGTTACAATTAACAGATACAGATAGATTACATATTTATTTTTATCTCGTCATGAGGAGTTTCGTATTTCAAAAAACGATCAGTATCAAATTACCAAATCCACCGGTGAACGGGCGTTTGTGGTGGGGTATGAACTTAAACATGCCCCTAATAACCAGCAACATCTGTTTTCGGTTGAGGATTCATTAGAAGAGTTGGCTGATTTAGCCAGCACCGCCAGTCTCAGTGTTGAGGGAGGAACCTATCAGCGATTAGCGAAAATTCATCCTCGCACCCTGATTGGCACTGGCAAAATTGAGGAGTTAAAGGGGTATCGAGACGAGTTGTCGATTGATGTATTTCTATTTGATGATGAACTAACACCTCGCCAACAACGGGAGTTAGAAAAACTCTTAGATGTCAAAATTGTTGACCGTACCGCCCTTATTTTAGACATATTCGCCCAACATGCCCGCACCCATGAGGGAAAGTTGCAGGTTGAGTTAGCTCAGTACGAATATCGCCTACCTCGCCTAACTCGCATGTGGACTCACTTGGCTCGCCAAGCGGGGGGACGAGTAGGGGGTGCAAGTGGCGGAGTCGGGGTGCGCGGCCCCGGTGAAACTCAGCTTGAGGTTGACCGCCGAGAAATCGGACATCGAATTGCCCACATCAAACGAGAATTAGAAAAGGTGCGTGCCCACCGCGCTCGCCATCGAGCCAAACGTAAGTTGACGGGTATCCCAATTGTAGCTCTGGTCGGTTATACCAATGCTGGTAAAAGTACACTACTTAATACCCTAACCCAAGCTAATGTTTTAGCCGCCGACCAACTATTCGCCACATTGGATCCAACGACACGCCGCATTAATTTGCCAAGCGGCAACGAGGTATTGATTAGCGACACAGTCGGTTTCATCCAAAAACTGCCCACTAATCTGGTAGCCGCATTCAGAGCAACGTTGGAAGGGATTGCTGAGGCCGATTTGCTTATTCAACTCGTTGATGTCACCCACCCGAATGCAATTGAACAGGCGGCGACAGTGAACAAAACGTTAGAGATGCTGGGTATTGTTGATGTTCCGGCTCTGGTGGCCCTCAACAAAATCGACCGTTTAGATAGTCCCGACATTGCCGCCGAACAGTTGGCTCAATATCCAAATAGTATTGCCATTAGCGCCATAAGTGGACAAGGTGTTGATGATTTGCTAGCCCGTATTGAAGGGGTGCTACAAAATCATTGGCATGCCATGACCCTGCTCATTCCTTATGACCGAGGCGATTTAGTATCAATGTTATATGACCAAAGTGTGGTTCAAAACGAAATTCACCAAGCTGAGGGAACACAACTCGATACCAATGTACCTCGTCATCTGGTGGGACTGTTTTCGGCCTATCAGAGTCCAAAAGTTGCAAAGGAATCCATGTCCTGATCGTTGCGATTATGTAATCGCAATGGGTATTTGGCGGGTATATCCTCCTTCAGTCAAAATAGAGTTGTTCGGGAATAAGGGAGTGCAAAAGCATCTTGCTTTTGCATGTTTACCTCTGGCAAAAGCAAGATGCTTTTGCACTCCATGTACCTCGAGTTTGAGTTTTTATGAGATGATTAGTTATTCCCGAACAGGTCTAACACAATTTTGACACTCCTTTGTACTCAAATCCTTATTCTCGAACAGGTCTATTGAATTTGTGATAATGTTGCGGTGTGGAGAAAATTTTTATGATGAACTATATTCCTGTCTTGCTTGACAGGTTAGCAAAAATGAAGGGTTTTCCGGTACTGATGGGTTTAGTGCTGGTAATTATTAGCTTTTTGGCGCATTTTTTGGTTGACTATATGCCCATTCTCTCCTATCTTATTGCCGGCGAGTGGTTACTGCATGTTGGCATGATTATCGGTTTGGGTGGTCTGCTGTTCTCGGATACGTTGTGATGTGGGGTGTGGGGCGTGAAATGTGAAACCGTGAAACGTGATCTGTGACCTGTTCCAATAATCAGCCAAAAAAAATGTGTGCAGTTGGTCAGCAGAGTGGTTCAATCTTTAAGATTGAACACCACTCTGGCGCGTGCAACTTATTTGAAGGGCTGTTCAGTTCTAATCTATATGGGCATAATTGTGACGCTACAAGCGTCACCTACAGTAATTTTGTCAGACATGAGGCCGTGGAGGTCACGCTTATAGCGTGACAAGCATGGAGAACTGAACAACTCTAATTTATTTGGGACTTATTCCTAAGTTGACATCAGAAAACAAAAAAGCGAGTACCTTTTGCAAAAAAGAGTACTCGCTCACTGTTCTAGTTTAAGTTTAGTAAATTATGACGTTAGTCGTCGTCCCCGCTGTAAGGCAACCACACCACCAACAACAATCAACCCCATAAACAAAATAGCTAATAACAAATAGGTCGTTGACGAAGCCGGAACAGGGTCTCCACCAGAAGTAGGTAATACATCTGCCTCAGATTCAGCCTCGGTCACAGCGATGGAATCATCTGTAGCCATGTCGGTTGATACGTCTTCGTTGGCATCAATCACGGTCGGCTGGTCAGATGTGTCGCTAGTAACGGGTGCGGTACCGCCCCCCATTAGCTCTACACCGTCGGTATCGGATTCAATCTCGGCAACGATTAACTGATAATGACCTGAATCTGGCCCGTTATAGGTAATTTTATACACCTTGCCAGCCTCAGCATCAAACTGATAACTGTTACTGTTTCCACCATCAATATGGGCTGTGCCGCGATATTCGCCGGGAGAAAGAGCGGCATCAAAAAAGGTGCAGATCGAACCTTCTTTACGGGCAGGTATCCGAGAATCATCAGCCGTACTAAAGTTGGTTGGGCCATGATAATCAAAATTCAGGTCATGCCCGCTACAGTTTTCGACCCTCAGCAAAGCTCGGTCAGTTGGTGCACGTAAAATACTGGAAGCAATTTCAGGATAGTATGGTAATGGGGCATCAAACGGATTGTCAATAGTAATGGTCGGGCCAGCATGATCGGTGTAATTGCTGTCGGTACGGACTTGCCGGATGACGATTTGGTAGGTTCCGTCAGTAAAGACACGTGGGTCAAGCCGAGCAAGGTTACCGTTGACGATAGGCGCGTAGCCTGAAGCGACCCACACCATATCACCACCACCATTTAGGAAAATCTCATACCGTTCAAATTCAGAAAAATCAGCCGAACCAGCTACCATAGTCAAACTAGATACGGTATCATTGGCTCGTGGCTGAGCCACCGACACCATCTGCGGGTCGTCGGCTAATGCCTGCCCCCAAGTTAAAAAATACAACAAACCAACCATCACGATGAGACTGTAGTTACGCGTAACTTTTTTCATGGCATCCATCCTCCAAACATAATTGTTTTTGTTATAGGGTTGTGAATTATTCGCCGAAAACTGGTATAATAGATTGGCTCTACTTGTAAGTAAAAGGCTACTAATACACTATCATATCCCTCAGTTACAGGACAATTATATCATGCTTCAAAGAGAATGAGAAGGTTACTAAAAAAAATTACGGCTCTTTGGGGTTTTCTGTGCAAACGTCATGATTGTGTCATCATCTTCCCGCAAGTTTTAAACTTGCGGGAAGATTGCCTATCAAAGTATCTAATTTAAGGTGTGGTTTTGAGTTGCACGGAATCTACCAGAGAACCAAAATTACGGCTCAAAAATCAGTTCGTTTCGCTCAACCGTAAACCAGTTTTCAGCAAAACCGAGAGTGGTCATAACCTCCTTGGGACGCAGGTTGCCATGTTGACCATTAGCGACTCGCATGGTGATGGTGGCTTCACCATCTTGGGCATTTACCACGTTGAGTTGGTATAGCCAAGGCCGAATGTTAACCTGCTCTTCACGTTTCCGTCGTCGCCGAGTTTGTAACAACTCATCTTGAGCCATAACATGCTCTATCTGACGACTAATGTCAGCCGTAGATAACGCGGTTTCAAGATTAATAGTATAATCGGCCTGCCGAAGAAGTTGCTGTAGGGCTGGACTTTTTAGAGGCACTTCAGTTATAGAGACAAGCCCTAAGCCAACAGGTAAAGCTTGCTGAATACGAATCTTAATCTCATCGAGATTGAGTGCTTCGGTCACGATAATATCTAACCGTTCTGCTGTACCTGTTGTGCCAAGAGGCAAACTGGAGGCAACCTGCATTTTTGGGCGAGGGTTAAAGCCTTGGGAATATGCGAGTGGAATCCTAGCTCGACGCAAGGCTCGCTCCCAAGCTAACATCAAATCAAGATGCCCAATGTATTTTACGGCCTGTTTTTTCGCAAAAATAAGCCTTAAACGGTGTCGCACGGGGAGTTGTTCGGTCATATTTTCCTCATTAATTTTTGAAGTAAAGTTTTGGTCGTTTCTGAAACCGGAAAATCCGGTCGAAGTAAGGCTGACAAAGTAAACTAGCCCACATCTAAGGCATCGTCACCACCGCGACGAGGCACTTTAGGATAAGCACGGTTTATTGTCATGTTCCTATTGTACTTGGCAATAATATCAGAGCAAACAGTTGGGTGTTTATGTGAACTATAATCCCATTGATGATTTCAACTATTATTTATACAATATACAATTAGGAAGCAATACTAAATCTATCTCAAGTGAGTTCACCTATGAAACAGTTAAGGTTTTGGGCTATTTTCCTGATTTTATGGCTCGCGTTTTTATTTAATACAGAGCGAGTCATTGAGAGAATCAGTGAAGAAATTGGAAGCCCACCGATTAATATCACCTACTCATATACCTATGTCTTTGTTTTAGTTACGGTAATTTTTACCTTGTTATCACCTCGTCTACGTAAAAGATACCTCGTTGTTTTGCTTGCAATCTTTATTGTCTCATATTTTTTACTGACCTTGTACTATTATCGGGAAGGAATTTTGACAGAACTGCCCCTTACCATTACCCAAATTGGAGCCATGGTTTTAACTGCCTTGATTACACTTCAACTGAATCATAGTGTGAACAAGTTTGAGGATGTGGTAAAAAGTATTAGCCTAAACCGAACTGGTCAAGTGCCCAAACCGTTCTTAGAAGAACAAGGAGCAATGTATAATGAGGTTAAACGAGCTAGGCGATATGAGCGCCCCGTCTCGCTAGTGGCACTTAAATTTGATTCTCGTCAACTTGATGTAGCTTATCCCCAAATTGTTCAAGAGATACAAGAGGCGATGTTAGAGCAATTTACTATTACGAGTATGGCACAGATCATCCGAAATAAGACACACGGGTTTGACACAATTGCTTTGCATAACGACTATTTTTTAATCATTTTACCCGAAATAAATGGCGACAAAGCTTTGCAGAAAGGAAGAGTACTGAGCGATGAGATTAAAACCAAACTTGGTCTTACTGTTCAAACAGGCATGGCAAACTACCCAGAAAATGCGAGTACATTTGAGCGTTTGGTTGAATTAGCTACTGAAAACGCCAATCAAGTTAAGTCAACCAAATTAAGCCCGTAATGGACAACTAGCTAAATGCAAAAACCAATATCAGGTGACGATTCATCCTCATGGTCAATCATTGAACGCGATAACGTCACACTATATAATCCGAGCTATCAATTAGTTAAACGTGCCCTTGATTTATCAATTTGTCTCCTTACTTTACCATTTACACTATTAGTTGGTCTAATTATATCACACCTTATCCGACGAGACTCACCTGGTCCGGTTCTATTTGTCCAAGAAAGAGCTGGACGGGGTGGTAAAGTATTCAAAATATATAAATTTCGTACCATGCGTAACGATATTGATCGTACCAAACATCAAGAAATCATGAAGGAGTTTGTGCATGGTCAGGTAGAGCAAGAGGGACAAGAAACGTTTAAGCCTATCCAAGAGGGACAATTAACTAAAATAGGGCGGATTCTTCGCAAAACAAGTTTAGATGAACTCCCTCAATTGATTAACGTATTTCGGGGCGAGATGAGTCTTGTAGGGCCGCGTCCTAATGTTATGTGGGAAGTAGACGCATATTATGAGTGGCACAAAGAAAGGTTAGAGGTTTTACCGGGTATCACGGGTCTTGCCCAAGTTAAAGGGCGAAGTGGTATTTTGTTTGATGAAATTGTCTATTGGGATATCGAGTATATAAAGCGACAAAATTTATTTTTTGATCTAAAAATTTTATGGTGGACATTTGAAGATGTGATCCGCCGCAAAGGAGCGCAATGAGCGGTTTTATTCATCTAAGTGCCAATGTCTCCCCCAAGGCAACGATTGGCGAAAACTGTTATATTTGGCATGAAGCCCAAATCCGTGAAGGAGTCACGATTGGCTCAGAATCTATTATCGGTAAAGGGGCGTATGTTGACTTTGGTGTGACCGTGGGGGCGCGGTGTAAGCTTCAAAATGGGGTGTTTGTTTATCATGGCGCAACCCTAGAAGAGGGGGTAATGTTAGGGCCGGGAGTGATGTTACTCAACGATAAAACACCCCGCGCCATCACTCCCGATGGAAGGTTAAAATCGGCTGATGATTGGCAGGTTAGTCCGACGCACATCAGCTACGGAGCCGGAATTGGGGGTGGGTCGATAATTTTGCCGGGAGTGACAGTGGGGCGATGGGCCATCGTCGGCAGTGGCTCGGTGGTAACACGGGATGTCCCCGATTACGGCTTAGTATATGGCAATCCGGCTCGGTTACATGGCTTCGTTTGCCCCTGTGGACAACGGTTACAACTTGTCGAACAAATGACTGAATCGGTTGAACTAGCTTGCCCACAATGTCAACAACATATCACTGTTACAACTAAAACATATCGGAGTGCGATAAATCATGAATAAGATCCGTCAGCTACCCGCAAGTTCTAAACTTGCGGGTAGCTGACCGCTACCTATGCAGGACTATCCTAAAACATATCGGAGTGCGATAAATCATGAATAATATATTAAAATATGCAGTAATCGGTGTTGGTTCAATGGGTAATAACCATGCCCGAATTTTATCTGACATGCCGGGCGTTGACCTTGTGGCGGTAGTTGATGCGAATGGACAACGAGCCAAACAGATTGCTCGGCGATACAACACTCGTGCCTACACCACGTCGGAAGCGCTATTTGAACAAGAAAAGCTCGACATCGTCAACATCTGTGTTCCCACAGTTAAACACCATAAAATTGCACTACAAGCCGCGGGGCATGGAGTTAATTTTCTGGTCGAAAAGCCAATAGCAATCTCAATTGAGCAAGGTCAAGAGATTGTCAATGCGGCAAAAGAGGCAAATATAATCATGACTGTTGGTCATGTGGAGCGATTTAATCCGGCAGTAATCGAACTTCATAAGCGGGTTGAGGCGGGTGAGTTGGGGCAAGTGTTCCAGATTCAAGCTCACCGAGCTAGCCCGTTTCCGGCTCATGTGTTGGATGTGGGGGTTGTTACCGATTTAGCCGTGCATGATCTGGACGTGATGCGCTACATCACCCAATCGGAGGTGCAACGGGTTTATGCCGAAACCGCCCAACGAATCCATACCAGCCACGAAGACCAACTGATTGGAATTTTACGCTTTGAAGCGGGTATGATCGGTAAGCTAACTGTCAATTGGTTAACCCCAACAAAAATTCGGCAATTATCTGTACTGGGTGAGCGAGGTAAGTTTATCGTCAACTATCTAACGCAAGAGCTAACCTTTTATGAAAATGGAGCTACCGAAAGTAGCGACTGGTTAGGAGTATTACAAGGCATAAAACCGGGGCGCATGATTGGTTACGTAATCCATCGACAAGAACCACTGCGGGCTGAGTTAGAATCGTTTATTCAGGCAGTTCGAGATGGGACAACGCCGGTTGTGACTGGGCATGATGGTATTCAGGCTTTAGCATTGGCCGAGGCAGTAATTCAGGCGGGGCAAAGCCATCAGACCGTGACGATGTAGCCTTATTCTTGTTACCCAACACCTCCGAGGAAAACTACATACCTTCGGAGGTGATTAGTCCGCAGACTATAAACATAAGGCGAAACAGATAACGTGGGGATTTATTCCGATGTATTTTGTTGCACCTTATGTTGGTAGCTCTTCTACTCTAAGAAAGCCTGCCAGAACAATCGCCTGCAAATCACTGATCGTCATGTCGAAAGCTCCTCCAAAGAAAAGGGTTTCCATTTGTGACATGGCACTCTCAATACCAAAATGAAGGGTAACCATAGTAACAATCAGCTGTAATCCATGCTATCGAGAGCGGATAATAGGGTAGCCTAAAAGTAAAACGTCGATAAAATATACTATCAAAAGAGCTAAGGCGGCTTGATTCGCCTCCTTTGTTGATTGTTCAGTAGCCCCCAAACCAGCGATACTCGCTCCAAGAACAAAACAGGTGGCTACCAACTTAAGGTGCGATAAAATATATCGGAATAAATCCCGACGAGACTCAGCGAATTTAGGTAAGCATAAATTCTGCTGAATACCTCCGAGGAAAACTACATGCCTCGGAGGAGAACAAATGTCTTAAACTAAAACAGCGACTTGAATTTCAAGTCGCTGTTTTAGTTTGCAACGTAATAATAATGGGTGTTAGACCAGTTGAGACAGATCTTCCACCGCACGTTTCATGTCGAGAAAGATGAGGCCCAGTTTTGCACCACTACGGGCCATAGCCGTTAACACCGCTTCTTCTCCGACGGACATCAGGATAACAAAGCCCGCGTCACCGCGAATATAGACCTGATCCAGTGTACCTCGACTTAACTCACTGGCGATTCGTTCACCCAGTGAAATCATAGCGGCAGACATTGCTGATACGCGATCCTCTTCAACATCTGCTGGTAGTGATGAGGCCATGATAAGGCCGTCAACACTAACCACTGCCGACGCTTCAATATCAGCAGTTCCTGATTGAAGGTCTCTAAGTCGAGAAATCATTTGTTCTGTTCGTGATTTTGCCATCTTTTTACTCCCTTGTGTAGTCAAAAAGTTTTGTTTTGCAACAGTCCTATAGGAAAATTTAGACGAAATAAGGACTCAATGAATATTAATATAAATAGAATTGTTATGCTAACAATTAAAAATGCATCCAAACTAAGTTAAATAGGGGCGATTCCCTAGACTACTGTCAAGCATAATAGCACAACTAAAAAGCAATGTCAATCTTTTATTTTAACATTTAGGGGTTTTTTGCCGTAATCAATAAATGCAGTAAGTGGGGTAGTTTATAGAATAATTAACTGATTTACATCTTTAACCCCTCGTATAGGTGGATAATGGCTATAGTTAGTCTCGCAAGCCCTTTTTTATATAAAACCAGTAAATATGATTTTGTCTATGCTTGTCTTTTCTAAATTTTACTAACTTAAAATTAGGTAGTAACTTTAATGTTCAGGTGTTTTAAGCGTTTATTTTACGGTAAAGAGATTCGTTTCAGCCTCTATCCAGTCACGGTCATTAATTTGTCGGCTAAATTTGATGCGGTATAAACCGGGTTCTAAACCGCCCAGAAACAGATCATACTGTGCTCGTACAATCTCGCTTATTTGCCATGCCGAGGATGGATAATCAACACCTGCGATGGGAACGGGCTGTTCAATCGGTGTTGCTCGTCCCAAACGGTCAACAACTTGCAGAGTTAATTCATCCGAATGGGACGAGGTTTGATTTTGTTGCCAATAGGCTACTAATCGAATCGGGTCGCCACTATGAATCGGCATGTCGGGTGTAGAGCGATGCCCGATTTTGTACAGGTCATAGCCAAGCAGAGTTATGTTACCTAAGGGCTGGTTGCTTTGGTGGTGGATATTGTAGGCCTCTATCGGCAATGCTCCGGTAGTTGGCGCAATTGTCAGCCTGTCTAACTCGGCAAAGTTAGCCTCTGTATTGCTAGATGAGTCTAAAATCGGTAGTCGTTCACCTGTTTGTGAGTTGTACAGTCCGATGATAAGCCAATGCTGACCGGGAGGGGTGCCCGGCTCAACAAAAATGCCAAAGGTGGTAGTTAGGGGCTGACTAGTCGGCCATGACATCGTGGGTAATTTGGGGGCGGCATCCCGTTGTCCAACCAGATGATTACCCCCATCTAACAACTGCCCAAACATGGTGTAGTTTTGACCGACAGGCTGGTCTGTTTGCCATACGAGTTGGATTTGTAAAATATCACCGGGCGTGACACGACGGTCAACCAAGCGGTATTTCAGTAGCTGAATATTTTCTCCAAATTGTTGATTGGTCTCAACCCAACAATCTAGGCAACTCGCTTTGTCGGTGATTTGATTGCCATAAGTAACTAGACGAACGTTGCCGTACCATTGATCTGTCGCTTTGAACAGGTTGTCATCGAGCCAACCTTCAATTAGTCCCTGTGGGTCGGCCTGTTGAGTGGCCCAATAGACGGCGTAAATCTTGGGGGCATGGCGGCTAATCTGTTCAAGTTCGGCGATGGTGGCTGTTTCATCTAACGGACGTTGACGCGGGAGGGGATAGACTGTATCGTCAGCATTAGGCTGATAATAGTAGTTAAACACATCCTGCTGACCCTCAGCGTTGAGGATAACCGCGTCCTCGTCCCTTCGAACAGCCTTGATAAAGTTGACGATGCCTCGATAGTTGTCGCGGGCGTAGACAGGGTTGGAGTGATAATGGGTCAGCGAGACGAGGGAACTGGTTAGGTAAATCATCATCAAAAAAGCCTGTACAAAAAAAGATGGTGCGGCCATTCTCATTATGTGTCGGGAGAGCATGGCCTGCAATAGACGCGGTACAGCAGAGATCGTTAGGGCTAGCAATAGTGTCAGAGGTGGAGTAGCAACCAGCAAAAACTTGAGGAACGCGGGGCTAAATATCAGTATGGTGACGATAATTGGCAAAATTAACCACAGTACAAGTAAAATTATCGCGGTGCTATACGATGAAGCTTGGACGCGTAACATAGGTATCACCGTACTCAACGGAATCAAGATAATTATCCCCAGAATGAGGAGCGCAGTCAGGCTTGTTTGGTAGGGCCATGATAGGCCAAAGAGCATGGTTGTCGTGATTGTGCCTAACATGTCGCTCAAGGGGACGGCTAATTTTTCAGAGGGCCAACTGGTCAGTTGTCGCCAAGCGATGGGAAGCCACGGCAAATAGAACAGAATCGGAATCAGATGGATTAGGCTAAAGCTGATAATGGTTTGCCATGCTCTTGATGATTTGTGATGAGCCAACTCAAACAAAAAGAACAGGCCGACAACAATCAAAATCAACGGGTAGGCGTAATGGGTGTATAATCCCATGCTGATGACTGTTATGTAGGCGATAAGATAGGGCAGGGTAGCACAGGTTAGCTTTGACGAGAGAATGTTTTCGTGTAGCGATATGTACATAAAAACGGTGAGTGTACTCAGCACGGCCAGTAGTATATACATGCGAGTTTCTTGGCTGTAGTGAATTTGCAGAGGTGATAGAGCGCTGATAAAGGTGGCGATAAGAGCGATACGGGATGAGAGTAAGCGTCGGCCTAACAGGTACGTCAGGTAAACTAAAATAACTCCCAACATGGCCGAAAGGGCACGTAGCCCGATTTCGGTGGTGCCGAATATGGTTGTCCACAGTTTTAACAGCCAGTAATAAAACGGGGGATGAATATCGTAGGCTGTGCGTTGAGCAATGTCGCTATACCCATGTTTGACGAGGGCGAGACTGTTTCCCTCATCTGACCAGAGCGATTGTCCGGCAAGATTATAAAATCGCATGCCGGTAGCAACTATAAGGAGCAAAAAGAGGGGGATGTTTTTTTTGATTGTCGTCATGACGGCCTCTTGTTAATCAACCTGAAATTAAGAGCCTATTCTACTCGACCTCATATTATCGAACAAGCCCAAAACAAAAAAGCCCCGCGATATATCGCGGGGCTTTTGGAATAATTAGAGAATGAAAAATTAGTGAATCGGCTCACCTAGAGCGGCATGGGTAGCTTCCATAATCACTTCACTTAAAGTGGGGTGTGGATGCACTGTATGGGCTAACTCTTCTAGGGTCGATTCAAGGTTTATCATGCCGGTTGGGCCAGCCAACATTTCGGTTACGTGTGGTCCGACCATGTGCATGCCCAAAATTTCGTTATATTTTGCTTCGGCTACAATTTTAACAAAACCAGCATTTTCTCCCATACCTAAAGCCTTTCCGTTAGCTTGGAAGGAGTATTTACCGACTTTAACCTCGTATCCTTGCTCTTTAGCTTGGGTTTCGGTTAAACCCACCGAGGCTACTTCGGGGTGGGTATAGGTACAGCGAGGCATGTTTTCGTATTTTAGGACGCTGGTTTCTCGTCCTGCAATAGCTTCGGCGGCAATAATTCCCTGAGCGCTACCAACATGGGCGAGAGCTAGTTTTCCGGTTACATCACCAACGGCATAAATATTAGAGACATTGGTTCGCATCTGGTCATCCACAGCGATATGGCCTTGTTCTGTGGTGGCGACTCCTGCCGCTTCTAGGCCAAGGTTTTCGCTATTTGGCACTACTCCAATCGAGACTAACACCTTTTCAGCCTGAATTGTTTCAGTTTTATCACCTTTACTAATGGTGATGGTCACACTGTCGCCATGATCGTCGATTTTTTCGACCCTAGTATCGGCATGAACATTGATTTTATGCCGCTTAAACTGTTTTCCTATCTCTTTACTTACCTCAATATCTTCTAAAGGTAACACGTTTGGTAACATTTCAACAACCGTTACATCGGTGCCATAGCTGTTAAAAACATACGAAAATTCCATGCCAATCGCACCCGCGCCAATGACTACCATCGACTTAGGAGCTTCAGTCAGTTGTAGCGTTTCATGGTAGGTTAAAACCGTTTTACCATTCACTTCTACACCCGGAATCGTTCTGGCTCGGGAACCAGTGGCAATGATGATATTTTTGGCTGTGTGGGTCTCACCGTTTACCTCGACTTGGGTCGAGCTAGTTAACGTGCCGTATCCTTCATAAACATCAATTTTATTTTTCTTCATCAAAAATGCGATGCCCTTGGTCAATCGACCACTGACCTTACGACTTCGTTTATGAGCGATACTGTAATCAACCGTTAGATTTTCTAAACTAAACCCATATTTTTTGCCTTCTCGTAATAAGTTGATTACCTCTGCATTACGTAATAGTGATTTGGTTGGAATACAGCCCCAGTTTAGGCAGATTCCACCCAGATGTTTGGCTTCAATAAGGGCTGTTTTTTGCCCTAATTGACTGGCTTTGATGGCTGAAACATAACCACCCGGCCCACCACCAATAACAATTGTATCATAGTTACCCATTTGATATTCACCTTTTAAGAATTTAAGAGGGCTGATTATAACACCGTTATAAGTAAATGAGAAACCCCATCGTGGTTAAATATATGTCTTGAGGCAGTTCCAATTTTTAAATTCTCCCAAAGATCGTTGACTGAGTCTGCCGAAGCCAGTTCCCTTCGACAGGCTCAGCCAACATGGGGATTGATTTTTCTGGAACTGCTTGATACCACGTCTCTCTGTCCATGCAGGCACTTCTTAAATCTGATAATCTGATTTCTGATAACAGAAGTTTATCATTTCAACATGACTAAAACAATATCTGACAGGATTAACAGAATTGACAGGATTACAAGCAAAAAAATCCTGTTAACCTTGTTAATCCTGTCAAAAAATGTTTTTGATTTTATCAATATATCAGGTCATGAATGAAACGACAAACTCTTGTCTGATAACTTGACAACTAACCCAAATTGACCATGATTCGGCTTATGAAATCGAAACAACAATTTTTTATATACCTTATTTTTTGCCTACTGATTTTTTTATCTCGTCTGACTCAACTAAACTGGATATTAACCGCCGATGAACCCCTATTTATGGAGCAGGCTCGCCAATTCATGCTCGGCCTTAGCGAGGGAGATTGGGGGCAAACAATGGGTATCGGCTACCCGGCGATTCCTTTGATGTGGTGGAGCGCGCCAGCTATTTATATGATCTCACTTTTGCCAGATGGGAGTGAGTCTCTAACTGCTTATGCCGCCGGACGGGTGGCGAATGGCCTAGTCTGTGGCCTGTTACTGCTGTTGCTCTATCAATTTTCTCGTCGCCTCTGGAATCGTGATGCGGCTCTTATTGGGGTCGTTCTGTTAGCACTTGACCCGTTTTTACTCGGCTACAATCGACTGCTCCACATTGCCGCACCACTCGCTTTATTTATGACGCTAACAGGTCTCACCTATCTTCTTTGGTGGCGAGAAAACCGTCCACGATGGGCCATGCTGACAGGTTTGTTTTTGGGACTGTCTTTGCTGACTAAATCGACAGCCCTGCTTCTATTTCCGATGCTCGGCCTAATATTTCTTAGCCAAACTATCTCGCTCCATAGAAACAACTCAGACTTGACAGGTACTAGCTCCGCGTCACAAAACTCATTAGGTCTAATCGTTTTTCACCATTTTTTAGTTCTATTAACGAGCATGTTAACTTTCTTTTTGCTTTGGCCTGCCATGTGGGTCACTCCAGTGGAGGCTCTTAGTTTGACCTTTGGCAAGCTGTTTACTGACCAAGCGGCGGGTGTTGGTAACTTGGGCATGTTCTGGTTCGGGGAGTTTGTCGAAGACCCCGGCCTTTTGTTTTACCTTGTTGTATTTTTACTCAAAACTACACCCTTGTTATGGTTGGGGCTTTTGCTTAGTCTTATTAGCTGGCGTTGGACAGTTCCATCGACGGGGCACGACCGCTCTCGTCTGAGCCTGTGGCTATTTGCCCTGACCTACCTTGTCATCATGACGCTCGCCTCCAAAAAATCGGTGCGTTACCTGCTACCGGCTATACCTGCCTTGTACATGTTAGCTGGTTTGGCATACAGCGAACTCTTGTGCCGCTTATCAATCCTAAACCGACCTGCTTGGCTCAGGCGCTTCCGTCAACCGGCATGGTTTGTTGGGCTATTGGTGACGATTCAACTTATGGTCAGCGTTCCTTATCATCCCTATTATCTAACCTACTACAATCCGGTCATTTTGGGTTGGCGAGTCGCGCCACAAACGATTCTGGTCGGTTGGGGAGAAGGGCTGGAATCGGCGGCTGATCATCTCAAACAGAACCCACCTCAAACTGTAGCCACATGGTACGAGTGGCTATTTCCGACTTTGTATCAAGCCGAAACTCAAGCTGTAGTGCCGCAAGAAAATATGATTACGGCAGATAAAACTGTGTTGTACATCAATCAAATTCAACGCGACATCCCTAGTCCCAACATCATCCACTATTTTCAGACGCGTCGTCAGCCTGAGCAAATTGTTAGGCTGAATGGCATTGACTATAGCTGGATTTACCCCGGCCCAATCGCCGGTTTTGTTGATTTGTCCCTTGCTCAGTTCCCACTTAATGCCCAATTTGGTGACGAGGCTCGTTTGCTTGGCTATGATCTGACTAGCACGCCGACTTCTGGTCAACCCTTGATAATCACTCTGCATTGGCAGGTTCTAGTCACGCCACCAACTGACCGTTTCGCTTATGTCCGCTTAATAGATTTGTCAGGCCATGTTTGGGTCAGTAGCGACAGTCCGCCGGTCATGGGGTTGTGGCCTTCTCGCAAATGGTTGCCCGACATGCAAATTGAGGATGCCCATGAACTGCTGATTCCGTCTGGTACGCCGCCCGGCACTTATCAGTTGGAGGTTGGTCTCTATGATCCCACGTCGGGGCAACCGTTACCCGTTTCTGGATACCCAATCGGCGCGGGCGGAGGGCTACTGGTTGGTCAGGTACAACTGAATTGGCAACCAAATACTGTTCCACCGGACATGCCTCATCAAACTAACACTCGGCTGGCTCCCAATGCCTTGCTTCTCGGTTATGACCGTCCTCCCGCCACTGCTACCACTGGCGATGTGATTCCTTTGGGATTGTTGTGGCAAGAATCCCGAACTTGGGGGAGCCATCTTATCAAACCGTTTAACGACTATGTTTTGCTGGGCTGGCGACAGACTGGTCAATCGGGTCTAGCCAATATTAGCGAGAGCCAGCTTGACCCACTTCCCCTACCTATTCCAGATTGGGGCAGTCGGGCTATTCTGCGGTCGCAACATGTTTTGATTGTGCCGCCGACTCTCAAGGATGGTCAGTATGATCTTTTGGTCATGCTTCATAATGGAAGCGATCCAGCGGGTGAGGCGTTTCGGCTAGGTCAGGTTGAGGTGACTAACCCACCTCATATATTCACTCTGCCCTCTGACGTGGTATCGCCTGTCGAGTCTGTTGAGTTGGATGAGGCGGTCATGCTGGCTGGTTACACCCTTGATTCAACCGAGGCAGAGACATGGCGCTTAAAGTTATATTGGCAGACAAATCAGCCTCTTTATACTCGATACAAAATATTCGTCCAACTGCTCACCGTGGACAATCAAGTTGTGGCTCAATCGGATCGTGTTCCTACCGATGGAACTCGCCCCACCACCGGCTGGCTTCCACAAGAGATCATCACCGACCCGCATCGGCTTATCCTGCCGTCTGAGTTGCCCGCTGGCGATTATAGTCTCATCGCTGGTCTCTATGACCCGCGCTCTGGACAGCGGCTGGTTCAGCCAAATCAACAGGATTATATTCTTATCGATCGTGTAACCGTACCGTAGGCGGTTATTCCGTTTTGAGGTGGGCACAAGGTTGGGGCATGCCAATAACTCGTACCTCTGTATCTTGACTGATAACATTGGCACAACTGTTTTTGCCGATATTTGCTTTCCAAGTGATACACCGGATCCCTTGTGTCTTGGCAATGCGAAATATATGAGCATCAACGGGGATATAGGAGCGTTTGCTACCGATGGTTGGATAGCTCCAATTTTCAGTATCTCTTTTGTCAAACCCTTTTAAGTCAATTAAACAATATAACTCATCGTCAGCTAACTCTAAATCTTCAAATTCAAAGACAATTGCACCATCTCCCCAAACTAAACCGTCTCTAGGGCCAATAATTTTGGGTGAATTTCTTAAGGATCGAGTCGGGGTAGAGGTCGGAGTATCGGTTGCTACTGGTTCCGTGGCGACAATAACGATGGGGCTATCGGTCGGGGTGGCGGTGGCCGTATCAAGTGGCGTTGCGGTCATGGTTGGAGTCGGTAACGGTGTGGCCGTATCTGGTATAATCTGAATAACGGTGATGCTGGTTGGGGTCGCGGTAGAGATAATCACCTCAGCAATTGTGTCAGGAGGCTTGGCGGTCAAAATACGATTGCTGAAACTAATTACAAGTAGGCCAACCAATAAAACCATCAGTAAAATGACAAAACCAATCACCACCCCTTTTCGTTCACTAGCAACAGGAGTATAACTCCATATTGTTGCCGTATTACCAACTTTAACTGCTTTAAGGGCATGTCGTGTACTTTGAATGGCCGCTTCGGCATCAGGATAGTTATAGCGTGAGGCATTACGATATAGTTTGTTTGCCTGTTTGAAATCATTCGCCAACTCCGCATCAAACGCATCCCAATATAGCTTTCGTGCCGTTTCGTCCTCTAAATTAGGCTGTAATGCCAGCAAATCCCGTTCTACTTTTTTGATTTCGTTGCGTACCTCATTGATCTGGTTAACCAAAATTTCAGGCACCAATGCCGAGGCAGAGATATAGCTTGCCTCTTGTTTGCGTAACGAGGCGAGGTTTATATGCATGGATTGCAACTCAGCTTGTTTTCGTAATCGTTGCTCACGGATATTTATATCAGAAGTCATGGTAGGTTGGTTTATCCTAGTCTTTAGAACGAGTACCCTGCATTATAGCAGGTGATTTGATCATTACGAGAATATAGCAATTTATCGCGTACGGTCATTATTATGAATGATTTAGCGTTACATGCAAATTCACGCTTTAATGTAGAAACGCGTTGAATCTGAGTGAATAGTTTGATTATCACTTGGGCTAAAATTAGCCAAAATCAGAAATCTAACTATCATGGTTTTATCAACTATAATCATAGTTCGGATAAATTTATGTGAGAGAAAATTACGTATTGTAATGCTGTCTAACAATCATGACTGATAAAAAATTACTTAGAATATTTATAGCGGATGATGAAGCCGTCATTCGGATGGGTTTAAAAGCTATAGTGAATTCATTAGGGCATCAAGTCGTTGGCACTGCGGCGAACGGTAAGGATGCCTTGAATAAGGTCAAAAGGATAAAGCCGGATTTACTTTTATTAGATATAAAAATGCCAGAACTTGATGGTTTGAGCGTTGCTGAAACGTTAGCTATAGACATGCCTATACCAATTGTTATGCTGACCGCATATACCGATAAAACTCTGATAGAGCGAGCCGTGAATGCATCAGTGATGGGCTATCTGGTTAAACCTGTTCAGGAAGCAAAACTTAGCCCCATGATTGACTTGGCGATGGAACGTTTTCATGCGACCCAAACAATAGCAAATCAAGCATATAAATTGAGAACCCAGCTAGAATCTCGCGAAATGGTCGATACCGCCAAGCGTATTCTAGTCGCTACGGGGCTTTCTGAATCAGAAGCCTATTCTCGATTACAAATGACGGCTCGTAGAAAGCGCCGTTCCATGCGTCAGGTGGCAGAAGCCGTTATTTCTGTGGGGCGCTAGCTCGCATATTAAACCAAGTTTAAAAAAGATAAAATTAGGGGTTGACAAAGCCTTAAAAGTTTGTTATACTCGTCCCTGTAAAAAATAATAAATTCAATTGGCCGTGAAGCCGTGGTATGCAAATATTTTGCAATGCCGCGGCTTTTTTGTTTCTCGGCTAAAACCTATTATATCAACATAAGTAGTTTTCAGAACTAACTTGTAAAAAACAGACGTGTACCCATAATAGGCGGTATATACCTGCCAAATACCCGTTGCGATTACATAATCGCAACGATCAGGAAAACAGGAGTGTCAAAATTGTATTTTGACAGCAAGAATGGAATTCTTGCACTCCGGGAAAAGTGACAACTTAGAAATGAAAGTTACTTATTGGTCACGACAAAGAAGATTTACGCCAACGCTCAGCAAAAGACCTTATGCGGCGTGGTGTTATAAAAAATACTGAAGCCTTGCAATTAAAGTAACCGTTATTATTTTAATTGCAAACATTGCACTTTTGGCTACTTATTAGCTATCTTGGTATAATGCGTCATACTTGGAACAACGTTAGCTGTTCCAATCTATAATAAATTTTTAGGAGAATAAACAACATGACTCAGACTGTAGCAGATGTCTTAAACCTCATTAAGGAAAAAAATATAAGAATGGTGGATATTCGTTTCACCGACCCGTTTGGTATGTGGCACCATTTTAGCATCTCATCAAGAGAATTTTCAGAGGATTCTTTTGAAGAAGGCTTAGGTTTTGATGGCTCTTCAATTCGAGGTTTCCAAACTATTGACCAATCAGATATGATCCTCTTACCTGATCCAACCACAGCATTTATCGACCCTATTTTCAAGATTCCTACCTTGGTTCTCATCGCCGATATTTATGACCCCATAACTCGAGCTTCATATAATAAAGATCCTCGACTGACTGCTAAACGTGCTGAAGCCTATCTCGCTCAAACTGGGATTGGTGACACAATTTTTATTGGCCCAGAAGCTGAATTCTTTCTTTTTAATGATGTACGGTATGGTGGTGGTATCAACTCATCCTTCTACTTTGTAGATAGCTCTGAAGGTTGGTGGAATAGTGGTAAAGAGTTGAGCCAACTTGGCCCGAACTTAGGCGCTCAAATTCCTCCAAAAGGTGGTTATTTCCCTGTTCCCCCCGCTGACTCTTTGCAAGACGTGCGTACTCAAATGGTTTTGACAATGGAAGATATTGGTCTGAATATAGAAGTCCATCACCATGAGGTTGCCACCGCTGGTCAGTGTGAAATTGACTTGCGATTTGACACACTTCTGACCATGGCCGATGCTGTTATGAAATATAAATATGTGGTCAAAAATGTAGCCCGTCAAAATGGTTTGACCGCGACCTTCATGCCTAAGCCGTTATTTGCTGATAATGGTAGCGGAATGCACGTACACCAAAGTATTTGGAAAGGCGGCGAAACCGCTATGTTCGATGAAAATGGGTATGCCGGTTTGTCTGATACCGCTCGTTATTATATTGGTGGTTTGCTGAAACACGCTCCGGCCATTCTTGCCTTTGCCGCTCCAAGTACCAACTCGTATAAACGACTAGTGCCGGGTTATGAAGCCCCAATCAACCTTGTTTATTCACAACGTAACCGATCCGCAATTTGTCGTATTCCGATGTATTCTGGTAGCCCTAAAGCGAAACGAGTTGAATTCCGTGCCCCAGACCCCAGTGCTAATCCTTACTTAGCCTTCTCAGCGATGTTGATGGCCGGATTGGATGGTGTCAAAAATCAAATTGATCCGGGTACGCCGCTTGATAAAGATCTTTACGATCTTCCGCCTGAAGAAGCCGCAGAAATTACCAATACCCCCGGTACCTTATCCGCGGTGTTAGATGCCTTAGAAGATGATCATGAATTCCTCTTACAAGGAGATGTATTCTCGAAAGCCTTAATTGACTCCTATATTGAATACAAACGTGAAGCTGAAGTTGATGCCGTTCGCTTGCGTCCTCATCCGCACGAGTTTGCTTTGTACTTTGATATTTAGAGCTATTACCCCTTAAAATTAAAGGCCGATGATATACAATATCATCGGCCTTTTTGTTTTTAGGTTGAGTAGATACCAATTTATATCTGACAACAATCATAAATTGAACTCAATTTATGATACAAACCACTCGTTTTGTTTACCGGAACACCAAACTGTCGAAGAATCGGAATCAACTCGCCTAACGGCAACCCCATAATGCTGGCAAAGCAACCCTCAAAAGAATCAACCGGAGCAAACGCTTCATGCTGAATACCATACGCTCCAGCCTTATCTAGTGGGTCACCCGTGTCGATGTAAGCCCAAATTTCGTCATCACTATAGTTACGCATTTGTACATCGTTTTGATGTAACTTTGTTATCCACTTAACCGTTGATTGACCAGTAGTAATACACCCAACGGTAATTGCACTATAAACATGATGAGGTCTGTCTCGTAACTGTTTTAACATGGAAAATGCCTCATCCGTTGTTTTTGGTTTACCAAAAATTATATTGTTCAGAGCCACTATCGTATCTGCTGTGATGATAATGCATGTCTCAAAGCCATCCATTTTATTTACTAACGCAGGGAGCACGGCCTTGGCTTTGGCTCGACTTAGACGTTGTACCAGTTGGCTTGGGACTTCGTTCTTTAGCGGAGTTTCATCAACCTCATTAAGCGGTAAGATTACCGAAAATGGGACATTTAATAAGGTTAATAATTCTTCGCGTCGAGGTGATCCTGAACCGAGTACAATTTTATGATTCATCATTCTTCCTTCGATAGGGTAGAAGGATATAAAATATACTTCCTTGACCTAACCCATCACTTTCAACCCAAATTTTACCCTGATGTGCTTTGATAATCCCTTGTGCGATTGGTAACCCCAAGCCCATGCCACCTCCCCCAAAAGCTGTTTTACTACTTCGATGATAAGATATATCACCAACTACATAGAACTGCTCAAATATATCAAGTTGATCAGATTTATTTAGACCAATGCCTGTATCTTTTATACAAATAACAAGACTTTT
>JAUCGA010000072.1 GCA_030377865.1 Anaerolineales bacterium HSG25 | reverse complement strand
TAAAACCGCCCTAGAAACCCGATTTCTCAAAGAAATCGGGTTTCTGACGCTCTTTCTGGCGAGTTCACTGAATATTTACTTGCACCGAAGTCTTGCCGAAGGCGAATGAATATTATTTTATTATTTTTAAATAAGAGGAATTATTATGAATGATAACGACAAAACCAAAGAGCAGTTATTGCAAGAACTCCAAGAAACACGGGAGCAATTGAAAAATAAACTCCGCGTCAGTGAGGAGCAGTATCGTAACTTAGAAAAGATGGTCGCGGAACGTACCACCGAATTAAGCCAAAATGTGATGAGGCTTGAAGCTTTGTTTATGGCTTTTCCTGACCTGTATTTTTACTTTGAGTCGGATGGCACCATTGTCGATTATCAAACCGGAGTTGATAAAAATGACTCTGATTTGTATGCTCCTCCCGAACTGTTCTTGGGTAAAAACGTTGCGGAAATACTCCCGCCTGATATTGGGCAACAGTTTATTACTGCAATTACACAAATCGGTGAGACTGGTAAGCCAACTAATGTTGAGTATATGCTCCCCATGGGTAATGAGGATAAATATTATGAAGCCCGATGTTCGGCTTTGCCCAATGGTCAGATATTTTCCGTTGTGCGTAATGTTACTGATCAAGAAAACATGAGGCAGGAACAAAAACGCCTACAACAGGAGATTATTGAGGCTCAACAGCATGCCATCCAAGAACTCTCGGTGCCGATTATTCCGGTGATGGATCGAATCATTGTTATGCCATTGATTGGTAGCATCGACTCCATGCGAGCCAGTGACATCATGCGGACTTTGCTGGCCGGCATCACTGAACATCGGGCTAAAGTCGTTATTCTGGATATTACCGGCGTGGCCGTTGTGGATACTGGTGTAGCGGCTTATCTGGATAAGATAATTCAGGCCGCTCGGCTTAAAGGGGCGCGTACGATTGTAACTGGTATCTCTGATGCAGTGGCCGAGACGATTATCGACTTGGGCATTGATTGGAGTAACGTGGAAACGTTGCGCGATTTGCAAACTGGCTTGATGGTGGCTTTGCATAGTTTGGGTTTTAGTCTAAAAAAACAGCAGGAGAACTCATTTTATGTCTAAATTATTTACCGAATGGCTAGAAACAAAACATCAGCAGATTATTGACAACTATATTGTCTTTCGTCGCGAGATAGGCGACCAGCGTCCGGCTAAGGAGATTGAAAATAGCCTCGTCCCGGCAATTTTACTAATCCGGCAGGGGATTGCCGGTGATGCCGAATTTGAGACCAACTTCAAAAAACTGCTCTATCGCATCATAGGTCGAGGGTTGCCGATAAGGGTTATGGAAGAGGCTTCCTTTTTGACTTATAAATCTATCCAGCAGATTTTACTGGCTGAGGAACCATCACAAGCCTTACTCTGGTCGGCAGAACTGGGCGAGATTATGCTGATAATCAGTCAATTAGTCACCGAAGTGGTGACAACAACGTTAGAGCAGAATCAATCCCGTGAGCGAACTCTGTTAGACCTATTACCTGTACAAGTGTTTTGGAAAGATTCAAATCTCGTTTATTTGGGTGGCAATAAACAGTTTGCCCAACGAACTGGTTTTTCCTCTGGTGCAGAATTGGTAGGCAAACGTGACGATGACATGGTTTGGTCTGACCGAGCTGAGGCGTATCAAGCGGATGATCGCGCCGTGATGGAAGCGGGCGAATCTCGTATCAACCTCATTACCTGCTCTGTTTTGCCTAATGGAACAACGCTCTGGGTACGAAGCAGTAAAATTCCGTTACGAAATGAACGGCAGGAAATCTTCGGCTTGTTGGGGATATATGAGGATATTACCGCCCAAAAAGAGGCCGAACAGGCGCTACAGTTGGCTCAAGCCTCGTTAGATGCTACGGCTGATAACCTATATTGGATTAATGAAAAGGCTGAGATATTACAAGTCAATCAGGCCGCGTGTCAAAAATTAGGATACACACCTAAAGAGGTGGAACAGCTAAC
Organism: Anaerolineales bacterium HSG25; assembly: GCA_030377865.1. Lineage (GTDB taxonomy): Bacteria > Chloroflexota > Anaerolineae > 4572-78 > J111 > JAUCGB01. The sequence goes on along the minus strand of JAUCGA010000072.1, from coordinate 27,027 downwards.
TGTGTTTGATGTTGACCCCCTCTTTCCACCGGAGGCATGGCCTAACCATTGGCAAAACCTCCGAGAAAATAAGCATTTGATGATTGAAACCGCACATCAGACCAAAGCGGGTGATACCTATCCGGTTGAGGTTCGATTGACCTATTTTGAGTTTGACGGTATGGCCTACAACTTTGCTGTAGCTCATGATATTACCGAACGCCGAGAAGCCACGGTCAAGCTGGAAGAAAACAATGCCATGTATAAAGCTCTGCTCGAATTTGCCTCCACCGGTTTAGTAATGGTTGAATCTTCTGGCAAAATCGACATGGTCAATCAACAACTAACCGAGATGTTTGGTTATACAGCTGATGAGCTACAAGGCCAATCGATTAATATTTTATTACCAGAACGGTTTCGAGCTGGGCATGGACAATTTATTAGTAGCTATTTTACCAACCCCACCCCTCGTCTGATGGGCAAGGGACGGGAGTTGGTTGCTTGTCGTAAAGACGGCTCTGAGTTTCCGGTAGAGATTAGCCTCAGTTTTGCCAAAACCTCGACTAAAGCCGTGGCTCTAGCCTCAATGGTTGATTTAACGCATCGTAAACAGGTCGAGGCGGAGCAGAAGCGCCTCCAACAAGAGGTGATTGCGGCTCAACAACGAGTCATTCAAGAGCTATCGGTGCCGATTATTCCGGTTATGGACGGCATCATCGTTATGCCCCTGATTGGCAGTATCGATTCCATGCGAGCACGTGACTTAATGCGAACCATGCTCCAAGGGATTAGCGACCATCGAGCTAAAATTGTGATTATGGATATTACCGGCGTGCTGATTGTCGATACCGGCGTAGCCAGCCATCTGGATAAGACGATTCAGGCCGCTCGGCTCAAAGGAGCGCGCACGATTGTAACTGGCATTTCTGATGCGGTGGCCGAGACCGTGATTGAGTTAGGTATCGACTGGAGTAATCTGGAAACGGTGCGAGATTTGCAGACCGGCTTGATGGTGGCGTTAGATAGTTTAGGTATGACACTAAACCGTTAAGTAGTTTTCAGAACTAACTTGTAAAAAACAGAAGTGTACCCATAATAGGTGGGTAGCGCGAAGCCTCCTTGAAGGAGGATATACCCGCCAAATACCCGTTGCGATTACATAATCGCAACGATCAGGAAAACAGGAGTGTCAAAATTGTATTTTGACAGCAAGAATGGAATTCTTGCACTCCGTGAAAAGTGACAACTTAGAAATGAAAGTTACTTAATAACGGTGAAAGTGAATCATTCAAGGAGTCAACAAAGATGTCAAACGATGAATCTATAAAACAATTACAGCAACGTATTGAGCAATTAGAAGGCAAAATTGCAAATCAGGCAGAAATGCATGAGGAGTTTCGCCAAAGTAAACGGCGAATGGAACTAGCCCTTGAATCAACCAACACTGGTTTATGGGATTGGAATATTGCCGAGAATAAGATCTATTTCAGTCCTCGTTATTACACCATGTTAGGACACGAGCCTTATGAAATGCCTGCCGTGTTCGACACTTGGAAAAACCTGCTCCACCCAGATGATGTTGAGATGGCTTTAACCGCAGTGACAGAGTATCATACTGGACAACGCCCTGATTATGTCGTGGAGTTTCGCATGAAAACCAAATCTGGAGCGTGGCGATGGATACTTGCCCGAGGTGAGATTATTGAACGAGACGATGAAAGCAACCCAATCAGAATGATTGGCACTCATGTTGATATTACCGTCCAAAAACAGGCCGAAGCAGAACAGGTACGCCTGCAACAAGAGGTGATTAAGGCTCAACAACATGCCATTCAAGAACTCTCCACCCCCATAATTCCGATGATGGACGGAATCATCGTTATGCCTCTTATCGGTAGCATCGATTCTCTGCGGGCTAAAGACCTCATGCGGACTCTGTTGACCGGAATTAGCGACCATCGGGCTAAAATCGTCATTTTAGACATTACCGGAGTCACCATTGTTGATACCGGTATCGCGGCTCATTTGGATAAGACTATTCAAGCGGCTCGACTCAAAGGGGCGCGCACGATTGTAACTGGTATCTCTGATGCAGTGGCCGAGACGATTATCGACTTGGGCATTGATTGGAGTAATATTGAAACTGTGCGCGATTTGCAAACTGGCTTGATGGTCGCTCTTAATAGATTGGGGATAAAATTGAGATAAAGATAAAATATACGAGGTTGGTTCAGAATGATTAGAACAGAGAAAATATCAGTTGCATTAATTCAACCTTTGTTTATCTTGCTGGCATTACTCAGCCTGCTGATAATTACCGTTGCGATTACCATGCTCAGTCAAGGCTATGTTGCCGAGACTCGGCTAACTCCCGGCACGGAAGGACAACTTAGGCAAACTGCGATACACATGTCTAAAATGTTGGAAGGGGAGAGTATTGGTGGTTTTCCGGGTTTTGAACCACCGGACAATGATAAGAACTATCAGCGCAAAATAAAGAAGAGTGAATATAACGGACAAGATGTCAATGATTGGGTCAAAGAGATTTGTAGCTACTTGGAGACTATCATCAAGAAGAATCCCAATATGACATTAGAACAGATTTTGCAAAAAGTCGGATTATCCGCAAAAGAAACTGAGCATTTTTTAGACTCAATACGGAATGTTCACAGTATTGCCAATGGTCTTGAAAATCATGGAGTAAATCCGGTAACTTTGAATAGATTGGTCAAACTTATGGAAAGATTAGGAGTAGAGCCATGGCCATAACCAGTATTCGTCCTGTATGTCGTTCTAGGGATGGGTTGAAGATATTTTTAACCATGTCGGACTGGCCGGATGACGCGCCCTTGCCGCCCGATACGACCCTGTGGCGGTTTGGTGATGGGCCAAGTCGTCCCTATTGGCATTTCTTTCTACGACCGGAAATGACTGTTGATAAGATTGTCGGTATTTTCAATATGCCACTATCGGCTGAGGATTTGGTAAGCTGGTATCAGACCGAAATGACCGAACGGGGGTGGCAACAGAATCAAGACAAATGTTGGTTCAGCTATCCGGTCAAGGCTCATCTGCTCTATCAACATTCGACAGAGGAACTTAAATTGGAGTTGAATATCCTTGGACATGTTGACCCGGTACGCTGTTTTGTCGTGCTGACACGGGTGGGCTTTCATCCGTGGGCATGTTATGATGAGGCATCTGAATTAGAGGAATAATACATGGCGTGCAAAGCTTGGTTTGCCAGCAAAGCAAGCTTTGCACTCTTTTAGGATAACACCATGTCATTACAAATAATACAACAATATTACAACGAAGTTGAACGCAAAATCCGTTACGGCGGCTCACGCAATGAGGAGTCTATCCGTACTGCCTTCCAACGGGTGTTGGAGCATTACAGTATAGCCAAGAACCTAGAGCTAGTACCAGAGTTGTATTACCGCACTAAATATAATGATACCGTCAAGCCGGATGGCACGCTTAAAGATGCCCTGCGGGAGAGTTGGGGCTATTGGGAGAGCAAAGACGAGTATGACTCCTTAGATGAGGAGATAATCAAAAAACTAGCCAAAGGCTATCCCACCAACAACATCTTATTTGAAGATAGCCAGACCGCGGTTCTGATTCAGAATGGAAAGGAAGTTGACCGAGTGGCCGTGGAAAACTCCCAAGCCCTGCATGGTCTGCTGATGCTGTTTGTTAATTTCGAGCCGCGCGAGGTGCGAGAGTTTCATGAAGCAATCGAGAACTTCAAAGAAGACCTGCCCGACCTGCTGATAACCTTGCGCGAAGAGATAGCTCGGCAGGCTAAAAGTAACCCCAAATTTGCCCAAGCTAGAGCCGACTTTCTGGAGCTATGCCACAAATCAATCAATCCCCACCTAGTCATGGATGATGTCCGGGAGATGATTATTCAGCACATTCTGACTGAGGAGATTTTCATCACCGTCTTTGAGGAATCCCAATATCACCGCGAGAATAACATCGCTCATCAGCTTGAGCAGATTGTTAATACCTTCTTCAAGGGAACTATCAAACGGAATATCTTGGGTAAGATTGACCAATATTATCGCATCATCAAGGCCCGCGCCGCGCAGATAGCCAATCATCATGAGAAGCAGAAATTTCTCAAAGTGCTGTATGAGAATTTCTACAAAGCCTACAATCCCAAAGGGGCTGACCGATTGGGCATTGTCTATACGCCCAATGAGATTGTCCGGTTTATGATTGAATCGGCTGAGTATCTGACCGACAAACATTTTGGCAAACTGCTTTCTGATAAAAATGTCCACATCCTCGACCCGGCCACCGGCACGGGTACGTTCATCACCGAGTTGATTGAATATCTGCCGGCCCACCTGCTGGCCTACAAATATCAGCATGAGATTCATTGCAACGAGGTGGCGATTCTGCCCTATTACATCGCCAATCTGAATATTGAGTATAGCTACGCCCAAAAAATGGGACATTATGCCGAGTTTGAAAATATCTGTTTTGTCGATACGCTGGATAATTTGGGCTTTGGTTTTGAGGGCAAACAGTATACAATGGAGATGGGACTCACGCCGGAGAACATTGAGCGCATCAATCGCCAAAACACCGCTGAGATTTCGGTGATTATTGGCAACCCGCCCTACAACGCCAACCAGATGAATGAGAACGAGAACAACAAGAATCGGCCTTATCCGGGCGTGGATAAGCGGATTAAGGCCACCTATATCAAACAGAGTACCGCCCAAAAGACGAAACTGTATGACATGTACACTCGCTTTATCCGTTGGGCCAGTGACCGGTTGGGTGATAATGGCGTGGTGGCTTTTGTGACGAATCGCTCCTTTTTGGAAGCACGTAGTTTTGATGGCTTTCGTAAATGTATTCAAGATGAGTTTGATTATGCTTATATTATTGATTTAGGTGGAGATATTAGGACACTATCGGGTAAAGATGGTATCTTTCTTGATGAAAAACATACCATCTTTGGCGCAGGGGCAGCAGTAGGAATTGCCATGTCATTCTTTGTTAAAAAGAAAACAGAACATAAATTGCCTTGTAAAATCTCTTACATACATCCTTGTGATATCAGAGCTACAAGAGATGAAAAAATTGCTTTCTTGCAATCACACAAGTTCCAGAACATCCCCTTTGAACATATTCGTCCCAATAAAAACCATAATTGGATTAATTTGGTTGAGAATGATTGGGATGATTTGCTCCCGGTGGCTACCAAGCAGACTAAGTTTGCCAAAAAGCAGGCTGAGGTTGATGCAATTTTTGATTTGTATTCGTTGGGTGTGGCAACAAACCGTGATGAGTGGGTGTATGATTTTGATAAAGATAATTTGGCTGAAAAGATGCGATTTTTTATTGAAATATACAACCAACAAGTTACCGAATTATCTCATCATACTACTAAAACCGCTATTAATAATTTGCTTGATTATCGAATTAAGTGGAGTCGGGATTTAAAAAATGAATTATTGAAAAAACGCGCTATTACTTATAACAATAAGAAAACCAAGCTATCTTTATACCGTCCTTTTGTTAAGAAATATTTTTATACAGAACCTATTTTGAATGATGTACTCACTCAGAATCATTTTAAAATGTTTGGAAGTGTATTAGCTGGTGAGAATAAGGCTATTTGTTTTTCCCGTGGACAAAGAAGATCATTTGCTATTCTTGGAGTCAAACTTATTCCTAATTTGGACATATTCATACCCGATGCCACCCAATGCCTGCCCCTCTACCGCTACGACAAGGAAGGCAACCGGCACGACAATATCACCGATTATGGGTTGGCGCAGTTCCGGGCGCGGTACGGAGCCGGTAAGAGTTCGGAAGTCTCGAAGACTTCCGAACTCTCAAAATTAGACATCTTTCACTACGTCTATGCTGTGCTACACAATCCGGCCTATCGGCAAAAGTATGAACTGAATCTCAAGCGTGAGTTTCCACACATTCCCTTTTATGATGATTTCTGGCAGTGGGTTGAGTGGGGCCGGCAATTGATGGAACTGCACATCAATTATGAGACGGTTGCGCCGCATCCCCTTAAGCGAGTTGATAGGCCGTTGGGTAGTAAAAGCTGGCAATCGAAAGGGGAAGCGATAACCAAACCGGAGCGTTACAAGGCCACTTTGAAAGCGGATAAAGAGGCCAATCTGATTAAGTTGGACAATGAGACTACCTTGCGCGATGTGCCGCCGGTGGCTTGGCAATACATGCTCGGCAACCGCTCCGCGCTAGAGTGGGTGTTGGATAGGTACAAGGAACGGAAACCTCGTGACCCAACTATCCGTGATAAGTTCAACAATTACAGGTTCAGCGATTATAAGGAATCGGTGATTGAGTTGCTGGGTCGGGTCTGCACGGTCAGCGTGGAGACGATGCGGATTATTGAGGCAATGGAACAGAGGAAATAACAAAATAACGGTAGTCCTGCACAGATAGTGGTCAGCTACCCGCAAGTTTGGAACTTGCGGGTAGTAGTCCTGCACAGATAGTGGTCAGCTACCCGTAAGTTTGGAACTTGCGGGTAGCTAACGGAAATAACTTATACTTTCAGCTAAATATTACCTGAATGGCTGGTAAGGGGATTAAATAATGGACACAAATCAAAAAATTACTGAATTAGAAGCTAAATTACAAAAACAAACCTTTCTCTTCAAACGCTCCGAAGAGTTAGCTCAGATGGGTTGGTGGAGTTTTGACCTAGCCAGTCAGAAGATAACCTGGACAAATGGCATTTTCCGACTGTTTGACCGTGACCCGGCCTTGGGTGAACCGGAATTTGAAACATTAACCGAGATTATTCATCCTGATGACCGAGAAATTCATAATACGGCAGTTGCTCAAACCATTGAAACCGGCAGTGAAAAGTTTCAGATTAACTATCGGATTATTTTGTCGGATGGTTCGATTCGGTATCTTCAAACACAGGGTGAATCTGAGTTTGATGAACAAGGAAATATAACCGGATTACAAGGTATTGTGTTAGATTTGACTCGTGAAAAGCGAATCAAGGAAGATTTACAAGGCAGTACAAGAGAATACCAGTCAACAATTGAGGGACTCGTTGTTGGCGTGGTCGTGCATGCCGCTGACACCCATATTTTGTTTAGCAACCCGGAAGCCTCCAATATACTTGGCTTAACCGTAGAACAAATGTTGGGCAAAGAGGTAATCGATCCGACCTGGAGATTTGTCTATGAAGATTTGTCTACAATGAAAATAGAGGACTATCCGGTAAGTAAAGTACTCTCAACCAAGAATCCATTAAAAAACCATGTTTTAGGAATTGTTCGTCCTGACAAAGAATATATAACCTGGGCACTTGTAAATGCAATGCCACTATTATCACACGATGGGGAAATTGAGAAAATCATCGTTAATTTCGTCAACATCACCGAGCGAAAACAAGCGATGGAAGCATTGTGGGAGCGTGAGGGGCAGTACCGCATGTTGTTCGATAAGATGCTCAACGGCTTTGCCCTGCATGAGATTATTGTAGATGAGGACGGCAAACCATGTGATTATCGGTTTATAGAAATCAATCCCACATTCCAAACAATGACAGGTATAACGCCAGAAATGGTGATTGGCAAACGGGTGTTAGAAGCATTACCGGGGACGAAACAGTATTGGATTGATATTTATGGTAAAGTGGCTTTGACTGGTGAACCGATTCGGTTTGAGAACTATGCTGAAGCTCTAGATAAACATTTTGAGGTGTTTGCTTTTTGTCCCAAAAAAGGTAGATTTGCAACCATTTTTATTGATATTACCGAGCGTAAAAACGCGGTACAAGAGTTGCGAAAGAGTGAAAAACTGCTTTCAGATATGGCAACAAATATTCCGGGGGCCGTCTATCAATTCAAACTTGATACTGAGGGGCAACAAAGTTTACCTTATGTTAGTGATGGTTGGCTAGATTTATTTGGCATATCGCCAGAGGAAGCACAACAGAACTCTGAATCGACATTTGCAATTATTCATCCTGATGACCTACCACAAGTGGCAGAGACAATAACTATTTCTGCTCAAACTCTTGAACCTTGGGCACATCAATATAGGATAGTATTGGATGGTAAAACAAAATGGATTTTAGGGCACTCTATGCCTGAAAAACAAGAGGACGGGGCTGTTTTGTGGAATGGGGTGCTGATAGATATAACACCTCAAAAAGAGGCTGAAACCAAACATGAACAACTACAACAAGATATCATCAAAGCCCAACAATATGCCATTCAAGAACTATCGGTGCCGATTATCCCAGTCATGGATCAGATCATCATTATGCCCCTCATTGGTAGTATCGACTCCATGCGAGCCAGCGACCTCATGCGGGCGCTACTGGCCGGAATTAGTGAATACCGGGCCAAAGTCGTCATTCTGGATATTACCGGCGTGGCGATTGTTGATACCGGTGTCGCGGCTCATCTGGATAAAACGATTCAAGCGGCTCGCTTGAAAGGGGCGCGCACGATTGTAACTGGTATTTCCGACGCGGTGGCCGAGACGATTATCGACTTGGGCATTGATTGGAGTAAAATAGAAACCGTGCGCGATTTACAGACTGGGTTGATGGTGGCTTTGCAACAGTTGGGCTTTCAAGTGACGCAACGGTAAAATTTCTTATAAAAGGAGATGCAAATGGAACTAAACGATGTGTTATTAACTGATACCTCAATTACTCGTTTAACCTCGGCTCTATTGGCCGGTATCTTAACCTTTTTTCTGTGGCAAATTAAAGGTAAATCTCCGGCAGTAAATCACTTATTGTGGGGCTTTGTGTGGCTGACTATTACCTACGCGATGTTCTTTTTTCCGGGGCTTATTAGCTACATCAAAGAGCCATCTTTGGTTATCTCGTTGATGATGACTCTGCTGTTTTTGGCTCAATTTGCCTATTTTTTACCAGAGCATGACCAGCCTCTCGAAAGCCGGATTGTGTTAGGTATCAGTGCCATGTTTGTTATGGTAGAGATTGGTATAGGTGGTTATTACAGCTATCTGTCCGCCACGGGTCATCCTGATATTATACTAATGCTGACCATGAATGGGCTGATGTTTATAGTCATTCCTGTTGCCATTTTGTTTACGATTGGGGTGATAATTCGGCAGGCGATTCATCGGATGACAGATAAACCGGCAGGAATATGGCCTAAAACAAGTTACATCTTACGAGGATTGATTTTTCCACCCAACCACGATGTACAAACATTACGCAATTTTTGTTTCGGGTTTTTTATGGGACTTATGCCCGGTATTGCCGAGCCGTTGTATCAATCCGGACTGATTAGCACAACCGTTGCGATATATCTGGTTGAGATTGGCTCGTTGATCATGATATTTATTCTGTTTTTTAGCTACATCAACCATGCCTCCGAACAGATTAGCTTTACGGTCAAACTGGTCAGCATCCCCTTATTTACGGTGTTGATTATTTTCGGTACAGCCGGATTCCTCATCACCAACCAACTTAATAACCGACTTGAAGAGGAACGCCAACTCAGCCTGAGCCTTGTTTACGAGGCTCTTGTCGATCAGCAACTTACAAATTTACCCGACGAGGTGGCCTATATCGTCAGCCGTCCCACAAGTGACGGCGAATATACGGTGGAGTTTGACCGACCCAATTTTGACCTGCAACTGCTGGTTGAGCAAGACCAAGTTCGGCAGGAGATACCAATCCTTTTTGAGCCGCTTGTTGAGGTGACTACCTCATCTGTTTTTGTAGAACATACGGGTATACAACTGGAAAGTCTGTATCGTTTCTACCCTAAGTTATATCTGGATAATCCCCTGTATTACAGCTATACTTTTGATCAGAACGGAATTCTGTACGAAGTTGGGTTTTTTGATCAAGTATATGATCAAATTATGCATGACATTGTTATTCGCTTAATCAGGCTGATTCTGCTCAGTAGCCTCCTGATTGTGACCGTTTATTCAGCCGTTTTTCGTCAGATACTAGTCAGACCGGTGGAGAACTTATCGGCTGGAGTTAAACAGGTTGAAGTAGGTGAACGCGAGGTGATGATTCCGATTCAATATGAAGATGAGATCGGTTTTTTAACAGGTGCGTTTAATCGTCTGACCAGCACTATTCAGCAAGCTGAGGCCGAAACGGAACAGTCTAAATTAAAGCTGGTTGAGATGAATCAGCAGTTAGAGACAAAGGTAACCGAACGAACGGCACAGTTGGAAGCAGAAACGCAAGAGAGGGAGAAACTCCAACAAAAGGTTATCGAAGCCCAACAGCAGGCCATCCGCGACCTCTCTAGCCCGATTATTCCGGTGCTAAATGGAGTCATTGTCTCGCCGTTGGTTGGCACGATGGATGTTGAACGGGTTAAAGATTTAAGACGAAGCTTGTTGCAAGGAATCCACGACCATCAGGCCAAAATTGTTATCCTTGACCTAACCGGAATCTCGGTGATTTCTGTCGAGGTCGCCACCGCTTTAGACAAAGTAGTGCAAGCAGTTCGCTTAAAAGGAAGCGACACCATCATCACCGGCATATCAGAACATGTAGCCGAAACGATTGTTGAGTTAGGAATCAATTGGACTAAATTGGAAACCGTACGTGATTTGCAGACAGGGTTGATAGTTGCATTGAATGATTTAGGATTTAAGATAAGAGTTGACAGGTTTTAGGAATCTGTCAACCCCTTGGTTTGTTTAGAAGTTTATCATTTCAACATGGCTAAAACAATATTTGACAGGATTAACATGATTGACAGGGTTTTTTGCCTGTAATCCTATCAATCCTATCAAAAAATGCTTTTGATTTTGTCAAGATAAATGAAACGACAAACTTTTGGTCAAGATGATGTTGGAGTGCAATGGGTTTAGCCATTGCCTGTAGCAACGGCTAAACCCGTTGCACTCCGTTTTCAACATCAAGCTGACCACTACAAAATTAGTCATAAAGTAATAATTGGCATGTCCTGTCTAATGCGTATATTATATAGTAGCGATTAGACACACCATGCCTCTCTATAAAAAAGGAATATACCTTATGGAAACAACCGCGGTACAAAAATTAGAAAATCTGTTATTAGTATCAGTCCCTCAAGATATGACCGATGAGGATGTAATATTACTTCGTCGACAAGTCTTGCAGAAAATCCGTCAGCATGGCTCACGGTGGGTTCTGCTTGATTTCGCGTTGGTCGATATATGTGATAGCTTCTTTGGTCGTTTTATCTATAGCATGGCCGAAATGGTCAAGCTGATGGGGGCAAAGGTCATTATATCTGGTTTGCAAGATGCTGTTGTTGAAACATTGATCGATTTGGGACTAACGCTACCGCATATTCCAGCTGTTTTAGATTTGGACGATGCCTTAGCCCTTGCTCGGTCAACTGATGCAACCTCTTTTGGCGCAATGGCTTCGATTAGAGAAAATGTTGTCTGGGATACACCAGAAGCAAAATTGCTTGCAAATAGGTCGGAGGTTTAGAACATGTCCTATAGTGATATTAATACCGCAACTATTCCGATAAAAAGTTCGGTTGATGTCATTATTGCGCGACGTAAAGCAATGAACATGGCGGCAGAGATGGGGTTTCCGAAACCGGAGGCAACCAAAATTGCGGTTGTGGTATCAGAGCTAACTCGGAACATCGTCATCTATACCGATGGCGGTAGTGTCGTTTTAACTGCTTATGGTGGTAGTAACAAGCAGTTTGAAATCGTGGCGCGCGATAATGGACCGGGCATCAAAGATGTAGACCGAATTTTGAGTGGTGGCTATTCAACTTCAAAAGGATTGGGGAAGGGAGTTTCAGGCTCAAAAAATATTATGGATATATTTGAGATTCATTCGATTATTGGTAAAGGAACAACCATTAAAACTTCTAAAAAAATGCGTTGACGGTTGTTTAAGTAGTTTTCAGAACTAACTTGTAAATTGTCATTCCCGCATGTTTTTAGCGGGAATCCACTGACAACACATAGATTCCCGCCCAAAGCATGCGGGAATGACATGCTGATAAAAGTGACAACTTAGAAATGAAAGTTACTTAACCTCGAAATATCAAGAGAAACAATGCCTCGTACTGTTAAGGTAGCGGCGATACAAATGGACGTGACCCCAACCTCAACGGGGAAACGGCTTAAGCGAGCCGATGAATTGGTGAAACAAGCGGCTCTAGCTGGCGCGCAATTGGTTGTTTTGCCGGAATTATTTAACACCGGATACATATACAGTGACACTAACTTTCAAAATGCCGAACCCATCTATGGGCCAACGGCAACTTGGCTAAAAAATACCGCCCAACTGAGGCAGATTCATCTTAGCAAGAATATAATTCTTGCACTCCTATCAGCCCGTAAATACCCGTTTTAGTTATTGCCGAACAACTCTATTCGCGTCAACTGGATTAGCGGTCATATTCTGCACTCTATGCGCCCGGGGGTCAAACAGCGGTTGGCAAGATAAAAAATCAGAATTAAATAAGTAAGCGGACAAATTTTTGAAACAGATAACGATACAAATCAGACGTGAAAGTGACATTATTTTAGCCAGCCAACGGGGGCGCAAACTTGCAGATACGCTTGGTTTTTCTAATAATGATCAAGTGTTGGTGGTATTGGCTATCTCTGAGATTGCCCATAATATTTTACGTTACGCCACCAAAGGTGAGGTGACGATATTATCGTTGGTCGAAGCCGACAAGACAGGTTTAGAGATTATGGCTTGGGACAGTGGCCCAGGGATTCATAATATTGGTCAAGCCTTACAAGATGGCTACTCGACCGGCGATGGACTTGGTATTGGGCTACCGGGGGTTAAACGCTTAATGGATGAGTTTGAAATCAGTTCAGCAGTTGGAAAAGGAACTACAATTGTGATAAGGAAATGGCTACATAGCAGTTTTCAGAACTAACTTGTAAAAAACAGAAGTGTACCCATAATAGGCGGGTAGCGCGAAGCCTCCTTGAAGGAGGATGTACCCGCCAAATACCCGTTGCGATTACATAATCGCAACGATCAGGAAAACAGGAGTGTCAAAATTGTATTTTGACAGCAAGAATAGAATTCTTGCACTCCGGGAAAGGTGACAACTTAGAAATGAAAGTTACTATGACTACAACAGAGACAAATGAGTTGATTGAATGGGGATATGTCTTAAAAGCGTACCCCGGTGAGACGGAATCGGGTGACCAGTATCTGGTTCAACCCTTTGAAAACGGAGTTTTGGTCGCAGTTGTTGACGGATTGGGTCATGGAGCTAAAGCGGCGGCTGTAGCCAAACAAGCCGTTACCGCCATGAAAGATTATCCCCAAGAAACGGTTAAAACTATTTTTGAAAAAACCCACCGTATTTTACGAAGTAGTCGTGGTGTGGTGATGAGCGCTGTATCCTTTAATGGTGCAACCGACGAACTGACATGGTTGGGGGTGGGTAATGTTAAAGGTATGCTATTTAAATCTGGCAACAACTCTCCCCGAGATACATTGTTGTTACGAGGCGGAATTGTGGGGTATCGCTTGCCGTCGTTATATCCCTCCACAATTAGCCTTAAGCCCGGTGATACTATGGTACTCGCGACTGATGGCTTGCAGAGTGATTTTGTAGAAGGGATTGATTTGCGACAAACACCTCAACAAATTGCAGATAATCTATTTACCGAACATGTTCGTGGTACCGATGACGCATTGATTTTGGTGGCACGATATAGGTAGATAAAAAACGCTACTCCCACGAAATTTAAACGCAACAGAAGTTTATCATTTGTAAATAGTCAGTGAACTCGCCAGAAACCCGATTTCTTTAAGAAATCGGGTTTCTAGGGTGGTATTACTGAACTTTTACATCATTTCAACATGACTAAAACAATATCTGACAGGATTAACAGAATTGACAGGATTACAAGCAAAAAAATCCTGTTAATCTTGTCGAAAAATGCTTTTGGTTTTATCAACATGTCAGGTTATGAATGAAACGGCAAACGCTAAACGCAAAACAGGGCTGACCATCATGGTCAGCCCTGTTTTGCGTTTAGTACTTCTTCAGAATGGTTCAATCTTTAAAATTGAACCATTCTCTGAGTAATGTTAGCTCAATATCGTTGGAGCCGGAACATTATATAACATCATGCCGACTAGCACCGCGGCAGAAAAACTGGTGACAACTTTAGTCGTCACCGCGGTACGGTCAGCTTTTAACTCACCCCGACGAATCATCAACCCTAAGCGGGGTACGAATACCAACGGCGCTAAAAACGCTAATCCGTTGCTTAATCCGAGAGCAATTAACAGCATAGCCGTCGAGCGCTCCAATCCACCTAAAAGCCGGTCAGCAGAAGTGATCGCCACGATTTTATCCATAGTTTGACCCTGTGCCTCCCATACGGCTACCGTAATCTCAACTTCTAACACTGGAATCACGCCGATTAAAGCCGCCAAGCCAATCAGATACATAAGAAGTTGATAATAGTTATTAGTAGTCAATAGATATAGATGATTAAACGGTGAACCCAAGGCTAACCAAGCGATAATCCAGATTAAAACAATATGTGCCAACTGGTCAAGGGCAAGTAAGAGCAAACCTTTTCCTTTTTTATTATCGGTGAATACAAATGTTCGAAATTGGTCGATAAATAGATGGCCTAAAAATAGAACAATAATCCAGACCCACCAATGAGGAATTAAACCCCATACGAGAATCGCGGTAAAAAAGGTAACGATACCAACATGGATCACCAGACCTCTCCAGCCTTTTCGTTTTTCTAACACCAACCAAAAAGGCTGTAGGGTAAAATCACCAATTAGATGACCCAAGGTGAGAAGTAAGAAAAATGAGAGGGCCATATCTTCATGCATGTTATTCATCCTTTTTTTCTGAAAATTTTAGATGTGGAATAAAAATAATTAAGTTGTTTATCCCAACCTCAAGCCAAAATCACCGAGACGCGATAAAATCTATACAAAAAATATCGTTCCGAAACATTCCTTTATCAAGAAGGCTTGGGAACGATAAATTAGTACTTTAATGACCAGATTGTTTAGGTTAGGGAATTATATTGTGAAGGAGCAAAGAAGGTTGTTAAATGTCATTTAATCTCGATTAGGCGTTGCTTTTAATCTGGATTAAACCTTAACTTATTACCGATTATAGCATAGGTGCATGCGCTCTATCAATGGGACATAAGGCTCAACAATTTTGGAGGATGTACTCCAATTGATTGCAAATCATTCTTGAGTCGGATATAATGGATTTAAGTTTGTAGTCAGTCCAGAAGTTTGTTGTCTCATTTATGACCTGATATATTGATAAAATCAAAGGCATTTTTTAACAGGGTTAACAGGATTGACAGGGTTTTTTTGCTTGTAATTCTGTCAATCCTGTCAGATATTGTTTTAATCATGTTGAAACGATAAACTTCTGTCAGTCATGAGATTTAATTATATTAAGGCTATAAGGCATTAAATTACTAATTTTAAGAGAATGTTTTAACACATGCTCAGTATCCGACATGTGGATTAAATAAAGACTTTTCAGCAGGATTGACGGGATTTTTTGTCTTTAATCTTGTTAATTCTGTCAGACATTCTTTTGCATTTAGTTAAGGCTAAAAATCCTTGTCAGGTAACAGGAACACATGTCAAAAAAGAAATCTATTAAGAAACATAACACTACGTTAAACCAACTGTATCAATTTGTTAGACAACAGTCTCATTATACCATCATCGGTGGGTTGTTGGGCGTGGCGTTACTGATTGGCTTGACCATGCTGTTTGGGGCATTGATGTTGCATCTAAATGTGACCACCACCCTTGCTGACCAAAAAGTCGAACAAGTGACGATGTCCGCCGTAGATATGGAACATTATTGGCAACAGCGAGATTGGGATGGAGCTATTGCACTTTTGGAAACTCAATATCAAAATGAGCCGGAATCCCCACTCATCAAAAACTGGTTGGCTCATGCCTATCTGCAAAAGGCGCTTGTTTTACGCCATAAAGGCTTTATTGAGGAGGCGCAAGACTATTTGGAGCAGGTGTTAGAACTGGTTCCTCAACAATCTTTGGCTAAGGCGGAGCATGCTTTGGCGAGTAGCTATCTTAAGGGCGTGGCCTATTACGAAGACGGTGCTTGGGCCGAGGCAATTGTCGAATTTGATAAAATTTGGGCCACCGATACCGCTTACGTCAACGTGAGAGATTTGTTATATAGTGCCTATTACAATCATGGCCTGTCACAACGAGCCTTTGGCAAACAAAAGAAAGCTCGAGCCATGTTTCAGTCTGCTTCGAGCATGCGCCCCGACTTGGCCGAACCTCGTTTACAACTAAGTCAACTCGACTTTGCCTTGGCTGACGAAACCCCTGTCGAACTGGTCACAAACTCTATCGAAGGTAAATATATCGTGGTTGGGCTGGACGAACAGCGCATGTGGGTGTTTGAAGATGGTGAGATGGTGTTCGACTTTGTGGTCTCGACCGGAGAACGCGGCAGAGATACTGCCGTCGGGAAATTTGAGATTCTTGATAAAATTTACATGGCCTACGCCAGCACTTGGAATCTGGATATGCCCTACTGGATGGGCATTTATTGGGCTGGGCCGTTAGAGAACGGGATTCATGGTTTGCCGGTTGTTCGTCACACCGGCTACAAACTGTGGGACGGCTATCTGGGTCAACGAGTTTCTTATGGCTGTGTGATTTTAGGCGACGACGATGCACCCGCGCTCTTTAATTGGGCCGAGGTCGGTGTGCCGATGGAGATTGTACCATCCCTATATAGCTGGACTCCACCGCAATAAACTGATTTTTTGACAAACCTTAAACTGCATGTAACATTGTACAGCCCACCAAATGGTGGGCTTTAATTTTTCCACTAGGAATCGGGATTAAATAACTTGCGCGTTTCACCTACGATTGAAATCAGCGGCCTTATGCACAACTTAATTGATTCACATTTCTAACATAATCGGACACGGATAAACGCTGATTCACACAGATTTTAAAAACCTGCGTTTATCCGTGTCTAAATTTGCTTGTACAGTCTTTCAGATAATGGTTTTCAATTCAAGGCCAACCTTCCCGCAAGTTTAGAACTTGCGGGAAGGTGATGGCTGAAAATATTTATCTGAACATCTATAGTTTGTCATGATGAATTCAATCTCCCCTTGGTTTAAAACCACGCTCACCCTAACTGTTGCCGCTATTTTTTTGATATTAGTTCCCATCGCGCCGCTCTCCATGCTTGGCGGACTCGCTCTGCTGATTGTGCTACCGGGCGCACAATGGACGCGCTGGCTCGGTCTGTATCGACATTGGCGAGACCCACAAACCATCCTGCTCAGTGTGACCTGCGGCATGCTGACCACGCCGCTGTTCATCTACTGGACGGGGCTACTGTTCGGCTTCACCCGCCTGACCATCTTGTTGATTTTGCCGCTCTATATTCTCGGTTTGACCATGCTCGCTCTCAAGCAACCGCTGTCTAATCAGCCCCCACGCATCAACCTAAAAACCGGCCTCCCCATCATCGGGTTGATTTTGTTGACCGCACTGGGAGTCTTTTTGGCCTATTTTGAGCTAGAGACCAGCCAAGGTTACTACCCCGTCCAAATGGAGGATTGGCAGAAACATTACGGCGTGGCCTACGCTTTGCGACACACCGGAATCCCACCCAGTAGCCCTTTTTTTTACGGCATGTACCCTGACGAGCCATTAATCTACTACTATTTTTTGCACCTAAACGGAGCTACCCTCGACCTGTTGGCCGGTGGTGAGTCACATCTACATGCCACCTTTGTTTGCATGATCGTGCTGGCCTCGTTGACCTTTAGTGGCCTCGTTTATCTGTTGGCTCGAACCATGTTCGGCACGGGTAAAGATAAAGATCAGGCGGCCATGTGGGCTTTGGCCTTTGCCACCATGATAGGCGGGCTAGACATTATCCCCATCATCCATCGCACCATCACCAAATTTCGAGAGAACTTCCCCTCTGCGCCGCTGGAACTGGCTCTGTTTTTGCCCCGCGAACATATCGACAATTGGATATCGGCCTTATCACTGCGGATGAACAGTTTTTACGCCCACCATGTTTGGGTTCCGCAACACTTAACCGGTCTAACGATTATTTGCCTTGGTTGTTATCTTTATCTAACCGTCGAAAATCGGCGTAAGCTCCTGCTAATCTATCCGCTCCTCTTATTTGCTTTGTTAGGCCATAGCACTTGGATTGCAGTCATCGTAGCCGCCTCCCTCTTTCTGTTTGCCTTGCTCCAGATTTTTAGTGCCTACCGACCACAGGCCATGCCGTGGGGTAATCCATCGGAATTATCAGCCCCTAACCTGTTTATGGTTTATGCTTTGATTGCACTTAGCACCATCATTGTAGCCGCCCCATTTATCTGGCCGCTACTCGGCGAGAATGCCCCCAAATCTGGCATTGTGTTTGAGATTCCCTACCTTGATAGTTGGGAACTGTTGCGCCCCCTCCAAGCCAACGTTGGCCCGACTATGTTGGCTCGCCTGCTCGACCTGCCCTTCCATTTTCTCATCGAGATGGGCGCGTTAATCGTCGCTGGTTTGGCCGGGATCATCAGCTATTGGCGTTTGTTAGGGAGTGATGAAGTTTCGAGTTTGAGCGACACTCTACCCCCTCCCAATCTCCCTCTGCAAGGAGGAGGAGTTACTTCCTCGCCTGAAACGAGACCAATCTCAGCGAATTATACGCGAGCATTACTTCCCTTTTTCACACTTTTGCTGGTGATTGGTTTGCTGACCGTCAGCCTGTTTGCTTCGGGACGAGGTTGGACAGAACTAGATCCAAATCTCAAATTGAACAACGATTTGGGCTTGCGAGCCATGATGCCCGGTCAACTGGTGTTGGCCTTGTTTGGCGGATATTTCATGGCGACCTTGCCGACTCTGATTCCGTCAAACGGACGACGACGACTGGTGCAGGTCGGGTTGGGCATGCTGATTGGACTCGGCCTGCTCTCATCAGGTTGGGAGTTTGTGGCTATGGGGCTGACCAAATATCAGATTAGACCGCAGTTATCGACCAGTGCCTATCAAACGTTGCAAGATTTGCCAGAGGTGACTCCACCGCTCGACAAACCGTGGCCGGTAGTGCAACATCGCCTGCATCGAGAAATCTCCCGCTTTCAACTGTCGTTAGGGCAACGTCCTATCTCTTTTGCGACGGGTGAAGCGATTGTGTTCCATCGCCATGTGCCGGAGTTGGCTTTGGCTCATCAGCTAAGTCAACAGGGATTCGACAACGGTCTGCCAGTCTGGAGTTATCAGATATTCCACAATTTGGGAGCGAACTACATCTTCGTTGGCCCTGCCGAGCGGGAGGCCAAACGTCATCCCGAAAAGTATGACCACCCCCAATATTTTCAACATGTGTATGATAATGCTGAGTTCTCGATTTATCAGGTCAAACCGTGGCCTTATTCAACTGCCGAGAATCGGACCGCGGCCAGTTTTGATCATGAATCGCTGATTTTTGAAGGCCACTTCATCGACCAGACCCCCTTTTATCCGGGCAACCCTGAACCCCCGCCCACCGAGGCTAAAGGGCTAGTTACAGCATGGCGCTTGCCTCAAGGAACAGACAAAAATTATACCGTCTTCATCCACTTTGTTGATGAGGCCAATAACATCGTCGCCCAAGCTGACCATCAGTTGTGGGCTTGGAACATGACCAGCGAAGGGCCAACCAGTACATGGCCCAAGCAGTTGACTCAACTCGATATTATTCCCGTTCCTGATATGGCGATTCAACACCCCACCCCGCTCTCGATTCGACTCGGAGTTTGGCTCCCCGACACAGGTGAACAATTCCCTGTTTCAGCCTTGACCCTACCCACCGACGAGGCCGGACGGCTGATGATTGGGCAAAAGAACTGAATCCTCATGTCGGGTCACACCTCTATTTCAGGGGCAATATCAGCACTTTTATTGACAGGGTAACCACACCTTACGTCTAATATTTAAGACAAAACTATTTTTCGTCCTGATTAGACTTGTTCGGGAATAAGGATTTGTGCGGAAAGGAGTGTCAAAATTCTATTTTGGCTGGCAAGAATACAATTCTTGCACTCCGATAGCCCAATAAATACCCACCTTTCTTATTGCCGAACAGTTCTATTAAAGGTATTTCGTTACCCGCCGATACGCTCTAACAATATCTGAATATCCTGTTGTGAGGTGTATGGCACATAGGTCAAAACGACCTGAATTATCAAGCCAATGGCCAGCAACACTGCTAGATAGGCCAAATTTTTGCGGGTAAATTTTGCCGAAAGACGAGTAATCGGTTTTCGCTCTTCTGCGGTAGATGCTTTAGCTAACAGGGGGATGATCTGGTCATACTCATCGGGAGGGAGCAATGCCCCGTGGATGGGGGCTTTGGTAAGGCTACGTTTTAACTTGGGTGAGCGTTTACGCGTAAAACGTTCTGCCAACCACAAACTGCCTTCCCGATTGGCGCAATCGTCCGCCGGACAGCCAATCACCTCGACTTCCGCCGCGCCCGCGTCAAGCACACGGGCAGTTAAGTCAGGATGAACCATGCCCGCACATAAAACGGGGATAGTCTCAACTTGAGAGGTTTCGCCGGGGACATGGTGATGGGTTTTGTCAGGTTGATAAATGAGGTCAGTTTGAGCGGCATGACGTTCACAAGCAAAAACGATTTTGACGGCCTTTTGGTCGGCTGTGACTAATCGACGTTGAGCCTCATGCCACAATGCTTCGGGGGGGATGTCTCCTATGCTGATAGCCAGCGTCGAGCATGAGCCGAGACAGATACCGCATGAGGTGCATAGCTCTGGTTGTGCAACGGCGACCAGTTGATACGGTAAATCGTCCTCACGCGGTTCCATGGTAAAAACATCGTAAGGGCAATCTTCGGCACAAAAAGTACAGCCGACACATTTTTCTGCAACCACCTCAATGGGAGGGAGAAGCTTCGTCGGAAATAACCAAGGGATGATGGTTGAGAACAACCAGGTGCTAAATAGAACGATTACGCCACCCCATAGCACAAACGGAGAGTTGGTTAGGGCGGTGGGTAAATAAAATAGGTAGATGAGGTCAATATAGATCTGGTCGGGTATCTGGGTAAAGTCAGCAATCGGGAGCAGGCCTGATGGAAAAAGTAAGCTCATAACGATGAGCGAAACACCCATAATGATGACCCAATGTTGGGGTGGAAAAAATTTGGGGCGGCTGAGATGTTTAATATGATACCAATAGGCCACCGCGGCAAGAACGGATAGGCCAATATGGAGAATAACGAGAATAAACATCAACATCCATATATTATCAGCGGCTGAGGGGGCTAAAAATCCGTTGTAAAAGGCCAGAGCCAGATTAGGAAACGGAGACAGCAGGTTCAGAAAGGCTTGGCTGATGAGTTGCGCGCCTTGATCCCAGATTAACCAGTAGCCAGTGATACCGGCCAACCAGATCATGGCGGTGGCGACAATGCCGCCAACCCAGCCGAGCCACCGTGCCCCTTGAAACCGTCCTTGGAAGAATATGCGAAAGGCATGCAGGAGGGTGAAGATGACCAGTCCGCCTGAGGCATAACGATGAACGGCTCGAGCGATCCGAGAGACAAAAAAGTTCTCCATGTGGGCGACCGATTCATAAGATACCGTGGCTCCGTATTGATAGAACATAAGTAGATATACACCGGTTCCAAAAACCACCATCAATAAAAAAAATGCTATTGTGCCGGTATGATAAAAAGGGTTCAGGTCAACCACGCCGACTAAGCGGTTGATGGGTCTCTCGATGACCAGTGCTAGTCGCTCTAACCAGCGTAAAAAAGGCCGTCCGCCATGATTGCGGGTTTCCCAATCGACGGGGGACATGGTTTCAGCGGGAGAGGTATCAGGTAATTTGCGCCAGGTCATAACCTGACTGGGTTTTGGCCCCTTGTCAGGTTTTTTTTCTTTAGTCGGACTGGATTTATCATTCATAATCGGTATTTGCAGTTCATTCTGGTATTTGCCCCGTCAAAAACCCCTCTGAAACATAATTGTCTGATTTTATAGTTGTATTATAAAAAACTCTTCGTGCGTGTCGTTCAACTTTTGGTTGAATGTAAATATTCAGTGAACTCGCCAGAAAGAGCATCAGAAACCCGATTTCTCAAAGAAATCGGGTTTCTAGGGCTACTTTACTGAATTTTTACAGTTGAATAACACTTTTTCGCAGATACCGATGGTGTGTTAGGCAGTTCCAAGAAAATAAACCTCCCAAAACTTAGAACAGGATTCGCAGGAAGGCACTGATTTGAGGTGCTTTTATCCTTTTATCAGTACCTTCCTGCGAACCCTGTTCTTTGCCCTTCAATAATTGTGGGAGATACCTGTACCAGACAAAAATAAAAACTAGCTAAATCGACTGAAAATGTCATGCCCGAATGTAGTTATCGGGCATCTACGACACATAGATTCCTACTAAAAACGTGTGGGAATGACATCATAATCAGGCCAAAGTTTTTTGTCTCGTACTTAGGTGGGAGATTTTAAAAGTTGGAACTACCTTAGGAATCGGGGTTAATTAACTTGTGCAGTTGGTCGTGAGAGTGGTTCAATCTTGAAGATTGAACCACTCTAGTACGCCATTTGCCTGTTTTATTGGTCGAAATCGTTACCAAGGTTGAAAACCGGGTGAAGTGGCCTGATAATTATAAATGGATTGGATAATCATTGGCCCATACGATAGAATTATCAACCCAGTAGCTGTAGCTAACCAAGGTTTCCAACGTGAGAGAATCATTGGCCCTTGCTCTGGACGAGAGACAGCATCAGCAAGAGGTACGTCGGGAATTTCTTCATCTGATAATTTTCTACCAGCAACTAAGGTACCGACTACATTGACATAGATTAGAATGTATGAAATCAGCAAAATCGTACCACCAACACCAACCCAAATCATGGGAACGTTCCAGTCAGGATTGAAAAATATTTCAGATTTGATGGCTACTCCCATTTGGGTACGGCGGGGTGCGCCGAGTAATCCAAGTAAGTGCATTCCTCGTGAGAAGATTATCATGCCAACAAACCATGTCCAAACCTGTGCAAGGGCAGCTTTTTTGCTGAACAAACCTTTTCCGGTAAGGTGGGGCAACAGCCAATAGAGAGTACCAATGAAGGTAAGCGCAACCGCTGAGCCGACGGTTGTATGGAAATGTCCTGATACCCAGGCGGTGTTGTGAATAACGAGGTTGATGTTATAAGAGGCATTAATAATACCGCCAATTCCACCAAACAGAAACAAAATAGCCGCTAATAGTTGGGCCGTTAGTTCAGGTTTGCCCCAAGGTAGCTTGGCAATCCAAGCGACATAACCAGTACCATCTCTCATTTTACCCGCAATATTGAGTGAGGCCCACATGTTGAACATAGTCAACAAACTGGGGAAAAATACGGAAAATGTGAGGACAGAGTGAATCAGTTTCCAACCAGCGGCAATACCGGGGTCGGTAAACTGATGATGGAAACCAGTAGGAGTAGAAAAAATCAAGAACAGTAAAAACGATAACCGAGCCATTGGATCACTGAACAGTTTTCCACCAGCCAATTTTGGCACCATCACATACCATGACATATAAGCAGGTAACAACCAAAAATAGACCAAGGGGTGCCCAGTATACCAAAACAGTGTCCGAGCAAATTGTGGGTCGATGCCATCAATGAAACCAAGTGACCATGGAATCAGCAATGCCAACAACTCGACTGCTGCCCCTATGGTACAAATTTGCCACATAGCAAAAGTGATAGCCGACATAAATGCAGCTAATGGCGCACGTTCACCGGGGTTGTCTTTATACCAAGCGGCTAAGGTTAGAAAGATACTAAGACCAACCACCCAACTACCGACGACTAAAACAGTTACACCGATATAAAAGGCTGAATGAGCTTTCATGGGGGGATAAAAGGTATACAGTACCGTTGCCATATTTAACAGCAAAGGAATTGCCGCTGTAACGAATCCAACCACCATTAAAATTAGGCCTAAATTTGCTACCCAGCGGAAAGCGATAGGGCGTTTTAAGCTATAAGAGACGACATAGGTTAAAAAGCCACTAATAAAAAAGGTGGTAAAGATAAGGGCGTTTAACACGCCATGTAAAGTTAAACCGTGGTAGTAACTTTTCGTCCAAGGGGCTAAAAAGTAGAGATTTATCCCCGCATGTTCCAGAGCTTGAAGTGGGCCATATAAGGTTCCTAAAAATAGGGCAAACATCGCAATTCCAATATGGGCACCCGTATATTTTCGCTCAAAGGACAAGGTGTTTCGTAAATTCATATTATTTTCTCCTTTGTTTATTCAACAATAACTACGCCTGACATAGTATGGTGACCAATGCCACAATACTCATGGCATAAATAGGGATATTCTCCGGGTTCATCAAAAGTAATGGTATACTTCGAGACTTGTCCGGGAACAATTTGGGCATTGAGGTTTTTATGCCACAACAAAAACCCATGTTGAACATCTTTGCTGGTGATGAAAAAAGTCACGGTTGAACCAGCCGGAACTCTAATTTCGCGTGGATTCCAGGACCATATTTGTCCTATGATATAGGCTTCATATTTACCACCTCCTAAATCTCGTAAACCCGGCTCACTAAACGGGCCTTGTTCACTAATCGTGTTTGGGTTTACTTGTTTCTCTGGAGAAGGGACTTGTATTCCGAAAGCAAAGGCCGCTACCAAAAGGGTACCCATCATACCCGTAAGCATTAATACTCCTAATACCATCATTATCTTCTCGTATGGGTCAATCCATTCATCAGGGTGCATTTCATGGGGCGTTGTCATTGGTTCATCCCCCTTTCTAATAAGAGACTATAGATGTATCCCCACAGGGCTATGGTGGTTAGCATAAACACAATGCAGAACATTAAAGCACTTTTAGCCGCGTCCAGATATTGTTCGTAAGTAATTTCTTGTACTTCTTTTGATTTTACAGTTTTTGTTTTAGCCATAATAACCTCCTCTATTTTGTTTACTACTTTGCTAAACTTTAAACACGCAACTTATTTAATTCTAATTTCTAATAATATAATCCTCCTTGGTTTCGGCTAATTACGTAGGCCAAATCTTCAGCTATATCCTCTGGTGTTGTACCAAACGGATAAATCGCTCGGATATCACCCAATTGGTCAATCAAAATCAGAGTAGCTGTATGATCCATTAAGTAGCCGGAATTTGAGCCAACATCTCTCTTTTTGTAATAAATACCGTATTGAGTAGCAACGGTTAAGGTGTCTTCGGCCGTTACTGGTACGAGACCGATGGTGTTAGGATGAAAATGGCTAACATAATCGGTCATGGACGCTATATTATCCCGTTCTGGATCCACAGTGATGAAGATTACTTTTACCGATTCACTTTGACTACCGAGTGAGTTGAGGGCTTTAGTCGCATCGGCCAAGGTGGTTGGGCAAACATCAGGACAAAAGGTGTATCCAAAATAGAGCAGAACCACCTGACCTTGAAAACTTCGTAAACTAACAGTTTCGCCGGTAGTAGCAGGTAGTGTAAAGTTGGGCGCAGGTTCAGCGGACTGCATGACCAACCCATTAAAGATATGAGGGCGATAATACCAACCAAACCCTCCGATTATCACAAAGATGACCAGAATAACACTACTGAACATTATGACATCACGTCGGTTGAACACAGGGCTATAACTCCTAAATTTAGATTATTGCGATTCGGAGTACAAAAGAATTGTTCGGGAATAAAGGAGTGCATAGCATCTCAGTTGCTGGCAAAAGCAAGCTACTTTGCATTTCTGTGCAAGTCTTGTACTCCGAATTTCCCTAGAATGGGTATTAATTAACTTGTGCATGTTGGTCATCAGAGTGGTTCAATCTTTAAGATTGAACCACTCTGGAGTGCGAAACTTGTTTAATTCTGAATTTATTACTGCTTGTGCAGGATTACGGAATTCTACTACGACCCTTACGGTGGATAACATGAAAACAAGTGTGCGGCTTCGTAGGCACTAGCCGCAACCCCAGTGCTGTTGCGGATTTCTTGCGTTACTAAGCCAATGTCTCGTAAGATAACGTTAGGGTCGATGTCAGGGCTATCACTAAAACGGAGTTTATCCACCTCATACTGTCGATATTCAGAGCGGATGATACCCCAGGCATCTATCAATACTATCATCGGGACAAATTTATAATGATACGAGCCATCCGTCTCGACTACTTTTTCATAATAAAAATCGAAACCACTGCTGACCATGATGCGGACTCTTTTCGGATCTTCTTCTCGTAAGAAATGCCATGGGACAGTTTCAACTGTCGAGGTAAGAGCATACGTTTCGGCATATTTTGCCAAGACTGAGGGGCTGTCACGCTCTGGGTCGATAGTGATCGTGACAAATTCAACAGGAACATCGTCCGAGTCAAGTTGTTGCCACACGGTTTGTATCTTAGTCATCAAATTGTCACATGAGGCACCACAATTGGTGTAAACAAAGTTGTATAACACCACTTTGCCACGCATCGTTTCATTAGTAACCCACTCATCTTGAATATTGGTCATGCCATAACCAGGCCCAATAGCAAGCCGAGGCAAAACCTGTATTGGCTGAAATATATTGAATGCTAACACTCCTATCAAACATATTGTAGGAGCACCATAGGCGAAAATTATCAATAATCGTTGTATCATGATACATCTTCCAAGAAGATAAGTTTTAGGTCAGACAAATAATGGATCCAAATTTCCTATGAAACAGATCAACACTATAGCAATTTATAGCAACTTATAGCATCCTGTAGTATAGTATATGTATTGTAGATGGGCAAGTTTGTAATTTATCTTTAAGACAAATGAAAAACTCCTACTTCAAAATATAATGAAGTGGATTTCGAAATAATTTGCTTATCCTTCTTTCTAAATGCCTTGAATCAAAACGAGGAAAGTATTATTATAATATTTTCCTCGTTTACTTGTTTGTTATCGCAATGACCTTCTTATATATTACGATAATTTTTGTAGATTTTACATATAAGTGTTTTTTATAAA
>JAUCGA010000071.1 GCA_030377865.1 Anaerolineales bacterium HSG25 | reverse complement strand
TGATAGTTACTCAGTACATATAAAAATATAGGGATAAAAAATATCATCTTAACTTTGAAAAGTAAGTTTTACGCTTCCATATTATTAAAGCTATAGCTTAAAATTATAAAACTAAAGCCATGATTCAGCAAATCATGGCTTTTTGTGTCCTTACTTGTTATATCGTATCTTCTTCTACAGCCCTAGCCCTAACGATGAGGGGTACATCCCTGTTGGTTGTTTGTGGGTCATTCCGGCTAATTTGTTCCTGTATGTATTGATATTCCGTTTCTTGGCTTTTATCGTTCAGTTCCTTTTTGGTGAAAAGTAGATGATACGCGGTCAGTAAATCGCCATGCGCCGTACCACCATAAATGATAAACAGAGAGGCAAACAACGGACACAAAAAATGCCATCTTGGAGCCTCAAGCAAGTATTGTTTAAAAGGTAGTTGAATGGAAATAGCTAGTACCAACCATAACAGATAAAAGAAAAAACCTAACCCCCAACAGATAATAAAGGGGAGCAGAGCGATAAATAACCGCTCATTGCGAGTTCTTTGAGCTAAAGGGCGTACACAGTAATCGCCCCATTGATACTGGCAAGGTTTACCAATAAGCCAATATCCTAACACATGAAGCAGTTCATGCGGAATGAGATAATAACCGCCTAATTTGTATAACAAACCGTTTGAGTTCTCTGAATGTTTCATCAAAACGATGATAGCATGCCCAAACTGTTTTTACAAGATTTTGGGGGACGTAGATGTATTATTGTAACGATCAAAAATGTTCGCCTAAAACGACCGCATCAGGTACAATGAGGCGGTCGCTTTAGGCGAACATTTACTTTATTACAAAAGGAGTTTTAACATGGATGAATTAGTAAAATTAGTATCTGAAAAAACTGGTCTCTCGGAAGAGATGTCCAAAACGGCTGTAGAGACGGTCTTAGAGTATCTTAAAGAAAAACTGCCAGCCCCTATCGCCAGTCAAATTGATGGGGTACTGGAGAACGGTGACGCGGCAGGCGGTCTATCGAGCGCGTTGGGTGGTATGTTTGGTTAAAACCATACCCAAAAAATAAGCATTAGTCTTCAGTTAAAAAGATTAAACGCAAGAGACGCGAAAGACGCAAACGTTTTTCTCATAGCGTCTTTCACGTTACTGAGACAACTAAAAAAGCCCACGTAAGCGGGCTTTTTTGGTAAAATGGTAACAGCAAAAAACAAAAAACCTATTGATCAATTTAGGTGACTTTGTTTATCATCCATCAACCGGAACATAGCTTCGCACTCCCGTTCATGGTGTAAAAAACTGATCTCCAAAGTGGTGAGGTTCTCCAAAACAAAGTCCATTGCCTCATAGGTGGCGCTTTTGTCGGTTTGAATAGCCGCTAACAACTGTTGTGTATCGGCCTTAAATTTTGACGATTCGGGTGAGTTTAAAGCGGCTAACTCCTCCTCTGAGGGACGATATTGGACAAGTTTCATTGCTAGTCGATTCTTGCGTTCCTCAAACCGAAGTAGTCCATGCAGTACCTGAGTGATACACTCCTCGATGGTATACGTACCCTGTTTCCATAGCTGGTGTAGTTCGACAAAACTGTGTCTTTTATCCAGTTGGTTGCGTGCATTTTTGCTCATAATAATCTCCGTAATTAGTTAGTGTCCGATGTTGTGTTGGCCCAAACGAAGACCACATAGAGGGAGGCTATTTCCTAAAATAGCCCCACAATTTTCCCTGTATCAAAATCATAATCGACCTGCATATAAGCCGGTCGAGAAGAAAGACCGGGCATGGTTCGCATGGTACCAAGAAGCGGGTAGACAAAGCCTGCTCCGGCGCTGACCCGCACCTCTCGAATCGGGACAGTAAAACCAGTTGGTCGTCCTTTTAGGGTTGGGTCATGGGACATGCTGAGGTGGGTTTTTGCCATGCAGATGGGCAGATTGCCAAATCCGGCGGCCTCAAACTGCTTAATCTGCCGATTAGCTAACGGTTCATAGCTGACTCCATCGGCTCCATACATGTCGATAGCAATCTTCTCAATCTTCTCTTTAATCGACCATTCCAACGGATAAAGGAATTTGAAATCACTCGGTTTCTCACAAGCTGATACAACCGCTTCGGCTAGTTCAGCCGCGCCTGCACCACCTTTAGCCCAATGGTCGGCTAAAATCGCTTGCTCTGCACCAGCCTCCAAGGCCAGTTTTTGCAACAAGGCCACCTCTGCGTCAGTATCAGTTGGGAAACGGTTAATCGCTACCACCGTCGGGATACCATAACGGTTCACATTTTCGATATGAGCAGTTAGATTCTCGATTCCTTGAGCCAACAGTTCCAGATTTTCGGTCGTATACTCTTCGGCCAAAACTCGACCCGGCACCACATCCGGCCCGCCACCATGCATTTTAAGCGCTCGAATCGTCGCCACCAACACCACCGCATCTGGTACCAAGCCAGAATAGCGACATTTAATATTGAAGAATTTTTCCATGCCAATGTCAGCCCCAAAGCCCGACTCCGTGATTACATAGTCGCCTAGTTTGAGGGCGATTTGGTCGGCAATAATCGAGCTATTGCCGTGGGCGATGTTAGCAAACGGCCCAGCATGCACAAACGCGGCCTGCCCCTCCAAAGTCTGCATGAGATTAGGCATGAGTGCCTCCATCATCAGCACAAATACTGCCCCATCGACCTGTAAATCATGCGCGGTCAGCGGTTTACCACGTGTATCGAGACCAATCACCATTTTGCTGAACCGTTCGCGCATATCCTTCAAGCTAGTCGAGAGCGCCAGAATCGCCATAATCTCAGAGGCAACGGTGATGTCGTAGCCGCCCATACGCGGGAAACCATCCATGCGCCCTCCCAATCCAATCGTGACGTTTCGCAGGGCACGGTCATTCACATCAACCACCCGCGACCAAGCGATGTTGTACGGGTCGATGTTTAGCCGTGTCAGCCCTGCCTGTGCCAGCCGTTCATCGGTCATACGAAATTCATGGAACAACCGTGCATCAATCGCGGCCGCGACCAGATTATGCGCCGCGCTGATGGCATGAATGTCGCCCGTCAGATGTAAGTTAAAATCCTCCATGGGGATAATCTGACTGTAGCCACCGCCGGCCGCACCACCTTTTATGCCAAAGGTCGGCCCCATGCTCGGTTGCCGAACGCAGG
Organism: Anaerolineales bacterium HSG25; assembly: GCA_030377865.1. Lineage (GTDB taxonomy): Bacteria > Chloroflexota > Anaerolineae > 4572-78 > J111 > JAUCGB01. Next base: position 25,888 of record JAUCGA010000071.1, on the reverse strand, counting down.
CAATGGCTCGTTTGCCGATGTGCCCCAAGCCCTGTGTCAGCCCGATAGCCGTGGTCGATTTACCCTCGCCCAACGGGGTGGGGGTGATAGCGGTCACGTCGATATATTTGCCTTGAGGTCGGTCGGTAAATTTTTCCAGCACATCTAAATGCACCTTGGCCTTGGTTGAGCCATATAGGTCAATATCGTCAATCGTCAGCCCTATCGACTCGGCAATCTCGATAATCGGTTTAACTGTCGCCGCTTGGGAAATCTCAATATCACTGAGTACTTTTGTCATAGTTTTATAGTCTCCTTTGACTTGTATAGGTATATTTTTAACAATAATTTGTACTATATTTTGAGGAAAACCTAGTTTACCACAATGATAGATAACGACCAAACCCATCAAACTTTGTAGTGGTCAGCTTGATGTTGAAAAAGAGTATGTCACCCTGAGCGTTTTGTGCGAAGGGTCTCCCTTACCCGAATCTAGGCAGTTTTGGGCGGATACTTCGCCTTCGGCTCAGTATGACATGGTTTTCAACATCAGAAGCTTATCGATTCTCAACAAAAACGATTCAGGATACGAATAAAAGCGGGTAAACACAGATTTTTTACTCGACCTGTTCGGCAATAACTTATCATCGCATAAAAACTCAAATTCGAGGTCTGCGGAGTGCAAAAGCTTCTTGCTTTTGCCGGAGACAAACATGCAAAAGCAAGAAGCTTTTGCACTCCTTTATTGCCGAACAACTACAAACGTGACCGTCATACTCCACACATCAATTATCCGACCAAAAACCAAATTACTAGTACTACTATCCTATTGCTTGGCAGACAAATGTACTACTCCACAAAGTTGATTTTCCTCTTAACTGTGTTTATACTGATATAAAACCGATTCATGCTTCTGGCAAGAGTCATCTACAAACAACATTTTTTGTTTAGGCTAAATCATCTCACAATTGTAGATAACCGTAATTATCACAATTACGAATTACGAATTACGAATTACAAATTACAAATCACGAGTATCATGTACGCTTACAAACTATCATCCTACCAATATAATACAACTGCTATTCGCCAACTGCTACCAAAAATATTCACCGATTCAGCGTTAATCATGTTCTGCTACGACCATTTTCCCACGGTCTATCAGCAGTTTCAAACTGATACATCATTAAACGATCGGGTATCTCTCCTCGTCAACTATTGTGAACAGAATCAGTTATTTGACCAGCTCCTACCACTGGTACGGGACATCAATCCTAACCAGTTTTTAGAGTATGATCCGGTTTTTCGCCTCATCGCCGAGGCACACCAAAAGCAACAAGTCCAGCCGGTCTGTTTTTTTGTTTCCTATAAACTCGAAAGTAACCTAGATGGACTGCTGGTCGCTTATCTACAACAATTTCTGACCAAATTAGGGCATGCTGTATACATTAGCAGTGTTTCATCTCGAAAAACGGTCAACCTGAACCAAATCGACCAGCAGATTCAGCAGAGCGATTTTGTACTGGCTCTGTTATCAAACCAATCAGTCGATAGCGAGATGATGCGAGCCGAAATCCAACTCGGTAGCGATTATAAGCAACAGCAGGGCACACCTAACATGTTGTTGATTCGCATGGCTTATGAGGGATTGCTTCCTTATTCCATTGATAGATTACTGAACCAAGCCCGAGTTTTAAGCTGGCAAACGGTTGACGACCATGAGCGAATCGGGCAGGAGATTTTGGCTGTGGTGGAACATCAACAAGGCATCCAAGCAAAAACGCCCTTAGAGGGCATGCGTCCGGTCAAGTTTCCACCCTTAGAATCAGACTCACATCCCGTGCAGACGGCTACCCCAAAAAGTATGGTTTCTGAGGATGGTCGTCCAATGGAGGATGAATCTGCCATCTATCCACCCATGCCAGAGTTTGATCCTCGTTTTTTAGAAAAATTGACCGCACCCGGCGGAGCGATCAAGCCGCGTGACCTGTTTTATGTCGAACGGCAAGAGGATGAACTGCTCAAGCGTCAACTCGACCAGCCCACCGGAACAACAACAACTATCCGAGCCTCTCGGCAAATGGGTAAAAGTTCGCTATTAGTACGAGGGGTAAACCATGCCCGCGAAAATCAGTCTAAAATTGTTTATATTGACCTGCAAGGCACTGATAACCGCCATTTAGACTCGCTCGATTCTTTTCTGTGCTATTTGGGGGAAACGATTATTCGCAAATTACGGCTCGACATAGATGAGCTAGAAAAATCGTGGCAAGGTGCGCTCGGCCCTAAAGAAAAATTGACCTATTTAATGGAAGATTATATTCTACGAGCCAATGCAAATCCCATCGTTTTGGCCTTAGATGAGGTCGATCTACTGGTGCAGTCAGAAAACGCCTTTCATACCGAGTTTTTTGGTCTCCTGCGTTCTTGGCACAATAATCGGGCTTATGACTTTGAAGGACAATGGGATAAACTATACATTGTCATGGCGATTTCCACTGAACCATATCTGCTTATCAATGACGTGCATCAGTCCCCATTTAATGTTGGTCTCAAAATCTATTTGGAAGATTTTAGCTCGGAGCAAGTCTCTAGTCTAAATTGGCAACACGGCGCGCCCGTTGGTCGGTACGATTTTGGTGAGTTCATGAGCCTGCTTAACGGTCATCCCTACCTCACCCGAAAGGCACTGTACACGATGGTTCTGCAACAGTTAAGCTGGTCATCGTTTTATATACTGGCTGACGATGACGATGGCCCGTTTGGTGACCATCTATTACGCAACTATTGGTTGTTGGTTAAGGATGACCAAGGGTTAGCCGAGGCCATGCTTGATGTAATTGACCACAATAACTGTACGGATGAGGTCGCGTTGTTTCGATTGCTCAAAGCCGGTTTAATTAAAGGCGGCGGCAATCATTATACCTGTCGGTGTGATTTGTATCGCCGCTATTTTCGAGATAGGCTATGAGGCTATGTGCCACACAACACCTACGAGGAAAACTACATACCTCGCAGGAGAGATCAGATAGCGTCCTTCAAGGTATGTTTTTCTCCTTGAAGGTCTGGCTTCCTGATCGTTGCGATTATGTAATCGCAACGGGTATTTGGCGGGTATATACCCGCCTGTTATAGGTAACGGGTACACACCCGTTACCATCATGTAGACACTCAGGTTTTTAACACGTTAGTTAGTTCTGAAAATTACTTAAAATGGCCCAAATGACTTTAGAATCAAAAACGGGGGTTATGCATGTAACATGCATAACCCCCGTTTGGTTTTACAAAAGATTATTTACCGTAATTAGTCCACAATAAATATATGAAAATCTCGGATAATTCCAAATCACCTAACATATTTAGGGCTTATTTTTAGCTTCCCTCAATCAAGAACTCTAATAATGCGGTGCCACCAACTCCGGCCATGGTACAAAACATCAAAACCACCACCAAACAACTCGCCATGATATGAAACTGAAAAATGTTGCGCCAGCCACCAGTTTGTTCTTCACCTGAATCAGGGTCTAGGTAGACATCGGCGGCAGGTGTTGAGAGCGGTGAGTCATCTGAGGCAACACCCTGATAGGCCGGTTTAATCGAGGCCAATACAAATGCTGGCACGGTTCCCTCGGCAATAGCTTTGGTATTACGGCTAGTTTTGCCAGAACTGATTTCATCCTTTAGGCGATTTAGCCCCGGATAAAACGGCTCGATTGTCTCCAGTTCTTGTAGCCGTTTTTGAGCCAGAAAATATTTCTCTTTGACAATCGCCTCGGCCGCTTTTTGAAATAGTACCTCAGCTACCGGATCAAGTGGAGCATCCAGAGAAAGTTCATGGCGTAAATGATCGATATGTGCCCGAATCGCTTCGAGTTGTTTATTCAACCGTCGGATAGCCGCAGAATCGATTTCATGAGCTAACTTCGCCTCAATTTGAGGCAGTAAAATCAGCAGTTGGTTAAGAGTTTGTGTCTTGTATTCACGTAAATCTGGAGACATTTTATCGTGTTGCGTATTGCGTATTGCATGTTGCGTGATGATACGTAATACGCAATACGTGGTACATCACGCTGAATAAAATCGTGACCCTATTTTGTCGGCCACCTGATTTTGTTTCAGCCATCTAATGGCGATAATCATGATCAATGCGCCGGCGGTATCAAAACAAACGTCAGCCAAATGAGCAGTGCGCCCCGGTACGTAGCTCTGATGAATCTCGTCAGAAATACCGTATAGCACCGTAAGAAATAAGGCCAAGCCTAACACTTTAGGTTTTATCTCCCGTTGTGGTGATATAGCTCGCCACCATAACCACAGTAAAACGGCATAAACGCCCACATGAGCCGACTTAAAAAACAGTGTTGCCAGCAATGGTTCATCAAACTGAACCAAACGCGAACGGGAGGAGAGGAGAAATATGAATCCCATCCATATCATTAAGGGGGCAATATCAATCAGCCAACGGGAAGGGCGATTATGGCGCATAAGCTTGTTCAACAACTGTAACTAGTTCAGACCAAACAAACCGCTCCTCAATAACCTGTTTGGCTCGGTTGCTAATTTTTTCTCTCAAAGCGGGATCATGGGCCAAGCGGACTATAGCCTCGCAAAAAGCTTCATCATCTTCGGGCGGAACCAGTAAACCAGATTGAGCATCTTGAATATATTCACAGTTTTGACCAATTGCGTCGGCAACCACCGGCACACCAGCAGACATTAAATCAATCAATTTAACGGAACATTTGGTTCGGTTGAGCCACGTATTATCATAAGGATAGATCGCTAAGTCAGCCTTATGAAAATAGGTCGATAGTTCCGACATAGCTACCCAGCCCATAAACTGAACTCGGTCAGATAAACCGGCTCGGTCAACTTTTTCGGCTAACGTTTTATCCTCACCATGTATGCCCTGTCCTACAATGAGCCATCGAGCCTTTGGCAAGTGATGAGCCACCTTCTGCATTAAAGTCACCACACGGGAGAGACGAAACTCCATAAAACGAGAATAGAGTAAGATTAGCGGGCCATCAGTATCATGATTAAATTCGGCTAGATTAGCAGATGAAACCGTCGCCAAATTTATATACTCGTTTTGATCCGTCAATGCATGTCCACCGTTAGGAACATAAAAAACCGCATGCTTTTTACGCTGTTTCCTCGCTAATCCTTCTAAAGCTCGGCTGGCAACGGTAACAGCATCGGCCATGTCTAGCCCCCACTCTTCTTGCCAAGCAAAAAATTTCTTCTGCCAAACTGAATAAGGTAAAATCTCATTCCATGCTTGTTCCCAATCATCGGCATCAACAACCAAACGTGGAGTGACGAATTTTAGTTCTCGTCTCAACCATAATGCTAAATGGGTTAACCCCGCATAAGCTTTGGGCTTAAATAGATGCACCACATCTGGTTTGCGTCGTAATGTTTCTCGGTATAGACGATACGTTAGCCAAATATGAAAAACCCCCGGTATGGCTGGGGGTAAGGGTAGATTAACGACCTCAACATTTTTTTCATACCAACTCTGTCCCGCGCGAGTAGTATCATCCCAAGGCGGAATGAGAACGGTGACTTGATGTCCCCTAGCCACCAAGGCTTTGGCCATCGGTAAGGCTCGCACGCTCATTGTGCCTTTTGGTCTTAGCCCAAAAGGGCCAACGATTACTATCTGCAAAGGCATTTATCTGTTTTTATTTTGGAATTAACGAGAGAATGAAAGACCTGTCAGGTTTTGAAAACCTGACAGGTCTGCTTCTGAAAAAGATTATCTGAACTCTGTGGGTAACTCTATTACTCTAAATCAAATAATACATCTAGTAACTCTTCTGATAGTTCATCAAGATCGTCTTGGGTCGCGGCGGCGATTACTTTTTCCATCAGCACTTTGAGAGATGTGGCCTGCTTATCAGCTAACTTACCTTCATCCAACAAAGCTTTTCCTCGAGTTAAGAGAGCTTGTGTTTCATCATCAATCTCAGGCGCAATTGCACCTTCAATCACAGCGTCCTCATCATCTTCAAAATAGTCCGCATCAGAGAACTGTTGTCGCATCTCAGAGATTTCGCTCAAACTTAGGGTCGATTGGGTGGCCTCTACACTAATGGCTTCTGTATTACCTGTCAATCGGTCAGTAGCGGTCACGTTCAACATGCCATTAACATCAAAGTCAAAACGAACATTAACACTTGGTGCTTCGCCGGGCTTAAATGGTTTGAGGTTTTTGATGAAAAAGTCGTCTAGCAATGTATTTGCAGAGGCCATAGCCGCTTCGCCTTGATACACCTTAATCTCAACCATATCTTGTTTTTCATGCAAGGCGTAGAATATTTCTTCTTTCGTTACTGGAATAGTTGTATTACGGTGAATTAACACACTATATATATCAGGAATTATTTGTCCCGCCATAAAGGTGGCGGTCTCAATTCCTAACGAGTAAGGGGTGACATCAACCAAAATCGAATCGACAGGTTGCCCGGCAATAATAGCTCCTTGAACTGCCGCGCCTAAGGCCACAACTTCATCAGGATTAATCTCTGCGGCAGGTTCAATTTGAGCAAAATTTTCTACCAGTTGCCAAACGGCTGGCATCCGAGAAGAACCACCGACCAATAAAACTTGGCTTAAGTCATCAACTTCAAGTTCGGCATCCTCTAAAACCTTATTCATCGATTCGACAGTACGTTTCAGTAACTCATCAGACATCTCTTCAAATTCAGAGCGTAAGACTTTGGCATCCAAATGTAAAGGAGTACCATCCCGTTCAGCCAGATACTCTTCTCGTAAATCAGCTTCAGGATAGTCAGACATGTGAATTTTCGCCATCTCTGCCGCATGACGTAAACGAGCCAAAGCAACTCGATTCTCTTTGAGCGGAAACTGATGTCGTTTATAGAACAGTTTACCGGCATGTTCAGCTAAGAGCATGTCAAAATCGTCCCCACCTAAACGGGTATCACCATGACTAGCTCGTACCTCGACCACTCCACCGGTCATCTCAACTAAAGAGACATCAAATGTTCCACCACCCAAGTCATAAACTAAAGCCATCTGATCCTCTTCATCACCTAAGCCGTATGCCAAGGCCGCGGCAGTTGGTTCGTTAATAATCCGCACGACCTCTAAACCCGCAATTGCACCGGCTTCCTTGGTTGCCTGACGTTGGGCATTGGTAAAATAGGCTGGCACGGTAAGAACTGCTTTCTCGATAGATTCGCCCAGTGCCTCCTCAGCAATACTTTTCAGCTCACGTAAGATAAAAGCCGAAATTTCTTGTGGACGAAGTTCGCGTCCTCCCAATGTAACCCTCTTATCACTTCCCATGTCTCGCTTAATGGAACGAACAGTATTATCTGGGTCAAGCGTATATTGATTTAAGGCTGGACGGCCTACTAGCCAACCAGCTTGCTCAGAATAGGCAACTACTGATGGAACAATCTTTTCATCGCCACGTCCTAATAGACGAGGTTCACCATCTTGAACAATAGCCACCGCAGAGTTGGTCGTTCCTAAATCAATTCCTACTATTATCTCACTCATAACTTGATTTTCCTTATATCTGAAATATTCTTAATTTTTTATAGATTTTGCCACTACAACTTCGGCTTCACGAATTACTTTGGTTTCAGTAGTGTAACCACGACGGTCTTCTGAAACAATCACATTATCTGGCTTACGCCCACTTGCGTCGGTGGCTACAGCAATATGTTGATGGGGGTTAAATGACTCCCCAACTGTTGGGATGGGAGTAATACCGTTAGTTTCTAACACATCCAATAAGCGGATACGAGCCAAGCGAACACCATCTAACCAAGCAATAATTGGTTTTTTAACTTTTAACGTCATGGGCAAATTCAAAACTTGACGCTTTCCAATGTCAAATGCGGCATCTAAACTATCCATAACGGGTAATAAATTTTTTAGTAACTCCAAGCGAGCGTCAACAATTAACTGCTCATTTTGAGCCATTAACTGTTGCTCTCGTTCAGATATAGTATCTTGCAACTGCTTAAATGTATCTTGCTGTTGAGTCTGTTGACTTTCTTGCAACGTATTAGCCTTAAACTGTGTTTTGGCTAATTTACGAACTTGGGTAGTCAAATCATCAAGGCTACTTTTGACCTCTTCATCATCTGATTTCTCTTCAGTTTTGACCAATACCTGATCCAAACTACCCTCTGGAGGGGTTAACTGCTGAATTGTGTCTCCCTGTGTTTGTAACAGTTGGGCTAACACGTCTAACTTTTTATCAAGGTTATAAAGCATTTCCATATCGCTCTTGCCTAAAACCGGCATCGGTTCATTGAAAAAATTGGTAATATTATGAACAAAACTATTATTACTCACAGTTCAATCTCTTTAAAATCCTCTTTGAAATCTGTGCGGCTTAAATCACCCCACAGTTGTAGCACTCGTAAAACATCTTGAGCATAAAAATCCGTATCAAATTCAGGTAATTTTTTAGGGGGTGTCCAAGCGGGAGGTTTTTTGGGTAAGAAAATATCAGTAGCACTACGTCGTTTCACATCTTTAATTTTCTCATAAGCGCTCCGAATTATCTTAAAAGTTTCAGCTTCCGTTTCAGGTGGATGTTGACGAATTAACTCAAAATAACGTCGCTTAATCTCTAATTGAGTAGCTGTTCGTTGCACTCCCAACACCTGATACGGGTCAGAAGCGGTAAAATCAGGCTCTAATTCGGGGACAATTGTCCCAGTTGGTGATATATCAGACATAAAAATCATCCTCATCAATATCAGACATGTTCATCATCATATCAACAAGCATGTCTGGATCCATATTTTGAAGCATCTCGGCTACCTCTGGAGGTGCAGTTCTTATCAGCTCCTCAAATACATCTGGGGGCATATTACGTAACATATCAAATGATGCTTGCGGGGTACGTTTACCATGAATTAACTCATCTCTTACACTTTTAACCTTAAAGCGGAGCAGGCCATCATTTGTTTCACGGGCAATTTTCTCGGCCTTATTCCAATGGCTCTTCCCAATCCGAGTTTGTCCCATTCGATAATAGACAACGCCTAACTGTACATGAGCTTGACCATTGTTAGGGTTTTTCTCTAGCAGTCCTTTCAATAGGACAATTGCTTTTTTACTATCATTTAAATCAAGACTATAGGTTGAAGCCAAATAAATAACAGCACCTTCATCATCAGCATAATTTTGTTCAAGGACATGTAAAAGATCCATTGCCATATCCGTCATATCTTTTTCGAGAAATACATCAATTATCTCTGAGAAAAATTGACTTGGCGTATTTGTCGGTAACGATTTAATGCTATCAATTACATTTTTAAGGTCAGCCTCAGAACCAAGGTCACTCCAGATCATACACATTGCATACAATGAGTTTAGATTGGTTGGATCAGTGGCTAGAGCCAGATCAAAATAGTGACGTGTTTCATCAAACTGCTTTGAATATGAATAACTGATACCTATCGCTAGCAGTAGTTGAGGATTATCGGGTAAATGCTCTAGTCCTTCTTTAAAGATAGCAATCGCCCGCTCTATCCCTCCCCAACGAGAAGCCATTTCCCCGCGTCGGATGTAATGGTGAGCTAACTGTTGACGGGCAATCGGGTTGGTCGGTTCAATTTCTAGCACGCGCAACCAAGCGTCCTTACCTCGTTGTGAAAAAGCCCAGTCATCGGCATAACTTTCGGCCAACATAATTAACGCGGGTACATGATCGGGTTTGCGCTCCAAAACTCGGTTAATTTCGTTTGTTGCGGCCTGCCAGCGTCCTTCGGTTTGATACGCTTCAACCAGTTTAAGGCGCAGGTCGATATTTTCGGGTGCCCATTTGACAGCATTTTTATAGGTCTTGATCGCCTCATCATATTCCTCACCCTTGCTGTAGTTTTCGGCAATCGTCCCCCATATCTGAGCCACTTGGTCATCCGATAATTTGTCGGGATGGTCAGCTTTGCGAGGCCGTCGGCGTAATAACTCGCGCCAACGTTCTGCCGAACTTATGTAACGCTCACTATGTTGATAAGCTAGGGCAAGGTTAAATATTAAACCCCGACTTTTATCTCCCGCTTCAATAACATGCTCCCAACGTTTAACAGCCTCAGACCATTCTTTATTTTGAGCGGCCAGATAGCCCATCTCCCAATCAATCTGTTGTTGGAACTTAGCAAAATCTTTACCCATGTCCTCAGCATGTTGAATCTGGTCAACTAACTCAACTGCTTTACGGATATGTCCTGCCTGTTGCTCACGAATTGCCTGCTGATAGCTAATCGTGGATAAATTACGCTGGAGGTGTTTACTCTTCAGTCCCTTCGCTTTAGCTTCTTGCCACTTCGCGAGAGCAACGTCAATTTGATTATTTTTAGCGGCCAGCACCCCCAAATAATATTGAGCGACAGCCTGCACTTGAGGCGTAACCTGCTCGACAGCATCGGCCAAGTTTTTATGGGCAATATCTGGTTTATTTAGGGCAACAGCTAACAAACCACGCCAAAACGGATCAAGGGCTGATGAATCAAACAAACGAGTCATGGTAGAGGTTGCTTTTTTCTTGATTAATGCCTCGGCCGCGGCTAATTGTAGTTTATCTTGGTCACTTAGATATTTGACCACGACATCTTTGGTTACCGATTTTTTCTGGGCAATAAGGAGTTGAGCTAATGGCACTGCGGCTCTCGTGTAGGGATCATCTAGGCTCAATAATTCTCGATAAATTGCCTCAGCCTTGCTATGATTTCCGGATCGATGATGAAACAGTCCTAAGTGATAACGATAACAAGGTTCTGTAGCATTTAACTTAATCGCCTCGTTGAAATCTTTAACCGCAGTTTTGGACTCAACGCTTAAAGCTCGCCGAAAATAGGCTTCTGCCAGAGCATTGGGCAGAGTTGGCGGTCTATCTTTCTTATATAAGGCTTGACTCCATTTCTCTATAGCAACTTTATAATCGGCCTGCTTAAAGGCCTGTTTACCCTCTAGAACCAGAGCGGCTCCGGTGGTACGAGCTTGTTTCTGTTTTTGCTGTACTCGTCGCTTACGGCGACTACTTCGTTTTGACATTCAATTATCCGGCTATTTTATTTTTCTGTAATTCAAAAGCGCAAAGATACAAGTATCATGCCACCTGCTTGCATCTTTGCGCTTCAACGTCACACGATTCATCAGTTAGGTGATAATCCTCACCCAAACCTAGATTTTATACCCTAATGATAATAATGGCAATTTTGTTATGTGGTTGGGAAATAAGTTGCACGCTCCAGAGTGGTTCAATCTTAAAGATTGAACCACTTTCATAATGAACTGCACAAGTTAATTAATCCCAATTGCTCAATACCGAGGCTAATCGGTCAATGATTGTGCCTGAATCAACCATTTTTCTGGTTCAATTTTCTGCCAATCTTTAGCGACCACAATCTTCCGTACATCATCTGCTGAAAGAGCAACCAAATCAACAAAGGTAAAAATACCAGCTTCATTTAAACGACGAGCAAAAACTGGGCCAATTCCGTTCACTTTGGTTAAATCATCCTTCTTTTTAGTTTGTTTCTGTTTCAACTGTTGCTTAAGTTCCTCAAGTTCGGATCGAGCGGCCATGAGGTCTTGCTTTAACTGTTCGGCTGTTGCATCGCTCCGTTGAGCTTGGTTCTGGTCAGCCAGTTTCTGTTTAAGTTGCTCAAGTTCATGTTTCGTTGTTTTAAGGTCTTGTGCTACCTGTTTTGCTTCATCAGCATTGGTCTTTAATTGTAAAATGACCGTTTCAGCCACAGACTTGTTACCCGACAAGGTTTTTTAGTCTCGACTGAATACAGAGAATATCTGACAAGATTAACAAGATTAACGGCAAAAAATCCTGTCAATCCTGTTAATCCTGTCGAAAAAATTTTTATTTAATCAGCATGTCGGGTACTGAGGCCACAGATAGTTTTTTTCGAGCCGTCTGCTCACCAAAACCGCGAGCTACCCAGCCTACAATTAAGGTAACTCCAAGAAAATAAACCTCCCAAATGTCATGCCCGAATGTTGTTATCGGGCATCCATTTGTATGCAGAATGTGGATTCCCGCTAAAAGCATGCGGGAATGACATAGAGAATTTAATCAGTTTGGGAGATTTTAAAAGTTGGAACTGCCTAAGCCAGCCACTAGGGTAGCAAACGTTTCTGTTGTATCATAAAATTTTCTATACATCACCGCTACACTCCTTTGTGTTATGTGGATACTCGAGGCCGATACTGAATTGCCTCCGCTACATGAGAGGCTTGAATATCAACTGCCCCGGCCAAATCAGCAATAGTCCGAGCCAATTTTAAAATACGATGATAAGCTCTAGCACTTAACTGCATCTGACGCATGGCCGCTTTTAGCAGATTATTTGAGGTTTCATCGACCGCACAAAATTGCCGCACTTCAGATGGCCCCATGTCAGCGTTAATACGTAGTTTAGTATTGGCAAAACGTTCTTTTTGAAGCAAACGAGCCGCTTCAACCCGCTCTCTAACAGCCTTGCTTGGTTCACCGAGCCGTTTACTGTTTAGTTTCTCAAACGGTACCCGAGGAACCTCAACATGAATATCGATTCGGTCTATTAGAGGGCCAGATATTCTCTTTTGATACCGGCTAATCATGGTCATTGAGCAGGTACAAGCTTTGACCGGATCGCCATGATAACCGCAAGGGCACGGGTTCATGCTGGCAATTAGAGTGAAGTTAGCCGGATAGGTTAACGAACCAGCCGAGCGGCTAATCGTCACAATTTTGTCCTCTAGTGGCTGACGTAATGTCTCCAAAAGACGGTTTCCAAACTCCGGCAACTCATCTAAAAACAGAATACCCCGATGAGCTAGACTGATTTCTCCGGGAGTAGGCCACCGTCCGCCTCCAATTAAACCGGCATAACTGATGGTATGGTGCGGCGCTCGAAAAGGGCGATGTCGTACCAGTGGCTCATTTACAGAAAGCTGGTCGGCTACGGAATAGATACGGGTTACATCAAGCGCTTCCTCAATCGTTAGACGGGGCAAAATACCCGGCATCGAGCGGGCTATCAATGTTTTTCCAGAACCGGGCGGGCCACTCATTAAAAGGTTATGACCGCCTGCGGCCGCGACTTCTAAGGCTCGTTTTACATGTTCTTGCCCTTTAATTTCGGCCATGTCTGCCGCGAAATCGGGCAGTTCATCCTGCTCCAATGAAAAATCGGGCTGATAGGGAGTCAGACGTTTGTGGCCTGACAAATGGTCAACCAGTTCTAACAACGACTCAACCGGATAAACCTCAACCCCTTCAATGAGAGCCGCTTCGGGAGCATCGGTGGCAGGAACAAAAAGGGTCGTATACCCCTCTTGTTTGGCTAAATGAGCTACGGGTAATACGCCACTCACATGGCGTACCGTGCCATCAAGCGATAGTTCACCGACGATAAGGGCGCGGCTTACATCACCATAAATCTGCTCCGAAGCAAGCAAAAGCCCTAAAGCAATCGGCAAATCATAAGCAGGACCAGCCTTTCGAATATCCGCCGGAGCAAGATTGACCGTTAATCGTTTGAAGGGAAACGGCAAACCACTGTTTTTGATGGCGGCTCGAACTCGCTCACGGCTTTCTTGAACCGCGGCATCGGGCAACCCTACGATGGTCATGGAGGGTAGTCCATTAGAGATGTCAACTTCGACATCAATCAAGACTCCGTCCAAACCAACCACGGCACAGCTATTAACCTTAGCTAACACAGCTAAAACCCAAACCCTCGGCTCAAGGTAAATAAACCAACAACTGTAATGATTGATCCCATGACCACGGCAATACTAGCGGTCATGGCAAGCGAGGCTTTGGGGCTACCTTCAATCAAGGCTTGACGATTGAAAGTGACAGTATAAAGCGAAACAAGTCCCATCAACATTAGGAGCGTCCCGCATGGAATAGTGATACATTGCATAAGTTATATTTTACAAAATCTGGTAGTTCTGCATAGATAGTGACAGTAAAACACATAATTTGCATGCCTTATCACTACATTTTGTAGTGGTCAGCTTGATGTTGAAAACGGAGTGCAACGGGTTTAGCCGTTGCTACAGGCAATGGCTGAACCCATTGCACTCCAACATCATCTTGACCACCACACTTATCACTATATTTACAATACTACGATTTATCGTTTGGTTAAGAAAATAAGTTCAGGTTCTTCTATCAATTCGCAAATATGGTTTAAGAAACGAGCCGCAGGTGCGCCATCAACCAAACGATGGTCAAACACAAGGCTGAGAGTCCACATTTTACGGATAACTATCTCATCCTCTTTAACCACTGGTTTTGGTACAATTCGGCCTACGCCAAGAATGGCTAATTCGGGCAGGTTGATAACCGGAGTAAAGGCATCAATATTGAGCATGCCCAGATTAGAGATGGTAAACGTTCCACCTGTCAATTCATCAGGAGCGGCTTTACCTGTACGGACTCGCTCGACAAGCGCTCGAAACTGAGCGCCTATCTGTTGCAATCCTTTCTCTTGAATATTTTTCTGCACGCCAACCAATAACCCTCGGGGCGTGTCAACGGCCATGCCAATATTGACCGAGGCTAAATATTCAATCGACTGACCGTCAGCAGACAGACGAGCGTTCATAAAAGGGAATTCTCGCAAGGCATTACCACAGATTAGGGTTAAAAGTTCATTATAGCCGGGCGTAAATCCCCAAGCATCCTTAACTTGTTCTTTTAACTGCTCCCGAAAAGCGACTAATCCTGTTGCGTCAACCTCTCGTACCAAAGTTACTCTGGCCGTGGTATGCACACTTTCGGCCATGCGAGTGGCAATGATTTGACGAATACCTTTTAATGGTACGGTCTCGATAACATCTGCTGAGGAAATAGAGACAGAAGATGCGGGTTTAGGTGAGGCTGGTTTTACTGGCGGAGTCGAAACTGGAGTCACCACGGCAGGTGTTTGCCCTGTTGCTTGTAGAACATCCGCTTTTGTGACACGACCATGATTACCACTACCTGTCACAGTCTGTAAATCAACGCCCAGTTCAACGGCCATTTTACGAGCAACTGGCGTAATTTTCTGTCCCCCACTGGTTGAAGTTGATGGAGTGGAAGGCTCTTCAGCCGATGGGGTAGCTGGCAAATTAGATTCGGATGCTGTAGCTGGCACATTCGCAGATGTATCAGCTACAGTATACGAAGAAAATGTTTCCTCAGCAGTACCAATAATTGCCACAACTGTGCCGACATTCACTGCATCGCCTGCTTTATATGGGCCAAAATGTATCACACCACCAACCTCAACGGGTATAGTAACCGTGGCCTTATCGGTCTCAACCTCAATAATTTCTTGGTCAGCATTAACCTGAGAGCCATCTTCTACAAGCCAATCTACAATTGTTACACTATTAACGTTGTCGCCAACGTTGGGGATAGCAAATTCTATAGCCATAGGGTTTCCTCGTTGTGTAAATTTTTGCGTCCCAAGTATACCGCCTACTCTAAAAACTCACAAGTTATCAAGGAGGTGGGGAATCAATGAAGGATTTAGCCAACCAGTACAACGTTTTTATTCTTCATTCTTCGTTCTTTATTCTTCATTCTTCGTTCTTTATTCTTCATTCTTCATTCATTCCGGGGCTTGAGGAACCACACGCAGGGTCGATTCTTGGCGATATGTCACTAGTCCGGGGGCGGCACCTTTTATGGCTCGCACATGTTTTTTGAGGGTGACATCTACCTCTACGCTCGTGTCATACCGTGCTTTGGAGTAATAAGCGGCGATACTGGCCGCCCAAAAAACATCAGATTCTGATGGTATGCCTTGAGCGGTAGGCATGATGGCATGAGCGCCGGGAATCTTACGGGCATGAAGCCACAAATCGTCAGCTGTAGCTCGGTTGAAGGTCAGGTGTGCGTTTTGCTGGGCGTTTTTTCCGACCCAAACGGTTGCTCCATCAGGTGCGGTTAAACGGAGATATCGTGAGACTGATTTTTGAGGGCGCTTCTTGCTCTTACGTGGTTGATTTGGCTGATAATAGGTTACTTCCATCAAGATAGCCTCGACCACATCAATTTCGGTGCGGTTATCAGCCATGCTCAGGTCTTGCTCTAACTGGTCAAGATAATCCATCTCAAGTGATAGTTTTCTCAATTGAAGCGGAATTTCATCAACTGCCCGTAACGCCTTACGGTACTGCTTAAAATATCGTTGTGCATTATCACTTGGTGACAGTTTGGGATCGAGGGTTATTTCTAAAGGTGGCTGACCAGCATGCCACTCGGCAACAAGTTTAGCTTGGCTCGGCTGAATTTGATAGGCGTAGGCCAAAATCGCCTCCCCCTTTTCTTTGAGACTCGTCGGGTTACTTCGCGCTAATGCATCTTGATTAAGTCGTTCTTGACGACGAAGCAATTTTCGGCGAGTATTGGCAATAGTCTCTAACAGTGGCTCCTTGGCCGCAGTATAGGCAACCGCCGATTCGGCCAGATAAAGTTCGATTACCTCAGAAAATGTCTCGAACTGTTTGGTGTTTCCTATATGCTCAAGCGTATAGGGAGCAAATGCAATTGGCGTTTCGGTCTCGTCAAAGGCCAAGGTCGGTTGTACCTCAAACGGGGTTTGATTATCAAAATAACGACGACAATGCTCAACGAGAGGGGGTAAATCAGTTAGTTGTGTCACCGTTATTTTGGGGTTACCAGTAGCCTGATAACAGATTTCACGAGCAAGTTGCGGACTCAGACCAAGTAGAATTTGAGGCAATAAACGTGCCAAAGGAAACGTGGGAGATGCTTCGGCCAACTCTTTTTCTAGCAAGGAAATCGTGAGATTATGTGGGGCAATTTTATTTTGGGGTGAGGGGGGACGATAGACATGGCCGGGAATATGGACTCGAGTACGTGATGTTGCCAACTCATGATCAGTTTTACGGTTAAGTTTAGACAACCGAGCTGTACCCAAAATTGTTTGGTCAGCATCAAGTAACATCAAGTTACTTCGCGGGCCAAGTAGTTCTATCGCGAGGATTGTCGAACCTGCATAGCTCTCAAAATGAAGGTACAACAGGCGTTCATAAGGTGGTTGACGAATCTCTTTGAGACGAGCACCCCGCATGTATTTACGAAGCACCAGCATTAAAGGGGTCTCATTACCTTGACCACGACGCAATTTTTTTTCGGTCAAATAGATATGAGGCGATTGAGGCTCTATCGAGATAGTGAGGTAGTATCGAACTGGATGAACATATATCTCAAAACCAAAATTCAGCGAGTTAAGTTGGGTGACGCGCTGAACTCGGCCATGTAAGATAGTGGATTGTAGTTCCCGCGCTAAGGCGGTTAGAGCAAGGGTATCAAAGGACATAATAAGTGAAACGTGAGGCGTGAGACGTGAGGCATGAGACGTGAGACGTGAATATTTTATCTACGAGGCATGTTTTTTCCTCGTAGGAATGGGGATTAAATAAGTTGCGCGTTTTCACATAAGAATGAATTCTTATGCTGACACGAGAAACCTGCTTAAGCAGGTTTTCCGTTTAAGACGCTGATTTCAATCAGCGGCCTTATGCACAGGTTAATTAATACCCATTCCTAAGTTGAATAATGTGCGTTGTATTGGGCTGATGAGTGTTGAGCAGAACCACAACACACGGAATCAGTAGACAAACGGGGATTGTAGAGTACTATGAGGCGGTGACAATACTCTAGCCGTATTTTAGCGCATCATCAGTTTGTGTCAATTTGAGACGGTGTTGATGTGAGGTATAGATGTTCAGATAAACATTTTCAGTTGTCACCTTCCCGCAAGTTCAAAACTTGCGGGAAGGTTGGTCTTGAATTGAAAATCATTATCTGAAAGACTGTATATCGAGATTTTTTGCTTAGCCCTGTTAGTTTTTGATTTGATGATTTGTTGTATAATATCCTCCAAGAGTTTGTCGTTTCATTCATGACCTGATATATTGATAAAATCAAAAGCATTTTTTGATAGGATTAACAGGATTGACAGGATTTTTTTGCTTGTAATCCTGTCAATCCTGTTAATCCTGTCAAAAAATGCTTTAGTCATGTTGAAATGATAAACTTCTGATCCTCATTAAACTTCACAAGGTGAAAACTATGCCAACTCTAACCCCACAAGAATTTGTCGCTAAATGGGGACGAGCGACATTTTTTCAACTCACAGAAATACAATCAGCCCAAACCCACTTTAACGATATTTGTGCCCTAGTTGGTCATCCCGACCCAATTGCTTTTGGGGACAAAGACATCTTTAGCTTTGAGGCCGCCAATATTAAACCAGATGGGCGTAAAGGACGAGCCGATGTTTTCTATCGAGGACGGTTTATTTGGGAGTACAAAGGCGCGCATGCCAACCTCAACAAAGCCTATCAACAGCTTCTGTTTTACAAAGATGCCCTCGATAACCCGCCGTTGTTGATAACCTCCGATACCCAACGCATCATCATTCATACCAACTATACCAATACAGTCAAACAAACCCATGAAATTACTCTAGATGATATTGAGAAAGGGAATGGGGTACGAAAACTCAAACTAATTTTTAACGACACGCTCGCCGAGATTGAGGCTGAATTTAAGCCGACTACCACTCGTGAATATATCACTCAAGCCACTGCTGACCAGTTTATTAAAATTGTTGAGGAGGTGCGAATACATATCAAAGGCCAGCAATTACCGTTTGATTCGGAGGAACAGGCCCATTTTTTCATTCGGCTACTTTTTTGCCTTTTTGCCGAAAGTACGGGACTGTTGCCCCACAAACTGTTTACCCAACTGATGCAACAACCTGTCCATAATGTTAAAGATGTTGACCGTTTTGTGATGAAATTACGAAAGTTATTCTCCGCCATGCGAGATGGGGGCGTATTCGGCATCTATGACATTCCTTATTTTGATGGTGGACTGTTTGATAATGCTTTTGTACCACCCAGCCTGCCAACCTCTATCGTTACAGAGTTGTTAAGAGCTTGCCGTTATGATTGGTCACAACTAGAACCATCTGTCTTTGGCACTTTGTTTGAACGGATTTTGGACGCAACGAAACGACATCAGATTGGCGCGCATTATACCAATAAAGCTGACATCGAACTGATTATTGAGCCAGTCCTCATGCAACCTTTACGCGAAACATGGCAAGCCGTCAAAGAGGAGGCACTCTCCCTCATTCATGAAGGTGAACCAGACAATGCCTATGTTCAATTGAAAACCTTTGCCGATGAAATCGCCGCCATGCAGGTGCTAGACCCAGCCTGTGGCAGTGGAAATTTCCTCTATATCGCTCTCCAGCACTTACTTGATTTACAAAAAGAAGTACTTGTTTTTGCGGAGCGATATAACTTGCCAACCATCCCCCTGACCGTTGACCCGCAACAGCTACATGGCATGGAGATTAATCTGTATGCTCATGAACTGGCCCAAGTAACCGTTTGGATTGGTTATATTCAATGGCGGTATCAAAATGGATTTGATCGATTGCCCGACCCGATTCTGCGCCCTCTTGATACGATTAAACGCATGGATGCGATTTTAGCCTATGATCAACAGGGCAATCCAGTTGAGCCGGAATGGGTCTCGGCTGATGTGGTGATTGGCAATCCGCCGTTTTTGGGCGGAAACAGAATTAGGGCCGAATTTGGGGATGTGTATGTTGATAACCTGTTTCAACTCTATCAAGAAAGGTTATCCGCCTTTGTTGATTTGGTCTGTTATTGGTTTGAAAAAGCACGAGCCATGCTTGAACAAGGCACACTGAAACGGGCAGGCTTACTTTCCACAAACTCTATTCGTGGCGGAGCTAATCGTCAAACGTTAGATCGTATCAAAGAAACGGGTGATATTTTTATGGCATGGTCGGATAGAGCATGGATTTTAGATGGTGCGGCAGTACGGGTCTCGATGGTTGGTTTTGATGATGGCAGGCAAAAAATACATACTTTAGATGGAAAACCCGTTATTTATATCAACTCTGATTTGAGTAATGGTCGGTTTGATTTAACGCGGGTAAAACAACTACCCCAAAATAACAACGTTGTGTTTGGAGGCACCAAAAAAGGGGGAAATTTCAACATTGCCGAATCTTTGGCCCACCAGTGGTTTAAGCTCGACAATTCCAATCGTGAGGTGGTTAAACCGTGGGTTAATGGGCGGGCGTTAGTATATAAAGGCAAGCCAACCCAATGGATTATCGACTTTGGGGTTGATAAAAGTGAACAGGAAGCTAAACAGTATCAACAACCTTATGCCTACCTTAAAAAGCATGTTTATCCAGTACGGCGCAAAAATCGGCAGAAACATCGGCGAGAATATTGGTGGCGACACTCTTTTACTGCTCCTAGCATGCGACAATCGATTGCTACATTAGACCGATTTATTGCCACCCCCCGTGTTGCCAAATATCGCCTTTTTGTTTGGTTACCTGCTGGCACCATTGCTGATGATGGTACCTATATTTTTGCCCGTAATGACGATTATTTTTTTGGCATCCTTCATTCCAAATTTCATGAGGTGTGGGCTTTGCGATTGGGAACATGGCTTGGCAAAGGGAATGACCCTCGCTACACCCCCACCACCTGTTTTGAAACCTTCCCCTTCCCGTGGTCGCCCGGCGATGAACCAAATGAAGCCGATAGCCCCCTAGTTAAACGAATCGCAGATAAGGCTCGTCAACTGGTCGAGTTTCGGCAAGGCTGGTTATATCCAACGGATGACATGATTGGTGAAAAGGTCATCAAAAAACGAACCTTAACCAACCTCTACAACGCACTAACCTATTACCGTGAGCTGAACCCTCATGATGATAAGGTCTGGACAGAAGGGCTGAAACAAACGCTTAAGTTAGGCAAAATATCAACCCAACTCTTTTTAACCTTAGCCGATATCGAAAAGCTACATTGGCTCCATACAGAGCTAGATAAAGCCGTCTTAGATGCTTATGGCTGGTCTCATGATTTGAGCGAAGAGCAGGTGTTAGAAAAACTACTGGCCTTAAATTTGGAACGGACTGGTTGACCACATGAACTTTTCCTACCCTAAAAATGCCCCACCCGCTTTTCACATGATGGCAAAACCAACTGGGGCTATCTGCAACCTAGATTGCAAGTACTGCTTCTTTTTGAGCAAAGAACTACTTTATGAAGGGAGTCGGTTTCGCATGGCCGATGACCTGCTGGAGACATACCTCAAACAGTTGCTCGAAAGCCACCGTGCCCCAGCAGGTAAAGTTTGGGCACGACAATCTGGACAGCCTACCCCAATATTGTCGCCAATGTGAGGTGCGGTTTGCCTGTCATGGCGGCTGTCCTAAAAACCGTTTCATCATCACGCCATGCACCTGATGGCAGACCTACTGCGACAAGGTCGTCACGCCGATGGTGGATGCCACGGATTGCTCAGGCATGAAACTCCTCAAACGTTTGTTGTTTCATTCATGACCTGACATATTGATAAAACCAAAAGCATTTTTTGACAGGATTAACAAGATTGACAGGATTTTTTTGCTTGTAATCCTGTCAATCCCGTTAATCCTGTCAAATATTGTTTTAGTCATGTTGAAACGATAAACTTCTGACTCCTTTCCCAACACAAAAATACGTACTACGTACCACGCAATACGTGATAAGTTTCCTAAGTAGTTTTCAGAACTAACTTGTAAAAAACAGAAGTGTACCCATAATAGGCGGGTATATACCTGCCAAATACCCGTTGCGATTACATAATCGCAACGATCAGGAAAACAGGAGTGTCAAAATTGTATTTTGACAGCAAGAATGGAATTCTTGCACTCCGGGAAAAGTGACAACTTAGAAATGAAAGTTTCCTAGAATTTGCGGCTCCACTCTTTCGGCCAGCGTTCGATGACCACTTTGGTTTCGGTAAAGAACTCGATTCCATGTCGGCCTTGACCGTGCAGGTCACCGAAGAAGCTGTCACGCCAACCACTAAAGGGGAACATTGCCATCGGAGCGGCCACCCCGATGTTGATACCAACGTTACCGGCTTTGACTGAGTAGCGGAACTGTCGAGCAACCGCCCCATTCGAGGTGAAAAGACAAGCCATGTTGCCATACACTCGGTCATTGACCATGTCGATAGCTTGCTCAACCGTGTCGGCATGCATCAGGCTCAATACCGGCCCAAAGATTTCTGTTTTGGCGATGTCACTTTGTGGATCGACCCCGTCCAAAATGGTCGGGTAGACAAAGTAGCCATTTTCAAACCCATCAACCTGCTTATTACGGCCATCAACTAAGACGTTCGCACCCTCTTGTGCGCCCGCCCCAATCAGACCAGTGATACGCTCTTGGCTACGACTATCAATCACACTGCCCATCTGCACGCCATCGTTTAAGCCATAACCGACCTTACGACTACTGGCCGCATCAGCAATGCCTTCGGTAAAGATGTTTTTAGCATCACCCACCGTAATGGCAACGGAGGCGGCTAAACAGCGTTGTCCGGCGCAACCAAAGGCAGAGTCAGCCATAATTTTGATGGTCGTTTCCATGTCGGCATCCGGCATGATGACGACCGGATTTTTAGCCCCACCTTGACATTGAGCGCGCTTGCCGTTAGCCGTGGCTCGGCTATAAACATACTTGGCGATGGGGGTTGAACCGACAAAACTAATCGCCCGCACGGTCGGGTGGTCGAGCAGGGCATCAACGGCCTCTTTACCTCCGTTGACTAGTTGGACGACCCCATTGGGTAAGCCGGTTTGCTCTAACATGCTGAACAGTTTGGCTGTGCTTAACGGCACTTTTTCACTCGGTTTGAGGATGAAGCAGTTTCCAGTAGCGATGGCATAAGGCAAGAACCACAGCGGAATCATGCCCGGAAAATTGAAGGGAGTGATGGCCGCAACCACGCCCAACGGTTGCCGAATCATCATCTCATCGATACCACTAGCAATGTCTTCGTTGTTGTAGCCTTGCATCAGAGTCGGCGTACCGCACGCGGTTTCTACGTTTTCGATACCTCGGCGAATCTCACCCACACTCTCGTTGTAGGTTTTACCACACTCATTGGTGATAATTTTGGCGAGATCATCCAGATTATCCTCAAGCAGTTGCTTGAATTTAAACAGGTACTGCACTCGATCTAACACCGGCGTTTGTCGCCATTCAACAAACGCGTTGGCCGCGACTTGCACGGCTTGGTCAACCTCGGCTCCCGGACTAAGTGGCACTTGAGCCAAAATCTCAGCCGTAGCCGGATTTTCGACATCTAAATATTCGGCGGCACTTGAACGTTGCCAGCTTCCATTAATAAAGTTGAGTAGTTGTTCTTTTCCCATAATTTTATTGCTCCTTTGTTTAGGTAATTAACTTGTGCATAAGGCCGCTGATTGAAATCAGCGTCTTAAACGGAAAACCTGCTTAAGCAGGTTTATTTTCCTTGCCATTCGGCGGGTCGTTTGGCAACGAAGGCCGCCATGCCTTCTTTTTGGTCTTGGGTGGCAAATAACATGTCAAACAGTCGTCGCTCAACGTAGACTCCTTCGGTCAAACTGGTTTCAAAGGCTTGATTAACCGCCTCTTTGCCCAACCGAACCGCAACCGGCGCTCGGACGGCAATCTCTTCGGCCAGTTTAATCGCTTCTTCTAAATAGGTTTCCACGGGATAAACTCGGTTAGCGAGGCCGTACTGCACCGCCTCTTGGGCGCTCAGAGTGCGATTGTTCAGCACCATCTCCATAGCAATGGCCTTGCCAACGGCTCTAGTTAGGCGTTGGGTTCCCCCCGCGCCGGGAATAATCCCAAGGTTGATTTCTGGTTGACCAAATTTGGCCTTTTCCGAGGCGACGATCATGTCGCAGGCCATAGCTAGTTCACAACCTCCGCCCAAACACCAGCCTCCTACAGCGGCAATAATCGGCTTTTTGATGGCTGTGGTCAACTCGTCCCAATACTCTAAAAAAGGATTGTTGAGCATGTCTACCACAGATGCTTCGGCCATCTGTTTGATGTCTGCGCCCGCGGCAAAAGCTTTATCACTGCCAGTGATGACCATACAGCCAACTTCCGAATTGGTGTCGAATTCACGTAAGGCAGACAGCAGTTCCTTCATTAATGGTGAGCTTAGGGCATTTAAGGCTTTGGGGCGATTCAGTTGTACCACCCCAACGTGCCCTTCTTGCCGAACTAGAATGTTATCGTACGTTGTCATAATTTTTTGTGTAGCTATTTCATGCTGATTATTGAACAACAATCAACAAAAGTTTGTTGTTTCATTCATGACCTGACATATTGATAAAACCAAAAGCATTTTTTGACAGGATTAACAAGATTAACAGGATTTTTTTGCTTGTAATCCTGTCAATCCTGTTAATCCTGTCAGATATTGTTTTAATCATGTTGAAACGATAAACTTCTGAATCAATATGAAATAGTCGAAACTAATATTGATTAAATTTGCCTCTTCGAGTAAAGAGGTATTCGTTGTAGTATACCATTATTATGTAGAGAAGCCATGATAATGCCCCTTTATATTTAGACCTTTTGGGGCTTTCTGTGCAAACATCATGATTTTCAATTCAAGACCAACCTTCCCGCAAGTTCAAAACTTGCGGGAAGGTGACAACTGAAAATGTTTATCTGAACATCTAGAGCTATCAACTCCGCAAATTCGTCAATTATTATCAGCAATGTTATTATGAGGGGTATCAATCTGTTCTCACCACAGACTGAATTTTTCTCAACCCAAAAACCACCTCGAGTAACAAACGATGACAACCAAACCTCAATACATTCTCTTACTCCTTCTTATTTTAACCGGCTTCTGGATGCGCCTATCGTTCCTGTTAAGCAACGTCTACCATGTCGATGAATTTATCAGCATGTTAGCCGTACAGATGGTCGTCGAAAAGGGCTGGCCGATTCTGCCCTCCGGCCTATTTTACGATCATGGCCTACTCTTCTCATTGTTATCAGGCGCGCTGGTCAAGCTGGCCGGATTTCGAGAATCAATCGCTCGCTGGCCGAGTCTCCTACTCAGCGTGATGACCATTGCCGCCTACTATAACGTCACCCGCCGCCTATTCCACTCCGTCACCGCCGGACTACTAGCCGCGGCCCTATTCACCTTCGACGACCTGTCTATTTTGTGGGGCGGACGAGTACGCATGTACGCCTCAGCCCATTTTTTTGTCCTACTCAGCCTCTTCTGGCTCCCCCACAGCACCCTGCAACGGCCCAGCCTTAAAGGGCGATACATCTTCTTGGCAGTTTTGGCCGGTGCGCTCCTCTCGCACACCGTCAGTTTTTTGATACTACTCCCCCTAGCCCTAAGCCTTCTTCTGTTTAGTCTGTTCTACCGTTATGATTGGTTCACCCCCCAACAATCGAGTTTGTGGCTTCAAGCACTGGTCGCAATTCTTTTGCTCGGCGGCATGCTCATGCTCGTCGCCAGCGGGCAAACCAGCAGTACCAACGCCCTGCAATCAGAATCGGCGAAGACAGCCCTAATCAGTCCCGGATTTCTGCAAGGCTTCTTCGACCTCGGCCTGTCCCGCTCCCGCTTCGAGAAACTGTTTAACTACTACCTAGACGACACCTACGGCTGGTTGTTTGCCGCGATTTTATTAACCTTGCCCCTAGTTCTCTACCGTCTATGGCGACAACAACATGGCTTCGGAGAGATTGCCTTCCTATTTCTCGGCTTGTTCAGTTTGCTCGTAATTTTAGAGGTTGGTGGTCTCTTAAGCGGTAACTGGCGTAAAACCCGTTATCTATTTATCATCCTGTCGCCCGCATTTTTCATGCTCAGCGCGGCCAGCATAGCCTATCTGCTAGGGGGAATCGTCAAGGAGATAATGTGGTTGTTGAGCAGGCTGAACTCTAAAAATGAGGATTCGAGTTGGAGCGGTACTCACCCCAAAGGGGGGGAGGCCAGTTCCCCCTCCCCTTGGAGAGG
>JAUCGA010000007.1 GCA_030377865.1 Anaerolineales bacterium HSG25 | reverse complement strand
TGACCATGATACCGGAAAATTTGTAGATATTAACCGTAAATTCATAAAAACATACGCCGGATTAATTAATCATCTGAAAATAGATGATCCTGATCAACTCAAACCTATTTTATACTATTTTAATCCTGTAAAACGATGGGGGCCAATCTACGTCCCTTCTAAAAATATTTATCGAGGATCACAGATTTTTGATGAATATTTTCAAATAAAATATTCTGACATTGATAGATATTTACAAAATTTGGGCGATGATGAAGATATTATTGCTATTTTTGATGACCTTTATAAGCGAATAAGATATGGTGAAAACATAATAAATCAATCTTAATAACTAGAGAGAACCACTTAATGACTCACCAACTCGGCTTATGGATTGGTTTCAGCAAGGTATCTGGTATTGGTCCAGCTCGATTTAAGAATCTAATAGAGTACTATGGTAATGTAGAAACTGCTTGGCGAGCTGAGGCAAGCGAACTTCGAGCCATCGGTTTGGACGGTAAAACCGTCAATAATCTGGTTAGAACCCGTCAACAGTTTGACGTTGACCGAGAGTTGGAGCTAATCAATAAATTGGGTGTGTCGGTGGTGACATGGGATTGTCCGGGGTATCCAAATGCCTTAAAAACAATTTCTGACCCGCCGTTTGTGCTGTATGTTCGGGGAGAACTCATAGCAGATGATGAATGGGCTGTGGCCTTGGTCGGCACTCGCAAAGCGACCACTTATGGCAAAGAGTGTGTACGTAGTTTGGCTCACGGGTTGGTGAAAAGTGGTTCTACTGTGGTTAGTGGTTTAGCGTATGGGATCGACACTGAGGCACATAAAGCGGCTTTAAAAGCCAACGGACGTACCATAGCGGTGTTGGGTTGTGGGGTAGACATTAACTATCCGGCGGCTAATCGGAACTTGGCTCAGGCAATTAGCGAATCAGGTGCAATCATTTCTGAATATCCACTAGGAACTCGACCGGAGCCAAAGAACTTTCCTCGACGCAACCGAATTATCAGCGGGCTAAGTTTGGGTATTGTAGTCGTCGAAGGGCCGATAAAAAGCGGAGCCAATATCACTGCCCGCTATGCCTTAGAGCAGGGGCGAGAGGTGTTCGCGGTACCCGGTTCTATTTTGCACCATAACAGCTCTGGGCCACACCATCTCATCCAAAATGGGGCTAAATTGGTCATGGAGGTCAACGATATATTAGAAGAGTTGAACCTCACTCAGCTATCTCAGCATGTTGAGGCTCGAACTTTAATTCCTGATAATGACACTGAGGCGATTTTGTTAAAGAACCTGTCTCCTGAGCCAACTCATATTGATGATTTAGGTCAACTGACTGGCTTACAAGCTTCAGAATTAGCCAGCGCCTTAACCATGATGGAATTGAAGGGGATGGTTCGACAAGTGGGTAGTATGAATTATGTATTAGCACGGTAATGTTTTAGATTTATGGTTTTGGAGCATCTAAAATCTAAAATCTAAAATCCAAAATCTAACTATGTATATATTAATTTTAGCAGGTGGAGCAGGTACTCGGCTATGGCCGCTTAGTCGGCAATTATCTCCCAAACAACTACTCCCTATTACTGGCGGAGAGACTCTCGTTCAAAAAACGGTTAAACGAGTCTTGCCGATTACTTCGATTGAGAACATCTTTTTTGCCACAAACCATGCTTATGGTGAAATGATAAAAGAGCAAGTGGCTGAATTATTACCACGGAGTATTATCGCTGAGCCGAGCGGTAAAAACACCGCGCCCTGTATCGGTTTAGCGGCCATGCAGATGAATCAGCTTGATCCCGATGCAGTCATGGTATCGTTACATTCTGACCATTTTATTGCCGACGAGGAAGGGTTTCGGCAGTCGATATTGGCCGCGGCAGAGGTGGCGAAACAAGGGTATCTGGTCACGTTGGGGATTACACCGGATAAGGCTGAGACTGGCTACGGCTATATTCAGCGAGGCGAATCGGTGGGAACATATAATAAGCATGATGCCTATCAGGTTTCTCAGTTTTTAGAGAAACCTAACCTAGAGACGGCTCAAAAATTTGTTGCTAGTGGTGACTATTATTGGAATAGTGGCATGTTTATCTGGCAAATATCAACGTTGTTAGAGGCATTTAAGGAACACATGCCCGATTTTTACACTCAACTTGAGCAAATGGATGAGGCCATAAAAGCTGGTCGCCCCATCGACCCGATTTGGGAACAGATTAGGCCAGAAAGTATTGATGTGGGAATTTTGGAGCAAGTCTCCAAAGTGGCAGTTATTCCGGTTGATTTCGGCTGGAACGATGTCGGGAGTTGGACGGCCATTTATGAAATTAATCAGCAAGATGAACAAGATAACGTCGTCTTAAATGCCGAACATTTCAACCTAGATAGTCATGGGGTTCTGATTCAAGGAAATAATCGGTTAATCGCCACCATTGGTTTAGAGGATGTGGTG
This sequence comes from Anaerolineales bacterium HSG25, assembly GCA_030377865.1. Classification (GTDB taxonomy): domain Bacteria; phylum Chloroflexota; class Anaerolineae; order 4572-78; family J111; genus JAUCGB01. Next base: position 80,888 of record JAUCGA010000007.1, on the reverse strand, counting down.
ATTGTCGATACTGATGATGGGTTGTTAATCTGTAAAAAGGATCGCTCCCAAGACACGAAAAAAATCGTTGAATGGTTGAAGGCGAACAACCGTCAAGAACTATTATAACTTTACTAAAATCGCCTAATAAACGAGAATTTTATAACGAAAATATATTTCTACAAACAGACTCTTCTGAAAAGAGTCTGTTTGCAAATATAACCGTTATTTAATCCGTACTCCAGAGTGTTTTTGTATGAATATAACTGCGTACTGCATGAAATGTAAAGAAAAACGCGACATGTTACGGGTTCAAGCCGTTTATACTGCCGCGGGAACACCCGGTAGTAGTGGAACCTGTTCTGTTTGTGGAACAAAGATGTTTAAAATGGGACGTATTGCCGAGCATGCCAATATTCCAGTGCCTGAGAAAGTAGCCCGTAAACCTCGAAAGGCTACGTCTAAAAACAAAGGCAAGGGTAAAGGGAAAAAGGCCGCGCCCCGTCGCCGAGGTAAGCTGGTAATTGTTGAATCACCTGCCAAGGCGAAGACTATTGGTAAATTTTTGGGCAAGGGCTACACCGTGCGAGCCTCAGTGGGTCATGTGCGTGACCTATTACGATCACAGCTTTCGGTGGATGTAGAAAATAATTTTAACCCAAAATATCGAATTCCAAACGAAAAACGTCTTGTAGTGAAGGAAGTTAAGCATGCCGCCGAACGAGCTACTGAGATATATCTGGCGACTGACCCTGACCGTGAAGGAGAAGCTATTGCATGGCACTTGCTTGAGGCGGCGGAGATGGACCCGGCGCGGACGCAACGCGTGGTCTTCCATGAGATTACTGAGGGGGCTGTGGCCGAGGCGTTCGCTGATCCCAAAGCGATTGATCAAGACCAGGTTGATGCCCAGCAAGCACGGCGTATTTTAGACCGTTTGGTAGGGTATCAAATTAGCCCTCTGTTGTGGCGTAAAGTACGTGGTCGAACCAGTGCTGGACGAGTACAGAGTGTAGCATTACGATTGGTCGTGGAACGTGAGCATAAGATCGAAGAGTTTGTTTCGGTGGAATATTGGTCGATTGGAGCCGATTTGAACACTGCGCCTCAAAACAGTAATGGGCATGGTGGTGGTGAGCAGTTCCGTGCCAATTTAACGCGAATCCGAGGCGAAAAAATCGACTTGAAAAATCAGGAAGATACTCAAGCCATTGTGAACGAGCTAGAAAAATCGGACTATGTCATACACAAGGTTAAAAAGAGTGAGCGTCGGCGTAAACCTGCCGCACCATTTACGACCAGTACTCTGCAACAGGAGGCCTCTCGCCGATTAGGGTTTGGAACTCGTAAAACCATGCGGATTGCTCAACAGCTTTATGAGGGAATTGATTTGGGCGTGGATGGCTCGGTTGGCCTAATTACATACATGCGAACCGACAGCACTACCGTCTCCAAGCAGGCTCAAAATGAAGCCAGAGATTATATTGCCGAACGATATGGCTCAAAAATGGTGCCGGAAACACCACCAGTCTATAAAACTAAAAATAAATCGGCGCAAGAGGCTCATGAGGCAATTCGCCCGACGAGCGTCATGCGTTCTCCAGAATCAATCAAAAAATCGCTTGGACGTGACCAAAATCGACTGTACACGCTAATATGGCAACGCTTTGTGGCTAGTCAAATGGCAAATGCAGTTTATGATACCATGTCGGTGACAATTAAAGCGGGATTGCCGGGTAGTGGTGATCCTAAAAACTGGCCGTATCAGTTGCAGGCAAGTGGTTCTCGAATTAAATTTAAGGGCTTTTTGAGTGTCTACGAAGAGACTCAAGATGAGGATGCGAAACCGGATAAAAAAGAGGGCAAACTGCTTCCTGACTTAATCATCGAGCAGATTGTTCATCTAGCTAAACTTTTGCCGGAACAACATTTTACCCAACCACCACCTCGATACACTGAGGCCACATTGGTCAAAACGTTAGAGGAGCATGGTATCGGACGACCAAGTACTTATGCCCCGACCGTCTCCACAATTCAGCAAAGAGGGTACGTTGAAAAGTTTGAGAAGCGACTTTATCCGACAGAGTTGGGCGGAATCGTCAGCGATTTGTTGGTTGAATATTTCCCCGACATTATCAATGTCGAATTTACGGCCAAAATGGAGGACAATCTCGACCGGATTGCTCGTGGGGAGACCAATTGGGTTCCGGTATTGGATCAGTTCTATAAGCCGTTTGAGGAAGCCTTGGCCTACGCCGAAGAAAACATGCCCGAAGTTGAGATTGTTGATCCCGAAACTGGTGAAATGTGTGAAAAATGCGGTAGCCCTATGGTGTTGAAGATGGGGCGTTATGGCAAGTTTCAAGCCTGCTCAAACTTTCCTGAATGTCGAAACGCTAAACCTTACTTCGTTAAAATTGGAGTTAATTGTCCCAATGACGGTGGCGAACTCGTTGAGCGACGGACTAAAAAAGGACGAATCTTCTACGGTTGTATGAACTATCCTGACTGTGAATGGAGTAGTTGGAAAAAGCCGCTCTCCACGCCATGTGACGAATGTAAGGGGTTGTTGATTCAGAAGAGCCGCTATAACGCTAAATGTATCAAGTGTGGCACTGAATACTCTCTTCAAGAGTTAGCCAAACAGAAAGAATCTGCCGACACAGAGTTGGTTATGGCATAGTTGGTCAAGTCAAAATTAAATATTATGATTAAATTTTAACCCTCAAGGAGTTTTTATATCTTTGGGGGTTTAGTTTCAGTACGATTATAAGAGGATTGATATGTCAATACGTTTAGAAGCTATTCGAGTCATGATGGATGATGCCCAATTGGCTGGGGTGATGATTACCGAGCCATATAATCGACGCTATCTGTCAGGGTTTACCGGCAGTAACGGGGTGCTAATTATTACAGCCGACAAGCAGATCATCGCTACCGATTCACGATATTATGAGCAGGTAAGCCAAGAAACCCCGACATGGGAGTTAGCTGAGGTCGGGTACGACTTTTCAGCTAAAATGTTAGAGCTACTACGTGGGGCGGAGTTGGGTGGACGAGCCGTTGGATTCGAATCACAAGTCGTTTCTGTGGCAACCCTACATAGCTGGGAGCGAGCCATCAAAGGGCAGTTGATGCTGGTTCATACCGAAGGGCTGGTGGAGACGGTTCGCATGCAAAAGGATACGAACGAAGTCGAGGCCATGCGAAAAGCGATTGCTTTGGCTGATGAAACGATGGCCTATATTTTTGAGTATATCCAACCGGGACAAACGGAGGTAGAGGTCGCATGGGAGATAGAACGCTATATGCGTACTCATGGAGCCAGCGCTACTTCTTTTGATCCAATTGTTGCAAGTGGCGCAAATAGTGGTAAGCCCCATGCTACTCCCTCAAATCGAGTACTTCAAATCGGAGAGCCGATCATGATAGACTTCGGCTGTATCATTGATGGTTATTGCTCTGATATTACTCGTACTATTTGTCTGGGGAAACCGGCTGATGACCAGTATTTGAAAATCTGGAACATTGTACGAGACGCTCATGATCAAGCGATTAAAGCGACTAAGGCGGACTTAACTGGTGAAGAGATTGACAAAGTAGCACGCGATATTATCGAGCAAGCCGGTTTTAAGGATAATTTTGGTCATAGTTTAGGGCATGGGGTTGGTTTGGCAATCCACGAACTACCTCGATTCAGTTTTAACTATCCCGAAGAGATTCCAACTGGTTCGGTGGTCACGGTTGAGCCGGGCATCTACATCCCCGATTGGGGCGGTATCCGTTTGGAAGATATTGTGCTGGTGCATGACAATCGAGCCGAGGTATTGAGTCAGGCTCCGTTAGAGCCATTTATTGACCGTTAGGGTTGAACTCATTTCGACTCCAGAAGATTTCTATCACTTGGATTTGTCATAAAACAAATTTAGTTTAGAATATATGACTTACGTCGATGAAGACCTCAGAGGGCAATTGCCCCTCTGAGGTTTCTATTTATTAATGGAGTTTTGGTCATCGTTTCGACCTAATAGACCTCTCGGATGTATTCCTAACAGGGACTGAGTCAAAATAGTGAATTGACCTAATTGAAACAAGAGTTGTTCGGCAATAACGGAGTGCAAAAGCATCTTGCTTTTGCCAGAAGTAAACATGCAAAAGCAAGATGCTTTTGCACTCCGACTGAGCGACCTCTATTTCAGAATGGTCGAAACAAAGATCATACAGCCAAATCTATTGAGGTTTAGTGATATGCTAAACAAGTTTAGTGACATGCTAAATAAAACAAACGGTGTTAAGTGGGCGACAGATGGTAAACAATTTGTCGCCCCGGTCATCAATTGAGTGTTATCCTGATAACAATTTTGATAAGGCAGTTCACAACTTAATCATAAAAAACATTGGTTCTCTGGTAGATTCCGTGCAACTCGAAACTGTGCCCTGAATTAGATACTTTGATGAGGCAATCTTCCCGCAAGTTTTAAACTTGCGGGAAGATGATGATACAAACATGATGTTTGCACGGAAAGCCCCAAAGAGCCAAAACATTTATTACTAGGAGACTCATGATGACGGAACAGATATTTTTATATGATACAACTTTACGTGATGGAACCCAGGGTGAAGGGGTCTATCTCTCATGCAATGACAAACTAAAAGTGGCTCAACGGCTCGATGATTTTGGAGTTCATTACATTGAGGGCGGTTGGCCCGGCTCTAACCCTAAAGATGTCGATTTTTTCGCGCGACAGGGCGAACTTAATCTCAAACAGGCAAAAATATCGGCCTTTGGTAGTACTCGTTATAAAAACACTACCTGCGATGAGGACGCGAATATTCGAGCTTTGGTCGATGCTAACACGCCCGTGGTGACACTAGTCGGCAAAAGTTGGGATTTGCATGTCCACCATATTTTAGAGACCAACGATGAAGAAAATTTGGACATGATTGCCGAAAGCGTCACTTATTTCAAAGATTTGGGTAAAGAGGTGATTTATGATGCCGAACATTTCTTTGATGGTTATAAAGCCAATCCTGATTATGCTTTGCTAACTCTGCAAGCGGCTTCGCAAAATAAGGCTGATTGTCTGGTGTTGTGTGATACGAACGGTGGTACTACTCCGTGGGAAATCGAGACGATAGTCAATACGGTTCGAGAACGTATGCCGAACCAAGCGATTGGTATCCATGCTCATAACGATAGTGAGTTGGGAGTGGCGAATACCTTGGCCGGAGTTCGAGCCGGAGCGCGTCATGTGCAAGCAACTATAAACGGCTATGGCGAGCGGGTCGGCAATGCCAACATGGTCAGCGTTATTCCTGACCTACAACTCAAGTTAGGGTATCAATGTGTGACTGAGGAAAAATTGGCTTCTTTAACCTCTATTTCGCGATATGTAGATGAGTTAGCCAATATTACGCCAGACACCCATCAGCCATTTGTGGGAGCCAGTGCATTTGCCCATAAGGGTGGGATTCATGTGGCCGCGGTCATGAAAGTTGAAGAAAGTTATCAGCATATAAATCCTACGCTTGTAGGGAATGAGAAACGGGCTGTTGTTTCCGAGCTATCAGGTCGGGGTAACATCATGTACAAAGCGGCTGAGTTTGGTCTCGATACTGACCGTGCAGAGGCCAAAAAAGTACTCGACCAAATTAAGGACATGGAAAATGAAGGATACACCTTTGAAGGGGCTGAGGCATCGATTAGTTTGATGATGCATCGTGCAACAGAGGGATATGAGCCTCCATTTAAGATTGTTGATTTTATGGTCGTGACCGAAAATCGGAAAGGTTTGGGTCTATTTACCGAAGCTACCGTCAAAGCAGAAATTGATGATACTGTACAACATACCGTTGCGGCAGGAAATGGTCCGGTTAACGCTTTGAATTTAGCCTTGCGTAAAGCACTATATAGTGATTTCTCCGAACTAAAAACGATTCGCCTGACCGATTATAAGGTTCGTATTTTGGACAGTGATTCGGGGACTGCGGCTAAAACACGGGTGCTAATTGATTTTTTTGATGAGGCCAATAGCCAAACATGGACAACAGTGGGGGCACATACTAACATTATCGAAGCCAGTTGGCGAGCTTTGGTTGATAGTATGGAGTATATTTTGGTGAGTCGACGTAATGGAAAATAATCCAACTAGAGCTATAAGTACGGTTGATTCGGCTGACCTGCACCCAACATCTCAAAAATTGGCTGAGTTTGCTCGTGAGCATGGCCTAAACTTAGCGATTAAACAGTTTACGGTCAGCACCCGCACCGCGCAAGATGCGGCGGATGCAGTTGGTTGTGAGTTGGCTCAGATTGTAAAGTCACTTGTTTTTGTAGTGAATGGCGAGCCGACCATGGCCTTGGTTAGCGGGGCCAATCGACTCGACCTGAAAAAGTTAGCCGGATTGTGTGAGGTGGGTAAAAAGAAAGTCAAACGGGCTAGTGCTGATATAGTCCGAGAGGCGACCGGCTTTGCCATCGGGGGCGTACCACCTTTTGGGCATGCTCAATCCCTGCGCCTTTTTATCGACCAAGATTTTTGGCAGTATGACCTGATTTGGGCCGCGGCTGGAACTCCCAACACCGTTTTTCCAATTACACCCAACGATCTCAAACGAGTGACGCAAGGTGTAGTGGCGGATTTACGGGTAGCGTAATATCAATACAATTAATTGTTGTGAAAAACAGTTCGCACGATTTGTGCGGACTGTTTTTATTTGCATAAAATTGTTTCCGTATGTAGCAATATCAAGAATTTTTTACCATACTCTTTTAGGATGATAGGTAAAAGTTCAGTAAAACTGCCCTAGAAACCCGATTTCTTTAAGAAATCGGGTTTCTGATACCCTTTCTGGCGAGTTCACTGAATATTTACGGGTGATAGACCTCAAGCAAGTATCATAAGGGTCTTCCAGAGAATCTATTTTTTTAACTTGCATGTTTTATCAATCTGCTTGATGTAACTTGACAATGTTACATTAGCCTTCTTGCATGTTATTCTGAGTGTGGTTTGCGAAGAATCCGCTCTAAGGTGGTAAAATAGGGGATACTTCGCCTCTCTCAGTGTGACATGTTGTAATCTAATATTGCCAAAGTAAACAATAAAGTTAACGGTTAGATTCTTGCGTTTTATCATACATTTGTTATACTTATCACAAATGGCCTTAAGCCACAACTCATCATAAAAAACGATGATAACCTCAGTAAATATTAACTAAAGGAGTCCTCTCTTGCCCACTGATTATATACCAGTTCTTCTCTTTCTTGGTGTTACCTTCACTTTATCAGTTGTTGCTGTTGGTTTACCCCACATCCCCTTTATAAATCCGCTACGTCCTAATAAAGCAAAATCAGAAGTCGTTGAATCCGGAAAGCTGGCCTATGGTGATGCCAAGCGTAAAATTCCGATTCAATATTACACCACAGCCATGCTCTTTATCCTTTTTGATATTGAGGTGTTATTCTTTTATCCGTGGGCAGTCGTTTTTTGGGAACTACGTTGGTATGGCATTATGGCTATGAGTGTCTTTACGTTATTATTGGTTATTGGGTTTGCGTATGAGTGGCGAAAAGGAGCAATGGAATGGGATTAGATGCGGGTACATCGCCTCATCCCGATGTAGCAATTCCTCAAACGGGTGCTAAAACAGGTGAGGCAGGTTTTGTCATTACAACGTTAGAAGAGGCAGTTAATTGGGGACGTTCCAATTCTGTTTGGCCCCTGTTGTTTGGGTTAGCCTGTTGTGCGATTGAGCAGATTAGTGTCGGAATGGCTCGTTTTGACTTGGCTCGTTTCGGCTCAGAGGTGTTTCGGGCTTCTCCTCGTCAGGCCGATTTGTTGATTGTGTCAGGGCGAGTTTCTAATAAAATGTCTCCGGTTATTCGACGTGTTTATGACCAGATGTCAGACCCTAAATGGGTGATTGCAATGGGTGATTGTGCATCTTGTGGTGGCCCATTTAATAACTACGCCATTGTACAGGGAGTTGATAAGATTATTCCTGTTGATGTGTATGTGCCGGGCTGTCCGCCTCGTCCTGAAGCTCTAATATACTCTATCATGATGTTACAACGTAAAATTAGAGCCGAAGGTACATTGGGTACGCGTGAATAACTATTTTGTATGGTGTAAGTGTGGATTATGACCAACGTTATTGAAAAAATTCAAGCTAAATATCCGTCAGTAATTAAGGAACATATTGAGTTTCGAGATGAAACATCAATCACCGTCTCCGCTGATGAATTCCATGATCTTGCCTCGTTTTTGCGGGATGATGAAACCTTACGATACGATTTGTTAGTTGATGTATTTGGAACAGACCGTCTAAAGCTCGGTCACGAATCTCGTTTAGCGGCTAATTATGAACTTTACTCAGTTCCTCACAATCGATTCTTACGAGTCATCGTTGAGGCCAATGATCCCGAGATAAATAGTAGCTCTAATGGTATGCAGAGTACCGAAAAATCAGCTTTGCCATCTATTCCCTCAGTCACTGATATTTGGTCTACTGCTGATTGGCTAGAGCGTGAAACCTACGATTTGATGGGTATCAATTTTGTGGGTCATAAAAACATGCGCCGGATTATGATGCCCGATAACTGGGTCGGGCACCCGTTACGTAAAGATTATCCGCTTGGGGGTGAGCCTGTCTATTTTAATCATGATCGTGAAAATCCCCGTTTCGCTCATCTGGGTAAACCACTTATTGTTGGTCCATCTTATGAAACTGAATTGCCAGAAGAGATGGATACCGAAGGGAACATGGTTGTCAACCTTGGGCCACATCACCCCGCCACTCACGGCGTGTTACGTATCGCCTTAGAGCTTGACGGTGAAAAAATTGTCCGAGCCATGCCGGAGATGGGTTATTTGCACTCTGGATTTGAGAAAACTGGCGAAAATAAACGGTACGAGAAATTTATCCCCTACTGTGATCGTATGGATTATGCCTCGCCCATGTGTAATAATCTGGCTTACGTCATGGCTGTCGAAAAGATGCTTGAGGTTGAGATTCCTGAGCATGTACAGTATGTTCGGGTAATTTTGTCGGAACTGCAACGCATTTCTAGCCACATGATTTGGCTTGGAACACACAGCATGGATGTCAGCGGTACAACCCATGCCCTGCCCATGTACTGTTTCCAACAGCGAGAGCTGGTTTTAGATATATTTGAGATGATTTGCGGGGCTAGGATGACTACCAGCTATTTTAGTGTGGGTGGTTTACGTTGGCCTTTACCCGGTGCATTCATTGATGCGGTTACTTCATTTTTGGACGTGTTTTCTGGTGAATTAAAAGATTTTGAGGATATGCTGACTAAACATCCGATATGGATTAGACGGCTAAAAGGGATTGGCCTTCTACCTGCGGAAGTGGCAATTGATTTTGGGATAACCGGCCCCATGTTACGGGCCGCGGGAGTTCCACTTGATTTGCGTAAAGTGCGCCCTTACTCCAGTTACGACCAGTTCGATTTTGATGTCCCCACTGCAACAGAGGCCGATTGTTATGCTCGTTATTTGGTTCGACTCGAAGAATTACGTCAATCCATGCGAATTATTGAGCAGGGCATTGAGAAGATCAAAACTGTGCCGGGGCCACATCGTACTGCTGACCGTAAAGTCTCTCTACCCCCTCGGGCTGAGATTTCAACTAGTATGGAAGCATTAATTCATCACTTTAAGTTGGTTACAGAAGGGTATCGCCCTCCGCAAGGACAAGTTTACTTTGCGAATGAGAATCCAAAAGGCTGGCTTGGTTTTGGTCTGATTAGTGATGGCACTGCTGTACCACACCGTTTGCGAGTGCGCGGCCCATCTTTTGTCAATTTGCAAGCTACTGATTACATGGCTAAGGGTGGCTTCATTTCGGATTTGATTACCATTATTGGTTCAGTAGATATTGTTTTGGGGGAGGTAGACCGATAGCGTTGATTTTGTTTTCTATATTGCACCCCCAACGTCGAAAATCGGAAATTAATTATGTGGTCTGAAAAAGAACGACAAGAACTTGACAAGATTCTTGAGAAATACCCACCTGATCGAAAAATGTCAGCTGTTTTACCAGCTCTTTATGTGGTTCAGCGAAGAAAAAACTATTTAACCGATGATGATATTAAAGATGTTGCCGAAGCTCTTGATGTTACCGTGACCCATGTTCATTCAGTCATTGGTTTTTATACTCTATTTCGTAAAGAGCCGACTGGTAAATATATGGTACAGGTTTGTACCGATTTGCCTTGTGCCTTAAGAGGTGCCGAAGATTTTTATCATCGTTTATGCGAACGCATGGAAATTGGGTCGCATGGTGGGACAACTGATGATGACCTTTTTACAGTTGAAGGTGTTGTTTGTATTGCCGCTTGTGATAAAGCACCTTGCATGCAGATAAATTTAGAGTTTTTTGAAAGTTTAACCGATGACCAGATTGATGAAGTCATCAAACGTTTACGTCAAGGTGAGTCGCTAACTGCTGTGGCGGCCAACTATTAGTAATTTGATACCTCTTGCCCAAAATTACCACGTAAGATTAAAGTTACCCATTGTCTTTTTTCCAAACTCATCGGTTTGACACTTTAGCGATTTTATTGATTATTATCGCTAGTTCGTTAGCCCTGTTCTTTAAAATAGGTGATACACCACCTTTATATCCTTGGTCGGATGAAAGCGAGATTGCCGCAGATGCGGTCGCGACATTGCAAGACGGGCCAAGCCTGTTTTATCCGGGGCAGTTAGCTGGTGGTTCGTTAGCCGTGTGGCTCGAAAGCGGCTGGATGCTTTTGGCTGGTCGCTCCTTAATAGGATTACGTCTCCTCAATGGCCTGCTGAATTTGTTGACGATTATGGCGTTGTACTTTTTTGTACGCGAGCTACCATTCGGCACTGCGACCTACAATCGTTGGGTCGCCTTAGCTTCAGCATTGCTGATGGCAACCTCGACTTGGTTGCTCGGCATGGGAAGAATAGCTACACCAAACTGGTCACTTGTGCCGTTGATAACGTTGTGGACTCTGCATTGTTTCTGGCGAGGTATCCATCAACAAAGACATCGCTACTTTATCGGTATGGGAATGTTGATGGGAATGTTGTTTTATGGCTACATTCCCGGCTATTTTGTTCCTGCTATCCCCATAGTTTTTGTGTTTGTTGTACGGTTGTTGAAGCTAGAAGCAATATCTGTTGCACCATCATATAGCCCGCTGACTTTATCTTATGTGATTATGTTCTTGGTTGCTGGCCCTATTCTGATATTTTTTCTACTGAATGGAGAGGCGCTGTTACAACGGCCTATGCAGTTGAGCGATACCAACGAACTATCTGGGGTTGTACTTTGGGGACAAAGTAGCCTCGATATGCTCGCAACCTTTGGTATTTGGCCGATGTGGCTTATCCAAGGCAATTTTGAGCAGTTGGCCTTCAACCCACTCCTAACTATTTTATTTATCGTCGGTTTGTTCATTGCTTTGAGCCATTGGCGACAACCTGCTTACCTATTTATCTTGATTTGGTTTTGTATCATGCTGGCTCCGGCCTTTTTATCTCGTTCGGCCAGCCAAGGCTTTATATTTGAACTATGGCGACGAGGTATCGGAGCAGAACCGGTAGCCTTTATTTTTCCGGCTTTAGCGGTAATCACAGGTGGGCAAGCCTTAGAAGGAATTTTGGCTAAACGGATTAGTTCTACCAAATTGTTGATTTTACCCGTTACGGTAGCACTTATCACAATACTATCCATTGCGTATAGTTATTGGCTCTATTTTGATCGTTGGGCGACGAGTGAGGCTATTCCGGCCTTGTTTGCCAAGTCACCTGTTGACATGGTCGATTGGATGACGGAAAACGGCGATACAGACACTTTATTTTTGTTCCCGATTCGTCCCCGTGTTAGCCCGACAACTCGACCTGAGTTATTTACAGTTCGTTATTTGTATAATGGTTCAGCCACCGTAGCCTTTCCAACTTTGGATGAGGGTTATATTGACGCTAGGCTCAATGAATTGTTGACTGACCGTTCTTTTAAGATAATCAAGTTGATGATGTCCGATCGAGTGCCGGTTGATCCCAAAAACTATTTTGAGTACGCTTTAGGGCAATGGGGCACGGTTTCATCTGAGCAGAGCATGCCCGATTATCAGGTGACAACTTATCAGCTTGGCAAAAAACTACCGACTGACCTAACGGCAGTGACTCAAGAGATAGAGTTTGGTAATGAACTTCTTTTATCGGTTTCTCAATATCAAGCTGATGAGATATATGCGGGACAATCGTTAGCAGTAGCAACTTCGTGGCAAAAAACAGCAGATTTTGTTGTTGGTTACAATAGTGGTCTAATATTAGTCGATTCGCAGGGCTATGAATTAGCCAAACTCGATAAACCACTGTTAAGTCGTGATAGATACGAAGCAACGGGGACATGGTCTGTTAGTGAGAAATCGATAGCCTACTACAGTCTGCCGATTTCGCCCGATACGCCACCCGGCAACTATATTTTGCGATTGGTCGCTTATAACGCTGAAACGGGACAGCTGTTAGCTCCGGCTCAGGGAAATGTCGATTTATCGATTGATATAGGAACGGTTGAAATTCAACCTAATCCCATGTCAGTTGCCATTGCAGAATTACCTATTGACCGACCATTTGAGACTGAATTTCCAAATGGCTTGCGTTTGATTGGTCTAGGTGGTTCAGTGACTGATCGTAACCGTCCCGGTGATCCATTACAATTGTCTCTATGGTGGCACTCAACGAGAGCGTTATCTCAAAATGTGGGGTTGATGTTGGCCTTGGCCGTACCGGATGGAGAGCCAATACCATTATTTGAACAGCCCCAACTAGTAATTGAAGGGTATTCAACTCAAGAATGGCCTAATAATGGTACATATCGGGCAAACTATCAAACCATACTGCCACCCACCTTATCGAGCGGTGATTATTTGTTGGTAGCTCGGTTGTACGATTTAGACAACTTTGGGATAATCGGTGAGCAACTGTTAACACCCATTTCGGTTGAATCTCGTCCTCATGTTTTTGAGGCAGTACCCTATGTAAATCAACATGATGTAGCTTTTGCTGAAATAATTCAGTTGGTTAGTAGTGAGTTGGACCTATTATCATCTGATCAACTAAAGGTTAAGCTACAATGGCAAGCCTTACAGGAAATACCAATTGCCTACAAGATGTTTTTGCATGTGATTGACGGGCAGGGACAGATTTTAGCTCAAATTGATACCCTTCCACAACAAGGGAGAGCACCGACAACGAGCTGGGTCATGGGTGAGTTCATCGACGATACGGTGACATTATCGGTATCAAATCAACCATTGCCCGATAGTTATCGTTTAATTGTGGGTTGGTACAATCCTACAACTGGTGAGCGGTTATCTGTTAATCAGGATGACCATGCCGTTTTGGTTGAAAAATAGTAGGGACAAAGCAAATTTTGTACTGCTTTTTCCTGACCTGTCAGCTTTGGTCACACATCTAAAATAGTACGTCGTGTAATCGTAATATGCCGCTTATAAACGGAGCATAACCATGTCAAAAGTGTTAGATAGACACCTTATTTTTCGTCATCGTGATATTGAAAATATTCAAAATATAGATACGTATATCAAAGATGACGGCTACTCAGCCTTAAAAAAGGCGCTCAAAGAGATGAAACCTGTTGACGTAACCAATGAGGTAAAGTCGGCTGGCTTACGTGGACGTGGTGGTGCAGGATTTCCGGCAGGGGTAAAGTGGAGTTTTATTCCTAAAGACATTTTTCCTAAATATGTGGTCGTTAATGCTGATGAGAGTGAACCCGGTACTTTTAAGGATCGGGAAATCATGGAAAAAAATCCTCACCTATTATTAGAGGGGATTGCACTGTGTGCTTACGCCGTGGGAGCTTCGGCTTCATATATTTATGGTCGAGGTGAGTTTTTAAGTACCTTCCGCCCTTTACAGCAAGCGATTGACGACGCTTATAAACATGGTTTCTTAGGTGAAAATATTCTTGGATCAGGTTTTTCCTTGGATATACGCCTTCATTTAGGAGCCGGAGCTTATATTTGTGGTGAGGAGACGGCTCTCTTAAATAGTTTAGAGGGATTGATGGGGCAACCTCGTAATCGTCCGCCCTTTCCGGCTGTAGCAGGACTCTATGCCAAACCGACGGTTATAAACAACGTTGAAACTTTGTCAGGTGTGCCGTATATCATTTTAAACGGGATAGATGCTTACCGTAAATATGGTACAGATAGAAGCCCCGGTACAAAAATATTTAGTCTCAGTGGTCGAGTCAACCGACCGGGGAACTATGAACTACCACTGGGTACGCCCCTCCGTCATTTGGTTGAAGAGTGTGGCGGTGGTGTGATAGACGGTAAGCAGGTTAAAGGAATCTTGCCATCAGGCGCGGCCTCTAGTATTATGGGGGGCGATAAATTAGATACCCATTTAGACTATGAATCGATGGTCGAAGCTGGCTCCATGTTAGGGTCAGGTTCGGTTATTATTTTAGATGAAACCATCAATGGTGTTTGGGCGGCCAAGAAGAATATCGACTTCTTTAGGCACGAGAGTTGCGGCAAATGTAGCCCATGTCGAGAAGGAACCCATTGGCTAAAATCTGTCTATACCAAAATTGTGGACGGGCATGGCACGAAACAAGATGTAGACATGCTGGGGACAATTATCGGCCAAATGGAAGGCAACTGTTTTTGTCCTCTAGGTGAGTTTGTTGTGCCGGGGGTACGAACGAGTTTAGGGTTGTACATGGATGAGTATTTAGAGATGGTTGCTGGAAATGAAGAAGCCTCTCAACCACAGAAAGATTTAATTCATACCTTTTTCTAAGCAATAGGTGATAAGTATGTCAGACCAAGTTACATTAACGATAGACGGCAAAACAGTAACCGTCCCTAAAGGTACATTGATTGTTGAGGCGGCTAAACAGATTGAACAGGAGATTCCTGTTTTCTGTTATCATGGCAAACTCAGCCAAGTTGGGATGTGTCGCATGTGTTTGGTGGAAGTCGGAACACCGATGTTTGATCGAGCGACTCGTGAACCTGTTCTCGATGAAAACGGAGTACAAAAAATCGGTTTCTTCCCTAAACCTATGACTGCTTGCACCACTCCTGTGTCGGAAGGCATGGTGGTTAAGGTTGATTCTGGTGCCGCTCTCGATGATCGTAAAGCTGTATTAGAGTTTTTGTTGACTAGTCATCCGCTTGATTGCCCCGTTTGTGATAAGGGGGGCGAGTGTCCTCTGCAAGATTTGACCATGAAGCATGGGTCCGGAATTAGTCGCTTTAACTATGAAGAGAAACAGCATTTTCCTAAAAAATACCCATTGGGTGATTTGATTGTCTTAGACATGGAGCGGTGTGTGATATGTACTCGCTGTATCCGTTTCCAGTCAGAGATTGCTCATGATCCAGTTTTGGCGATTGAAAATCGAGGTCGCCATGCTCATATTGTTAGCTACTCTGATCCACCCTTTGATAGCCATTATTCAGGCAATGCAACGGATGTTTGTCCGGTCGGAGCGTTGACCACTAAGGATTTTCGGTTTGGAGCACGTTCATGGGAAATGAAGAACGTGCCGAGTATCTGTAACCATTGCGGGGTCGGCTGTAATACCGTCTTGGGGACGCGTAAAGGTGGCTCTGGCACAGGACAGTTAAAACGGGTTATGCCCCGTCAGAATGAGACAGTTAACGAACTTTGGATATGTGATAAAGGCCGATTTGGGCATCATTTTAATGAAAGTCCCAACCGTTTGACCACGCCACTCATTCGTCAAGACGGGCAGTTGGTTGAATCGACTTGGGCAGATGTTCTGCCTTTTATTGGTGAAAAGATTAGTTCCATTAAATCGGCAAACGGTTCGACAGCTTTAGGCGGTATTGCGGGTGCTCGGTTATCCAATGAGGATTTGTATCTTTTTCAGAAGTTGTTCCGGCAAATTATAGGCTCAAATAACATTGACCACAGAGTTGGCTTGAACGCTAATTTTGAAGATACAACAGCCTATACCGTTGGGGTTGGGGTTGGGACTGATTTAAGCCAAGTCGGCAAAGGCAGTACCATTTTAGTCATCGGTTCTGATCTTGATCAGGAAGCACCAATATTATATATACGAGTGGCGGGTGCTTCGGTTAAACGTAGTGCCCACGTCATCAATATTGGTGGACGACGTACAAAACTTGATGCTCAAGCTCAAACATCGGCTTATTATCAATATGGAACAGCCTCTTATTTAGTGTTAGGAATTTTAGCTTCTGTGGTTGCACAAGGGCTAGTTAATCAAGAGTGGATTGATCGCCATGCGACTGGTTTTTCGGAGATAACTAAGTTATTACAAGATTTTGCGCCTGACAGTGTGGCTGATACAACTGGAGTCTCTTCGGCTGAGATTGAAGCCATTGCCAAATCTTATGCTGAAGCTGAAAATGGGATAATTATATTTGGTCATGAAGCGGGTAATGATCCTGCTTTGGGAGCGGCAATTGAAGCCTTGGCCGCGGTCACGGGACATGCCGGTAAGCCGAATAACGGGGTTATTGCTGTTCTGCCGCATGCTAATAGTCGAGGTGCGGCGGATATGGGCGTTGTACCTAATCGTCTGCTCGGTTATTTACCACTTGAGGGAGAAGCCGGATTATCTGCCGAACAGATGTTAAGTGGTAATTCTATCAAAGGTATGATTATTGCTGGAGCTGACCCAGCCTCTGAAAGTGATACTTATCGAGAATGTTTGCAGAATCTTGATTTTTTGGTCGTACAAGATCTGTTTTTGACCGAAACCGCTCAATTGGCTGATGTAGTTTTGCCTGCTAAAGCCGTGGCTGAGCGGGACGGTACCTTCACCAATCTTGAACGACGGGTTCAGACTTTTGATGTTGGTATTGATTCTCCGTTATTAGCTTGGTCGGACTGGTTGATTCTGGCCGCAATTGCTGGTCAACTTGGGGCTGATTGGGGCTATGCGTCAGCGGATGGAGTAATGGCTGAAATTACACAGGAAGTGCCGCTTTATCAAAACATGGCTTTTGAAAACCTGGTTGCTCCTGTTTCCTTAGATCGTCAAACCGATCACTATATATATGAAGGAATGAGCTTTACCGCTGATGTGCATGAGGGAATCCAATGGGCGACCGTTGCTGAAAATGAACAACAAAAAATAACCTTACAGCTTGTCGTACCAGAAAATCATACGGGTTCAGATGAGATAACCCTTGTTACGCCTCGAATATTATATGATGGAGGGCGTTTATTAGCAGAGACGGATGTGGTTCAAAGCCATGTATTCCAAACTAGAGCCTTATTATCATCAGTAGATGCAAAAAAATTAGGGTTGAATAATGGTGATAGCGTAACCATTTCCCAAAATGGAACAGCGGTTAACCTACCCATTCAAATTAGTCGGATGTTAAATGAGGGTACGATTCTAATTCCTCGTAATATTGAGGGAAGACCTGCCGAAAGGTTAGTCGGTTCTAGCGACGTACACGCCTCAGTTAAGGTCAAAAAGAGTTAAAGTCTATGTCACAAGAAATTGTCCAACTTTTGGTTGACATTGTTAAATTGATTATTATCGCCAGCGTGATTATGGGTATTTTTACCTTTATCCTCTTGGTTGAGCGTAAATTGATTGGCCGTTTTACTCGCCGTTATGGGCCTAATCGGGTTGGCCCATTTGGCTTGTTACAAAGTATCGCTGATGCAGTCAAGATGATGCTTAAAGAAGAGATGGTTCCCGGTCATGTTGATAAGGTGATTTATGTCATGGCTCCCGGTATGGCCCTCATGACAGCTCTTTCCGTTTTTGCAGTAATTCCTTTTGCTCGTGATACAGTCGTTCTTCCATTAGAAAGTCTGATCGGTTTCTCTGTTTATTTAACGCCTTGGGTAGCTGATATTAATGTTGGTGTTTTATATTTATTAGCTGTCGGTAGTTTGGGTAGTTACGGGATTATTCTCGGTGGTTGGTCAAGTAATAACAAATATTCTTTGTTAGGTGCATTGCGAACTAGCGCTCAAATGTTGAGCTATGAACTCCCACTAGGGGTCGCGGTTCTCAGTGTAGTGGTTATGACCGGAACTCTACGAGTAACAGAGATTGTGGAGTGGCAAACACAATTTGCCGGATTAGCTTGGATTGTATTTTTGCAACCAGTAGCATTTTTAATTTTCTTTATTAGCGCCTTAGCCGAAGCTGGACGTGCCCCGTTTGACTTACCAGAAACAGAAAATGAGTTGATCGGTGGTTTTATGACTGAGTATGGCGCATTGAAATTTGGCCTATTTCAAGCGGCTGAATTTGTCCATGCCATGATGTTTTGTACGATTACAGTGACGGTTTTTCTAGGGGGGTGGAACATGCCCTTCTTAAACGAAATTTTGAATATAATGCCTACCCCAATTCAGGCTCTCGCCCCCGTTCTTCATCTTGGAATTTTTATCGGGAAGTCACTAGCTGTATACTGTAGCTTGATTTGGATTAGAGCAAGTGTACCACGTATGCGTTTCGATCAACTCATGGCTTTTTGTTGGAAATGGCTATTACCTATCGCCCTACTTAATTTATTTGCAACCGTTATGGGGTTGGCAATTACTGCTGAATTACTTGGGCTTTGGTAATATGGGATTTGTGAGGAGTAATTTATGCTGAACGAAGTAAAAGAAGCAATCACTGCGCCGCTAGAAGTCGCCAAAGCGATGGGTATTACCTTAAAACAGTTTCTTCGTGGGCCTGTAACCAACCAATTTCCTGATGAACCAGCTCAGGTTTACCCTCGTTTTCGAGGTCGCCATGCTCTGAAACGTTACGAAAATGGCCTAGAGCGATGCATCGGCTGTGCTTTATGCGCCGCGGCCTGTCCGACAGAATGTATTTATGTTGAGGCGGCAGAGAACACCGATGAAGACCGGCGTTCTCCTGGTGAACGATATGCTAAAATTTATGACATCAACATGCTTAGGTGTATTTTCTGTGGTTACTGTGCTGAGGCATGTCCTACTGAAGCTGTTGTTCTTGAGCATGACTTCACTCTTGCTGAGTATGACCGTTGGGATGCAGTTTACAGTAAAGAACAATTGTTAGAACCTAATAATCCCGAATATCTTGTCGTACGTGATGATGAGGTATTTGTGAAGGCAGATACTTGGAGTAGTAAATAAATTTAAGTTGGTAGACTCTATGGAATTAACTATATTCATTATCGTCGCCGTTTTATCTGTTGTATCCGCTCTCGGCGTAATTTTTAACAAAAATGTGGTGTATAGCGCGTTATTTTTACTGGTTAATTTTTTGACCATAGCAGTTTTTTATCTTATGCTCAATGCCCAATTTTTGGGTATGGTACAGATATTAGTATATGCCGGTGCAATTGTAGTGTTGATTTTATTTGTGGTGATGTTGTTAGGTGAGCAGTTGGGCGAAGACATATCAAGTTGGGTTACGCCGGCAAATGGTGTAATCATTGTGTTAGCGCTTATATTATTAACTATCATCGGTACTGCGGTAACTGATTATCCTACAACTGGTGCAAAGGGTGATTTTACTCCTGAATTGATTCAAGAGTATGGGCAAGCAGAGATGATTGGAGTGACATTATTTACCGATTATTTACTGTCTGTTCAGTTAGCTGGTGTTCTGTTATTGGTTGGCATTGTTGGGGTGATATGGCTTGCTCGTAACGATGAACAATTACCAGCAACAGGGGATGTTCCTACAAAAGAAGCATAGCATTTATGAAGGAGAGGTTATGATTGGTGCAGTTCCACTATCATACTATTTATTACTGAGCGCGATACTTTTTACCATTGGTGCTGGTGGGGTGTTAATTCGGCGAAATGCAATTATCATTCTAATGTGTGTTGAGATGATGATGAACGCTGTTAATTTGACCTTTGTTGCTTTTTCTAGTTATTTAGACTCGGCCACCGGACAGATATTTGTTTTTATGGTTATGGTTGTTGCCGCAGTTGAGGTCGCAGTTGGTCTAGCATTATTGGTTGAGTTAAATCGTCACAAAGAAGCTGTAAACATTGATGAGTTTAATTCCTTGAAAGGGTAGAGAGTCACTCATAATCGTCAGTTGATTGGCAACTGGCAAAGTGTGATTGACAAACAACGTATGACAAATTTAATCTGGCTTGTTATTGCCTTGCCTCTTGCGGGGGCATTATTTAACGGAATATTCGGTCGTCGAGTGGGCTACCAAGTTGTTGCTAAAGTCGCACCTACTATGGTGTTTTTGGCATTTTTGATTGGACTAGGTGGTGCTTTTGAGACTTACGCTCGGCATGGAAAGGCTCAACTAGTTACTTTATGGACTTGGGCTGAGATTGGTGAGCTTAACATCCCTATTAGCTTTTTAGTCGATCCACTATCAATGACTATGGTGCTGGTGATTACAGGGGTAGGTTTCCTGATTCATATCTATGCTACGGATTATATGGTTCATCATCATCACGGTGAAACTCACCCTGACCGTGACTTTGCTCGGTTTTTTACCTTCTTAAACCTGTTTATCGCTTCTATGTTGGTTTTGGTTTTAGGCGATAACTATTTGATGATGTTTATCGGTTGGGAATTGGTCGGGGCTTGTTCATACCTACTCATTGGTTTTTGGCATGACCGAGGTGATGACCCTCAACCAGCCATTGAGATAGAAGGAGGCGAAGCTGTCCAAGTTGCTCCCCTCTTATCTCCTGCCGCATCGGGTATGAAGGCTTTCGTTGTCAACCGGATTGGTGATGTAGGGTTTGCTCTAGGGGTCTTCTTGATCTGGACCACCTTTGGCACATTGCAATTTGACCAATTATTTTCTCGAATTGCCTCCTCCGCAGAAATGTACAGAGAAAGCGCACTTCATGGTGAGTTCACAGTTATTTCTATGATTGCTTTGTTGCTGTTTATCGGTGCAATGGGGAAAAGTGCTCAAATTCCATTATATGTTTGGTTACCGGATGCTATGGCTGGGCCAACCCCCGTTTCAGCCCTAATCCATGCCGCAACTATGGTCACGGCAGGTATTTACATGATTGTTCGTAGCAATATCATCTATACCTCAGCACCAAATGTTTCGTTCCTTGTGGCAATGGTAGGCGCATTAACGGCCTTCTTTGCCGCAACCATCGCTCTGGTTCAGGTTGATTTGAAACGGGTTCTCGCCTATTCCACGGTCAGTCAGTTGGGGTACATGTTCATGGCTGTCGGAGTGGGAGCTTATACAGCAGGTATGTTCCATCTTGTAACCCATGCCTTTTTCAAAGCCTGTCTTTTTTTAGGGGCTGGTTCCGTTATGCATGCTTTAGGCGATGTGATAGATATACGGCGCATGGGTGGTTTACGAAAAAAGATGCCCCACACCGCCATGACTTTTTATCTGGGCGGATTAGCTTTAGCTGGTTTCCCCTTGACCGCAGGATTCTTTTCTAAGGACGAAATTCTAGCTAAAACATTTGAATATAGCCCTATGTTGTGGGGGATAGGCATTGTTACGGCTGGTATGACTGCATTTTACACGTTCCGAGCTATTTTCTTGGCTTTTGAGGGTGAACCTCGTGACCAAGAGTTGTATGATCATGCTCATGAAAACCGATTGGCAGTTACTGCTCCATTATGGATATTGGCTGTTTTAGCCATATTTGGTGGCTTGCTTGGCTTGCCCGCCCCATTGCTACATGGAGTAGGTATTGATATTCCCCATGCGATGGAAAACTGGTTACATCCGGTTATTCAACAGGTTGGGCATCATGAGGTTCATCATTTACCTTTTATAACAGAACTGGCTTTGTTCCTTATCTCAGGTTTTCTGGGTGTGGCTTCAATTGGATTAGCTTATTATTTTTATATTGTAGACCGCTCTATTCCTCAGAATCTAGCTCGTTCTACCCACCCTATTTTTGCCTTGTTGGTCAATAAATATTACATCGATGAACTATATAATACGGTTTTTGTAAAACCTGCTTTAACACTTTCAAATACGATGTCTCGTGGTATTGACCAAACATTGATAGATGGTATCGTAGATGGCTCGGCGTATGGAATTGCCGAGTTGGGTAAATATTTAAGTCAACTTCAAAATGGCTTTATTAGTCGTTATGCATTAGCTACATTTATAGGTGTTCTATTTCTAGTTGGTTATTTCTTTTTGGGTGGACAATTCCCTAATTGGATTTACTAGTTACAGATCACTTTTTTGAAAACAGGGTTACATAAAAGATGATTCTTACACTCTTATTAGTAGTACCCATTATTGGAGCAGTTAGCTTAATATTTTTGCCTCGTGAAAATAAACAGTTGATTAATTGGTTTGCCTTTGCTTTCACGCTTGTGAACTTTGCTATCTCCTTACCTCTATACTTTTTATATGATTCTACGCCAGTATCAGAAGGTTACCGTTTTGCTTTAAAAGTTGCTTGGATACCTTCTCTAAATATTTACTATCATATTGGCATTGATGGACTTAGTTTATTTTTGATTTTGTTAACAACGTTTCTATCAGCCATCTCCGTTCTCAGTTCTTGGTCGGCAATTGACGAGCAGGTCAAAGAGTACATGGCTCTAATGTTACTTCTTGAGACTGCTGTAATCGGGGTCTTCATTTCACTTGACCTTTTCTTATTTTATCTATTCTGGGAAGCAAGTCTTATCCCTATGGCGTTATTAATTGGTCGTTGGGGGGGTAAAGATAGGATTTATGCCTCTATCAAATTCATCATATACACTATGGCAGGTAGTGCTTTGATGCTGGTTGCGGCTCTTGTGGTTTATACTTGGGGAGACGGGGTTAATCCTACCTCCGACTTACCTACGTTAGTTGCTCATTCTCATCTTATATCGGAAGATATGCAAAAGCTACTTTTCTTTGCTTTTATTTTGGCTTTCTCGGTCAAAGTGCCTCTTTTTCCTCTGCATACGTGGCTTCCAGCCGCTCACGTTCAAGCCCCAACCGCGGGGTCAATTATTTTGGCGGGAGTTCTGCTTAAACTCGGTACTTATAGCATGATGCGTTTTGCCATTCCTCTCTTTCCAAAGGCTGTAGCATTCTGGTCGCCATTACTTGTAACGTTAGCCGTTATTGGAATTCTGTATGGTGCTTTAGTTGCTCTTGTACAGGATGACGTTAAAAAACTAGTTGCATATTCCTCTGTAGCTCACATGGGATTTGTTGTGTTAGGTATTTTTGTGATGGATCAAAATGGTACAATGAGCCAGCAAGCCATGAGTGCCGCGGTTCTCCAGATGGTTAATCATGGTCTTAGTACAGGGATGCTTTTCTTTTTAGTTGGGGTATTATATGAACGTCGGCATACCCGAGATTTTTCTCAGTATGGGGGTATTTGGGTTAAAGTTCCAGTCTTTGGTACCTTCTTTATCTTGGCGGCTTTTTCTTCGGTCGGGTTACCCGGCTTAAATGGTTTTGTGGGTGAATTTCTTATTTTGATGGGTACATTCAGTCGAAATCCAATTGCCGCACTATTTGCTACGTTCGGGATCGTTTTAGCCGCTTGGTATATCTTAACAGCCGTTCGTAAAATTTTGTTTGGGCCATTGAATCCAGCCAACAATGATTTAACAGACATGACCCCTAGAGAAATAGGTATTTCTTTAGCATTCATCATTCCATGTTTTGTAATTGGCTTTTTCCCGAATTTTTTATTTGAGATCATAAACCCCTCTACTGAAAATTTAGCAAGTTTGATTGATACAGCTATGCTAATCGTCAGTAAGTAATTTTACATCCTACCAAATAAAGGTAATCTAATGCCTATAGAATTTCCCGTTTTGAATTTTTTCGCCTTATCACCAATAATAGTAGTAATTGTATTAGCACTAGTTGTTATGTTTATGGATATGCTTTCGTCGGATAAGACCGTTTTAGGGTATCTCACTGTATTTGGGTTATTTGGTGCGTTGATGCCTTGCGTACCACTACTTAATCAAACAAAAGCACCTACATTTCAAAACATGGTGGTAAGTGATGGGTATGCGGTGGTATTTTATATTATATTTATTGTAACGGCTTTGCTTTCTTCTCTGATAGCACTTACATATCTTGAAAACAGGGGTATGCAACAGGGTGAGTATTACATTCTAATATTACTTTCAACCTCTGGCATGATGTTGATGGCCGCCTCCACAGATTTAATTGTGACATTTCTTGGACTTGAGATAATGTCTATTGCCCTATACGTTTTAGCGGGTTTCAATCGTCGTTCGATTAGCTCAGGTGAAGCCGGATTAAAATATTTTCTATTGGGTGCATTTGCCTCAGCTTTCTTCTTATATGGTGTAGCTTTTATCTATGGAGCAACAGGATCTACTAATATCCATGAAATTGGTGGTTGGTTTAGCACTAATGAAATTTATCAAAGTAACCCAATCGCCTTAGTCGGGTTGGCCTTGTTGATTATTGGTTTTGCTTTTAAAGTTGCCGCAGTGCCGTTTCATTGGTGGACACCTGATGTTTATCATGGAGCGCCGACCTCAGCGACTGCTTTTATGGCTGTCGGTGCTAAGGCCGCTGGATTTGCCGCGTTAGTGCGGATATTAGCAATATCTTTTGGTGGTGTTTTTACTGTTCAATGGCAAATTGCAATCAGCCTATTAGCTGTTATCACCATGACGAGTGGAAATATTGCCGCTTTGGCTCAAAAAGATGTTAAGCGAATGTTGGCTTATTCAAGTATTGCCCATGCCGGATATTTACTTGTTGGTGTTGCGGCCTTGCCAGCTAGTAATGAACTTTATCGTGTTCAAGCTGTTAGTGGTTTGCTCTTTTATTTGATGTCGTATGCTTTTATGAATATTGGAGCATTCGCGGTTGTTGCTTTATTAGAGAAGCAGGGAAAAATTGGCACAAAGCTTTCTGATTATACGACACTATCGACAAGACAACCTTTTGTAGCTTTTGTAATGCTACTGTTCATGTTTTCACTGACAGGTATTCCACCTTTTATTGGCTTTTGGGGTAAATGGTATATATTCTGGGCGGCTGTTGATGCTAATTTGGGATGGTTAGCCGCTATCGGGATGATCAATAGTGCTATATCAGCCTTCTATTACTTATCAGTTGTCGTTCAAATGTATATGCATACTGAGCAGGCAGATGTTGAAACAACGCCTATCGCTTTACCTGCTCCTATCGCTATAGCTGTTACCGTTACAGCAATGTTTACTTTATTATTTGGACTTTGGCCTACTCCGTTAATTAATCTAATGTCATTAGCTGTTTTTGGTTGATAGATAGGTGTGTGATCTTAAATTATGGGGCATATCTTATAGGAATTAAGCCTTCTACAATACTTTGTTTAGGTACCTTATTGTGTTGAATAACCTGAAAGACTCGATTGGTCGAGTCTTTTTTATTTTTACTTAATTGACATAGAACGTGTGTTCAAGTATAATGGGTTACTAGTACAAATGGTCGGAACAAATGCTCTATTAATTAAGGAGGTTGTTGTTATGGCGTTATCTGAGAGACAACAAAACATCTTAGGTTTTTTGCGGGAATTTATTATAGAAAACGGCTATCCGCCTACAATTCGGGAAATTGGACGTGCCGCTAATATTACATCTACATCTGTTGTAAACTATAACTTAGATGTATTGCAACGTTTAGGTCACATATATCGAGATCGAACAATATCACGAGGTATTCGACTCGTTCAAGAAGAGACTGAAGCGATTGACGTTGCTAATTTTATATCTATTCCTTTGTTAGGACGTATTGCGGCGGGTAATCCAATACCTGTACCAGAAGGCTCTTATGATCGTGATACTGATGTTATTCAGCTAACGCGTGATTTAGTGCCAGAATATAAAAATCTCTATGCTCTACGGGTAAAAGGGCAGTCTATGATTGATGCATTAATTAATGACGGTGATGTTGTCGTAATGCGTCATGTAAATACTGCGGAGAATGGAGACATGGTTGCGGCTTGGCTTGTAGATCAAGAGGAAACAACTCTAAAGCGATTTTTTCATGAAGGTAATCAAATTCGATTACAACCCGAAAATAAGACTATGCAACCAATTTATGTTTCGTCCAATAAGGTTGAAATTCAAGGGCGTGTTGTCGCGGTCATAAGACAAATCCATTAGACGTGTTTTAGCGTAGCTCTTGATAATAGGTTATGTAAACATTTTTAAAATATTCGATTTGACAACAATGTAGAGTTGTGTTATTATGCTTGCTCGCAAGTAACTTTACTAAAGTTTGTTAAAAATCGATTGTAATAATAATCAGTGAAAGAGAGGCCACCGAGTGGTGTTTTTCGGTGGTCTCTTATATTGTTTGAGTAAATAATAAAACAAAAAGTTTTGAAAAGTGTTTGGAGGTGTTTTTTGCCAACAGTTAATCAATTAATCCGTAAAAGCCGTAAGGTGAAAAAAGGAAAAAATAAGGCTCCTGCTCTCCGGTTTACATATAACGCCCTAAAGGGGCGACGCCAATCTAGCGATGGTTCTCCTCAAAAGCGAGGTGTATGTACTCAAGTCCGTACTATGACACCTAAGAAGCCTAACTCTGCTTTGCGGAAAGTGGCTCGGGTTCGACTTACTAACGGTCTTGAGGTTACGGCCTATATTCCGGGTGAAGGACATAGTCTTCAGGAACACTCGGTTGTGTTAGTTCGAGGTGGCCGAGTTAAGGATTTGCCCGGTGTTCGTTATCATATCGTTCGTGGTGCTTTAGATTCGACAGGTGTTGATAAGAAGCGTCGTGGTCGTTCTAAGTATGGAACCAAGAAGCCTAAATAAATTTGAGACTTCTTGGTTGAGTAGATTAACCTAAATATGTTTGTTTGAGGTGTTGTGTAATGGCTAGAAGAAACCGAGCTGAAAAACGTATTGTAAAGCCAGATTATAAATATAATAGTAAGCTGATATCGGGCTTCATTAATAGATTGATGAGAGATGGTAAAAAGACAACTGCCGCCTCGGTGCTCTATAAATCCTTAGATTTGATAGGTGATCGATCGGGGAAGCCGGGAATTGAGATTTTTGAACGTGCTGTTAAAAATGCTACACCATTGGTTGAAGTTAGACCTCGGCGTGTGGGTGGGGCAACCTATCAAGTTCCATTAGAGGTTCGAGCAGATCGTCGGCAAAGTTTGGCTATACGCTGGCTGGTTGCTAGTGCCCGTGCTCGTTCAGGAAAATCAATGGTTGAAAAGTTAGCCACTGAATTTATGGACGCGGCTAATAGTCAGGGTGCGACAGTTAAGAAGAAAGAGGATACGCATCGTATGGCAGAGGCTAATCGCGCTTTTGCTCATTACCGATGGTAGGCGTTTCTTTTTGTTAAGCGTTTGCGCGTATATTTTTATTTTTATGGAAGACCAAGGCTCTTTAGAAGTTCTTGTTAAGAGCCTTTTTTAATGCAAAATGATAATTTTGGTTTATCGTGATATGGAGCGTGTGTATAGCGCGTAACATTATGATAACCGTTGAGAGTTGATGAAATGGCACGTGAATATCCTTTAGAACGTACAAGAAATACAGGTATCATTGCTCATATTGATGCTGGCAAAACGACTGTCACTGAACGTGTTTTGTTTTATACACAAAAAATTCATCGTATTGGTGAAGTGCATGATGGTGCCGCTACTATGGATTGGATGGAGCAGGAGCAAGAGCGTGGTATCACTATAACTTCTGCCGCTACCACATGTGAGTGGGGCAACCATCAAATTAACATTATTGATACACCTGGCCATATTGATTTTACGGCTGAAGTTCAGCGCTCATTAAGAGTATTGGATGGTGGTGTTGTCGTGTTTGACGGCGTTGCGGGTGTTGAACCTCAATCAGAAACGGTATGGCGACAAGCTGATCGTTTCGGTGTGCCTAGGATTTGTTTTGTTAATAAGATGGATCGTACTGGGGCTGATTTTTCTAGAACAGTGAATATGATAGTTGATCGTTTGCAGGCCAACCCCGTGCCTGTCCAGATACCCATTGGAGCGGGTTCGGAATTTGCAGGTGTTGTTGATTTGCTAAAGATGGAAGCAGTATATTATTTAGATGATCTAGGTAAAAATCGAGAGACAAGACCTATTCCTGATGACTTGAATGATGAAGCTGAGTTGTTGCGTGACAATCTTTTGGAAAAAGTCGCAGAGGTAGACGATGATTTAGCTGAAAAGTATTTGGAAGGTGAGGATATAACCTTTGATGAATTGCAACAGGCTCTGAGGGTTGCGACTCTTTCAGGTAAAATTGTCCCTGTTTTGTGCGGATCAGCTCTTAAGAATAAAGGTGTTCAGCGTTTATTAGACGCAGTTGTTGCTTACCTGCCTTCTCCTAAAGATATTCCTCCAAAAACCGGTTACAACACGGATACAGAAGAGGATGTTACAGTTCGTTCTGACGAGAATGATCCATTCGTGGCTCTTGTTTTTAAGATTGTTACTGATCCATTTGTTGGTCGTTTGGCATACATGCGGGTTTATTCTGGATCGATTAAAAAAGGTACGACTGTACAGAATACGAGTAAGAGGAAGAAGGAGCGAATCGGGCGATTGGTTCAAATGCATGCTAATAATCGAGAAGAGATAAATGAAATTTCTGCGGGTGATATAGCGGCCGTTGTTGGATTGAAGAATACATTTACAGGTGAAACCATCGCAGAATCTAAATATCCTGTTGTGATGGAAACGATATCTTTCCCTGATCCAGTTATTAGTTTAGCCATTGAACCAAAAACGAAAGCTGATGAAGATAAACTTGGTATAGCTCTTCAAAAATTATCTGAAGAAGATCCCACATTTCAGGTTAGAACTGACGAAAACACAGCACAAACGCAGATATCTGGCATGGGTGAGTTGCATTTAGAGGTTCTTGTTGACCGTTTGCGACGTGAATTTAAAATTGAGGCAAATGTTGGCAAACCTCAAGTTGCTTATCGTGAGACAATTACTCGTTTGGCTAAGGCTCAAGGTCGCTTTGTTCGTCAATCAGGTGGGCGTGGCCAATTTGGTGATGTTCATTTAGAGGTTGAGCCTTTAGAAAAAGGTAAGGGATTTGAATTTGAAAATAAAATAGTCGGCGGAGCAATACCTAGAGAGTATATACCGGCTGTTGAGCGGGGTGTAAAAGAAGCAATGTCTACTGGAGTTGTGGCTGGATACCCCATGGTTGATATAAAAGCTACGCTTTATGATGGCTCTTATCATGATGTTGATTCGTCTGAAATGGCCTTTAAAATAGCTGGGTCTATGGGATTTAAGGCGGCAGTTCAAAAAGCTGGGCCTGTATTGTTAGAGCCAATTATGCGGGTTGAGGTCACTACCCCAGATTCTTTTACTGGAGATGTTATGGGAGAGTTGTCCTCGCGACGTGGAAGTATTGAAGGCATGGAACCACGTGTAGGTGGTGTTACCTCAATAGTTGCTTTTGTTCCTTTGTCTGAAATGTTTGGTTATGCTACAGATATTCGTTCGATGACGCAGGGAAGAGCTACATTTACAATGGAATTTGAGCATTATAGCCAAGTACCAAAATCAGTAAAAGAGAAAATTGTAACCGGAACTCGATATTAAAGAAATTTGTTCTTGATTTGACAAACTGTTAAATATGACTATAATAGCTTGGTTTTCGCCGCAAATTCATTGGTGGCAAGGCGTTGTTGATTTTTTAGGGATTTGTTATGGCAAAGGAAAAATCTTTACGGGATAAGCCCCACGTAAACATCGGCACGATAGGCCACGTGGATCACGGTAAGACATCACTCACGGCGGCAATTACAAAAGCCTTGAGTTTGAAAGGGTTAGCTGATTTTTCAAAATTTGATGAGATTGATAAAGCACCTGAGGAAAAAGCTCGGGGATGCCGAGAGACAATGTGAACTTGGATGTAGAGTTGATTGTTCCTGTTGCACTAGAAGTAGGTAGCCGTTTTGCTATTCGTGAGGGTGGTCGTACGGTTGGTGCGGGTGTTATTACTAAAATTATTGAGTAAGCAATTGCAAGGTTAAAGTGTGACTATGGCGAAACAAAAAATTAGAATTCGACTAAAGGCCTATGACCATCGAGTTTTAGATCAATCGGTTCGGCAAATAGTTGATACCGCAGAACGTACAGGTGCGGCCATTGTCGGTCCTGTGCCATTACCAACACGAATTGAAAAATTTACAGTTATACGATCTCCTTTTATTGATAAGGATTCTCGTGAACAGTTTGAGATTCGTACTCATAAGCGTTTAATAGATGTTGTAGAACCTAAAGCAAAAACAATCGATGCTTTAGTTCGACTTAATCTACCTGCTGGTGTAGATGTAGAAATCAAGTAAGGAGTAGAGTCTACCTGTGTAGGATAAAGAAGTTTCTTGATAGTAGACTCTGGTGGTGTTATAACATGAAGGGTATTTTAGGTAGAAAATTAGGCATGACCCAAGTGTTTGGGGATGATGGTGTAGTAACTCCCGTTACTATCGTTGAGGCTGGCCCATGTTATATTACTCAAAAGAAAACAATGGAGTTGGATGGCTACCATGCAATTCAATTAGGTTTCTTTGAGGTGAATGATAAGGCTTTAGGTCAGCCGAAACGTAAGCATTTAGCTAAATCAGGTTCTCCTATGTTGCGTTATTTGCGTGAGCTTTCTGTGGGGAATTCTGATGACTATGAGCTTGGGCAGAAAATAGAAGCCTCTGTTTTTGAGAATGGTGATTTGGTAGACGTGACGGCCACTAGTAAAGGTAAAGGTTTTGCTGGTGGAGTAAAACGACATAATTTTAAGGGTGGTCCTAAGACACATGGCCAATCAGACCGACATCGGGCTCCTGGATCTGTAGGAGCTGGTTCTACACCGGGGCGTATATTTAAAGGGACGCGGATGGCAGGTAGGATGGGTGGTGAACGTGTAACTGTTCAGAATTTGCGTATTACTTTAGTTGATGCCAAAAAGAATTTGATAGCAATTAAAGGCGCTGTTCCTGGAGCAAAAAATGGGTTGCTTATGATTCGAGAGGCTGTGAAGACTAAACGACCATCAGGGGATAAATAATGATTGTCGATATTAAAAATATATCAGGCGAAGTAGTTGGGGATATAGATCTTAGAGATGATATTTTTTGTGTGGAACCAAATGTTTCGGTCATGCACCAAGCATTTGTCCGCCAGCAAGCTAATGCTCGTCAGGGCACTCACAAAGCAAAAACTAGAAGTGAAGTACGCGGAACAACTGCAAAATGGTATCGTCAAAAGGGAACTGGCCGTGCTCGGCATGGTAGTCGTAAAGCCCCTATTTTTGTAGGAGGAGGGAAAGCACATGGACCTCGACCGCGTGATTATAGCAAGAAGATGCCTAGGAAGATGCGTCGTTTGGCTTTAAAGTCGGCTTTGTCGGCTAAAGTCATGGAAAGAGAAATTATTGTATTAGATGAATTATCTTTTGATATGGTTAAGACTAAAAATGTATTAAACCTATTGAACAATCTGAATATTGAAACTAGCGCGGTTCTTCTTCTTCCAGAAAGTAATGAAAATATCGAGAGAAGTGTTCGTAATGTATCCTCTGTTATAACTTTGCGTGCTGATTATCTGAATGTTCGAGATTTATTAAAATATAATTACGTTATTGTTCCGAAAGAATCCATTGCACTGATCGAGGGATATTTGGGATAGGCACTTTTGATTAAAAGGTATAATTATGGAACAAAATTCATATAAGGTTATTATAAAGCCCGCTAATACGGAAAAAAGTAATATATTAAAAGAGGTGGGTCAATATACTTTTTTTGTTGACCGAAGAGCGAATAAGGTTGAAATTGCCTTGGCAATAACAGATGTATTTGATGTAGATGTAGTTCGCGTACGTATTCTTAATAGGTCTCAAAAATTTGGGCGATGGGGACGGAAAAGAGTTCGTCGAAAAATTGCCTATAAAAAAGCAATAGTTACCCTTGCTCAAGGGCAGAAAATAGAAGCATTTGAAGGTGTTTAGTAATTTAGTAATTATTTATGAGGTAGCATTATTATGCCGATAAAAGCTTATAAACCTACGTCACCTGGGCGACGTGGTATGACAGTTTCTACATTTGAAAAAATAACCCGAGCTAAACCCGAAAAAGCTCTTTTGGCTCCCTTAAAAAAGAAAGCGGGGCGTAATAATCAGGGGCGTGTTACGGTGCGTCATAGAGGTGGTGGACATAAAAGGCGTTATCGGATTATTGATTTCAAACGAGATAAACATGGTGTTCCTGGTATCATTCGTTCTATTGAATATGATCCTAACCGTACATCTCGTATTGCACTTGTTGTATATGTGGACGGGGAAAAAAGATACATTCTTGCTCCTGTAGGTTTACATGTGGGTGATAAAGTTATTTCAGGGGTAGAGGCTGGTATTGTAGTAGGAAATGCGTTGCCTATATATAGAATACCCTTGGGTACATTATTGCATAATATTGAATTGCAACCCGGACGTGGCGGACAACTTGTTCGTTCTGCTGGAACAGCGGCTCAATTAATGGCTAAGGAAGGAGCATACGCTCAAATCCGTTTACCTAGTGGTGAGGTGCGGTTGGTTAACCAGAATTGTTTGGCTACGATAGGTCAGGTTGGTAACCGTGAACATGGTAATTTGGTGCTAGGTAAGGCTGGTCGTAAAAGATGGTTAGGAATCCGTCCTACCGTTCGTGGTTCAGCAATGGATCCAAAGAGCCATCCTCATGGTGGTGGTGAAGGGCAAACACCTATCGGGATGCCTGGCCCCAAAACTCCTTGGGGTAAACCAGCTCTTGGGGCTAAAACGCGAAAAAATAAAAGAACCGATAAATATATTGTTCGTCGACGTAAGAAATAGAATTAGGAGTATAAGAGCAAATGACTCGTTCCCTCAAAAAAGGGCCTTATGTAGCCCCTAAACTATTAAAAAAAGTAGAGACGATGAACGCTTCTGGGGAGAAGCGTGTTATTCGTACTTGGTCCCGTGCAAGTACGATTTTTCCTCAAATGGTTGGTCATACGATTGCAGTGCATGATGGTCGTAGACATGTGCCTATATATGTGACAGAAAATATGGTAGGACATCGTTTGGGAGAATTTGTACCAACGCGTTACTTTAGAGGACATATCCTTAGAGAGAAGAAAGTTCGTTAGTTATTCTTTTTGATTGTATCTACTTTAAATTTGAGAAAGGTGTTTTAATATGGGTGAATTTCAGGTTAGAGCTGTATCAAAATATATAAAAGGTTCTCCGGTTAAAGTGCGTCGAGTGGTGAATTCTGTAAGAGGAATGAGGGCACTCGAAGCATTAGATGTTTTAACTGTATTGCCTCAAGCCGCGGCAGTTCCGGTCTATAAAACAATAAAAAGTGCTATTGGTAATGCTGAGGAAAATCTTAAACTTGATCCAGAGGATATGGTTATTACTGAGATTAAGGTTGATGAGGGGCCACGTTTACGCCGTGGGCGTTATGGAGCTCGTGGTCGATTTAAGCCAATCAAAAAACGAATGGCACATATAACGGTTGTTTTGGAAGATGATATCGAGGCTTCAGAAGAAGATCTAGAGTAATCTTAATATGTACTTAGTTAAGGAGATGTAAATTTGGGTCGTAAAGTTCATCCTATTGGATTTAGATTGGGTATAGTTAAAGAGCATTATGCTCGTTGGTATGCTGAGGGCAAGGAATATCAAACTCTGTTAGCCGAGGATCTTAAGTTGAGAGAATTGATTTTTGCTAGTCATGAACGTGGTAGTGTAGCGAGCGTTGATATTGAACGTCTTCCTGCCGCTAAGCAAATTTCGATTAAGATAAGTACGCCAAAGCCGGGGATTGTTATTGGTCGAAAGGGTAGTTCGGTCAATCAATTGCGGAAAAAAATAGAAAATTTGACAAAAAAGAAAATACATGTGGACGTTGTAGAAGTTGAGAACCCAGATATGTCAGCATTTCTTATTGGTCAATCAATTGCTCAACAGATAGAAAATCGTGTCTCTCATAAAAGGGCAATGAAACAAGCTATTCGTAGAGCGAATAGAGCAGGTGCCAAGGGAATTATGATAACGTGTAGTGGACGTTTGGGAGGGGCTGATATGGCTCGCCGCGAATCACAACGAGAGGGTCGTATACCCCGTCATACATTGCGCGCTGATATAGATTATGCGAATGTTGAAGCATTAACAACATTTAGCAAAATAGGAATTAAAGTTTGGGTGTATAAAGGGGATATACTTCCTAAGCCCAAAGAAGAAGCGAATGTAGGTTTTTCGAATTGAGGATGATAAGGGTCATTATCTTACTAATGGCTATTGAGGTTTTATTATTATGTTGATGCCTAAACGTGTAAAATATCGCAAGCAAATGCGTGGTCGTTTAAGAGGTAAAGCATATCGTGGTTCAACAATTTCATTTGGAGAATACGGTTTGCAGGCTCTGGAACCATGTTGGATGACAAGTCGTCAGATTGAATCTGCTCGTCGAGCAATTGTTCGTTACGTAAAACGTGGTGGAAAGTTATGGATTCGTGTTTTTCCTGATAAGCCAGTTACAGCAAAAGCCGCCGAAACTCGTATGGGGAGTGGGAAGGGTGCCGTAGAGTATTGGGTTGCAGTAGTTAAACCTGGGCGAGTGATCTTTGAAATTACAGGTGTGCCAGAAGAAATCGCAAAAGAAGCGATGCGTTTAGCCTCTCACAAGCTATCCATAAAAACTCAGTTTATACATAGAACGGACTAGGATAGGAGAATACAAAAATGAAATCTTTTCGTGCGAATGAAATTCGAAACTGGTCTGCAGATGAAATTTATAAGAAATTAGATGATTCGTATCAAGAACTTTTTAATTTGCGATTTCAAACAGCTTTTGGACAGTTGAAAGATACAACATTTCCTAAAAAAATCAGAAAAAATATAGCTCGTATGAAAACTGTTTTAAATGAACGAAAAAACAGTAATTAGATTTATTTACCAGGTGGAATGGTATTATGGCTAGAGAACGGCGAAGAGTACTGATTGGTCGTGTTACAAGCGACAAAATGAATAAGACAATAGTTGTTCAGGTAGAACGTCTGAGACGACATGCTCGTTATGGAAAAGTGGTTCGACTTCATAAACGGTATAAGGTTCATGATGAGAGCAATAAGGCTTCTACAGGAGATGTTGTTGAGATTATTGAATCAAAACCAATGAGTAAGGAAAAACGTTGGTCTTTGGTTCGAGTATTAGGTTAGAATTTTATTACAAACTATAACTTTGGAAGATTATTATGATACAGCAAGAAAGCCGTCTAAAAGTAGCTGATAATAGCGGCGCAAAAGAAATTTTATGTATCCGTGTTGTTGGAGGGTCTGCCCGCCGTTATGCAAGTATTGGTGATATAATTACTGCAACGGTTAAACAAGTTGCTCCTCATAGTACTGTTAAAAAAGGATCTGTAATTAAGGCTGTTATTGTTCGGACGCGCAAAGAAATAGGGCGTACCGATGGCTCGTATATTCGTTTTGATGATAATGCCGCCGTGATTTTGGATACTGAAGGAAAAGGGCCTCGTGGTACGCGTATTTTTGGTCCTGTCGCTCGTGAATTGCGGGAAAAGGGATTTATGAGGATAGTTTCTTTAGCACCAGAGGTTCTTTGAGAACAAAAGGATATATAATATGCAGCGAATTAAGAAAGATGATTTAGTGGAAGTAATAAGTGGTAATGAGAAGGGTGAGCGGGGCGAAGTCGAAGAGATTATACTGGCTTGGTATATAGATCGAAGGACGAAAAAACGACTCGGCCGGGACAAAAACCGTGATTTTGTGCGCGTATCAGGATTAAATGTCCGCAAGAAACACAAAAAAAAATCTTCAGCTAACACTCAAGGTGAAATAGTTGAGATTCGTGCTCCTATTCATGTATCGAATGTAATGCTTGTTTGTTCTGATTGTAATGAAGCTACTCGGGTAGGTTTTAGAGAAGTGGATGGTAAAAAAATACGCTTTTGCAAGCTTTGTAATGAAAATATTGACTAAAATTGTTTTAGTGACGGATAAGATAACATGGCTATAGCTCGTCTGAAGGAAAAATATAGAACTCAGGTTATTCCGGCAATGCTGGATGAATTTAATTATTCTAATATTCATCAGGTTCCCAATGTAGAGAAAGTAATCGTCAATGTAGGTTTAGGTGAGGCATTGCAAAATGCTAAGGCGATTGAACGTGCTATTGATGATGTTAGAATTATTACTGGTCAACAACCCGTTGTAACTCGTGCGAGAAAATCTATTGCTACATATAAGTTGCGAGAAGGCAACCCTATCGGAGTTAAGGTTACATTACGTGGTAACCGGATGTGGGATTTTTTAGATAGGTTATTAAATATTGCTTTGGCTCGGCAGAGAGATTTTAGAGGCATTTCACCTAATTCTTTTGATGGGCGTGGCAATTATAGTTTGGGATTAACTGAACAACTTGTATGGCCTGAAATTGACTACGATAAAATCGACAAAGTTCGGGGAATGGGTGTGACTATTGTAACAACGGCGAAGAATGATGAGGAAAGTCGCCGAATGTTGCGTTTGATGGGTATGCCTTTTAAGGAGAAGTAAACGTATGGCGAAAAAATGTATGACAATACGGGAAGAACGTAGAAAATATGCGGTGCGTGTTCGTAATCGATGTACTCAATGTGCTCGGCCGCGTGCGTATATGCGTCGGTTTGGTTTATGTCGAATTTGTTTTCGTAAATTAGCCAATGAAGGTAAGATTCCAGGTGTTGTTAAATCAAGCTGGTAGGACTTAAATTTTTTATTGTTATTATTTATTTAAATTTGTGAAAAAAACTTATGAGTGTAACAGATTCTATTGCTGACATGTTAACCCGAGTTCGTAATGCTGGCCTTGCTCAGCATTCTCAAGTTGCTATGCCTACCTCTACAATGAGGCAATCAATAGCTTCTATATTGAAAGATGAGGGCTTTATTAAGGATTATGAGGTTTTGCCCGGTAAAATTTCATCTACGTTGCTAGTTCGTCTCAAATATACTCAAGAACGTAAACCTCGGTCGGTTATCGGTGGTTTACAGCGTGTAAGTAAGCCTGGGAAAAGGGTATATTGCAGAAAAAATGATATTCCTCATGTGAGAAGTGGCTTAGGAGTTTGTATATTGTCTACTTCTAAAGGTGTTATAACGGGTAATCAAGCGCACCGACAAAATGTCGGTGGTGAAATTCTTTGTTATGTTTGGTAGTTAAGGGGGCATTAGATAATGTCGAGAATAGGTAGATTGCCAGTTGTTATTCCAGCGGGTGTTTCAGTCAAAATCGATCAAAATTTGATTATAGTAAAAGGCCCTAAAGGAGAGCTACAACATAGTTTTCCACCAGAGATTTCTGTTAAACAAGAAAGTGGTGAGGTTATTATTAACCGCAGTACTGATCATCGTTTACATAGATCCAAGCATGGTCTTATACGTGCTTTAGTAAATAACATGATACTTGGCGTTAGTAAAGGTTTTACGAAAGATCTAGTTATTGAAGGTGTGGGTTATAAGGCTGCTTTACAGGGTAAGAAATTAGTTTTGAATTTAGGATATTCACATCCAGTTGTGTTTAATCCCCAAGAAAATGTTAGTTTTGTAGTAGATAAGTCCGGTACTCAGTTATCAGTTAATGGTATAGATAAAGCCTTGGTTGGCGAAATAGCGGCAAGAATTCGTCGAGTTCGACCCCCGGAACCATATAAAGGGAAGGGTGTACGATATGCCAATGAAACTATTATCCGTAAGGCTGGTAAAACTGGTAAGGCCAAGTAGTAAGGTCAAGCATGTAACGGCAAAAGATATAATTTGTGAGTAGATACATTATGGCAAAAACTAATCTTAATTATTTAGCTAGAAAACGGCGTCATGCACGAGTTCGAAAAAACGTTAATGGTACTCTTAATCAGCCCCGTTTAAATGTATTTCGTAGCTTGAACCATATATATGCTCAGGTTATAGATGATACAAAAGGAGTTACTTTAGCCTCGGCTTCTAGTTTGGATACTTCTATTAAGGTTTTAGCGGAGAAACCATCGAAAACTGAACAGGCTAAAATTGTAGGTAAATTAGTAGCTGAACGTGCATTAGAAGTTGGTGTGACTAAGGTTGTGTTTGATCGTGGAGGATATAAATATCACGGTCGGATAAAGGCATTGGCGGATAGTTCCCGAGAAAATGGATTAAAGTTTTAAGGAGAATTTTGTGGCAAAACGTGAATTTCAAAATGCCGTGGATGAGTTTGATGAGCGAGTGGTGCATATTGCTCGAACTGCTAAAGTTGTAAAAGGTGGTCGGCGTTTTAGTTTTAGAGCTGTTGTTGTTGTTGGTGATAACAAAGGTAGTGTTGGTGTTGGTGTTGGTAAAGCACGTGAAGTACCTGAGGCTATCCGTAAAGGCTCTGAACGGGCTAGACGTGATATGTGCAAGGTCGCAACTATTGGAACTACAATTCCTCATGAAATAACTAGTCGTTTTAGTGCAGCAGAGGTATTCTTGAAGCCGGCATCTCCAGGAACGGGTGTAATTGCTGGAGGAGGTGTTCGTGCTGTAATTGAGGCGGTTGGTGTTCGTGATATTTTGACGAAGAGCAAAGGAAGTTCTAACATCTTAAATGTTGTAAAAGCTACAATTAAGGCATTAAATGAATTGCAAGATCCCGTTGAAGTGGCGCGTAATCGTGGTTTACCAATTGAACAGGTACAGCCCTTTTGGGTTTCAAGGAAAGGTAATCATGTCTAATGAAATATCTAGTACCTTAAGAATTACTTTGGTAAAAAGTGCCATTGGTTATTCTAAGCGACAAAAAGGTACCGTTCGCGCTCTTGGATTACGTCGACTTGGTCAAACCGTAGAACACAAAAACACTCCGGTTATTCGTGGCATGATAACAAAAGTATCTCATTTAGTGGTGGTTAACTAAGGGGTTTATTATAGCTGTTTGTTGGAGTTTAGTTAGATATGAAATTACATGATTTAAAACCTGCGTCTGGTAGTAGAAAACGTAGAAAGAGAGTTGGAAGGGGTATGGCTTCTGGGAAAGGTAAAACTTCTGGAAGAGGCATGAAAGGACAGGGAGCTCGTTCAGGAGGTGGGAAGGGACCATTTTTTGAAGGTGGTCAATTGCCTTTGGTTCGTCGATTACCCTTTCGTCGAGGATTTACAAATATTCGTCGTGTCCACTATAAACCTATCAATGTTAGTCGTCTACAGGAATGTTTAGGCGATATCGAACAAGATATTACACCTGAGTTATTAGTTAATTTTGGACTTATTAAACGTTCAGATAAGGCTGTTGCTATTCTAGGAGACGGTGACCTCACTTCGACCTTTCATGTTAAAGCTCACCGTTTTTCTAAAACAGCAATAGAGAAAATTGAGGCAACTGGTGGTAGCGTAGAAGTTTTGTCGTTATCATAGGATAATCAAATGATAGATGCGATACGAAATGCGATAATTCTTCCTGATCTAAGACGTAAAATAGTTTTCACATTAATGATCTTAGTTGTATACCGTGCCGCCGCCCATATACCAGTTCCAGGTGTTAATGCGGATGCCCTTCGGCAATTTTTAGAGACAGGGCAAACGGGTGGGCAAGTTATTGTCCAGTTCTTAAACCTCTTATCAGGAGGGGCTTTGGTAAATTTTTCAATAATGGCGATGGGAGTATATCCCTATATTACTGCGTCGATTATTATGCAATTGTTGAATCCGTTAGTGCCTCAATTGCAGGAATTAGCTAAGGAAGGAGAACAAGGCCGTAATAAGATTACACTTTATACTTACTTAATGACGGTGCCATTAGCCCTTTTGCAAGCCTACGGTCAGGCTATTTTTATGCAAAATACTGTTCCTGGTATGATGCCTGATTTCGGACTTAGTACAAACCCGTTAACAACAGTTGCTATTTTATTGACCATGACAGCCGGTACTATGATAGCCGTTTGGATGGGAGAGCTAATAACGGAGCAAGGGATTGGTAATGGATTATCTATAATAATTTTTGGCGGTATTGTGGCTGAGATGCCCGCCCAAATTGGAGGCTTTGTTAGTCGTCAAGAGTGGGGTAACTTGCTTCTTTTTGCTGTAATAACAGTATTTACGATAGCTGTTATAGCTGTAGTTCAGGAAGGCCAGCGTCGCATACCTGTGCAGTATGGAAAACGCGTTCGAGGAACTAAGGTTTATGGTGGACAGAGTACACATATTCCGCTTCGAGTAAATAGTGCAGGTATGATACCTTTAATCTTTGCCCAATCAATTATGATTTTTCCTAGTGCCGTAGCTAGTTATTTTGTTGCGGCGTATCCTGATGGCTTTGTTCATAATGTTGCTTTGGGTGTAGTTCAGTGGTTCAGCCCTGATCCTTCTGCTTTTCCCTATTGGATTGTGTATTTTATAATGGTTGTTGGCTTTACATATTTTTATACAGATGTGATATTTAAGCAACAGAATTTGGCAGATAATTTACAAAGACAGGGCGGTTTTATACCTGGATTAAGACCAGGTAAACGTACTGAGGCTTACCTTAATTCTGTGGTTCAGCGGATTACATTTGCGGGTGCACTTATGTTAGGATTTGTTGCGGTATTACCTTGGTTGGTTAATGTTATTCCGGGTGTGTCTCAATCTGCTACTCAAACCCAAACGCTTTTAATCACAAGTACAGGGTTATTAATTGTTGTTGGTGTTGTTTTAGATACTGTTCGCCAACTTGAAGCGCAATTATTAATGCGCCACTATGAAGGCTTTATCACATAAATGTAATAAGGGAGAATGTATTGTGAAAGTTAGACCATCTGTAAAACGTCGGTGTGAATATTGTAAAATAGTTAAACGCCGTGGTGTTGTGCGAGTTCTTTGTAAAAGAAATCCACGTCATAAACAACGCCAAGGTTAAGGAGAATAGATATGGCTCGTATTGCTGGTGTTGATTTGCCTCGTAGTAAGCGGATTGAAATAGCGTTGACTTATATATATGGAATTGGTTTGCATACTAGTAAACAAATTTTGATAAAAACGGAAGTTAGTCCCGATATTCAGGTGAAAGACTTGGCGGAAGATGAAATAATACGTTTGCGTGAAGTAATTGATCGTCATTATGTAGTAGAGGGTGATTTGCGACGTGAACTTGGCATGAACATAAAGAGGTTGCAAGAAATAGGGTGTTATCGTGGTTTGCGCCATCGGCGTAATTTACCAGCACGTGGTCAACGTACAAGAACTAATGCTCGAACTCGTAGAGGGACCCGTAAAACAGTTGCCGGTAAGAAACGAGCTCCACGTAAATAATAGCTACAGTGTGTAATTTTCTACACTTGCGGATAACTAGGTAAAAACTAAAGTAATAATATAGAGGATTTATGGCGAAGCAGAAAAAAGGACATAGCGTTCGATCTGGTAGTAGAAAAGAACGAAAAAATATACCTTATGGTCGAGCTTATATTTATTCGACATTTAATAATACAGTTGTAACAATTACTGATCAAAAGGGAAATGTTATTAGTTGGGCTAGTGGTGGTACAAGCGGATTTAAGGGGTCTCGAAAAAGCACTCCTTATGCGGCTCAACTGGCCGCTCGTAATGCGGCCAAAACAGCTCAAAACCATGGTGTTCGCGAGCTGGATGTTTTTGTAAAAGGTCCGGGGCCTGGACGTGAATCAGCGATTCGTGCTCTTCAAGGAGCTGATATGAAGCTTCGTTCAATTACTGACCGAACTCCTATTCCGCATAACGGTTGCCGTCCGCCTAAAAGGCGTAGGGTATAATTTTTTGTAAAGGTTGTCAAATACAGAATTTATTTATGAGAAATGGTTAAGTTGGTAATTTATACAGTATGTTTTTGGGAGGAGCTTTTTGTCTGATTTTAATTTAGTATTGCCCAAAATAGAAACGGAGGCTATTTCACAAGGATCTGGCCGTTTTAGTATAGGACCCTTGGAAAATGGTTATGGTATAACATTAGGTAATGCTTTGCGCCGTGTCTTATTATCCTCTCTAACCGGTGCGGCTGTTACGTCTATTAGAGTTAGTGGTGTGCACCATGAATTTTCGAATATACCGAACGTTCGTGA
This sequence comes from Anaerolineales bacterium HSG25, assembly GCA_030377865.1. Classification (GTDB taxonomy): domain Bacteria; phylum Chloroflexota; class Anaerolineae; order 4572-78; family J111; genus JAUCGB01. The sequence goes on along the minus strand of JAUCGA010000007.1, from coordinate 38,857 downwards.
GGATATGACAGCATTAATATTGAATGTAAAGCAGTTGCGCTTCAAACTTTTTCAAAATGAGTCGGTTCGTTTACGAGCAGAGGTTAGAGGAGTTGGTATTGTTACGGGTGGTGATTTAGTAGGATCCTCTACTCAGGTAGAGATAATAAACCCTGAGCTACCTTTATTAGTCGTTGATTCCCCTGATGCAGAACTTGATTTGGAATTAGTTGTCCAGATGGGGCGTGGTTATTCGCCGGCAGAGGAAAGAGGTAAATTGCCAATAGGTGAGATACCTGTAGATGCTATATTTAGCCCAATACGTAAAGCTAATTATTCTGTAGAGCGTGCACGCATTGGACAGGCAACAGATTATGACCGTTTATTATTAGATGTTACGACTGATGGGACAATTTTTCCTCGGGATGCATTAAGTGAATCGGCTAAGATATTAGTACAACACTTTTCACTTGTTTCTGGTGCTACTGAAATAGACATACCTGTGGAAGTGGAAGAAGAAGGCGAAATTCCGAATAAATTATATGAAGCACCTATTGAAGAACTCGAACTTTCTGTTCGAGCTTATAACTGCCTCAAGCGTGCTGGAATTACTCAAATCGGTGAGATTTTACAAAAGTTGAAAAAGGGACAAGATGAATTATTGGCGATTCGTAATTTTGGTCAAAAGTCGCTGGATGAACTGATGGATAAATTAGAAGAGAAAGGGTTTTTAAATGTTTTGACAGATGAAAGTGATAATATGCCGATGTCTGTTTCAGAACATTTAGGGCAGTAAGGGAGATTATATGCGTCATAATATTAAAGGAAGAAAACTTAGTCGCTCAACTAAGCATCGTAAAGCTTTGTTACGTAATTTGGCGACCGAGTTATTCCGTCATAATCGTATAAAAACAACGGAAGCAAAGGCTAAAAGTGTTCAGCCTATTGCAGAACGTTTAATTACGTTAGCCAAGCGTGGTGATTTACATGCGCGTCGGTTAGCGGCTCGTGATATATACGATCCTGCAATTTTACAAAAACTTTTTGATGATATCGCTCCAGTGATAGAATCGGAGGCAGGTGGATATACTAGGATATATAAATTAGGTCCTCGTCAGGGCGATGCCGCAAATGTAGCTCTGATAGAGATCGTTGGTGTATAAGAGACGTTAATGCTAGATGTTGATAAATCTTGAGTCAGAACGTTATTGTGCCGTCATTGAATATGACGGCACGCTTTTCCATGGTTATCAGATACAGCCTGATGTACGTACTGTTCAGGGTTCAATAGAAAAGACATTAACGAAAATCATGAAGGTATTTACTCGTGTTAGTGTAGCGGGTAGAACTGATGCGGGTGTTCACGCTACTGGACAGGTTATTGCATTTGATGCAGTTTGGCGACATTCTACTGATGATTTACGTCGAGCTTTAAATTCCGTTTTACCTCATGATATTTTTGTTAAAAAATTAGTCACAGTATTACCTGATTTTTCACCTAGATATGCTGCCATACAGCGTTCGTATCGATATGTTATAGTTAATGATACTTCATTCAGTGTCTTTGAGCGTTTTTATTCTCATTACATTCGATCTAAATTAAATTTAGCTTTAATGAGAGAAGCATCAACTCATCTTATTGGGACGTACGATTTTTCTTCATTTGGTAAACCTCCACAAATAGGTGGACATGCTGTACGTCGTATTATGGCTATTAATTGGTTTGCTAAAAACAACAAAATTTTTTTTGATATAACAGCGAATGCATTTTTATATCACATGGTTAGGAATATAGTTGGAACTTTGGTCTTGGTTGGACTAAATCGGCTAATTCCAGATGATGTAAGAAAAATTTTGCTGGCTAAAGATTTAAAATATTCAGGCCCAACAGCTCCGGCTCAAGGTTTGTATTTGATGAAGGTAGTTTATCCTAATTTTATTATAAGTGGGTAAGCAATAGAGTTTAAAGGTATAAAGATGAAAACGATTAGCGCTAAACAAACTGATATTGTGCCTGAATGGCATGTCGTTAATGCACAGGGTAAAACTTTAGGACGATTAGCTACACAAATAGCGACTGTTTTACGTGGTAAACATAAATCTATTTTTACTCCACATGTTGATTGTGGTGATTATGTTATTGTTATTAATGCTGAAAAAGTACATGTAACAGGCCGGAAATTACTCCAGAAAAAATACTATCGTCATTCGGGTTATCCGGGCGGCTTAAGTGAAATTACACTACGTGATCAGTTAAAAAAGTTCCCAGAAAGAGTTATAGAGCATGCTGTTCGGGGAATGTTGCCTAAAAATACTTTAGGTAGGAAAATGTATAAAAAACTGAAGGTTTATGCAGGTGATAAGCATCCTCATGAAGCTCAAAAACCTCAAGAATTAAATGTATAAGGAAAATTTTTATGGCTGATACTCAATATTTTGAAGGCGTTGGTCGTCGTAAGGCATCCACGGCTCGAGTACGTTTATATCCTAACGGCGACGGTGAATTTACTGTAAACAATAAGACACTAGAGAATTATCTTGCTCGTTCTATTGACCAAGTCGAGGTCAATAATGTGTTTAAGGTTACAGGTACACAGGGTCAATTTGATGTGTCTGTCAAGGTTTCTGGTGGTGGAGTAACCGGACAGACCGATTCAATTCGCCTAGGTATAGCTAGAGCATTATTAAAAGTTGATCCAGAAAATCGTAAAGTGCTACGTAAACATGGTTTGTTAACTCGAGACGATCGTGTTAAAGAACGTAAAAAACCTGGTCTTAAACGAGCTAGAAAGGCACCTCAATACACAAAACGTTAAAGATTATGTTTTGTGTGACTATGTTGTTGACATTCGGATAAACCTTTGATAAAATAGGCTTATTATTGAGTGCTTTGGAGGGATGGCAGAGTGGTTGAATGCGGTGGTCTTGAAAACCACTGAGGTCGCAAGGTCTCCGGGGGTTCGAATCCCTCTCCCTCCGTTTGAAGAAAGGCAATTATTCACGTTAGATAATTATTAACATTACAATAATACTAATAGTTTATGTCTTTTACCAAGATGTAAAACTTTATTTCTAAGTGAATTTGTTTAATTGGGGAGGTGCCAGAGTGGACGATTGGGACCGCCTGCTAAGTGGTTGTTGGGGTAACTCAACCGTGGGTTCGAATCCCACCCTCCCCGCTCTATAAAAAAGAGCCTACTTTACAAGTAGGCTCTTTTTTATTTTCTGATATTGAAAATGGAGCGTTGGCTTCCAGCCGACATGTTGGCTGGAAGCCGACACGCCGGAAACCAGTTATTTTCCAATACAGAATTTGCTAAAAATTGTATCTAGTAACCCTTCTGTAATTGTTTCTCCGGTTATTTCACCTAATGAATTAACAGCCATACGGATGTCGATTGAAACTAAATCAGAAGGTATATTTTGTCTTTGCGCTATAATTGCCATCTCTATTGCATGTATTGTTTGTTGTAATAGGTTTTTATGGCGTGGATTGCTAACGAGTGGAATATCGGACGTTGTGATACTATCCTCTATAATCAACTGAGTAATCTCTTTTTCGAGTTTAAGTATTCCATTATTCTTTAAAGCAGAAATATAGATGTTAGGAATGTCCGGTAAAAAATGCGAATCTACATTGAATTTATCGTTAGATAACAAATCAGTTTTGTTGATAACTAATAGAGATGGCTTATTTCTAATCAACTTAGCAATTGCCCAATCTGTATCACACAATTTTTGACTGCCATCGATGACTATTAGTGCTATATCAGCTTGTTCGAGAGCTTTTTGGCTACGCTCTATACCAATCCGTTCTACTTCATTTGTCGTTTTTGTACGAATTCCGGCGGTATCAACAAGAACTATGGGAATGCCTTCGATGTTGACGGTTTCCTCAATCGTATCTCTGGTTGTTCCGGGAATGCTAGAGACAATGGCTCGGTTACCTCGTAATAAAGTATTTAGAAGGCTACTTTTGCCTACATTCGGGCGACCTACAATCGCTATATGAACCCCCTGCCGGTATATAAGGCCGTGGTCAGCTGTGCTTAACAGATTCTCTAAATCAACTTTTATTTTTATAAGGGGTAAGATAATATCTTGATGAGGAATTTCATCCTCTACAAAATCAATGCTGGCCTCTAAGAATGCTAAAATATCAACTAAGTTCTGACGAATATCACCAACCTGTTTTGATAAACCCCCTTCTAACTGTTTTGTCGCCACACGTAAACTAGCCTCTGTTTTAGCGTCAATAACATCAATAACTGCTTCCGCTTGGGTTAGGTCTAGCCTGCCATTGAGGAACGCACGTAACGTCATTTCTCCTGCTTCCGCTAAACGTGCTCCTAACTGTAATGTCAATGCTAATATTGTTTGTAACACTACAGGACTACCGTGGGCTTGGATTTCGATAACATCTTGACATGTGTAACTGTGTGGTTTTGGCATGTATACTACAAGTGCTTCATCAATAAAGTCGTTTGATTCTGGGTCATGAATTTTGCCATAGTGTAAATGATAAGGTTTGAACAGGTTGATATTTTTGTATGGTTCAAATATTTGTTGAGTAATCGTGTAGGCTTTTGGCCCACTTAATTTTATTATTCCCACGCCACTTTTTCCTATTGACGTAGCTATTGCTGATATAGTATCATCTAAACTATACATAATGATGCCGTCTCTCCTTAAATCCTCTTACTATAACCTTCAAAAAGTTTTATAATTAAACCTATAAGTTTCTTTTTCTCGCTAACGTACTATAATTAATGCAGTCTTTTCTAAATTTAACGCCAGACATAAATCTGGCTGTATTAGTAAACCCTATCATGAAAACCTTGGCTTTCTGGTCTCGACTTAACCCCATAACCTTTATTCGATCAAGTATTCGTAATAAAATCATTATTCCTTATGCTATGCTGACATTGGTTTTAGCGGCACTAGGAGCGTTTGTCGTTACTCGTTTAGTTGCTGGTTCTTTTCAAGAACGCTTCACCAACCAATTGATTGATGCAGGGCGTATTATTAGTAGTGAGGTAGTTAATCTAGAACGTTTGCGTTTGAAAGTTGGCCGAGATGTGGTAAATACCATAGGTGTATCTGATATGGCGGCTCAACAAGATTGGGAAGCCGTTAATAATTTAATATATCCTATTATGCTTACTAATTCGGGTATTGACGGTATATTGCTTGTTGACCCAAACGCTGATCTTAAACTACAACTTGTTCGAGATCCACGGGTGCAGGATGGTGTTGAAGCCTTGTTAGATACTGAGGTTAATCTGTCTGAGTGGGAAGCTGTATTAGAGGTTTTGTCCGACAAAGCGGGTGATACAAAGGCCGTAGAAATCGCAGTAGATGAGCGTTCGGGTGAGTTGGTTGTTTATACTGCGTCACCATTGCGAACAGAATCTGGAAATGTTGGTGTAGTATTAGTCGGAACCCGTTTGAATAATGATCTGCGAATATTAAAAGATGTTGCCGCGGCTGATATTATACTGTTTTCGAATCCTCCGGACATCTTAGGCTCAACAATCACATTAAATAGTATTGATAAAGGAACACTAGAAAATATCTTTACTCCTGAGAAATATCAAGAAGTGTTAGCAACAGGCTCGGATCAAACGATTTTTGCTGATTTTCCAACTGAAAATAACACCTACAGATTGGCTTATGCTCCTTTTTTGTTACAGGGTAAACCTCATGGTGTTTTTGCTGTTGTGTTGTCTACAAACTTTGTGACGGAAACAAGTGCCTTAAGTCGAAACACATTAGCGGCAATATTTACAGTCGGTATGGTAGTTGTGTTAGTCGTTGGTTATGTTGTCTCTCAAAGAATTATTCATCCAGTGTTACGCCTCGTATCTGTGACACAATCGGTGGCTCGTGGTAATTTACAGCGTCGAACTGGTTTGACAGGCAAGGACGAGGTTGGGGTTTTAGCGGCTAATTTTGATAATATGACCGGTAAATTAGAACAAAAAACGATTGAATTGGAACAGGAAGCCAGTAAGCTTAACGCAATTCTTAGCAGTATTGCTGACGGTGTAATTGTTCAAGATTCTACAGGGAACATCATAACCCAAAACCCTGCCGCGTCAAATGTGCTTAATCATATTGGTGAAGATTTAGAGGAAAGTAATAACAATAGTGATGATTCTCAGGAGCCTCGATTACCTCAAAGTCCATTAGATATACTCTTGTCATCTATAACTGATTTGGCTTATTTGGAGCAACGCCGCCTAGAAATTGGAGAACGAGTTTTAAGTGCTTTATCCGCACCTGTAATTACATCTTCAGAGGATAAACTTGGCTCGGTGGTTGTTTTGCGCGATATCACTCAAGAGGTAATAGCTGAACGCTTAAAAGACAAGTTTATTCAGAGTGTATCTCATGAATTGAAAACCCCCATGTTTCCCTTAACTGGTTCAATCAGCCTCATCAAAATGATGTTGCCCATGATTGCGACCCAAGTACCAGATAAAATTTTTGAGAAGATGACCCACAATGCCAATGTTGCTGACGAACAAGCCAATGACCTTAAAAATGTGGTCATGGCTATGGTCGATTTGTCGGAGATTGATGCAGACAATTTTGCCATTAGTCGAGCTGCAATCAACCTAGCCGATATTGTGGATCAAATTGGTCAGGATTGGTTTGGACCTATGGAAGATAAGGAACTGGCTTTTGATGTGTCTGTTCCTGATGAAGCTTTATGGGTTAGTGCCGATGAGGAAAAAATGAGACAGGTACTAAAAACTTTAGTCCGCAACGCCCACATGTATAGTTTTGAGGGCGAGGTGTTGCTTTCCTTAAAAAAGGAGGGCGAGCAGGCTATTTTATCGGTCAAGGATAACGGGGTAGGAATTTTGGAAAAAGATCAATCTTATTTATTTACTCGGTTTTATCGAGCTATTCATGATAAGAAAACCTTTGAGCTGAGTGGGATTGGTCTAGGCTTATATTTGAGTAAAGTTATTATCGAGCGTAATGACGGTAAAATTTGGATGGAAAGCACACCATATCAAGGAAGTGAATTTAGTTTCTCGCTACCAATTGTAGCCGAGCCGAGTTCCGACGATGACGATTGGGATGATTGGGACGACGACGACTGGGGTGATGAAGGTGCGGCCGTATTTCAATGATAAATCATACAAGTTGAATTTTTTGAGTGACTTTTCTATACTATTAATTGGTCTAAACTATTCCGTAACCATTCTTGGTTTAATAGGACTATATATTCAGTAGACCGCAACGAAATCACAATTAAAGATTATGGGATACAGATTTTTATAAATTTTCACGGATGCTTTTTGAAATCCGTGTTTATCTGTGTCCAAATTTTCTTGATTGCAGTGTACTGATATTAACTGTTTTTAACAGCCTAAAAATAGTTAATATCTAGGACTTCCAAAATGTAGGCATTAACATTGGAAGAGGTGTAATGTCATCCCAAACTGCTGAAAATGAAGCCCAAAATGAAGCGGGCAACTGGATGCGAAACAAACGGAGAATCATCAAATTCCGTTGGTTAACAATACTGTTTTTGTTAATTAGTTGTAGCTGTATTTTTTGTTCGTCGCAAACAGCATTAATGACCATTACTCCCAAGCAGATTAGTGCCAGCATGTTAGCTGATGACCGTGCTAACTACTCTGACATGGGCGATTTAGTTGTCGCTCCTTTAGATTTAGACGGTATTATTGAAGAAGCCGCTCTTGATGAGCTACGCCTGCGAACAACTCAAACACCAGATGCAGACAGTCGTTTTAATATTGCTTTATTACCCAACCCAATCATACAGTTTTATTTGACTCCCACCCCTTTAAGCATGTTAAATTTAACCCCAACCCCGAAAGTTGTGGTTCTAACCGCCACCCCAAATTCTACTGCGAATGGTGATACAGGTAGCAATGGTTTTGGTACACAAACACCTCAATCGGGTAGTTCTACCACGCCCAATCGACCACCTGGCACCCCAGTATCGACCCCTGTGGCCGCCAATCCGACGGATGTTTCGACAGCCGTTGGAACCCCTGCCGGACCAACAGCCATTGCCTCCGCAACCCCTGCCGGACCAACAGCCATTGCCTCCGCAACCCCTGCCGGACCAACAGCCATTGCCTCCGCAACCCCTGCCGGACCAACAGCCATTGCTTCCGCAACCCCTGCCGGACCAACAGCCATTGCTTCCGCAACCCCTGCCGGACCAACAGCTATTGCCACGACTACATCTGCACCTACCGTCGCACCATCTGTTGTTGTTCCGCCAACAACAGTATTTACGCCCCCTCCGGCTACAGTTGTGCCACCCGTGACAGGTATTCCACCTATCCCTCCCGCAACAGCTATTCCCACGAGCGATTCAACCAAAAAACCGACCTCTATCCCTCAGCCGATTTTGACCTTTGCTCAACCTGTCTTCACCGTACACGAAGGAGAGGTCGCGGCCATTATTCAAGTTAACCTATCTTTTGCTTCCGTGTCTCCGGTTACGGTTTATTATACTACTCAAGATGAAACTGCTATCGCTGGACAAGATTACACCCTAACCCAAGATCAGCTAATTTTTGCCGCCGGAGAAACCACAGCCTCTTTTACTGTACCGATTTTGGCTGATTTGTTGGATGAAGCTCAAGAAGTCGCTACGTTAATTTTGAGCAATCCAGTCGGTGCCTCTATAGGTGGGACTAACCCAGCCAGTCTGCTTATTTCTGATGATGATTCTGCCCCGATGCTTCAGTTTAGTCAGCCGAGCTATTTGGCCCAAGAAGGAACCGGCACCGCCATTATCACCATGACCTTAAGTGCTCCCTCTGGATTGGTGGTTGTTGGCACATACAACACTGTGGATGACACCGCCATCGCCGGTCTTGATTATATCGCCCGTCAGGGACAAGTTACATTTCAGTTGGGGCAGACGGTTCAAACTGATACAGTGTTACTAATGGATAATAACCTCCCCGAACCCGACCGAAACTTCTTTGTCAATCTGACCAATGTAGAAAATGCCCGCTTCGGTACACCCAATCCCGCGCAAGTGGTGATTCGCAGTGATGATTTGCCAGAAATAGCCTTCACCCAATCGACTTACTCAGTCATGGAGAACGCAGGACAAAGCATGATTGCCGTCACCCTAAGCACTACTGTCGGACATGATGTGTTTGTCGCTTATTCAATTAGCAACAGTACAGCTACCTCGGAGTTGGATTACAGTGTTACGAATGAACAACTAACCATTTCTGCCGGACAGACTACCGCCTCTATTGTTGTCAGCGTGCTTGATGATAGTCAGCAAGAAATCGACGAAACGGTTCAATTTAGTTTGAGCCAACCGGACGGGGCAATAATCGGCTCGCTTGATTCAACCACCATGACCATTCTCGACGACGATGGTCCTCCTCGAGTTGAATTTACCCAAACGGATTATTCTGTTGATGAGAATGATTTGGCTTTGATTCCTGTCACTTTACGCACTCCATCAGGCCTGCCGGTTAGCGTGGATTACCAGACCGAAAATGGCACTGCCCTTTTCGGTGATGATTATACCACCACCACAGGAACACTCACCTTTGCCCCGAATCAAACCCGTTTAACCATTACCATCCCGATTATTGATGACCTGCTTGATGAAGCAACCGAATCGCTTCAGCTATCATTATCGAATCCGGTTGATGCCCTACTTGGCTCAATCACCACCACAACCGTCTCCATTCTTGACAATGACCCTTCGCCGCAGGTTCAGTTTGATACCGACCAGTACTTTGTTAATGAATCCGTTCTAACAACCTCACTGTTGGTCATATTGAGTGAACCATCGGCCTTAACGACCACTATTGCGTTAACCGTCTCAGCCGGAACCGCTCAAACCGGAGTTGATTACAGCTTGCTCGACAGCATGTTGGTATTTCCGCCCGGCCAAACCAGTCAAGCCGTAACTATCTCGATTTATGATGACCTGCTCCATGAACTGGGCGAGCAGGTGATTTTGCAGTTATATAATCCCACCGACTTAAACCTCGGCACACCCATTACTACCTCTCTGAACATTGTGGATAACGACAATCAACCTACGGTTCAGTTTGAGCAAAACAGCTATACCGTACCAGAAAACAATGGCATGGTGACTCTGGCTGTCACCTTGACGACCGTGTCCGGCGCGCCAACTTCTGTGACCTATCAAACCGATGATGGCTCTGCTCTAGCTGGTAGTGACTACACTGGACTGAGTGGTATCGTTATCATTCCAACAGGCCAACTCAGCCAAACATTTACCATCCCAATTAGCGATTCTCCAACTGTCGAGCCGAATGAAACCTTCACCGTCACCTTGAGCGCACCACTTAACGCGATATTAGGCCCCGTTGACCAAACCATCGTCACCATTGTGGATGATGATACTCATCCCGAAGTGTGGTTTGATCAACCCGCCTACATCTTTAATGAAAACAGTGTGACCAGTAGTATCAAACTTATGCTCAATAAACCGACCATTGTGACTGGTACGGTAAAACTCAGTTCATCAGATGGTACTGCCTCAGCTGGAGCTGACTACCTGCCGATTAGTCAAACGGTGACCTTTCTTCCCGGTCAAGCCGAGCAGACTATTGCCATTGTCATCACTGATGATGTCGTGATTGAATCGATTGAAACCTTTGTCTTGCAGTTGAGCAACTACACCAACCTGAATGTCGGTTCACCCAATGTGACCCTTGTTTCTATCAATGAGGATGACACGGTACTCGTTCAGTTTGATAGCACAATTTTCCCTTATAGTGTGCCGGAATCTATCGGCCTAGCCCCGTTGACCGTTACCTTGAACAGTAGCGCTCCTTATCCGGTGCTGGTCGATTATAGCACCAGCGATGATTCGGCGACGGTTGGGAGCGACTACACTAACAGTGTTGGCACGCTTACCTTTGCCCCCGCTCAAACGGTCCAGACCTTTACCGTGCCAATCATCGACGACTCTGACACTGAAACGATAGAGAGTTTTGATGTTGTGCTGAGTAACCCAATCAGCGCCACATTAGGACTGCCTGACACGGCCAAAGCGACGATTTTGGATAATGATACACCTACCGCTCAGTTTTCAAGTGCCAGTTACAGTGTCATGGAAAATGGCGGCATGGCGACTATCACCGTGACACTCGATATACCGGCCAGCATCGTCACCACGATTGCCTACAGTACCACTAATAACAGTGCCATCGCCGGGATCGATTACAGTAACACGACAGGTATCCTAACTTTTGCCCCAGGCCAAATAGTTCAAACAATCTCTGTGCCTATTATTGACAACCTGAACATTGAACCGGATCGCACCTTTTTCGTTAATTTGGGCAATCCAACTGGCATGGACATGGGGACACCGGTTTCAACTCTGGTGACAATTGTTGATGAGGATACGCCGACTATTCAGTTGACCGCTAGTAGCTATAGCCAAAACGAGGATATCGGCTCCGTTCAGGTTGAGGTGACACTCAGTAAAGCGGTCAACGCCACCATTAATGTTGATTATGCCACTAGTGATGGTACGGCCTCGGCGGGGAGTGATTACACTACTACTAGCGGCACATTGACCTTCATTCCGAGTCAAATCAGTCAAACGCTGACCATCCCGCTTGGAGTTGAGACCGTCATTGAAAATGACGAAACCTGCTATCTTAGCCTGAGCAACCCAATCAGTGCCACCCTTGGCTCACCTGTCTCAGCAACGCTGACCATTGTGAATGATGATATTCCGTCCGTCTATCTGAGTAACAGTACCTACAGTGTCAACGAAGCCGGTGGAACAGTTAATCTAGAGATTCAACTCAGCGCTCCGGCGTTGACCACCGTGACCGTTAACTATGCTACCGCCGACGGGTCAGCCAACGTTAGCATTGACTACAATATAGCCAGCGGTTCTGTTACCTTTGCCCCCGGACAAACCGTCATGACCGTTCCAGTGACTATCTTTAATGATGGCGCGATTGAATCAAATGAAACGTTCTCTTTTGCCTTGAGTAACCCAAACAAAGCGACGCTAGGTTCGCCGGACAGTGCCACCATCACTATTGTGAATGATGATGTTACCCCGCCCCCGCAACTCCAATTTGCCGCCGCTAATTATACCGTCGCCGAGGGAGATGGTTCTGTCATCGTGCAAGTTACTCTTAGTCCTGCTTCGGGTAATACTATAACGGTTGATTATGCGACTAACGATGGCGCGGCCCTCAGCGGCAGTGATTATACTGTTACCACCGGCACGCTGACCTTTAATTCCAGCGAGACAAGTCAAGACATTACTGTGCCGATTATGGACGATGCCACTACTGCTGAATCGTCCGAAGATTTCACGATTAACTTAAGCAATCCAACTAATGCCACACTTGGTTCACCAAACAGCACCACAGTGACAATTCAGGATAATGAGCCGACGGTTCAATTTGCCAGTAACGGATTTAATGTCGCTGAGAACGGTGGCCCAGCTAGTATCGACGTAACCTTGAGCCATGCCTCTATTCATCCTGTTGTGATAACGTATACTACCAGTAATGGTACCGCACTGGACAGCACTGATTATCAAGCCCGTAACACCAGTTTGACCATTTCTGCGGGACTTTCGGGAAATTTTACTATTCCGATTACGGATGATACTGTATTCGATGGTGACAAATTGTTATTGTTCACGGTGACGTTAAGTTCACCTGTGGCGGCTACGTTAGGCACACCCGATACTGTTCCGGTGGTTATTCTTGATAATGAAACCACTGCTCCAGTTTCAGAATGTCATCAGGTCAAGTTTACCATCACTACGACCCAATTAGCTTCGACCACTACAACAATTATTGAGGCCAAAAACAACTACACTGCCACGATTACCTTAGTCGCCGGCAATCTCATCGCGTACAGATCAACTCTCCTGAATGAATATTCCCCAACCCTTAGTGCTAGTCCAACCATTACTGGGGCCATTGATACTACAAGCTATCCTACCTATATACTCTATAATTTTAGTCAACCATTCAACAAAAAAATTGTCTCTGGTAACAAACATCTTTTTACTACCACCTATCGGTATACAACAACACCTGAAATTCGTGATGATACGTTTATTATTCGTTATTTTGTTGGCGATGGTGGTGATCCAAAGATTCAGTCACATACCTGTTCTTATGGAGCGCCAGTCGTACCTGTGATATCAACTGGGTTGACCATATCAATTACCACACCTGCTGTAGATTATGAGGTTATTAATGATGGTATGACTACGACTATCGAATCACAGTTTTCAGCTACCACAACACCTGCGTTCTCTAATGAGGAGTGGGTCAGTTTTGAAATTGTTCATGTTGCTACGGGTGAAATTATTTGGAGCCGTATGGATTATGGCCCACCTTATTGTGCTTTTGGAGGGAACCCATGTCGTTCTCCCAAGGCGGCTAGTGATTCTGAAAATCCCCCAAATTATACCTTTGATTGGGATAAATTAACCAACGGGTTATATCGACTTGATGTTACCGCGTATGATAAGGGCAATGTCGGTACGGACAGCCGTTTCTTCATCATCAACGGGCATTGAACGATTCAGTGATTCAGCGATTCAACAAAAAGGCCGTCAACAATTTAATGTTATTATCAAATATCCCCAGTCCAAGTTTTCTTGGCTGGGGATATTCGTTTATAATACAGACCAACGAACTAATTACGGTACAAAGAAATTTTTGCAAAAGGGGCTAATATCGGTATTCATGCTCTTGGATAACGAAGTTTTACAGCAAGTTGGTCTGTTTGATAATTTGGCCGAAAGAGATTTAGAAGTTATTGTTTCTGCCTCCTACCCCCACACAATAAAACAGAATGATTATGCCCTTAACCAAGGTGATGTTGCCACCACCTTTTTTGTGGTTATGGATGGCCGTTTTCGGATAATCCAGTTAGGCATGTCAGGTCAACAAGTTATTTTTCAATATGTTGGCCCTGGACGAGGTATCGGAAATTTGGCAACAGTTCAAGGAACGCATTACAGTGCATCGGCTCAAGCGATTGAGGATTCCCTACTGTTTGCATGGCCGTGTGAAATTATCCAACAGCTATTGGCGCGTTATCCTCAATTAGCTACTAATATACAGCTACAACTTTTATCTCAAGTAGAACAGCTACAAAATGCCTACCGATGTTTAGCCACCGAAACGGTGGAACAACGGACAGCCCATGCCTTAATCCGGTTGGCTCACCAAATGGGTCGTCGGGTTGAGGAGGGTATTTTAATCGACTTCCCCCTCTCTCGCCAAGAGATTGCCGAAATGACCGGTACAACCCTACACATGGTTAGCCGGATTTTAAGTCAATGGAAGCATAATAAGTTGGTTGTAGGCGGACGAAAACAGATTATTATCCGAAATTTAACCTGTTTACAGTATATTGCTGAAGATATAACCTGTCGTCAAGTTATTATTGACCATTGCCTCACCTGCTCTCTGTGTAACCGGCAGTACCGGTAGTTGCCTCTGCGAATAGTTCTTTACTTAGGCAGTTCCAACTTTTAAAATCTCCCAAAAATCGTTGGCTGAACCTGCCGAAGCCAGTCCCCTTCGACGTAAATATTCAGTGAACTCGCCAGAAGGAACGTCAGAAACCCGATTTCTTTAAGAAATCGGGTTTCTAGGGCGCTCTTACTGAACTTTTACCCTTCGACAGGCTCAGGGGACGGCGGGAGATTTATTTTTCTGGAACTGCCTAAGGTGCTGGTCGGCTCAATAACCAACCGCCAATAAATATTCTGATGTTTCGTGATCGTTGCGAAACGTGTAACCTCGCCATCACAACAGATGTATGGCGGATGAATATCCGCTAAGTATGGGTCGCCGATACATATCGGCGACCATCAAACCCATCGCAGACAGGATGTCTGCGCTCCCAGTTAAACTATTTCCAAGAAACCATACGCTCGTCAACACCGCCATACTCAAACTCGATGCCGTCGAGTGCGCCGTTGGTGAACATGGGGCGCTGATTTGCCCCGTCCACATCCAT
Source organism: Anaerolineales bacterium HSG25 (assembly GCA_030377865.1). Taxonomy (GTDB): domain Bacteria; phylum Chloroflexota; class Anaerolineae; order 4572-78; family J111; genus JAUCGB01. Next base: position 23,857 of record JAUCGA010000007.1, on the reverse strand, counting down.
AATCCACAACTCCCATTCGCCGGTGCGGTCGGTCATAAAGGTGAGGTGTTGCCCATCGGGAGACCATGCCGGTGCCGAGTTGTTCCAGCTTCGTTTTTCGGTAATCGTAACGGCCATGGGTGTTTCGGTCAGACGTTGTCGTCCGGTGCCATCAGCGTTTAGGACATGCACTTCCCAATGCCCTTCTTGCCAGTAAGAGGCGGCAATTTTGGTGCCGTCCGGTGAGAAGACAGCCGCTTTGTCACGATAGTCGGTCGTCAAAGGGCGGCTGGTTTGGCTGGTCGTATCGTATAGACCCAACCCTCGGTCTCCACGGTAGATGATTTGGTGGCTGTTTTGCGGATGGAAGCTAGAGCCGTAGCTGTAGCGACTGCCGGTCGAGGTATCAATCGGCATGGCGCTGAGTAGGTCAATCTGTTGCAGATGCCAATATGCGTCCATGGGCAGGCGATAGGTGGTAGTGCCGTTTTCGGTTTCGATGTCGCGAGCCGTATCAGGAATACGGGGCGTGTCGTCGGTTCGCATGGTTTGCGCCCAGTTGATGCTTCGATACTCGTCATCTAAACGCCCCCCTTCTTGATAGCTGAATACCACTCGGCTACCATCGGCTGACCATGAGGGTGACTTCATCTGTCGCCAACCTGTAGCAACTTGGCGCTCGTTGGTTCCGTTTAGGTTGATGGTGTAGAGCGCATATTCTGGCTCCCAACGAGTGAAGACCAACTGCGTACCATCCGGTGAAACTTGCGGATCCATGCCGGTGGTGATTTCTCGGAGGCCGGTTCCATTGGCGTTGATGATGTAAATCGGGCCACCGCTGTAGGTCTGAAAAACGAGTTGGCCTTGTAGACCGTTGCTTATGGCCGGAACAGTTGTAGTCGTTTGACGGTTGGTCGGGCGACTGGTCTGCTCGGTAGTGGAGGTTGCCTCGGCAGAGGTGTCACTCATCAAACTGGCTGATTCAACTTTCCAGCGACCTTGATACCAACCACTGGTAATAAGGACGGTCTCTTGACCCGGATTCAGCAGGGCGGTGGTTTGATGGGTCGTATCGTCAAGCAGTTCAGTTGAGACAATCTCAAAACTGTTGAAGCTACTATTATTGAGTAAAGTAGTCGGTACGGAGGCGTTGCTGGTCAGGTAGAAATCTTGGCTGGCGCTCAAATCGGGGTTAGTGACGCTCATCAAAAACCCTTTGGCCGTACCTTGAGCTAAGGTATCGTGCATGTCCTGCACGGTGAATTTGCCTTCATCAGCCATCACGGCGGGGACAAATAGTCCGGCGATGATGATGGCGATTAGTAGTACTGTCTTTTTTATAGTCATCGTTTGTTCCTATTCTGTATCGTTATAAATTCGTATAATAACTACACTGTTAAATAAATCTTGCAGGGTTTTTCTCAAACACCTCCGAGGAGCTTCGCACCTCGGAGGTGTGGTTTTCTCTTTGGAGGTCTTACCCTGAAACCCCGCAAAACTAATTACTCATCAATCATCACATCAACAAAAGCTGTCATACCCCAGCGTAGGCGCTCATCGGTGGCGGTGCTGTCGGCCAGAGCGATGTCTACGGTATAGGTCACGTCGCCCGCTTTGGTTTCGGACTGCGGTTTGATGTGGGTAATGGTGCCTTCAAAGGTCTCATCGGGTAAGGCATCGACCTTAACGGTTACAGTTTGACCTTCTTCTACATAAATCACATCGAGTTCGGTCAAATCATCGGTTTCGATATACCACGGGTGGCTCTGAGCGAGGGTCAATATCGGCTCACCCATGTTGACATACTGACCATCCTCAATCGGCAAGTCAGCGATAATCCCATCAAACGGAGCGATGATTTCAGTATCTTCGACCGTCAGCTTGACTTGGGCTAATCGAGCCTCAACCTGAGTGACTTCGGCCTCACCGACGGCAATCGCCTCATCGGTAGAGCCAGCTAAAAGCAAATCTAAGTCGGCTTGACGCTGTTGGACATCGGCCAGTAACGAGGTAATCTCTTCGTCGGTTGGACCAGCCATAATCTGCTTGAGCAGGGCTTGTTCCTCAGCCACTAACGAACGAGAGACCGTAATCTCTTCGGGCGTTGCTCCAGCAAGTGCATCCTCGTACAAGGCTTTGGCACTTTCATAAGCGGCGGTCGCTTTTTGTAAGCCTATGCCGACTTGCTGAATCGCTTCGTCATGCGTACTGCCTTCTACTTTGTTATATTCCAGTTGTGCTTGCTGAACATCGGCCGCGGCCTGATTCATGCTGGCTTCGGCGGCTAACAACTCTTCGGCTCGATTACCAGCCAACAGTTCTTGTAGCTCCAACTGTCGTAGGTTCAAACCAGCTTTTACTTGCGCCACATCTTCGTTGGTTGCGCCGGTCATAAATGTTTCAAGAGCGGCCTCGGCTCGTGCTAGTGCGACCTCTTTTTGGGCAATCTCTTCAGGAGTTGGGCCAGCTAATAGTTGGTTCAAATTGGCCTGCGCCAACAACCGTTGAGCCTCAATTTCGGCGATGGCGAACTGTTGGTCAGTATCTTCTAAACGAGCCAGCACCTGCCCTTCTATAACTATGTCGCCCTCAGTAACGTCCAAGTTAATCAACCAACCGCTCGTTTCAAAGGCCAATTTAGCCTGTTTCTGAGGCAGTACAAACCCTTCTGCCGAGACAAATTTGGTGTCGGAGACAAGCTCTTCCACCAGTTCTGGTTTGGCTTCTGTTTCGGCCTCGGCTTGATTGATAAAGGTGTAACCAATCCCCGCGCCGGTGATTAAGAACACCGTGATTATCAGTAGTAGTTTTTTACTCATCGAATAGTCCCTCGTATCGTTCTAAAATTAAATGAAGTTGGTTGAGCTTGATGTCGAAAAAGGAGTGCAAAAGCTTCTTGCTTTTGCCGCAAAAGCAAGAAGCTTTTGCACTCCGAATATCATCAAAAATCAATTATAATGTCTCAGTTTCAATGTTGACGTTGACCGTCATGCCCCATCGTAACTGGCTGTCGGTTGCCCCATCACTAGTCAGTTTGACTTCGACGGTGTAGGTTACGTCGCCAGCCTTGGTTTCGGCCATTGGCTTGATGCGGGTGACGATGCCAGTGAAGGTTTCGCTTGGTAAGGCATCCACTTCAACCTCAACCACCTGACCTTCTTGCACCGAGACGATGTCGATTTCGGTCAGGTCATCGGTTTTGATGAGCCATTCTGAGGTGTCGGCCAAGGTCATGACGGTAGCTCCATTGTTGATAAACTCACTTTCTTCAATGGGCAAATTGGCGATGATACCACCAAACGGAGCGATAAGTTCGGCCTTGTCCAGATCGTTGACCGCTTTTTGCAAGGCCACTTCGGCCTGCTTTACGCCTGCTTCTCGGATGGCAATTGCCTCATCAGTGTTACCGGCCAATAGTCGAGCCAAGGCTACCTCAGCATCTTGCACATTGATTTGGGCTTCGGCAATCCGTTGTGGAATCTGGTTGGCGGTCACTTTTTCTAGTGCAGTTTGCTCTAGGTTGACGCTGGCTCTGGCAATGGCAACTGTTTCATCAGTCGCGCCGTTATTCAGACGATTAAACTCGGCCAGTGCTTTGGCTAAACTGGCTTGAGCTTGGTGCAACCGAGCGGCTCGAACGTCGCTATCAAGAGCAAACTGACCTTCATCATACGCAGACTGAGCTTGACCCACCTCAACTTCGGCTAAAATGACAGCAGAGGCGGCGGCTTCGAGTTGCCCCGGTCGAGCGGAGGCTAACACTTGACTCAATTGAGCCTGACGGGTACGGACTTTGCTCTCAGCCACGGCAATCTCTTCGGGCGTAGCGCCAGTAATCAGCTTGACCAGTTCAGCCTCGGTTTTGAGAATACCAGCCTGTGCCTGAGCAATCTCTTCGTCGGTCGGGCCAGCTTTAATGGCGGTCACATCGGCTTGAGCTTTGTTCAAGTTGGCCTCAGCCACTTGAATGGCCGCTTTCAGGTCACTGTCGTCTAAGCGAGCAATCACCTCACCAGCGGTCACAAGTTGACCTTCTTCAATCAGTAGCTCGACGATTTGGCCGCTGGTTTCAAAGGTCACATCAAGGTAACGAACCGGCTCGATAAACGATTCGGCTGATACTTGATCATTGACTGCGGTCACGACCGGAATATCTTCGGTGGCAGTATCCTCTTCAACACTGGCTGTATTGCAACCAGTCAACACTATGCCTAACAAAACAATCATGGAGACAATCAAAAAATAGTTTTTACGCATCACTTAACCTCTTTATGCTTATACATTTATATATTTTCAGAGTTAATAGGTTTTTGTTCACCCCCGAATGGGATAAACCTGTCAACTCTGATACTTTATTAACCAGCCAAGTCAATGGCTTTGTACAGCTTTAAGCGCTGTTGGGGATCGAGTATCAGTCGAGTTTGGAGTGAGAACTGTTTGGGTTGGATGGTACTGTTGGTTGATGAGTTATTCGGTTCAGACAGTAACGTTTCAAACAATCGGATTAAAAACTGCATGGTCGCTCACTTCTTATTATCGAATTGAGTAATTACTCATAAAAATGAGCATACACTCAATTTGTCATAATTTACTGAAAATGTCAATAGGGTCTTTCAAAAATCTGGTAAAGATTTGATACCGTTAGCCGTTTTTTGGTACTGTTTCGTTCTCCGCTATACCTTACGCCAGTTTTTGGAGAAAGTTGTAGAGGTTTCATAAATTACTCAGATTAATTTTGGTGAGAAAATCGACCATTAGCAGATTGAGTGGTTTGTGAGTCAACCATTATTCATGTCCAATCTGCATTGATTGGAAGTGGATGTTTGTATCTTACCAGTAAACTGGTCTACCTGTCATTGAACGAAGGTTTATTTGAGGTTTATTGTCCACTGTTCAGTACCGTTCTATTGTTTGGTGTTGATGATTGATTAACCATAGTTTATCAGTTAAGCAGGTGTATCGTCATGGTGCAAAAGCTGTATCAGCAGGTGTAAGGCGTTTGTTAGCCACACTTGTCTTTAGGAATCGGGATTCAGAAGTTTATCATTTCAACACGACTAAAACAATATCTGACAGGATTAATAGGATTACAAGCAAAAAATCCTGTTAATCCTGTCAAAAAATGCTCTTGATTTTATCAAGATATCAGGTCATGAATGAAACGACAAACTCTTGGGGATTAATTAACTTGTGCAGTTCGCCATGAGAGTGGTTCAATCTTAGAGATTGAACCACTCTGGAGCGCACAATTTATTTAGGACTCATTTCCACTTTAATTGGGAGGTGTAAAGATTTACTAAGAGTAATCTGAGAAGTTGCTGAGAGTTGATCTGATTGTGGAAACAGCGGGGGATGTTCCGGCGGCGATGTTTGAGGTGCAATGTTATTCGCCGAGGTACTTAGTCAAGAGAAAATTGACAGGTTATATGGCCTTTAGGCATCCGATGACTTTAAGTCATCGGATGACTAGACCGTCAGAAGCAACTTGATTTAATACTAAGTAGCATGTTGACGTTTTAATTCGTCTAAAATAGCAAAACAAATACAATGCTCTAATATCAAATGAACATCTTCTTGTCGAGCAATATGGGTATCGTCAACTTTAAGACAAACATCAACCATAGCATCTAATTTGCCACCTGTATTACCTGTTAAGGCGATAGTGATGGCCTTGTATTTGCGGGCTGTTTCCATAGCATTGATTACATTGGGCGAGTTACCACTGCAACTGATGCCAATCACAACATCGTCCTCCTCGACCAAAGGGCCGAGTTGCGCGGCAAAGACGTTTCCATAGTAACTGTCGTTAGCCCAAGCGGTAATCAACTCTACGTTGTCGGTCAGGGCAACCACTTTAAACGGTTTAGCTCCATCAACCAACGTGTTTTTAGCAAGGTCACAAGAAAAATGGGAGGCTGTGGAGGCACTACCGCCATTACCAAAAATAAAGACCTTATTGCCACGTTGATTACAGGCTAACAAAATATCGATAATGGTATCGACTTGTTCTGTTGGCACTTTGGCGATGGTTTTTTGTAGCTCAGTAAAATAGGTACTTACAAAGGTTGATATGGAACTCATGATGAGATGCGGTTATTACGGTTTACGAGTTACAATGTAGCCTAACTTTCAGGTAGCCAATTGTAAATAATAAATCGTAAGGTTCTAAATAATTAACTCATCATACCATCATAAGTGTCAATTTAGCGTTTGTAGTAGGTGATTTATCGCCTTCAAACGGCACTAAAGTGCTTACTACGAACTCTTAAGTTGGCAGTCATAATCATACCATAAAAGCTGGAATGATGAGTTTAACAACTATTATTTTGATACGGTATTAATATGCCCCACGTTTAGCTAACACTGCTGGAATTGTACGTAACAAGACATGTACATCCATCCAAATGGTATAGTTACGGATGTAATGCATATCTAACATCACCCGGTCTTCGTAGCTTAGGTCGCTTCGACCACTGACTTGCCACAAACCAGTAATACCGGGTTTAACCGTAACAAGGTTGGTTCGCCATTTACCATATTTTTCTTGCTCTTCGGCGGTAATCATGCGGGGGCCGATTAGACTCATTTGTCCCCGTAATACGTTGATGATTTGGGGCAGTTCATCAAGACTTTTGGGACGTAAGAAGCCACCAACCGAAGTCACGCGTGGGTCTTCTTTGAGCTTAAAGTTTTCTTGTAGCTCTAATAGTAGGTCAGGCCGTTTGGCAAGCCGTTCATTACCATCAATAAACATGGTGCGGAACTTAAAGGCATCAAACTCGCGGCCTCCTACGCCAATCACTCGTCGCCGGTACATAATTGGCCCCGGCGATTCGATTCGGATGGCAATGGCAATCGGCAAAGCAATTAGCAGTAGAACAGGTAACACGGCGAACGAAACGCCAACGTCTAAGGCTCTTTTTAACAACAAGTCTGACCCAGTTAAGCGCACTTTGTCGATACTTATAAGTGGAACACCATTGACTTTTTGGACTTGTACGCCTGTGGTTAAAATTTCGTACAAGCCTGATGACAGACGAATTGTTAGATATTCGTACCCGACAAACGTCTTGATAAGTCGCAACAGTTTTTCACGTGGCACTGCCGTCGTCGGAACAATTAGTTCATGGATGCCGCCTTGGTCAACCAGAACATGAGCCGTTTCTATGGAGCCTAAGACGAATAAGTCAGGCAAAACCTCTACACCCGATTTTTCATTATCGTCTACAAAGCCAACAATGTTGATACCCGTGCGGGGATTGGTACTAAGTTGTTTGGCAATCGCTTTCCCTTCTTCGTTGGCTCCAACAATCAGCACATTAACCGCAAAAAAACCATTCATTCGCATGGCTTTAACAATGCGTCTAACGGTAAATCGACCTATTCCTACCCAAGACAGAGTCAACATCCACGAAATGAGTAGCCAACCGCGGGCAATAACCAACTCAGGATCAAAAAAAGTCATCAACACAATTAGGAGCATGCCCAACGTACAGGCATTAAAAACAGAGGCATACTCAATTGTACCACTAAAAAGATTTTTTTTACTATATAACCCAAATGACCCAAATATAATAATCCATAACGGGACAAGCCAAAAAATCAAAGTTTGATAAAAGGTATGTGGGATTGAAGCCGGAAAGTTATCCCAAATTATTGATAGCAATGAGTTTTCAAACCTTAAATAAAAAGCTAGTCGGAAGGCGATTGCCAACATCGCCAAATCTACCAAAATAAGACCAAGAATTAATACATAACGTTCTGAGCGAGATGTATCAACAATATATGATTCTGGAACCGTTCTATCTGCCGATTGTGTTGTATTCACGTTAGGTATGCTACTCCTTAAAGAATTTTGATACTGCTTTATATTATATCATAGTCTGTGCCAAACCAAGTTTGAATCCGGTTTGAGTTACCTCTAAAAAGTTGGTACGATTGTACCAGCCATAATAGTGATACTATAGGTTGTTTGGCCTACTTAAGCAAAGTTTCTAGGTTATAAACTTGCTCAGATTTATCCGGCAAGATATACTCAATAAATATTTTTTGATAGACAACTAGTTCTATCCCAACATTTGTATACGTTATTCAAATAACGTCTTTCTCTAAAAGAGAAAACTTTTTCTGAATAACTATAACTGATATACCCAACACATGGCGAATAATCAAACATTAATTCCAGTGGCTGAACCTGTTATTGGCGACAAAGAGTTGGCCTATGTCACCGAATGCCTAAAGACAGGTTGGATTTCATCGTTGGGCAAATATGTGACCACCTTTGAAAATCGTTTTGCCGACTACTGCAATACTCAATATGGTGTGGCAACGTTTAATGGGACAGTAGCCCTGCATCTGTTAGCCGCGGCGCTTAATCTTGGTCCGGGCGACGAAATAATCATGCCTAGTTTGACCTTTGTAGCGACGGCAAACGCGATTCAATATACGGGCGCAACACCTGTTTTTGTCGATTCTGAGTACGGGAGTTGGAATATCGACCCCGCAGTGGTTGAGGCCGCAATTACCCCTCGAACCAAGGCCATAATCGCGGTGCATCTGTATGGGCATCCCGCAGATATGGATCCGTTACGAGAGATTGCACAAGCCCATAACCTGCTATTGTTAGAAGATGCCGCTGAAGCTCATGGCGCATGCTACAAGGGACAGCGGGTCGGTGGTTTAAGCGATGCGGCTATCTTTAGCTTTTATGGCAATAAAATCATGACTACTGGTGAGGGGGGAATTATTATTACCAACGACCAAGCGTTGTCGGAACGAGCCTTCTTCTTAGAAAATCAAGGGCGGTACAGTGATAACCCCTACTGGCATCCAGAAGTTGCCTTTAACTATCGAATGACCAACATACAAGCCGCGGTGGGCGTGGCTCAACTAGAGCGTATTGCTGACCTAATCACCATTCGGCAACGAAATGCCGCTTACTACAATCAACGATTGGCCGAGATTGACGGTTTGACCCTGCCACCGAATCAAGATTGGGCCGAAAATGTCTATTGGATGTACTCAGTTTTGCTTGATGATACGCTACCGCTCAACCGAGACGAGCTCCGGCAAAAGTTACGAGCGGCCAACATCGATACTCGTCCCTTCTTTTATCCTGTGCATCAACTACCCATGTATGACACTAAACAATCACTCCCTGTAGCCGAGGATTTATCTCGCCGAGGTATCAACCTACCATCGGGAGCTACCTTAACCATTGCTCAAGTCGATTATGTGTGCGACGAACTAATTAAAATTCTGACCTAATACATTGTTAATTAAGTCTTGTGAGGTTTTGTTCCAAACACCTCCCCGAACTATGGATGTTCAGATAAATATTTTCAGCCATCACCTTCCCACAAGTTCTAAACTTGCGGGAAGGTTGGCCTTGAATTGAAAACCATTATCTGAAAGACTGTACCAACGGGCGAACGAGAAAAACTACAGTAAAAGTTCAGTAAAGTAGCTCTAGAAACCTGATTTCTTTGAGAAATCTGGTTTCTGATGCTCTTTCTGGCGAGTTCACTGAATATTTATAAACTACATACCTCGGAGGAGAACGACTCCGCGTCCTCCAAGGTGTGGTTTTCTCCTTGGAGGTCTTATCTTAAAACCCCACCTCACTTATTTAACGCTGTACTAACTCCATCCGGTAAATACCATGCGAATTGTTATTTTAACCTATGAAAGTTTTTTCTCCAATTTGATGACGGAGCATTTATTAAAAACCATGCCCGGCGATGTGGTGGGCATTGTTCGCTCCGACTGTTTGATTCATGGCAAATCGCTCCCCGGCGGCTTACTGCATCTGCTAAAACGAACCGGATTGCGCTTTGTAGGACGTAAAGCCCTAGAACTATTTCAGAGTCGAGCGACGGCAATTACTTTTCGGCTGATAGGTCGCCAACCCAAAGTTAATTCTTTACGCACTATGCGAATCATGTACAACGTACCAATCATCGGCTCGGTCAATGTTAATCAACCAGAAACATTGCAACAGCTTAAAGCTTGGCAACCCGACCTTGTGCTATCGGTCTACCTTAATCAGCTCATTAAACGTCCTCTACTCGATATTCCAACTCAGGGAACACTCAATATTCATCCGGCTCTGCTCCCACGGCATCGGGGTCTGTTTCCCTATTTTTGGATCATCGCTCAGGAAGACACCGAAACCGGCGTAACCATCCATTGGGTCGATGAGAAATTTGATACCGGCGATGTACTACTGCAAGAGAAAATCATCGTCAACCCCTCAGACACCATCACGACCTTGTCTCATAAAAGCGCCGTACTTGGAGCCGACATGCTCGTTAAGGCCGTGCAGATGATTGCCGCAGGCATGCCATCACATATTACTCAAAACGAGGCCGAGGCCTCATATCACACCTGGCCCACTCCCGCCGACCAACGCCAGTTCCGTAAAGCGGGCGGACATTACGGAACCATTTTTGAACTATGGAAATACATGTAGCCCTTTACTCATTATGAAAACCTCCATCATCTTACCAACATATAAAGAAAAAGACAATATATTAGAGCTTATCCAAGCTGTTTTCACAGTGTTAGAGCCGACCAATATCCAGTTTGAGATTGTGGTTGTTGATGATAACAGCCCTGACGGCACCGCCGATGTGATTCGAGCCTACCACTCCCACGACCAACGAGTCAAGCTATTTGTTCGCACCGAGGAGCGAGGTCTCGCCACCGCGCTTCGTTACGGCGTAGATCAGTCAGATGGTGATATTCTGGTCTTTATGGATACCGATTTCAATCATGATCCAGCCATTATCCCGCAAATGGTTAAATTTTTAGAGTATTACGACATTATCATCGGCTCACGGTTTGTGATGGCCGGCGGCATGGAGGATAAGTTCCGTCAATTTTCCAGTTCGCTCTATAATCAGGCTATCCAGCTTCTGTTTAATACTCCCGTGCATGACAACCTCAGCGGTTTTTTCGCCATCTATCGAGACAAGTTGACGGCCATGGATTTAGACCAAATCTATTACGGCTACGGCGACTATTTTATCCGTCTACTCATGATTGCCAACCGGCGGGGATACAAAATGCTAGAGGTTCCCGTCTTCTACCGTCTGCGCTTACATGGTCATAGCAAAACCCAGTTTTTGTCAATTTTTTCGCAATATAGCCGCGCCTTGTTCATGCTCCGTCTCAAGTTGTGGACGGGGCGCATGCGCTGAGGAATAGATCATGGATGCTCAAATAAAGAAAAAAGGGACGGATGACCAGTACGATAGCCCTTGGAAGAAAGCATTCCCAACTTGCAATCCTATCTATTGATTTTTCGCAAGGATCGCTGTGCGAGGAAGGTTTTAATAAGCGAATAGTGAAAAGCGAATAAGCGAAGTGTGTATCCTCTGTTTCACCGAATCTGTGTTCTAAATTAAAAGGAACAAAACATAACATGTATCTGTTTAACAAAACAAACAAAACAATAATTTTGATGGTTCTCTGGTAGATTCCGTGCAACTCAAAACTACGCCTTAAATTAGATACTTTGATGGGCAATCTTCCCGCAAGTTTAAAACTTGCGGGAAGATGATGACACAATCATGACGTTTGCACGGAAAACCCCAAAGAGCCATTTTGATTTTAATGGGAATACTCTCCGGCCGTAGCCAACAGCCCGGAGAGGAAATCGGCATCTCGATTGAGATTGCCAGCACGGGTGGTGTTACCATGAACTATACATGGAGCGCGGATGGCGGCGAAATTGTGCGAGGACAGGGCAGTCCAGCCATTACCTATCGTAATAAGGAGGATACATAATCATGGAAATACTTGGTGGCCCACTTTTTTCAGTTGCCGGTGCAGGGGAATCCCATGGCCCGGCAGTAACAACCATCGTTTTCGGTTGTCCGCCCGGCTTAAAGATAACTCGACCTGATGTTCAGCAATATTTAGACCGTCGTCGTCCGGGTAGTAACAAACATGGCACCCCTCGCCATGAGGCCGATAGGGTGCTTTTTTTATCGGGGTTATTTACCGAAGATACCGATACCCTTTTATCAGGCCCGAAATTGACTGTTGAGGCTGAGGGGGACTCGCATCAAACTGAAAGCTATCAAGAAGGCTACACTACTGGTGAACCAATTTCGGCAATTGTTCTCTCTACCTCCAAAAAATCACGCCATTATGGGCAGTTTTCAGGCGAATCCGGCGAAGTCAGGCCGGGGCATACCGATTTGGTCAAACATTATAAATCGGGAGGTTTTGTTGATTATCGTGGAGGAGGACGTTCTAGTTATCGTTCAACCATCACCGATGTGATTGGTGGCTCAATAGCTCGGTTGTTTTTGAAAAAACAGTTTGGAACTGTGATTCTTTCTTCCATCTGTCAAGTTGGCAAGCTAAAATCTAGCCAAAGTTTGGAAACATTTCTGTTTAATCAGACCCCAACCACTGGTAAAGATAATCAGATTGAGATTGCAGACCTCGAACAAATTCAACAACAACTAAGCCAAAATGAGATATATGCCGTTGATGCTCGTTTTGCAAAACAGGCGGGTGAGTTAATTAAACAGACGCGTATCAATGGCGATTCAATCGGTGCGGCTGTAGAAGTGGTCGCGGTTAACGTCCCCGCTTTAGCCGGAGAACCATTATATAACAGCCTAAAACTCCGTTTGATGGGGAGTTTAGGCGGCCTGCATGCCGCTCGGTCTTGTGAGGTTGGTGCAGGACAAGAAGTGGTTACTCGGCGAGGGAGTGAGAATAACGACCCAATTCGACAAGATGGGTACCAAAGTAATCATCATGGTGGCCTGCTTGGCGGAATCACAACTGGCAATCCGTTATTTTGTCGAGTCGGTTTTAAGCCAACATCAACAATTGCTAATCCCCAACAATCTGTTCGTAAAAACCTTGAAGAGATTGAGTTTAATCTACAAAAGGGGCGGCATGATCCCTGTGTTGGGGTTCGGGCAGGTGTTACCCTAGAATCTCGATTAGCCATTGAATTGATGAACGCGGTGTTAATGCACCAAGCTCAACGGATAGATTCCAAAAATTTTACCTTATTTTAGCGGATAAATACGGTGGTATCAAGGAGGGTTTGAGAAACAAGTCGTCGTAACAGCGCAATTCACAACCGTGTTCGATTGTCAAACATGGTATATTTGCCCTCACCTTTAATTCGTGATATAATTTTTCTTTGGATACGCAGACAATAGCTTTCGCCACTGTTGCCGTAGTTTCCAGATTTGTAAAGCAACGTTAGAGAAGCAAAGGAGTAATTTCGTGGCACTTTCTCAGACCAAAAAAGAGGTCATTATAAAAGATTTTCAGTTGACAGACGGTGATACAGGCTCGTCAGATGTACAGATTGCCATATTGACTGCCCGTATCAATGATTTGCAAGACCATTTGCGAGCGCATAAGCATGATAATAGCTCTCGACGTGGTTTGCTAAAGTTGGTGGGTCAGCGACGACATCACCAAGAATATCTCAAGCGTAAAGACCCCGCTCGTTACAAGGTCGTTATTGAAAAATTGGGCTTGCGTAAATAATAGATGTCGTTGGTACAGTTCCCCTTACATGCTTGGGGTTCCAAAAACAAGGCAGGGCTTTTCGGAGTCATGCAATAAACGAGTAGGATAAGAGTTATTTTTAATCCTACTCGTTTGCTTATTTTAAATAAAGTATTTATCAGAGTTCATTTTTGTAAGGTGGCAAGTCATAGTGTTACAACATTCAAACCTGTAACCCTGTTCCTTGCAACCTTGCTACCTATGCCTGCATCATGAACTCAATTTAGTAAACAGACCTAAGGAGGTCTTTATATGTCTAAACCAGAACCAAAAATATTTGTAGCAAAATTAGGTAATGATGAAATAACCTTTGAAACCGGTGTGTTAGCCGGACAAGCAGGCGGAGCCGTTTTAATCCGCTCAGGCGAATCGGTGTTATTAACCGCCGCTACCGCCTCGAAAAACACAATAGATCGAGACTTTTTCCCGTTAAGTGTTGAATTTGAAGAGAAACTATATGCCGCCGGACGTATTCCCGGTAGCTTCTTTCGACGTGAAGGTCGCCCAAGTGAGGGAGCAATTTTAACGGCTCGCCTGACCGACCGCCCTTTACGCCCACTTTTTGACCAATCTTGTCGTAACGAAGTTCAGATAGTGATTACCTGTTTATCATCAGATGGTGAAAAACACCTTGATATTTTGGGAATCAACAGTGCTAGTGCCGCCCTCGCCATCTCAGATATTCCATGGGACGGCCCAATTGGAGCAATCCGAATTGGTCTGAAAAATGGTGAGTTTCTAGTCAACCCCTCTACCGAAGAGATGGTCGGCAGTGAGCTAGACCTACGAATTGCCGGTACCGAAGACGCTATTTTGATGGTTGAAGCCGGAGCCGAGGAGACCACCGAGGAGGTTATGCTCGAAGCCTTACGGTTGGCCCATGACTCAATTCAGGAGATAATCAGCGTCCAAAAAGAGATGCGTGAAACCATCGGCAAAGAAAAACGTGAGATGGGATATAGCACCTCCCCTGAAGAGACGGTCGAGCAAGTTGCTAGTTATGTCGATAACAAAATCGAGACAGCACTTGATGTTCAAGGCACCAAACAAGAGCGAGTAGCCGCTTTGGATGAGGTTTATACCGAAGTAATGGAACATTTTGGTGAACTTGAAGATGTCTCAATGGTTGATGTCCGAGCAGTTTACAAGAACTTATTGAAAAAATCGGTTCGTAGTCGTATTTTAGACGGCGTACGTCCTGATGGCCGTGACCCACAAACTGTCCGCCCAATTTGGTGTGACGTAGGACTGTTGCCTCGTACCCACGGTTCAGGTGTATTCACTCGAGGCGAAACTCAAGCGCTTACCATTACTACTTTAGGCACGCCTCGCGATGAACAACGTTTAGATACACTTGGTCCAAAAGATTCCAAACGTTACATGCATCACTACAACTTCCCACCATATTCTGTCGGTGAAACAGGACGAGTTGGTTCTCCCAATCGGCGAGCGGTAGGACATGGAGCCTTAGCAGAACGAGCATTATTGCCCATGATCCCCCCCGTTGAAGAGTTCCCTTATACTTTGCGTCTCGTCTCCGAAGTATTAGGCTCCAATGGCTCAAGCTCAATGGCTAGTGTCTGTGGCAGTACTCTCAGTTTGATGGATGCAGGCGTGCCAATCAAAGCACCTGTGGCCGGAGTAGCTATGGGACTGGTGGAAGAAGGAGAACGTTACACTGTTTTAACGGATATTCAAGGGCTTGAAGATGCTTTGGGTGACATGGACTTTAAGGTCGCCGGAACACGAGAAGGAATTACGGCCTTACAGATGGATATTAAGCTGTCCGGTTTGCGCTGGGAAGTTTTAGAGGATGCATTGGCTCAAGCCAAAATTGGACGTTTCCATATTCTTGACCAGATGGAACAAACAATTTCTACTCCACGTGAGAATCTATCTCCGTATGCCCCAACTATTACTGCTATTCAAATTGACCCCGAAAAAATCGGTAAAATTATCGGGCCGGGTGGCAAGATGATTCGAGCTATTCAAGAGGAAACCGGAGCAAAAATTGATATTGATGATGATGGTATGGTTTTCGTAGCCGCACCTGATCAAGTCTCTGGTGCAAAAGCATTGGCTCACATTGAAGCTCTGACGGAAGAAGCCACACTCGGTAAGATTTATACAGGTAAAGTGGTTCGTACGGTCAATTTTGGAGCATTTGTAGAGATATTGCCCGGAGTTGATGGTCTCATCCCAATTTCTCAATTAGCCGATTACCATGCCCCCTCCGTTGAAGATGTGGTTCAGGTGGGTGATGAGGTTATGGCTATGGTAATTAATATTGACGGTGACGGTAAGATTCGTCTCTCACGTCAAGCTGTATTGCTTGGTTGGTCATTAGAGGAAGCCCAAGAAAGCGATAAACGCCGTCCTCCTCGTAGTGGCGGTGGCGGCGGTGGCAACCGTAGCGGTGGCGGTGGCGGCAACCGTGGCGGTGGCAATCGTGGTGGTGGTAATCGTGGCGGCGGCAACCGCGGTGGTAGCAATCGTGGCGGCGGCAACCGTGGTGGTGGTAACCGTGGCGGCGGCAACCGCAGTGGTAATCGTTAGATAAGTAACCGATACTCAAAATAGAAGAGAGTCTAAATGTAAATATTCAGTGAACTCGCCAGAAAGAGTGTCAGAAACCCGATTTCTTTAAGAAATCGGGTTTCTAGGGGCTACTTTACTGAACTTTTACAAACCTTTAGACTCTCTCTTGCGTAGATAAATATCGAAAAATTCCAAACATTAGACCGACATGAGGGATTCTATGTATTCTGAACAGTTTGATATTGAAGAGTATTACGTTGAACCCGAACCTGAACCATCCTCATTTTTCAAACTTGTTCAGTTTCTCAGAGATATTCTTGAAACCGTCATTCCTGCCGCGTTGATCGCCATTCTTATAAACCTGTTTTTGGCTCAGGCAACTCGTGTCTATGGGCAAAGCATGGAGCCTAGCCTACATTCAGACCAGCGATTAGTTGTCGAAAAACTATCTTATAATAGCTATATTCGGCAATATTTTAGCTTTAGTAGTGGCCCTGACCGAGGTGATGTGGTCGTGGTTAGGGTTCCGGCTCAAAATGGAGAGTTGTTAATCAAGCGTGTCATTGGTTTACCGGGCGACCATGTTGAAATTCATGACGGTCAAGTTCTTGTTAATGGTCAAATATTAACAGAACCTTATCTGTTAAATCCAACTTTTGGCTCTTATGGGCCGATAACTATCCCTCAGTCGCAAATTTTTGTTTTGGGAGACAATCGCAACTTTTCTAACGATTCGCGCAACTTTGGCACTGTCCCTCTTAACGAAGTAATTGGTCGAGCTTGGTTTTCTTATTGGCCTATGGATGAAATTGGATTTATTGATTAAGATTTGCGTTCACCTATAATTTGTTTTACCTTAAGAGATACCAAATTCGGTATCTCTTTTTTGTGGAGGTAGTTTTGTCAAAAGCTCCTAAATGGACACCCGCTACTAAACGGGTTATATCTGTTACCTATCTTATCATTATCGGTTTAGTCATTTGGTACTTTAGCATGGTTCTCGCACCATTAGCGATTGCTGTCATTATTGCTTATTTGCTAAACCCATTTGTCAATCATTTAACCGCTCATACTCGCTTTGGGCGTAAAGTAAGCTCGGTGTTTGTTTATATCAGTTTTTTGATCGTGTTGGCCTTAATCCCGACTTTGGCCGGCCCACTCATGGTCCAGCAAATGGCTGAAATAGATTTTGATATACAGACTCTTAACCAGCAGTTGCAAGAGATAATTGACCATCAACAAACTAGCTTTGGTGGTACAAAAATAGATTTAGATGAGTTGCGTCAACAAGCCGCTAAAAACCTTAGTCAGGCTGTTTCTCCCTTGGCCGTTATTGCCGCTGACTTGGCGGTTGGTATTGCCGGTGGTGTTATTTGGATGATTTTTATCCTAGTCGTCGGATTCTATCTTTTGTTAGATGCAAATCGCTTTAGCCGCTGGGTAGATAGCTGGATTCCAGAGGTTTATTACGAGGAGTTTAGCCAACTCCGACGTGAAATCGATAGCGTTTGGAGAGCCTACTTTTTAGGCCAAGTAATGCTGGCCACGATTGTTGGAGTTGTGGTGTCGGTGGTGATGACCTTACTAGGGATTCGTAGTGCCTTGTTGTTGGGGGTAGTCGCCGCAATTTTAGAACTGATTCCCAATTGGGGATATGGTATTTCGGCTTATATTGGGATAACGTTTGCCTTTTTTCAAGGTTCAACCTATTTGCCGATTCCGAGTTGGGGATTAGCCATAGTTGTTGGAGGGTTTTACTTTTTGATGTGGCAGTTCGATACTAATTATCTGGTACCGCGAATTATTGGCACACGTCTTAAATTAGCTCCAGCAGTGATTATTGTGGGGATTATAGCAGGGGCAAGTGTTGGTGGTGCATTAGGGTTATTGTTAGCCGCACCAATTATCGCCACTGTACGGGTATTAGGGAGTTATCTCTATCGTCGTCTGCTCGATTTAGAACCCTATGTTATCGAGACGGAAACATCTCCAGCATTAACGCAAACCATGTCAGAAAAGGTGAATATCGATTATGAGACCAGGTGATTTTGTTGAAGGGAGAGGCATGTTATGGTTGGACGATAACCCTGTCGCCGGGGTCGAATACCATTTAGCTATGCCTCAAGAGAGCCATTTTTGGCTGAATCCGTTAGCCCATCTTCATTTTGAGACCGATGAGCATGTGGGCGGTTTTATTTTAGTTCGCCCTCAAGATTGCGCTCGGATTACTATGACCGAATACACTCTGCAACTGAGTGACCAAAGTAAACGGTTGATTCAGGTAGAGCGGCGCTATAAGGAGATGCGGCAAGAATATCAAACTAAAATAGCCTTTTGGGTACGGATAATTAAGTAAGACAGCCCTTAATCATGTATGGGTAACCAAAATATAGAATTTACACATCCATAAACAAAAAAACCGCCATTAAATAGGCGGTTTTTGTTTTAGTATGGGGCTGGAGGGACTCGAACCCTCACGCCTCGCGGCACCAGATCCTAAGTCTAGCTCGTCTGCCAATTCCGACACAGCCCCACTAATAAATTGATGTGGAGTATTATACTGGTTTTAACGAAATCGGCAAACGTAATATGTACCGAGACTCAACAGATTCTTGGTAACCGACATCCTGATTAGAGAAAAGATTTTTTTGACAGGATATTTGGCAGAATTGACAGGATTTTTTGCTTTTAATCTTGTTAATTCTGTTAATCCTGTCAAATATTATTCCATGATTAGTCTAAGCTAAACTTCTTATCGGGTAGCAAGCAGGTTTTCAATCGCATTGAATTTTCCCCAGAAATTATGCTTATCTGCCTCCTCCCAAAATGTAAAAATTCAGTAAAGTAGCCCTAGAAACCCGATTTCTCAAAGAAATCGGGTTTCTGACACTCTTTCTGGCGAGTTCACTGAATATTTACCCAAAATCTCCAAAGTAACCCAGTTTATTTTATTGCTCCCTAAAGATTTGAGCCTCAGACACAGTGAGACTCAAAAAATAGGCCAAACGGCGCGATGATTTTTAGCCATTTCTCTTAATCACAACGCTGATAGCTAGGACAATTTGCTAAGAAAACCGGCTGAATCGCCTGATGTGCCAATCTTCATTGTTCTTGTGAGCCATTAACAATCGTGTTATACTGCCCGCTTGTGTCTGCTCGCCATCTTGGTGAGCAGATTTCTGTTTATCTGGCGATTCCATCGATTTGAGAGACATGGATATTCAGATAACTGTTTAAGCCCAAGGAGCAATCATGTTTGTTTTAACAATAATCTATATTATTGCCGCCCTCTGGTTGGCGGTTTATGCTTTTAACGCCTATATGTTGACCTTTTTGTATCTAAAATCAAAACGGCGAATCAAGGTAGAACAGTTCGCTAGAGCTTCTAAGAAGGTCACAAACCCCCTACAGCCTGCACACCAACTATCCAATGATTTGCCTACCATCACGGTACAGTTGCCTATCTTTAATGAGGCATTGGTCGTCACTCGTTTGGTTGAGGCGATCGTAAACCTCGACTATCCGGCAGACCGAATTCAGATTCAACTGCTTGATGATTCGACCGACCACACCGCTGAGATTGCTCGTACCTGTGTGGCACAATACAAACAACAAGGAGTCAACATCGACTGGATTCATCGTCGTAATCGAGTTGGTTTTAAGGCCGGAGCCCTAGAAAATGGTCTAAAATCTGCTACGGGTGAGTTTATTGCCATTTTTGATGCTGATTTTGTCCCTAACCCTGATTTCTTATTACGAACGATTCCCCATCTTATAACCCAGCCACAGGCAGGTTTTGTGCAAACTCGGTGGGGGCATCTGAATCGAGATTATTCTAGTCTGACCGCCGCTCAAGCCTTAGCCATCGACGGTCACTTTAATGTCGAGCAAACCGCCCGTAATCGTAGTGGACTGCTGATGAACTTTAACGGCACTGCGGGTGTATGGCGACGAACCTGCATCGACTCGGCGGGAGGGTGGCAACATGATACTCTGTGCGAAGATTTTGACCTGAGTTACCGCGCCCAACTCAAAGATTGGCAGGTGTTGTATCTGCCCGATGTAGTCGCCCCAGCAGAGATTCCGCCTCAACTAGCCGCCTTCAAACGGCAACAGTTTCGTTGGGCCAAAGGATCAATTCAATGCCTCAAGAAACTAGGCCGAACCGTACTCGCCGCCGAACTATCTTGGTTCACCAAACTACAAGCCATGATCCATCTCAGCAACTACATGGTGCATCCCCTCATGGTCATTCTGACGCTTATTACCCCGCTATTGATGCTGTACGGTGGGACAGACAATATCCGTTTCCCGCTTATTTATCTCAGTTTAGGAACTATGGGGCCACCGCTCATGTATCTGGTTACTCAAATCGCCCTGTACCCTGACCGCTGGCGTAAACACTATCGAGCCATGCCCCTGTTGGCCTTGGTGGGGGGCGGTGTGGCACTTAGCAACAGTAAAGCAGTGGTCGAGGCATTTCTGGGTGTAGGGAGCATGTTTCGGCGTACCCCTAAGTTTAATGTCGCCGCCTCAGGCGACCAATGGCAAAAGAGTGCTTATCGCCTGCCCTTAAGTTGGTTAGCGGTGGCTGAATTTGGGCTGTGCCTCTATTCATTGTGGGGAGCATGGTTAGCGGCTACAAATGGGCATATTTTTGCCGTCCCCTTTATCTTGCTGTATGCCCTCAGCTTTGGTTACGTCGGTGGACAAGGCGTTTGGGAGGCTCGGCATGATTTGTATGCATGGCTGATGGCTCAACTGTATCCCAACCGTACCCCTTCATCAACCAGTGTGAGACGTAGCTCGTAACTTGTGTTATAATAGCGGTAATATGAACCGTTAGGAACGAGTCTTGAATAAGTTGCACGATTCAGAATGGTTCAATCTTAAAGATTGAACCATTCTCCCGACAACATGCACAACTTAATTAATGCCATTATTAGTAGTTTTTAAGTCATCTATTAAACAATGCTACGAGTATGATTAGCACAAAGAAAGGATATGATTATGGTTATTGAACCAAAAGAGAAAGTAGAATGTAGCATTGGCATTACCGCGCACAATGAAGAGGCGAATATTGCCAAAATTTTACACGCCGTGCGGAGTCAACGCCTGCATTTGGTGAATATTGTTGATATTATTGTCGTTGCCTCTGGCTGTACCGACCGTACCATTGAAATTGTAGAGGAGTTTTTGGCTGTTGAACCACGCTTGCAACTCCATGTGCAAGAAAAACGAGAAGGTAAAACTAGCGCCATCAATGTTTTCTTAAAACATGCCTCTACCGATATTTGTGTACTAGAGAGTGGCGACACCATTCCCCACGAGGATGCAATCGAAAACATGGTGCGAATGTTCGGTGATCCAGCAGTCGGCATGACTGGCGCACACAAGGTTCCGGTCAACACCCCAGAGCATATTGTCGGCTTTTTGACTCATTTGCGTCTCAAAATGGAGCATCAACTCTGTTTGGAGATTCCTCGTTTGGGCGAGTTGATTGCCTTTCGCAAACTGTTCGACCAGATTCCGCCCGATGTAGCCATGGACGAAGCCTTTGTCGAAGCGATCATGATTCGGAGTGGCCTACAGATTCGCTACGCCCCCGACGCGGTGGTCTTTAACATGGGGCCAGAAACCGTGGGTGACTTTGTCAAACAGCGTCGCCGTAACCATGCTGGGCACTTGCATCTCAAGGCCAAATACGGCTACGAAGTATCGAGCATGGGCGTAGGACGTTTGGCGAAAATCGCCCTTGATGAGGTCTGGGGCGCACTGAAACTGATCGGTATTTTGGTTTGGCTGGCTATTTTAGAGGGGTATTCTCGTCTGCTAGGTTGGTGGGACTACAAAGTCCACAAACGTACCCACGTGGTGTGGGACATCGCTTGGACGACCAAAGAGGTCAAACAGCCGATTGAGACCAAGGGTATTAACATTACTTCGCCCCATTTGCCGGCTAAACGAGATTCGTAATCGAATAGTTGTTGATCGTTAAATCGATTCAATACACCGTTTTGGAAGCAACGTGACTTGGCAAATATGTTATACTGTTTATGTAGAAAATTTGTTCTGGGTATTGACCAAAATATGGATGCATTGCAAACGCTCATAAAACTAAAGCTAAAGCTACAGGATGATTCCGTTGCCATTGCTCCCAACTGGACATGTTTTTCGCATGCCATTCGGGATAACTTAAATATCATTCGTCCTGATGCTGTCTATCATTTTAATAGAGAGCCTTTTATTCTGTTTTTCGATTTTACAAAACAGGAAAATAGAAGGCGAGAAACTGTTATCCATAGACAGGTTTGGTGTTTTGACAAAGCTCCAATTGTATTTTTTATCTTTGACGATGAAGTTCAAATTTATAATGCTTTCCGTTATCAGAGAGAGCACGATAAGCTACAACCCCTGAACGTCTCGGATTATGAAGACAAGTTTTCGTTTTGGGAATTGCAATCTGGAAATACTTGGCAATGGCTACAAGATACATTTTATTATAAAAATATCAAAAAACACCGAGTCGATCAACGGTTATTTGATAATATAAAAACAACTCGCAAAAAATTAACCAAAGATATCACACCTGCCTTAAAGGATACGTTTGCTAATATACTTATCTTACGCCTTATCTTTATAAGGTATTTAATTGATCGAAAGATTAAAATTGATGAGTGTTTTATCGTAGGCGACACCTTAGAAGATAGAAAAAAGTGTTTTAACAAATTAATCGGTGATAAAATTGGCTTGAATAAGTTTTTTCTATATTTAGAAGACAGGTTTAATGGCAATCTTTTTCAAACAGAAAAAGACCCTGAAATTGCACCTGTGCATCTTACTGAACTTTCACTTATATTTTCAGCGCATAAGCGTCAATTATTTCTGTTTGATGTGTTTGATTTTAGCATCATCTCTGTAGAGACTATTAGCGGTATTTACGAGTCGATTATTGACCCTGTCAATCGAAATAAAAACTCGGCAGTTTACACCCCCTCATTCCTTGTTGATTACATACTTTCTCAAACGGTGGACAAACATCTGAACGATAAAACTGAATGTCGTGTCCTTGATCCTGCCTGTGGATCTGGTATTTTTTTAGTACAAACCTATCGTAGGATGGTAGAGCAAGAGCAAAACAAAGATGAAGAAGATAATGTATCAGATGAAAAACTGATTGAATTGATGCAACGAAACCTATTTGGCGTAGACAAAGATTTGAGCGCCTTAAATGTGACTGCATTTTCTTTATATGTGGCACTTCTCGATTATAAACACCCACCAGAAATAAATAAAATCAAATTACCCTCCCTGCTCAATAATAACCTTTTTGAAGCTGATTTTTTAGATGAAGAAGCTACGTTTAACGCAGTGGATGTGTTTCAGAATAAAGGCTTCGATTTCATTCTTGGAAATCCACCATGGGGAAGTAAAAAGAACAAGGAACATCTTGACTATATCAAAACACATAAAATTCCTATTACAAGACAGGAAATCTCTCAAACATTCTTAGTTCGAACAAAAGATTTTTCCAATCACCGTACTCGATGTGCTTTAATTGTAACAAGTAAGGCGTTTCATAATTTATTAGCAAAGAAATACAAAAATTATTTTATCAATGATTTTTGTATTTCTTTAATTCTTGATTTGTCAGCAGTTAGAAAATTAGTGTTTGCTGGCAAGAAAAATCCAGCAATGATTTTGTTTTATCATTATACTTTCGGTCAAGGTACAGAAAAGAACATTATTAACTATTTGTCTGTTAAACAAAATATTTTTCTCAAACATT
>JAUCGA010000070.1:19773-29554 GCA_030377865.1 Anaerolineales bacterium HSG25 | reverse complement strand
CGTACCGTCAACATCACAATTGTCACCTCTGGCAGAGACTGCTTAATGATTCGAGTCGCTTCTAAGCCATCACAGGTTGGCATCTCAATATCCATCAAAATCAGATCAGGTTTGAGTTTTTTTGCCTAAACAATCCTCAAAAACAACCACTGCTGATCATTATACAAGTATTAGAGCCACCCCTGAGCTAGTGGGTCGCGAAAATATTTTAGACCAAATATCCACTGCAATTTTGGACCAAGGACGAGCTTATAACATCTATATTCGTGGGGGTGGGGGGATCGGTAAAAGCCGTTTAGTGAGACATATCTTGCAGAATCCGCCCGATCAGGAAAACAACCTCAACCTGTTAGTGGCGAATGAGTTGGTCGATTTATACCACCCCAGTACCTACACTGTTGAAGGATTAATTCAGGAAATTCAACGGGTGCTGGCTCCTGAGGGAAAAGGTTTTGCGGTTTATCAACAAGAGCGGGAAAAATTAGACGAACTGAAGGTAAACCCACCTGATAAGGCCGAGACCTTGCGACAACAGCATGCGGCTATGGAGGCCGCCTTTATCAATAATTTAAATACTCTGGCCCAAGAAAAACGGATTGTGTTGGTGCTGGATACGATTGAAAAACTTTTTTATCAAGAAGACCCAGCGGCTAAAGCATTAGGTGTCGAAGAAGAGCGGCCCGCTATTTTCCAATGGCTGATAGACAAATTTTTACCGCAATTAAAAAACATCGTCGTCCTACTCTCTGGCCGCCCTGGCCCGGACAGTTTTACCCAAGCTTTAGCCACGATTGCTCAACAAACCTACAAACTGATTGAATTGCCGGGTCTGAATGAAACAGAAACCCTAACCTATTTTGAAGCGGTACAAGAACGAGCCGAACAAAGTGAGGACAAAAGAACCGCTCAAGCGATTGCTGGAATTCCAAAACAGTTTCGACAGGTGGTTTTTGAATCCTTGAGTGATGACAGTGAGGCAGAGGGCCATAAAACCGTGCGTCCAATTTTATTGGCTTTGGCCATTGACCATCTGGTCGTTTCTGGCGAACTTCTGCCCGCCTTTCGAAATAAGAGCAAAACCTTATCTGCCCCGCAACGGAAGCAAATCCAGCATCAACTCGGTAGCGCCTTGATTGCCAGTTTGCGCCAAGCTGAACGGCCCGCCGATGAGATAATTATTACCTTGGGTTGGTTACGCCGTGGGGCAGAAGCCGAACTACTGGCTCAGGTGATGCAGTATGAAGTGGCGGAGATAGAAAAACATTTAGAACGAATTAAAGACCTCTCCTTTATCAAACTACGTCCCTCTGATAAGCGATATTTTTTGCACGACGAAGTTTATGACCTGCTACAAGCACAAGGCTCAGAAACAGAACGCCAGCGTGTCTTAAAAGCGGTTCAAGGGTATTATGAAACTCGGATTGAGCAGTTGCGACAAGAGGTTGATGCCCTTTATCAACCATTGGCCGAAACCCTTGCCATCGCCTTACCCGACCCCGGAAAAATTCTAGAAACTCGGGCTAAGTTACAAGAGGCTACCGTGGAAGAACTGCATTACCGCCTCCGTCGAAGCGCAGTCAAGGGATTTGAGCATTATTACCGCTACTCCGAAGAAGCAGTAGCTGGTTTTGACGAACAACTGGGTATTCAACTCCGTACTGAATTGTTGGGCTTTCTGGCAGAACGTGACCCCTCCGGGCAAGCCGAGATGATTGATGGCTTATCACGAGGGGTGGTTGTAGCTGATGGAGCGGTACGATTAATTGAATGGAAGATCAAAGCGAACCGTCATGCTGAGGCACGAAGGATTGTGCGGCAGTTGCAAGAAGAAAATCGTGACATCATGGAAAATGGCGATGAATTGGTACGGGCCGAATTTCTGTCTTGGCAAGGTTACTTAGCCATGAGTCGTCGCGAGTATGAGCAAGCCGAAATATTACTCAAACAAGCCATTCAAAAGTTAGCCGAACAACTTCGTGAAATTCGGAGATGGCGGTGGGGTGGTATTATCGCCCGTTGTTATGAGACTTTGGGCTTTACCTACAGATTACAAGGACGGATGCATCAAGCGATTAATTTTTACCAAAAAGCATTACCCCTGTGGCGTAAAACAAAAAGTGAGGTTCAACTGGCTGAGAACCTGAACAATCTATCGTTTGTCTTGGCCGAAATCGGTTCATTAGACGAAGCACGCGAAAATGTCCGTCAATCGCTACGCTTGCGGGAACGCT
The DNA here is from genome assembly GCA_030377865.1 of Anaerolineales bacterium HSG25. GTDB lineage: Bacteria > Chloroflexota > Anaerolineae > 4572-78 > J111 > JAUCGB01. Next base: position 27,323 of record JAUCGA010000070.1, on the reverse strand, counting down.
TAGGGCCTTATATACCAGTCGGTTACAGTTTAACCTCTTCGGCGGCTATTAATGTACGTCAGAACAACTTAGATGGCGCGATTCGAAATGCTGAACTAGCGTTAAATCTTTTTACCACGCTAGATAGACCGGTAGGCCAAGGTTTGGCCTTAATGATGCTTATCGAGGCCAAACGACGAATTGGGTGGCTGACAACTTATTTCCAACAAAACAAGACGGCCGAATTTTTAAGTCAAGCAACTCAACATGGACATGAAGCAGAGCAGATTTTTCGCTCTCCTTCAACCCCGCGTCCTAGGATTTTAGTAGAGCTATTACTTGAACAGGGGCGGGGTTATCGTGATTGGGCCAGATTGCGCCGAGATGCACCAACTATGTTAGCTTTGTCAGAACAAGAAGGTACTGTCTATTCGGTGGCAGAATTAGCTAGTCGCAGTCGTCAGGTCTTGCAAGAGGCTGCTACCTTAGCAGAAGAAGGTAACTTATTATTTCGGCAAATTGATGCCTTGATTGACCTCGGTTGGTTGGGATATTATACAGAACTGTATGTTAGGGCGACCGATTTTGAGACAGTCCAAGAACAAATTGAACAAGAGTTTTTACGTCCCGCTGAACAACTGATTCCTCCTGAATATAAAACTAGTCCTATTAATGACATTACCAGAGATGTTTTTTTGATTTGGTTGGGAGATTTGGCTTTATTACGAGGCCAGATTGGTTTCAATCATTGGCTAACCCTCCGTGAAAAAGCCGTTTTTTCGCAAGCGGTGGAACAACTGACCTTATCACTGGCCTATCTTAATCGATATAGCGATAAGACGTTTGTAAAAAAACGGGAAGCCCATGAGCAAATCTATGAAAAATTGAATCAGTTAGAAATGTCTGAATTACAACAAGTTGCTGATTTAGCAAGAGAAATCGAAACCACCTTTAATTTAAAACCAGCATTAACTCAATTTTTAGAAAATCGTTTTGGGGTAAGAACAACTGAGGAAGATTTGCTTCTCGACTGGGATTGATATTGTTATCTCAAACAAACGGTTTGTCTAAAACTTGATATATGGATAACCTGATGATGCAGAACATGGCCCTTTTATGGGAAACCTCAAATACACAACGAGACCATAACAGTGATTGTGATTGTGAAGATTGTGCTTGTGTAGATTATAACCTTACCTTAAGAACAAGTCTCGCTACACGAAACAACTCCTCATGGCACCGTCCCCCCCACCTATACCAAACCCACCTCCACAACGGACATAATCTCGCCTTTAATCCTCATGGGCCAGTCGGCGTGGTTGTGTTAGACAAACAGGCACACACTGCCCTAAACATGTTTGGTCATCCGGCTCCGCTTGTCACTGAGTTGGATCGGCAGTTAGCTCATGTGGGGTTGATAGAGCCAGTAGACACGCAGACCATTCCCCACTACACCGATAAAGCATCATGCCACTCAGGCAAAGCCACCCTCACCGCCTGGCTCCATATCACCGACCGTTGTAACCTGCGCTGTCGGTACTGTTACCTACCTCACCATAAGGTAGACATGACCATAGAAACCGGTCAAGTCGCCATATCAGCCACCTTCCGCTCCGCGGTTAAGCACAACTATAAAGCGGTTAAACTAAAATATTCCGGTGGAGAAGCCATGCTCCGCTTTCCCCTCATTAAACAACTCCACCAATACGCCCAACAGTTAGCCGATCAACATGGCCTAACCTTGGAAGGGGTTATTCTCAGCAACGGGACCCTGCTCAAGTCTGAGATTATTGAACAGATACAACAGCTTGATTTACGGTTGATGATTTCGTTGGATGGTTTGGGGATATATCAAGACCAACAACGGTTTTACGCGGGGAGTAAAGGTACCTCCGCTGATGTAATGAATTCGATCAAGTTAGCCTTGTCGTTTGGTTTAAGACCCTACATCTCCATCACTGTCACTGGACAAAGCGCGGCTGGATTACCAGAACTGATAACGTGGGTGTTACAGCATGACCTGCCCTTTAGTCTGAATTTTTACCGCGAAAATGAGCTATCGGCCTCGCATGTCGATTTACAGTTGGAAGAGCACAAAATCATCGAGGGTATGGTGGCCGCGTTTAAGGTGATTGAAGATAATCTGCCCCGTCGGAGTTTGCTCGGTTCATTGGTAGATAGAGCTAACCTTTCGGCTCCCCATGTGAAAACCTGTAGTGTGGGCCAAAGTTATCTAGTCTTTGACCATCAGGGCCATGTCTCCAAATGCCAAATGTACCAAGAGCAGTCTGTTACCACCGCGCAGACAGATGACCCCTTAGCCCTCATTCGGGCTGATCAGATCGGGATTCAAAATCTATCGGTAGAAGAGAAAGAAGGCTGTCGCGACTGTGAGTGGAAATATTGGTGTACCGGCGGCTGTCCCATCGCCACCTATCGGGTGACGGGACGGTATGATGTGCAGTCTCCAAATTGTAATATCTACAAAGCATTATATCCTGAAGCCTTACGGTTGGAAGGGCTACGACTGTTGAAATGGGGTGTTCAGCACGTACATGATGAGTATAAGATTGGCGTATAGCCACAACCTACAAAACATAATTTCGATGTTCGTATCGAACAAAAAAGGGCGAGTAGCCTTATGCTACTCGCCCTTTTTATATTCTGGTGAGGTTGTGATGAGGTTTGGGAAAGCTTTTAATAAAGTAATGGTGGGAGAGCAGCGCGATAGATTAAAGAGTAGAAATATTTCCATAGTGTATAATAAAACCACAAAGTAAATTGTTATTCAATAAAGTTTTCAGTGCAGGATGGCCTTGTTTAATACTGAATATATCGGTATTAAACAAGGCTAACACCTTCGCTCAAAAACCCTATATTTTGTGGAGACAAAACAATGGCTATAAAAAACATGGTTAATACAGGAAAACATTTTCTGAAAAGGAAGCTCCTTAGTACCGAAACTCCCGTCAATACAGTACGCGTTATTCAGGAAATTAATACGCTTGAATATAGGATTATTGAGCCGGGTCATGAGTGGATTAGCTCACGCTTTCAAGAAATCGGTCTAGTGTCCACCTCTTATCGGGCTGAGTCTATTGAGGTAACCGATCATACCTTGGATAATCATACGGTTACGATAAAAGGCAAAATCTATTACCAAGCTAATCTTGATCATTTCAAAGGTAATAATAAGCTTTTAGCCAAACTGGTGATGTTTAACGATAAAGTTTGGAGCAAAAAACTGCTCGATTTAGGCCAATTAATCTTTAAGCAGATACTTGCCGAATATACTGCCGAACAGTTGCGAAGTCGCCAAACAAAACATGGAATTGCAACGCTCTCAACAAAAGAGTTACAAGACGCAGTGAAGGGGATAGGCATTACAGTTGCGCGGGTCGCTGAACTCCAAGTTTATCGGAATCGTGAGTTACAGCAAAAACATGAAGAGTTTTATTTGGCTGAACAGATCGCCAAAAAAGAGCAACTGAACCGGACTGTAAAAAATCAACTCGTCTTAGATTTTGCGGCTGGCTATTTAGCCTTAGCTGGCGACAACGAGGCGATAAAACAAGAATTAGCCAAACAGTTGCCTTTTGTTCTGCCGTACAATACGGTTCCACCAATTCTACAAAGCATTTACCCATATCCAAACATTGCATCTCCGGCACCATCTATACCACCAAAAGTTGTAGATATAGCCCCGCAAAATGGGATCCATCAACAACAGCCGATGTCTCAAAATGGACAAAACGGGCATAACGGGTTCAAATCATCGGTACAACAAAATGAACACAATGGGCACCATCAGTTTGAGGACAGCAATACAATTATTGATGGTTAGTAGTAACTATGTCCAAGAGGGAAACTTGCCCGGTTTCTCTCTTGGATAAAAATTTTCGGATTTCTCATCAAAAGGAGACATAAAATGTTTATCTATATAGTTAATAACTTGGTAATGTTAGGTGTATTGTTTTTTGTCGTTGGTTTGTATACCTTTTTTAGTAGCTTTATGGTAAGAGTTGATGAAAGTTATATATACACAAGTGAAAATTATGGTTTGTTTGGAGTGATTTTATGTATGATTGGCGTTATCTGCATAGGATTGGGTTACGGTTAGTGATCTGATTTAATCCTATAATGATCAAAAACATCCTCTAATATTTCTGTAACACAGGTCTTATAGGAGAGTGAATATGTGTGAGCAAGCAATCAAAAAGCTAAGTTGTCACTTTTCCCGGAGTGCAAGAATTCCATTCTTGCTGTCAAAATACAATTTTGACACTCCTGTTTTCCTGATCGTTGCGATTATATAATCGCAACGGGTATTTGGCGGGTATATACCCGCCTGTTATGGGTAACGGGTACACACCCGTTACCATCATGAAAAAATTGACAAATCGACCTTAGAGCGGTTTGTTGAACTGGTGAACACAACTGGGAACTGGGCATTAATTAAATTGTGCTTATGACTGCTGATTGAAATCAGCGTCTTAAACGGAAAACCTGCTTTAAGCAGGTTTCTTGTGTCAGCATAAGAATTCATTCTTATGTAAAAACGCGCAACTTATTTAATCCCGACTCCTAATTTAGCTCATCGGTATTAATATGCCAACGATAAGCCTTAACATCCCAAGTTTTAATGCCATTTATGGCTAATTGTCCGTTATCTTGGTATACAATGGTAAAATCATAAATGCCGGGTAATTTCTCAACCACTTCGGTATCATTGGCCGCGATGTTCCATGTTTCACCTTCGATATTAAGGATAATCGCCTGACTTAAGTCGTTGTAAACAACTATTAAGGCTGGCCCTTCTGGCGTAGGGGTGACGGTTGGGGCGGGTAATGGGGTTGAGGTAGCGGTTGGTCCCGGCGTAGCAGTTAGCCACGGCGCACGGTTGCTCTCCTCAATATTAAAAACTATCGCCTCATCATTAACGGTTAACTCTTTAATATCAATTGGGGCACTACCAAATGAATCGCTAATCCCTTCATTGATTCCAGTGGATAGGTTGTCCAATAAAAGAAATTGTGCCCAATCGCTGGTTTCAGCAAAGTATAGGTGCGGCTGTTTGTCTTCGAGCTTAAGAATCATGGGAAAATCAAACTCATAGTTGCTAATCTTTCCTTCAAAGTTAATTCGGTTGGGTGATACTAAATCAACCCTAGCATTTTCGACATTGTTGGGTTCAACGATAATTTTCAGGTTTTCGGTCAAATATTCCTCATCAAACACATTTGGCTCATCCATTTTTAGAGTCAAAAAACTCCACGGATAAGAGGCGATCCCAGAACGTAACAAAAAGCGACTACCATAAGAGGCAATGGCGAAGGCCGCACAAAGTAAAATTGTAACGGTTAAAATGGTTACACCTGCCCAACGTCGTATATTCTTCATGGCCTTGGCTAGACGATAGACTATCAGACCCGGTTTTATGTTTTTGAGGAAACGTTGCAGGCCACTTACACGGTCATCGGGATATTGCTCAACCGCTTTTTGAGCCGCCTCAGCCATATCAGGGCGTTCAATCAACACGAACCAACGCTCAAAATCACCTTTGTAAAGATACCCCTGCGCCTCTTCGGGATATGCGTCACATAAATCAACCAGTTGGTTAATCGTTAACGCCGGCTCACCGCTATTAAAGGTATACAAGGCCGAACTCTGCATGCCCGATAGGAGTAGCTCTAACTGCTGTTTCAGTTGATTGGCTGATGGGCGATCGGATGTTTCAACCGCGATGGCTCCTTTTATGACCGTGTCAAGCTCTTTGGGTAAATTCTCATCAAGTCCGTCGATGTCGGCCAAAGGTGTGACCTGACCATATAGCTGTTTAATTTTCGGAATTGTGATTTTGCCACCAAAGGCTTTGAGGGGGCTGATTCCAGACAACATATAATGAAGAGTCGCGCCGGTGGCGTACACGTCTGACGTTGGCTCGGCTTTGCCAAACCATTGTTCGAGTGGGGTGTAGCCCGGACTACCACTTGATTCATTTTCAGCCCCGCCTGCACTCGCCAAGCCAAAATCGACCAGCCATAACCGTCCATCGTTGCCCAATAAAACATTACCCGGTTTAATGTCACGGTGCATCACCGCGGTTTTGCCTTTGGTGTGCATGTAATCCAAGGCATCACACATGTCAATGACATAACGTACCGTCTCTCGCCACGGGAGCAGACCATCGCTCTGTTTAATAACATCCCCCAAATCTTTCCCTTCAATATATTTCATAACCAAATAACTACCGGTTTCATCCGAAAAGTAGTCATAGATTTCAGGAATGTGAGGGTGGCCGGGTTGATTTAGTTGGGCTAATAGGTTGGCCTCTTGCTCAAAGTTGTCTTGCAACACTTTGATCTGTTTGGCCGAGCGACCACGTGGCACCAGCATCTGCTTGACCACACATTCGCGATGCAGTCGAATATCTTCGGCGAGATAGGCCGCGCCAAATCCACCTTTGCCCAAAATTTTGTTGAGTTTGTAGCGATTCTCTAATACCTCACCTTCTTGAATCGTACCTTCCTGACTCATTGCTAACTTTTTGGGAACTGTTTTAGACGTAGGTTGGGTATCGCGCACCGTTGTCGCTTGTTGCGGAGACTGTCCAACTTTTGTTTGAGTTAACTCCTCAGCAAGTGGAACAGTTGTCTCTTTGGAGCGAATATCAGGTTGCGTACCGAGGTCTGACAAATCAACGGTGTATCCATCATCATCATTGTCGTCTAACAAGTCAGCCTGAGGCAAAACAAAGGTATGTCCAATCTCTTCTTCAATCGTGTCATTTACGGATTTATCATCAGCCGAGGGGTGAAAATTGGAAATGGCCGTCGTGCGTCCATCGTCGAGCAAAGAATCGGGGTCTAGGTCAGAGAGCATGGTGGTGTGACCATCATCCTCATCGTCGTCATCAGCCGAAGGTCGTAAGTTAGATATAGCCATTGTACGCCCATCATCGGGCAAAGAATCAGAGTCTAGGTCGGAGAGCATGGTGGTGTGACCATCATCCTCATCGTCATCAGCCGAAGGTCGTAAGTTGGAAATGGCCGTTGTACGTCCATCGTCTGGCAAAGAATCAGAGTCTAGGTCGGAGAGCATGGTGGTGTGACCATCATCCTCATCGTCATCAGCCGAAGGTCGTAAGTTAGATATAGCCATTGTACGTCCATCGTCGGGCAAAGAATCAGAGTCTAGGTCGGAGAGCATGGTGGTGTGACCATCATCCTCGTCATCAGCCGAAGGTCGTAAGTTGGAAATGGCCGTTGTACGTCCATCGTCTGGCAAAGAATCAGAGTCTAGGTCGGAGAGCATGGTGGTGCGACCATCATCGTCGTCATCAGCCGAAGGTCGTAAGTTAGATATAGCCATTGTACGCCCATCATCGGGCAAAGAATCAGAGTCTAGGTCGGAGAGCATGGTGGTGTGACCATCATCCTCATCGTCGTCATCAGCCGAAGGTCGTAAGTTGGAAATGGCCGTTGTACGTCCATCGTCTGGCAAAGAATCAGAGTCTAGGTCGGAGAGCATGGTGGTGTGACCATCATCCTCATCGTCATCAGCCGAAGGTC
>JAUCGA010000070.1:0-19674 GCA_030377865.1 Anaerolineales bacterium HSG25 | reverse complement strand
CGTAAGTTAGATATAGCCATTGTACGCCCATCATCGGGGTCTAGGTCGGAGAGCATGGTGGTGCGACCATCATCATCGTCGTCATCAGCCGAAGGTCGTAAGTTAGAAATGGCTGTTGTACGTCCATCGTCGAGCAAAGAATCGGTATCCAAGTCAGAGAGCATGGCCGTTTGTGCGTCATCCTCGTCACTAGTGCTCAAATCGGACATCATGATGGTTTTATCTGATGCAGTAGTCGCTAAATTAGAGAGGGGTTTTGTCGCTTCGTCACCATCAGAAGGGGATGATACATGTTTATTTTCCCTATCTTTTTTACGGTTACGTTTATTCTGATCACTCATATTCGATAGTTCCCTTTGCATTGAGATAATATAACATATATCTTATCATGCTGGTGACTAGGTGACAATAGTGTTTTAGATATATGGTCAATACTCAAAGTTATGGTAACAGTTGCACGACCCGTGATGTAGTGTAAAATCAAATGGTTTTGAAAAAACTTCAAAAGTTTGTTGTTTCATTCATGACCTGACATATTGATAAAACCAAAAGCATTTTTCGACAGGATTAACAAGATTAACAGGATTTTTTTTGCTTGTAATCCTGTCAATCCCGTTAATCCTGTCAGATATTGTTTTAGTCATGTTGAAACGATAAACTTCTGAAACTTTACAGGTGAAAATAAATGCAACAAAAACTTAGTGTAACAACCTTAATAATAGTTATGGCTCTGATGATAACTAGCTGTAACAACTCTGAACCTCAAGCAGATATTAAACCAATTTCTGATGAAGTTGCTCCGGCAACTCCCGTTGAGACCAGTCAAAATCGTACCGACCAAAGCAGTGTCGATACTAAATCGGCTGATAGTGCCTCAGAAAATTCGGGGCAGATTTTAACTTTTGATTTAACTGGTGGCCCCGTTGAATTCTGCGATACTTTAACCATTGCTGAGAATGGCGAGTTTTTGCTGACCCAGCCATGCAAAAATAATACGCTTTCAGGGACGTTGGTCGGCTCAGATTTAAGTTCATTCCAAACATGGATTCAGGAGCTAGGGAGTATCGACCTCACACAGGCTAGTGATGTTGAGGAGGGGCAAATCAGCGCCTCACTCCAATTTCGGGGTTTGGGAGCTACTCAGGCTGATACAGTTCAGGAGACGGCGGTGTTTAATTGGATAAATGGATTGGTTATCCGCATGCAACCACCCCCTACGGTAGAGGCTCCGCCAACACCGATGGCGGTGGAAACCGAAGGGCTTTGCCCGACCATCAATAAACCAGCTATTTTGGTCGATAATTATGATAGCCCCTACCAAATTGTCGCCATTGATGCTACAACAGGTGAAACATGTGACATTGTACTAGAACAACCTCCCACCGGTAAAATAGTTAGTGTCGGAGGAGCGATCTATTACCCCGTTTTTGATGAGACGGCTAAAACTATCACAATTTGGCAAGTTAGCGCAGACGGGAGCCAAGCTCCACTTGGTTTCACCACGGTCAATGTAACTGAGGGATTTTTGCCTTTTAACTTTGTTCTCTCGGCGGATGGTTCTAAAATTGCTTGGACGCGTACCGAAGTTGACGTGATGGCTAACCCCGAAACACCACCCTATCGCAACGATTTGTGGGTTGCCAATATCGATGGCTCTGAGTTGGTTACGGTAATGGATCAGGTTGAAAATAGCCAAGCCCTTTATCTGGTTCCGATTCGATTCTCGCCCGATGGTGACATGCTCTATTATGCGTTACAACCAAATAATGTAAGCAACACCAATTCGGCCTTTGCCGGACGCTACGACAGCCTATACGCTATCTCTGCCAATGGCGGAGAGCCACAACAGCGTTATCTGTGTACGGAAGAAAATGCTCGTTTTTGCGTGGGTGATATTTCGCTGGATGGTACAGTTATCGCCTACATTGACATAGAGACCCGAACGGTCAATCTGTTAAGAACGGATGGAAGCATAATTAATAGCTTTACTGCCCCCGGCAACGATTATGTGGGTCAGCCGACCTTTAGCCCCGCGGGGAATTTAGCCTTTATTTCTTTAACCTTTGATACAGAAAGTGACCAGTTTCCACCCCCCGTTAAACCGGGGTACCTGAGCATGGTTTCACCGCCATACACTGATGTGGCACAAACCATGTTGACCGATGATCGTGTGGTTCGGTTGTGGGAATGGGTTGATGATGATCAACTGGCCTACGGTGTGACCACTGAGGATACCTTTAGCCTTGGCGTGGGTGTGGTCTCGATAGCAGGTGAGACAGACCAACTAACGCCTCGTTTTCCCTTGGGGATATGGCGATAGGGATTTGGGTGGTAAATATTCAGTGAACTCGCCAGAAAGGGCATCAGAAACCCGATTTTTCAAAGAAATCGGGTTTCTAGGGCGGTTTTACTGAACTTTTACTTTGGGTGGGAACAGGTTCAGACAGGGTGCATGGAGCCTTGGGGAGAACAACGAATGGGGGGAAAAACGAATGGTTGACCGATACAAACAGCGAGTAATGGTTTGAAACTGGTCGATTATTACTCGTGAAACGAAATTCGTTGTTCCCTAAATTCGATGTCCTTCCCTCTCCCCCAATCCATGTGTACGTTCACACAACCCGTTTCAAACGGTCGGTTTGTTGCAGTTTCGCAATTGAATCAACTCCAATACCAAACATGGCGACCCGTAACTCTTGATGAGTAATCTCAATCTCATCCAAAACTGTCTGGTAGGAGTTATCTGCCGCCTTGAGGAACGGCCCGGCCATGCCTGCTACTGTAGCTCCAAGAGTGATGGTTTTAGCAATCTCTAAGCCATTCCGTAATCCACCACTGGCGATGATGGGCAAGTTAGGCGCGCCGCGTTTGGCCGCGATAATCGCCTCTGCGGTGGGGATACCCCAATCAACAAAGGTGGCCGCCACCCGACGTTGAATCTCAGTTTCAGCGCGATACATCTCAACCTGACTCCAACTGGTGCCACCAGAACCAGCCACGTCAATCGCAGAGATGCCGGCGTTGCTTAACTGCCGAACCGTATCCTCAGCAAAACCCCAGCCGACCTCTTTGGCAATCACTGGTACGGAAAGTTGCCGACAAACTTGCTCAATTTTGGAGAGCAAGTTGGCAAAGTTGGTGTCCCCTTCTGGTTGAACGGCTTCTTGAATCGGGTTAATGTGCAAAATCAGGGCATCCGCCTCAAGCATTTCGACGGTTCGCCGACAACTTTCAACTGTGTAACCATAGTTCAGTTGGACGGCTCCTAGATTTGCCATCAGTACCGCAGTCGGAGCAAAATCACGAATTTGAAAGGTGTAGGCTAACTTATCATCGACTAACGCGGCTCGTTGTGACCCCACACCCATTGCAACTTGGTGATGTTCAGCCGCCTCAGCCAATAAACGATTAATCTGGTATGCCGATTCTGTGCCACCTGTCATAGAAGAAATAAGCAAAGGTAGCGCTAACGTTTTGCCAAAAAAATCGACTGTCGTGTCGATTTGACTTAAATTTATATCGGGTAAAGCCTGTGGTAAAAAGCGATAGGTTTCTAATCCGGTAGTAATCGCCTTAAAATCAACGTCTTTTTCTAAATTAATGCGGATATGATCCGATTTCCGTTGTTCATGCATAGTATCATGGAGACGAATATATGAATTTGTGAATGTACGAATGGTCATTCGCTAATTCGCATATTTGTTAGCGCAGTGTACCACTGACGATACCTGTGTCAAACCATTGACAGTTTTTGCCGACGTTGGTACAATGCGCTAAGTTTTTCCGGTCAAAATATTTTGTTATAGAGAGTAGAACTGTATTGGCAAGCTTACTACAGCGTTAAATAAATTTTGCGCGGTTTAGACCTTCAAGGAACTTCGTACCTTGAAGGACGCGGAGCCGTTCTCCTCCGAAGTGCAAAGCTCCTCGGAGGTGTTTGGAAAAACCGCGTATTACTTAATTAACAGTGTATTTACTGTAACTTTTTAAGTTGTTCTTGTTATTGTTGACAAAGTGAAACCATGTACCAAAGCCTCAATTTTAAGACGCTTTGATATGTGATTCACTTTATTTAACAAGGTGTATAGCAATCCAACATCGTCAAACTACTTATCTATTTTATTTTAAATTCAGTATAGATTACTTATATAAGGAGAATATATAAATGACCAAAGATGAAGTTTTTGAAAAGGTAAAGGAAATTATCGTTGAGCAGTTGGGTGCAGATGATGAGAGCATCAACATGGAAGCTAGTTTCCGAGAAAACTTGGAAGCAGATTCCCTCGACTTAGTCGAACTCATTATGGCTTTTGAAGAAGAGTTTGGTGGCGAAATTTCAGACGAAGAAGCACAAGCGATTACCACTGTTGGCGCGGCGGTAGAATATCTTCATACTCACAGCCCTGCATAGGGTACAGTTTTGTAAAAGTTCAGTAATGCCGCCCTAGAAACCCGATTTCTTTGAGAAATCGGGTTTCTGACGCTCTTTCTGGCGAGTTCACTGAATATTTACACTGCTTTTGCTTAGAGCTGACAGGCTGTAGCTTGTCGGCTCTAATGCAGGGCAAATTACAGGCAGGTTATGGTTAGTGTTGCAATTTTGGCCGGTGGTCAAAGTAAACGGATGGGGCAGGACAAAGCCTTTCTAAAAATAGATGGTTTAACCATCATCGAGCGAGTAATCGCTCAAGTAACTCCTCTAACTGACGACTTGTTTATTAGCACCAACTCACCAGAACCTTATAAGCTGTTTGATTTGCCCCTAGTGGCAGATATATATCCTAATAAGGCGGCGCTAGGGGGTATATACAGTTCGATTCAAGCCGCAAAATATGATCAAGTTTTAATCGTAGCATGTGATATGCCGCTATTAAATCAAGCGTTACTGAATTATCTGATAATGTTAGCCCCAACCGCAGACATTATCTCCCCCCTGATTCATCCCCCTCAACCGGAAACCCTCCACACGATTTATAGTAAAACCTGTTTATCTGCCATAGAAAGCCGTCTATCTGTAAATCGATTACGTGTCATCGGCTTTTTTAATGAGCTATCAGTTCGATATGTTCCCCCCGCAGAGATTCTGCCGATTGATCCAAATTTTCACTCATTTATCAATATAAATACTCCTGAAGAATGGAATACCATAAAATCACAGAAGTTTATCATTTCAACATGACTAAAACAATATCTGACAGGATTAACAGAATTGACAGGATTACAAGCAAAAAAATCCTGTTAATCTTGTTAATCCTGTCAAAAAATGCTTTTGATTTTATCAATATATCAGGTCATCATAAGTGTCAACTTAACGTTTGTAGTAGGCGATTCATCGCCTTCAAACGGCACTAAAGTGCCTACTACGAACTCTTAAGTTGACGGTCATGATCAGGTCATGAATGAAACGACAAACTCTTGAAATCACTGATAAACTAGCAAACGGGTAAAGGTTAAGGCGTTTAGGCCAAATATTAATAGAGTTGTTCGGCAACAACTTATCATCGCATAAAAACTCAAATTCGAGGTCTGCGGAGTGCAAAAGCTGATTGCTTTTGCCGGAGACAAACATGCAAAAGCAAGAAGCTTTTGCACTCCTTTATTGCCAAACAACTCTAATCATCACTAGCGTAATTACAGGCAAGGGTACTACCATGTTTTTTAGTGTACATAAACGACTTGGATTTTTGTTTTTCCTGTTTTTTTTATTGGTCGTTATTTCCGTCGTGGCGAGTTCGTGGATTTTGACAACCAAAAAAAATGATGCTTTAGTAATCAACTTGGCTGGACGACAGCGAATGTTAACCCAGTTAATGATGCGGCTTTCCCCGCAAGTCGATACAACTTGGGATTCCCAGCAACAGTTAGCTTTACAAGAAGCAATCCGTACTTTTGACCAGACGTTATGGGCCTTGCAAAACGGTGGTTCGGCTCCTTACACTAAAGATATAGTTGTCAATGTCCCTCTCACTCAAAACCAGTATATCTTAACTCAACTCGAACAAATCCAAATTACTTGGAATACATATCGAGACAGTTTGAACACATTATTGGTTGATGAGTTAAATGCCTCAGAATCTACCTCAACTCGGCGTGTGTTAGATCAATTAGGTCCACAGTTATTAAACCAGTCTGACAGTGTTGTTCAATTGTACGAGGCTGATAGCACCTACAGAATAACAATGTTACACTGGATACAGATTATCTTTTTTTGTTGTGCTTTGGGACTATTAGTTGTTGGCTTTTTTGTTGTACAAAGGTCGATAGTTATGCCGTTACAACAAATCGAACAGGCAATCCACCAAATTGCAGAGGGACATTTAGAGGTGCCAGTTGAAGTAAAAGGGGCACAGGAGTTTGTAGACCTAGCTCAAAGCACTGAAATTATGCGGCAAAGACTGCATACAGCCCAACTAGAACTACTGAACTGGACGGCCAAAACCGAAGCAGAAGTTATTCAGAGAACCCGAGAGTTGACCGCGCTGCATGAAGTTAATCAAGAAATTTCGTCTCGATTAGAACTGAACCATGTGTTATGCTCAGTGACAGAAAAAACTCGAACATTGCTCAATGCTGAAGTGGCCTATTTATGTTTATTAGACCAAAAGAATGAGGTGTTAAATCTCGGCTCATTCAGTGGCCCATCTATCTCTTTATCAAGCAAACAAACCTCTAGCTCGTGTAATACAGCCTCCCAAACATTAACCCAAAACAAGACTATAGATTGCAGTGCTAATTGTAGTGGCTCGTGTGGTATTGTCTCACCATTTTATCGACGTAGTCAGTTAGCCGCACCGCTTCGCATTGAACAAACAACTATCGGCGCGTTGTGTATTGGTAGTACCAAAGCAAACCAATTTACAGGTGAATCGATTAGCTTGTTAACTAAATTGGCTGATAGTGCGGCGATAGCTTTGGAAAATGCTCGTTTATATGAAAAATCAGAACGGGTTGCCATGCTAGAAGAACGACATCGTATTGCCGCAGAGATGCATGATGGAGTAGCTCAAACTATCAACTACTTAAAGCTTAGAACCGAGCAGGCCATTGATTTAGCAGAAATGAAATCTGAAACCGTGCTACATGCGCCCTTAGAACATATCTATGCGACCTTAGACAAAACCTCTAAAGAGGTTCGTCAAGCTATTTCTAATTTGCAAACAGAACCTAATCGACCCGATTCGTTACAAAAACAACTATCTGCTTTGATTGAAACGTTCCAATTGAAGTACAATTCATCTGTCCAACTAATTAATCATCTCTCTGAACCCTTCTTTCTTTCTGCTCAAGAAGTCCATGAAATATCACATATCGTTCAGGAAGCCATGTTGAATAGTGCTAAACATGCCCAAGCAAAACAGATTATTATTTCGTTATTGGCACAACCAGAGCAAATGGTCATCACCATTGTTGACGATGGCTGTGGGTTTGAAGTAGCTCGAATGATACAGATAAATGATGATCATTTTGGTTTAGAGATTATGCAGGCTAGAGCCATACGAGTTCATGGAGAGGTTGTGATTGATTCAACCGCGGGTCAAGGGACATGTGTTACCTTAAGTTGGCCGTTGAACGAGTATATGATGGAACTACCTATAAAAAAGTCTACGGCAACACCTATTTTGTTAGGGGACATAAATAATGGATGAACAGAAAACACGGGTTTTATTGGTAGATGATCACACTTTATTTCGGGAGGGCGTTGCCAGCATTATTGGCACACAACCCGATTTTGAAATTATTGGGGAAGCTCAAGATGGGTTAGAGGCTCAAATAAAGGCAAAAAAACTCAAACCTGATCTGATTTTGATGGATATTGAGATGCCAACCTGTGATGGCTTAGAAGCGACTCGAATCATTAAGCAGTCTCTGCCAGAGGTGACAATTGTGATGTTGACGGTACGAGATGCGGAGGCAAAGCTGTTTGAGGCACTTAAAAATGGGGCGCAGGGCTACTTGTTAAAGGACATGCGATCTAAAGAGATGATGGCTTTTTTGCGAGATGCGATGCAAGGACAAATTGCGATTACTCCCATCCTAGCCAACTCGGTATTACAAGAGTTTCGCCGTTTAAGCCAAGAAACAACTTGGCATGGCGAAACACGGTCGATTAAATTGTTGACCAAACGTGAGCAAGAAGTGTTGGAGTTAATCGCTATGGATGCAAGCAATCGTGAGATTGCCGAACGATTGTGCATTAGCCTGCATACCGTTAAAACTCATCTACGTAATATATTATCTAAATTGCAGGTTAGCAGTCGCGAAGAGGCGGTTCGGTATGCTCAACAAAGGTAAAAGTTCAGTAAAGTAGCCCTAGAAACCCGATTTCTTAAAGAAATCGGGTTTCTGACACTCTTTCTGGCGAGTTCACTGAATATTTACTATCGGAAATGATTTTTTCGATAGGATTGCCCAATCAAAAAGAGCCAGTCCGATAATTATCATGGACTGGCTCTTTTGCGTTTCGTTCTTCATTCTTCATTCTTCATTCTCAATTTTTCATTCTCAATATCACCCGCTCAAAGCCCACTGATACCACTGTGTGGCTGTGCAACTTAGGGCTGATGAAACGTGAGGCGTGATTAAATTCCCTTCAATTGATGCTTGACAAATCTTAACATGTATGATAATCTAGCATTGGTTTTGGGAGCGCTCCCAAAACACTTATACAATTTGTTAGGTATTTTGTTTTACCGAACTAATCAGTAACTTTTATCGCCGTATTAACCTACTCTTCCCACCTCGCGATAAAATAAGCTATAAAATTATTTTTTACACATTATATTAATTAACTCAAAAATCGTACTAGGGTTAAGAAAACTTTGGTTCTCTGGTAGATTCCGTGCAACTCGAAACTGTGCCCTGAATTAGATACTTTGATGGGGCAATCTTCCCGCAAGTTTAAAACTTGCGGGAAGATGATGATACAATCATGACGTTTGCACGGAAAGCCCCAAAGAGCCAAAACTTTATGGGTTTCGGGAAAAGGTACATTGTTGAGTTTGGAGATTAAGAGCTTATGCGTTACGGATACTTTGATGATGCCCAGCGTGAATATGTGATTACACAACCTGACACCCCCTTGCCTTGGATTAACTATTTAGGAAGTGAGACCTATTTTGGCCTGATTTCTAACACCGCTGGAGGGTACTCGTTTTATCGCGATGCCCGTCTGCGTCGCCTAACTCGCTACCGATACAACAATGCCCCGTTTGATGTTGGTGGTCGTTACATCTATTTGCGAGACAATAACAGCGAGGAGTTTTGGTCACCAACATGGCAACCGACTCGCCGTGATTTAACCAGTTACACCTGTCGGCATGGCATGGGGTATACCACCATCAATAGCACCTATAATCAAATTGAAGCAGAAACCCGTTATTTTGTGCCACTCGGCGAAACCTTAGAGATTTGGTCGCTGACCGTCACCAATCATCAAGCCAATACCGTCTCCTTATCTGCCTTTTCTAGCATTGAGTTCTGTTTGTGGGACGCTCAGGATGATGCGACCAACTACCAACGGAACTTTAATACCGGCGAGATGGAAGTTGAGGGAAGTGTGATTTATCACAAAACTGAGTACCGCGAGCGACGCAACCATTTTGCCTACTTCGCCTGCTCAGAGCCGTTGGCTGGATATGACACGCAACGGGAAGCCTTCCTCGGTTCGTATCGTGGCTGGGATAATCCGCAAGTCGTCGAGCGAGGTGAAGCCAGTAACTCTTTTGCTCATGGTTGGTCGCCCATCGGGTCGCATCAGGTAAATATAACTCTGGAGCCGGGCGAAAGTAAACGGATCATTTTTGTTTTGGGCTACCACGAAAACCCCCGCGACCAAAAGTTCGACCCACCCAACAGTCAAACCATCAACAAAAGTACCGTCAAACCGCTCATCGAAAAATATCTCGACCCGCAAAAAGTTGATACCGCCTTTCAAACACTCAATGATCATTGGGATGGCCTGCTCGGTAAATTCCAAACCAACACGCCTGACATCCACACCAACCGCATGGTTAATATCTGGAATGCCTATCAGTGCATGGTCACATTTAACATGTCTCGCTCGGCCTCCTATTTTGAATCGGGCATTGGTCGGGGGATGGGTTTCCGTGACTCCAACCAAGATTTGTTAGGTTTCGTCCACATCATCCCCGAACGAGCACGGGAGAGAATTTTAGACATCTCGGCCACTCAACTAGAAAATGGAGGAGCCTTCCATCAATATCAACCGCTAACCAAACGAGGCAACGATGCGGTTGGGAGCAACTTTAATGATGACCCGTTGTGGTTGGTTTTAGGCGTAACGGCCTACATTAAAGAAAGCGGCGACTGGAGCATCCTCAAAGAGCAGGTACAATATGAGAACACTTCCGGCACCGAACAACCACTGTATGACCATCTGCAACGTAGTATTCAGTATACTTTAGACCGTTTAGGCCCCCATAATTTGCCATTGATTGGTCGGGCTGACTGGAACGATTGTCTTAATTTGAATGCCTTTTCTGATGAGCCGGGCGAATCATTCCAAACAACGACCAACAAAGAAGGTAAAGTCGCCGAGTCGATTTTTATTGCCGGACTGTTTGCTTATGCCGCTAACGAGATGGCTGAGTTGGCCGAGGCTTATAATCGGCCCGAAGACGCGCAATATTATAAAGAACAGGCTGACAAAATGACCCAAGCCACTTTAGACCAAGGCTGGGATGGGGAATGGTTCTTACGGGCCTATGATGATTTTGGCGACAAAGTTGGCTCGAATGAAAATGACGAAGGCAAAATATTTATCGAGCCGCAGGGCATGTGTATAATCGGTGGCATGGGGGTTGAAACCGGTCAGGCCGAAAAAGCACTCGACTCGGTTAACGCCTACCTAGCGACAAAGCATGGGATTGTCCTGCAACAGCCATGCTATACCAAATACTATATCAATCTGGGCGAAATCTCGACCTACCCGCCCGGATACAAAGAGAACGCCGGTATTTTCTGCCACAACAACCCGTGGATTATCGCCGCCGAAACATTGGTCGGTAACGGCAACCGAGCCTACGATTACTACTCCCGTATTAACCCCTCTGCTCGTGAAGAGATTAGCGACATCCACCGTTCTGAGCCGTATGTGTACGCTCAGATGATTGCCGGACGAGACGCTCCGTCGCATGGAGAGGCAAAAAATTCGTGGCTAACCGGTACCGCGGCTTGGAATTTTGCCGCTATTACCCAATGGATTTTAGGCGTACGACCGACCTATAATGGCCTGCAAGTTGCGCCAGTTGTACCTAAAAACTGGTCGAATTTCCATGTCAGTCGCACTTTCCAAGGGGTTACTTACGATATTAACGTGACACGAGAAGGAACCGGCAATCAAGTTGCTTTGGTTATTGATGGTCAGTCGGTTGAGGGGAACGTCGTCCCCAAACCAACGGATGGGCAAACCGAGGTGAAGGTTCAAGTTACACTCAGTTAGAGATTGCGTAGGAATGAGCATAATTAACATGTGCATGCTCTCGGAGTTGGAGCGCTGGCTTCCAGCCAGCATGCCAACTGGAAGCCGACGCGCCGTAAACCTGTTACTTTTCAACATCAAACTGACCACCACAGTTTTTTAATTTTTACTACGCCCAATATGACCGCCCTTTAGCCGCCGAGAGCCACAAAATAAGCTCCGGCAGGGGAGTCTCCACCACCCAGCGCAGATGGGTCACATCATCCCGGCAGAAGTCATTTTCGGACACAAAGGCGTGATAATGACGCAAGCAGGCATGCCGATTGAGTCGTTGCGTGACTAATTCGTATAATGTAGCGTAATTTTGCAATCGACCGGCTTTCTCGGCTAGTACGACAGCCAAGGCCCACTGCACCGTGGCCTGAAAATTGGCTCGATCGGCTTCATCCAAAAAAGAGAACTGCACCGTTAGGCCATACTTTACCGGCCACAGGTCGTTATCCAACAGAGCAATAACCCGCTCGGCTTGGCGTTTGCTGGTGGCGAGATAGGTTTCGTTTAAGACAAACTGATTGTCGAGCTTGAACATGGTAATATAATCAATCATGATTCGGTCTCCTGTACGATGAGGTCTGACAGGTTTAAAAAACCTGTTAGACCTTTGTAATGTAAAAGTTCAGTAAAACCGCCCCAGAAACCCGATTTCTTTGAGAAATCGGGTTTCTGACGTTCCTTCTGGCGAGTTCACTGAATATTTACTTTGTAATAGCCAACAAAAAACGACCACCCCAATGTTTTGAAGTGGTCGCTGTGGTCATTAGCCTTCCTCCTGCAAGGTGTGTGTTTCTCCTATGTACCCGAAGGGGTATTGAAGGTGTCGTTGCAGAAGTGTCGTCGGAGATGTCGATTCATCCGAATCATGTTACAATAGCCAAGCTACCCGACTGCGTAATCAGTTTGGGTGGTTTACCCGCCGCTGAGTTTTATTAACTCGGTGGCGGTGTAATTGTTGGTTGATAATAGATTGTTAAAGATTATAAAGTGGTTCTATTTTAGCCTATGACGGTTTGTTTGTCAAGAGGTTTTTCTATCACTATACTGATAACTACGCAGAACTCATCCAATGACTATTATAGAGCAGAATTTACAGGATAGGAGAATAAAAATTCTCTTATCCTGTAAATTCTGCTCTAAACAGCGTAAATACTGTAGACTATTTGAGTTGTGCGGAGTCTTCAAGACAGGATTAAAGATAAAAAATCCTGTTAATCCTGTCAAAAAAATGTTTTTGATTTTGTCAACATGTCAGGTAGTGAATAGAGTTGTTCGGAAATAAAGGAGTGCAATAGCTTTTCAGCTATTGCTGGCAAAAGCAAGATGTTTTTGCACTCCGTGTCGTCGAATCTGAGCTTTTATGAGAAAGCATGTTATTCCCGAACAACTCTTAATGAAACGACAAACTTTTGATGCGCTTTTTTTACCGCAACATCACTGGCATATAAACCCTATTCTGACTCTCACCAAACAGGCCAAACTCAGTCAAATGAGCAATCGTGATAGTGAACTCGTTCCTAGCCATATCGTGGCTAATCGTCACAATGCCATCGGTTTTCCAAGCCTGTTCAGCTACATTCCAATAGCGAACATGAAGCGTTTCTTCAATCAGTTGAGCCACCTGTTGGTCGGTGTACTGAATGGTCAATGTCAGGGGACGACTGAATACAAAACCGGATTGTAACACGCCATTGACAAAGGCCTCTAGCTTGAAACCATACTCCAAACCCTGCCCGGTTGGTAAGCCATGACTGTTGGTGGCTAACCTAGTATAGACCAGCACAAACTCATCTTCGGCTATATCCACAGGTATGGTCAAAATCACCGTCGAATCGATAACATCGATGGGCGGGGTGATGACAATCGTTTGCGTAATTGTTGGATCAATCGGAATAATGACCGGCGGATTGGGATTATCACTGGCCGTGACCGATATCGTCACCTCGGCCGTAGCCACCCCACCGTTGCCGTCTCCCACGCGGTAGACGAAACTATCTAGCCCAACATAACCCGCCTCTGGGGTGTAGCTGACTGTGCCATCAGCTTCAACCGTGGTTGTGCCATGAGTAGCGGCCTCCATGATTTGCAGTAGATTCAGCGGGTCGTTTTCGGGGTCGGAGTCGTTGTCCAACACCGGAATCGAGACTGCCGTATCCTGCGGAGTCGTTGCCACATCTGCCCTAGCTATCGGGGTATCGTTGACTGGTGTGACGGTGATGGTCACGGTGGTCGTGTCGGTCAAACTACTATCGCTGACGATGTAAGTCAAACTGACCACGCCATTGAAGTTAAGCGTTGGGGTGTAGATAATCTCGGTTGAGCCACTAATGGCCGCTTGACCATGAATCTTTGTTTGAGTGTACAGTTTGCTGATGGATAACGTATCGCCATCCGAGTCCGTGTCGTTGATTAGGGGTGTTATCAACACCGCTGTATCCTCAGTTGTAGTCACTGAATCAGGCTCGGCTTGAGGGGCATCGTTGACCGGCTCAACCGTGATGGTGATGTTGCTCGTGTCGCTCAAACTACCATCACTGACGATGTAAATCAAACTGATTACACCATTGAAATTAAGCGTTGGGGTGTAGATAATCTCAGTTGAGCCACTGATGATTGCTTGACCATGAATCTCAGTTTGAGTATACAGCTCGCTGATGAATAATTGGTCTTCATCCGAGTCGCTGTCATTGCTCAGAGGCATTATCAACACTGGCCTATCCTCAGCCGTTGTCACCGAATCCGGCTCGGCTTGAGGGGCATCATTGACCGGCTCAACCGTGATGGTAATGCTACTGCTATCGGTCAAACTACCATCGCTGACTTCGTAAGTCAGGCTGACCACGCCATTAAAATTAAGCGTTGGGGTGTAGATAATCTGAGTTGTACCGCTAATGGCCGCTTGACCATGAATCTTTGTTTGAGTGTACAGCTTGCTGATGACTAACGTATCGCCATCCGAGTCCGTGTCGTTGATTAGGGGTGTTATCAACACCGGACTATCCTCAGCAGTAGTCACAAAATCAGGCTCGGCGATTGGTGGTGTATTGGCAGTATCATTATCCAAATTCAGCACCGGAGTATCGCTGGTTAGGCCATCATAGCCCCCGTTTGAGCTACTGGCCCGGATGTTGTAACTCACATTACCATCTGAGACCGCATCATCCACACCGGTTACGACCACCATTTGGTAGACGTTCCAGTTATCAGTGGTAAAGTTCAGCGTTAGGCTGGCGGTGAATGTGCCCTCTGCGGTGTTGGTGCTGGTCAGAGCCACACTAACCGTAGCCGTTGGCTGTTTGGCCAGCCGAATCTGATAGTTGGCTGTGCCACCCGATTCAGTGGTGTTACCGCTGACCGAAGCATCGAATCCATTGCTGTCATTATCCACATTGATAATTCCGGTCACATCAGAGATAACCATGCCGTTGTAGCTGGCATCACTACTTTGGGCGTTATTGATGGTCACATCAAATGTTTGATTGCCATCAGCCACAAAATCATCCACACCGCTGATGACCACCGTTTGGGAACTGTTCCAATCGCCAGTATTAAAAACCACCGAGTAACTGTTGGTCGGGGTCATGACAATCCCTTCGGCAATGTTACTGCTTTGCATGGTGATGGTTACATTGTCAGTCGGTTGAGTTTGCAAAGTCATTGTAAAACTGGCTGTATCGCCCGCTTCCGTTGTATTGCCACTGATAGCTCCAACCAGCACCGCCGGAATATCGTCATCAGTGATGGTTAGGCTGGCTTGGGTTGTTGAGCCTAATTTTGCCCCAACAGGGTTGCTTAAATCAAGAGTTATGGTTTCATTTCCTTCGGCCACACTATCATCCATAATCGGCACCATAAACGTTTGTTGGGTTGAGCCAGCGATGAAGGTCAATACCTGATTAACCGCCTGATAATCCGATCCGGCAGTGGCGCTGTTATCGCTACTGCTATAGGTCACGCTCACATCAACCGGCATGGCTCCACTCAGGGTAACGGTGATGGTAGCCGAACCGCCAGTTTCATCAACCATGTAACTACTGCCACTGAAGTTAATCTCGGCGATGGTGACGGCAATGGCCGCGGTACTGTGATTATCATCGTTATTAGTTTCGGCAATACTGCTGGTAATCAGGGCCGTGTTATCGAAGTTAGTATCACTCGTTAAGGCACTGCTAATCTGCCCTGTAATGGTGATACTGCCGGTTTCGTTAGTGGCTAAGGCACTGAGCGTCCAGGCGAAAGTTTCGCCGCTCACGGTGCTGAGGGTGGGGCCGCTAGTTCCATCCACCGTTGCCCCCGTAATGCTAATCGGCATGTTGTCGGTGATGCGTACATCTGTGGCCGTACTCAGTCCGTTATTGGCATAACGAATTGTATAGGTAATGATCTGACCCGGTTGAGCCGTGTTGGGGTTGACGGCTTTGGCAATGGACAAGTCAGAGCCGGGCACAACCACCGTCACCCCCGCCGAGTCGCTATTATTGGTCGGATCGTTATCTACCGAAGTCGTGGTAATGGTTGCCATGTTGGTCAACAAGGTTCCAGCGGACAGATTGTCGCTCAAAGTGCCAGTGATGGTGATGAGGCCCCACTCGTTTGGACTCAAATCTTCCACCTCCCAAACATAGCTATTACTGCCTGTGGCGGTGATGGTGGCTCCGCTAGAGGTGAAATTCAGGCTGCTGTGCGTCACACTGATCGGGATGTAGTCGGTGATGACCACGCCGGTGGCCGTACTATCACCCGCATTGGAGAAGGTCAAAGTATAGGTGATGGTATCTCCAGGCACAGCCGTGGCCGGGCTGACCGATTTACTGATCGAGAGATCGGGTAAGACAACGGTAAACGTACCCTCCGCCGCCCAGGGCGAACCGGCAAAGGCGGGATCGATGGCCTGCACACTCCAGTAGTAGGTTCCCGTTTGGGCAATAATCAGGGTGGCGGTCAGGCCGTGGTTGGCCGCGCCGATGGCCGGAATCTGGCGGTAGCCGTCGCTGCCGCCGCCGCAGGAGCCAACACAGGCCATCGGGACCAGCGTATTAGACAGGCCGGTGCTTGTGCCAACCCGCAGGTTGTAGGTTAGCCCGGCATTGGAGATGGTTTGGGTATCGGTCACAGCGGCCCAACTCAGATCGACCTGAGCGCCGTTGACGCTGCTGCTCAAGCCGGCGGGCGTGATGGGCGGCGTGTTGGCCTTGCCGTTATTATTTTGATACACTTCAGCGGTGGGGCGACCACTGTGCCCTATCAGAAGGATATCGAGATCACCGTCATTGTCATAATCTCCCCAGGCCACACTACCATACTCTATGCCCGTCAGACCGGCGCTGATGTCAGTGAAACCACTGCCCGTATTCTCATACACCCGGGTGATGCGGCTTTTGTTACAGAGACTAGACGTACACCCCGAGAGTAGAATATCGAGATCGCCGTCGTTGTCATAATCCCCCCAAGCCACACTGCTTCGTTGTATGCCCGGCAGGGTGTGAGAGACGATGAAGCCGCCATTGCCCGTATTCTCATACACTTCGGTAATGAGACCGCTAATCGTCGATGACCCCGTCAGAAGAATATCGAGGTCGCCATCGTTGTCATAATCTCCCCAGGCCACACTGCCATTATATACGCCCGGCAGGCCGGCATTGATGTTGGTGAAGCCGTTGCCTGTATTTTTATACACCCAGGCGATGCTACTGTCACAGTTACTCTTACATCCTGTCAGGAGAATATCGAGATCACCGTCGTTGTCATAATCCCCCCAAGCCACACTGCTATTATCTACACCAGTCAGGGTGTGAGCGACAATGAAGCCGCCACTGCCCGTATTCTCATACACCTGAGCAATGCCGCTGCCTGTCAGAAGGATATCGAGATCGCCGTCGTTGTCATAATCCCCCCAAGCCACACTGCTATTAGCTACACCAGTCAGGGTGTGAGCGACCGTAAAGCCGCCACTGCCTGTATTCTCATATACCTGAGCGATGACGGTGGCGCCATTCCAGCCCGAGAGGAGGATATCGAGATCGCCGTCATTGTCATAATCCCCCCAAGCTACACTGCTACTAGTTACACCCGTCAGGGTGTAAACAACTGTGAAGCCGCCACTGCCTGTATTCTGATACACTTGGGCGATACGGTCATACCCACTCGTGTACCCTGTCAGAAGGATATCAAGATCGCCGTCGTTGTCATAATCCCCCCAGGCAGCATTGCTCCATCTTACGCCCGTCAGGTCGGCCGAGGCCGCGCTATCCAGGCTGAACTGGGGCACGGTTAGGCTCAACTCATAAGCTCCGATGTCACACAGCGAACCCGTGGGATTAGGACGAGATTCACCCCGTTGGTCTGTGGTTAGGCCAGAGACGCACTCCGCCCCGGCCAGAGCGGGACTGCCCGATAGCAGAGCGTGGGTGAGCATCGGTTGCTCGCCGTTGACTCCGGCAGAGGGGCCGCCATTGGCCGCCAAGGGGCCAAGCAGGGGGTTGGTGTTGGTCATATCGCCTGTAGCGTTAAAGTCGGTACAGGAGCTATCGCTGGACAGGTTGTACCCGTTGGAAATCATTGTGCCAGAGTTGGCACAGTTGTTGCCAGACAAGCTGTTAGCCACAATACTGCTACGCACGGTTACCGTGCTGCCGATTGTACTGTAAATCCCCCCCCCGTCCGATGAGGCACTATTACTGCTGACAGTACTGTTAATGAGCGCGACCACACTGTTAAGATTGAGAATCCCCCCCCCGTTCGATGAGGCACTATTACTGCTGACGGTGCTGGTGGTCATATCCACACTGGCATTATAGATGAAAATCCCCCCCCCGTTTGAGGCCGTATTACTGCTGACGGTGGTGTTGGTCATATCCACACTGCCGTTATTTTTATTGTAAATCCCCCCTCCACCGAGGGAGTCAGTGGCACTATTACTGCTGACGGTACTGTTGGTTATAGCCACACTGCCGCTATCTTCATTAAAAATCCCCCCGCCGTTTGCTGAGGTTGTATTACTGCTGACGGTACTGTTGGTTATAACCACACTGCCGCTATCTTCATTAAAAATCCCCCCCCCTCCAAAGGAGGCGCTAGTGGCACTATTACTGCTGACGGTACTGTTGATGAGCGTGACCACACTGCCCTCACCTTGATTGAAAATCCCCCCGCCAGATATGGCCGTATTACTGCTGACGGTACTGTTGGTTATAGCCACACTGCCGTTATTTTTATTGTAAATCCCCCCGCCTCCAACCCCCGAGGGGACGGCGCTATGAGTGGCCGTATTACTGCTGACGGTACTGTTGATGAGCGTGACCACACTGCCCTCACCTTGATTGAAAATCCCGCCCCCTTCTAATGCCGTATTACTGCTGACAGTGGTGTTAGTCATATCCATACTACCGCTATCATAATTGTAAAGCCCCCCCCCATCTTGGGCCATATTACGGCTAACGGTGGTGGTGGTCATAACCACACTGCCACTTAAATTGTAAATTCCCCCCCCGTTTGATGAGGCCGTATTACTGCTGACGGTACTGTTGGTCATATCCATACTACTGGTAGGGCCGGAAGAATAAATGAGAATCCCCCCCCCGTTTTCAGCCATATTACTGCTGACGGTACTGTTAATGAGCGTGACTACACTGTCAAGATTGAAAATCCCCCCCCCAGATGAGGCTCTATTACTGCTGACGGTACTGTTGGTCATATCTACACTGCCTTTATAGATGTAAATCCCCCCCCCAGATGAGGTCGTATTACTGCTATTACTGCTGACGGTGGTGTTGGTCATAACCACACTGCCGTTACTGGTATTGTAAATCCCCCCCCCTCCTTTGAAGTCGCCAGTGACCGCATTACTGCTGACAGTGGGCTTGTTGCTGACTCTTATTAATAACTCCGCCCCAACAAAACACCCCCTCTACCTGCGTGCCGGCTGCCGCGTGAATACATAAAAGGCTAGCGTTGTCCGGAATCACTGGGCGGAAAGGGTTCGCAGGCGGAATAACAAGTCAGATGTGAAAGGCATGGTCTAATCTCATTTAAGCATTTGAAACTGTCATTCTTGAGAAGTTGCACGCGTAAGGTCGTCGGCAGCGTCGGAGGTGTATAAGAGACAGGTTGTTGGTCATAACCACACTGCCGTTACTGGTATTGTAAATCCCCCCCCCTCCTTTGAAGTCGCCAGTGACCGT
>JAUCGA010000069.1 GCA_030377865.1 Anaerolineales bacterium HSG25 | reverse complement strand
TCTGACAGGATTAACAGAATTGACAGGATTACAAGCAAAAAAAATCCTGTTAATCTTGTTAATCCTGTCAAAAAATGCTTTTGATTTTATCAATATATCAGGTCATGAATGAAACGACAAACTCTTGTAACCGATTTTGAATGTAATCAGTCCGTTATTGGGGAGGTTTTTATCCGTTAAATTCCCAAATCTGTTGTAGTCTTGCTCGCCCAAAGATTCCGTTAGCATCAGCAACTTTTATGTGTGGGCCTACCGATGTAAGTAACACAGGAGATGATGTAATGAATACCAAAATTGAATCTAAAACAGAAGTAACTTTTTTTCGTTCATTACGGGGAACATTAATTTTACTGCTCCTATCGGTTTCGTTGATGCCTCTAATTTTTATGGGTATATTGGCCTACATGTTGGCTGAAAATACCTTAACAACTGAAATCACTAATAAATTAGTGGCAGTTCGTGATATTAAAGCTAACCAAATCGAAAGGTATTTTGATGAACGGCTAGGAGATGTCAAAATATTGGCTCAAAATCCGACCACGATTGCGGCCATGCTTGCTTTTGAAGAAACAGTTGAGAAGGATATTGAAAGTCAGGGCATTAGTGAAGTTAGCATGATGCAGGTCTATCGTCCATCCTATCTGGGGAAACCGGAGTTGGTAGATGCTGAGGATGAAACTGCTTATAGTGCCGTCCATGCCGAATATCAGGCCATGTTCAAGACCTACATGGAAACTTATGGTTACTATGATATTTTTCTAATAGAGCCTCATAGTGGGGCGATTGTTTTCACGGTCTATAAGGAAGATGATTTTGGCACTAATTTACTTGACGGGCCTTATGCTCAAACCAATATTGGTCAGGCATTTAGAAGCGTGCAGGAGGCTAACCATCAAGAATTCACGATATTAGAAGATTTTGCTTATTATGAGCCATCTGGTGAACCAGCCTCATTTGTGGCCGCCCCAATTTTTGATCAATCTGAGCTAATTGGAGTGTTGGTATTCCAACTCCCACTTGACCAAATTGATGCCATTATGCAGGAACGTAATGGGCTTGGTGAAACTGGCGAAACGATTCTTATCAGTTCCGATGATTTCCTCTTGCGTTCAAATTCTCATTTTTTTGATGAAAACAGTATCCTCGAACAGGAGGTGGACACAGAGGCTACCCGTGCTTCGGCGGCTGGAGAAATGGGGGTCAAAAATATCATTGACTATCGTGGTGAAGCGACTATCATTGCTCATAAACCCCTCAACATTCCCGATGTACGCTGGTCATTAAATGCCAAAATAGATACAGCAGAAATTTCGGCATCTACGCAACAAACCTTGTTGATGACATTGGGTATTATGGGAATTGGCACGATAATTGTAGTTGGTGTAGCTCTTTTCTTTAGTAACTCCTTAGCCAAACCACTATTACAGGTGACAAAGATTGCCCGTAAATTATCTGGGGGTGATGTTGACCAGACCGTTTCAGTTAATAGCCGCAGTGAGATTGGGGTGTTAGCGACTACTTTTCAAGAGATGATTGCTTACCAAAAACAGATGGCTCAGGCCGCCAATCGTCTCGCTGAAGGTGATTTGACTGTAGAAATTATCCCCAAGTCGGAACGGGACATGTTGGGCAATGCTTTTCAGCAGATGATTATCAACTTGCGAGAAATTACCGCCGAGAATGAGAGTCAATTGTGGCAATCAATCGGACAGGCCGAATTGAGCGATACCATGCGGGGACAGTTGGATGAACTCACCTTGGCTAGTAATCTTATTCAGTTTTTGTGTCGTTATCTCGACGTTCAAGCTGGGGCGGTCTATCTACAAAAGGATGGTTTTTTAGAGTTGATAGATAGCTATGCTTATGTTTATCGCAAAGAGTTAGCCAACAATTTCTATATTGGTCAGGGGGTGGTTGGACAGGCGGCTCAGGAGGAGAGTATGATTGTTTTGCGTCGAGTGCCCCATAATTATGTCAAATTTATAGCTGATTCTCAGGAAGTTGTGCCGACCAATGTCGTTGCCTGTCCATTTTTGTATGAAGAACGACTGATTGGGGTGATTGAACTTGGCTCGGAAAATGATTTTATGCCTCGACAAATCGAGTTTTTGGAACGCTCAATGGAAAATATCGCGATTGTTTTTAATATGGCTCAGGCGCGGACCTCAGTGCCCGATAGAAAAGTTAGCCAAAACTAATTAGCACAGAGTTTCACAGAGGAACACGGAGATTCGCAGAGAAAAAGCGAATTGTTTTTTCCTCTGTACCCCTCTGTGCGTCTCTGTGAAACTCTGTGTTCCTGTTTTGGCCTTCCCTAAACCACTTTGTCGAGTAGGAAGAACAATATGAATAGATTCAATAATCTAAAGATTGGTCAGAAGATCATTTTAGGTTACATTACACTGGCCGTGTTGCAAGCAATTATGATAATCGTACTGCTGATGAATCTTTATAGTTTGACCAACAGTTTCACCTTTTTAGTTGAGCATAACCAACCAGTGCTATTAAACGCGGCTCAACTGGAGAAACTAGTTATAGATATGGAAACGGGCGAACGTGGTTTCCTAATCACTGGTAATGAAGAGTTTCTTGAGCCATACAACAATGGCTTGAATAAATTCGATAATTTGCTTGAGCTAGAGAAAATGTTAGTCAGTGACAACCCCTCTCAAGTGGGGGCACTAGAAGAACTTGGTCGTTTGCATGATAAATGGCAAAGAGTCGCGGGTCAGCCAGAAATTGCCAAGCGACGTGAGGCTAACAAAGCTACAGTTAGTGCTGAACATCTTCAGGAAGTAGTGAGAGAAGAAGCGGGCAAAACTATCATGGATAAGATACGTGGTTTGTTGGACAGCATGGAGACCGATTTTAGGACTGCTGATGACCCGGAAAATATTATCCTAACGGTTAAAATAGCCAAAGATATGATTGACCAAGAGACCGGTCAACGTGGCTTCCTCATCACTGGTGAAGACAATTTTCTAGAACCTTATAATCAAGGCCGAACAGAGCTGGTAAAAGATATTGCTAAATTGCGTGCTAAATTAACGAATGATTCCACAAATAGAACTCGGTTAAGTCAGATTGAAACTTTAGCAACTGAATGGATAGAAAAGGCCGCTGAACCAGAAATCAACGCTCGCCGAGAAATGGATGCTAATCCGGTAACAATGTCTGATGTAATAGCAATGATTGAAACGGGTACGGGCAAATCTATTTTGGATGAGATGCGGGGTCGTTTTGTTGATTTTATCCAGACGGAAGAGGAACTGAATAAACAACGCTCTGAGGTAGCAACAGAACAAGCCAATCTGACCTATCTGTTAGGGTTTGGGGTGATAATAGGTAGTTTCATCTTTGGTATAGCGATCGGCTATTTCATATCACGCAATATTATCGCTTCTATATTATCCATGACCGACGTTGCAGGTAAGTTAGCTACAGGTGATTTGGATCAGAAGGTTGAAACTACTAGTCAAGATGAAATTGGTATGATGTCTGAGGCTTTCCAACAGATGATAAATTATCAACAGCAGATGGCTGAAGCGGCCAATCGTTTAGCCAAAGGGGAATTAGGCGTAGATATAACACCTCAATCAGAAAAGGACATCTTGGGTAATGCTTTTCAACAGATGGTTATCAATCTGCGAGAAATTACGGCCGAAAATGAGTACCAAATTTGGCGCTCAACCGGACAGGCTGAGTTGAACGATTCAATGCAGGGTCAGCAGAATACAACCGTTTTGGCTGGCAATATCCTCCGTTTTTTATGTAAATATCTTGAGGCTCAGGTAGGGGTTATCTATCTGTTGAATGATGATGTTTTGGAGTTGGCTGATAGTCATGCGTTTCTTTATCGGGAGAATTTAGCCAACCAATTCAAAATAGGTGAAAGCTTGGTTGGTCAAGTGGCTCACGAGAAGAAACCCATAGTATTGTGTGATGTGCCCAGTGACCATCTCAGAATCACCTCTGATTTGCGGGAGTTGATGCCTGTCAATGTGGTGGCCTCTCCATTTATGTATGAAGGTGAGATAGTTGGCGTGGTGGAGTTGGGCATGATGAGCCAATTTAGTACACGACAGATGTCATTTTTAGAGGGTGCTATGCAGAATATTGGCATTGCTTTTAATACGGCTCAGGCACGGGCTAAGTAACGGAAATTTCGATTTACTCGTTCCCAATCTCCAGATTCTTTTACTCGTTCCCAATCTCCAGATTCTTTTGCTCGTTCCCAATCTCCAGATTGGGAACGCCCTTGCGCTAGAAACTCCGTTTCGACAGGAGAGGAAACAGAGTTTGGGAAACACAGTTTCCTTGGCAATTCCGTTCCCAATCTGGAGATTGGGAACGAGGCCCGCTGGTCGCTAAAGCGACTACTACGAACATCGCCAAACATAACTATTTGCATGCTAAGGGGTATAACAATGAAAAAATCAAGCATATTAAAAAATGTCGATCAATCGACAGATTCATCGAGGCTTATATATGGATTGATAACCATGACTGCGGTGATTATCATCGTTATGATGGGCTACAGCTATTATACGAGTATTCGCATGAATACGGTCTACACTCCGCTGGTTGACGCAACGATGGAGATTAAACTAAACGCCACAACTGCCCATCTCTGGTTTGAGGAAATTGTTAGTGGCGACAGTAATGAAAGCATGGATGATGTTTGGAAACTTTTGGATAAAGCAGATTGGTATGCCGAGGCGATGCTAAAAGGTGGTCAAAATGATGAAGGGACGTTTGTTCCTTTGGATGATCCACAGATGCAAAGTAGTATCAGGAATGTGCGGGATAAACTAACTGAATTTAGAGAGATAACTCAACAACGCTTGGATAATGAGACGTCTGGTATTGGCAGTGATATTGATCAACGATACGATGCTTTGTTTGAAGATTTTGTTAGTGAAGCAGATGATGTGGAGACGCTACTCCAACAGATTATGCGCCAAGATATGCAAACGTATCAATATACACAGGTGTTTATAGCGTTGGTTATTATATTGGCCTTTGTCGCATCTGGTTTCTTGTTTTATCGCTTTAACAGTAGCCAAAAAGAGGCCGAGGCCGAAATTCAGACTGTCCTTGAAAGGGCGGTAAATGGCCTGCAAGTTCTGTCAGCCGGTGATTATAGGGTTGAATTTGAGCCAGAAGATGAAAACGACCAGTTAGGCTTGGCCTTGCAGAACATTACCGACAATTTGCGAGAAATCACCGCTGAGAATGAGAATCAGATCTGGCGTTCAACCGGGCAGGCTGAATTAAACAACTCCATACAGGGTCAGCAGAATACAACTGTTTTGGCTGGCAATATCATCCGTTTTTTATGTGAATATCTTGAGGCTCAGGTGGGGGTTATCTATCTGTTGAATGATGATGTTTTGGAATTGGCTGATAGTTATGCCTATCTCTATCGAGAGAGTTTAACCAACAGTTTCAAAATTGGTGAAGGTTTGGTTGGGCAGGTGGCTCGAGAGAAGAAGCCGATAGTTTTGTGTGACATGCCCAGTGATCATCTCAAAATCATCTCTGGTTTACGGGAACTGATGCCTACCAATGTGGTCGCTTCACCATTTATGTATGAAGGTGAAATGATTGGCGTGGTGGAGTTGGGCATGATGAGCCAATTCAGTGAACGGCAGATGTCATTTTTAGAGGGGTCTATGCAGAATATTGCCATTGCTTTTAATACGGTTCTGTCTAGTACCCGGATGCAGGTACTGCTTGAACAGACCCAACGGCAATCTGAAGAACTACAAACTCAGCAAGAAGAGTTACGGGTCGCCAATGAAGAGCTGGTTTCGCAAACAGAAACGTTACAAGAATCAGAGACCAAACTCAAAGAGCAACAGGCTGAACTTGAGACAACTAATGTTCAATTGGAGCATCAAGCCTCGGCTTTAGAAGAGAGTCATAACGCCTTGCAAGAGAAGCAGGTCGCGGTAGATAAACAGAATCAGGAATTGAAAGTAGCCCAAACAGAACTTGAACGGAAAGCAGAAGAGTTGACTTTAACCAGTAAGTATAAATCTGAATTTCTGGCTAATATGTCCCATGAACTACGCACTCCATTAAACAGCTTGCTTATCTTGTCTCGCATGTTGACTGATAATAAAGAGGGTAACTTGACTGCGGAGCAGGTTGAATCAGCCCAAATTATCTTCAATGGGGGCAATGATCTGCTGGCTTTGATTAATGAAGTGCTTGACCTATCCAAGGTGGAAGCGGGTAAAATGGATTTCCATCTTGAACCAGTCTCTTTAGCCGATTTAATCCATTCTGTTGAGTCGCAGTTTAAGCATGTGGCTGAAGAGAAAGGACTAGATTTGAATCTGAATTTAGATAGTAGCTTGCCAGAAACAGTTCAGACCGACCAGAAACGAGTGGAGCAAATCGTCAAGAACCTACTTTCTAATGCCTTCAAATTCACCGAGCAAGGTTCAGTTAGCTTGAGTATTGAACCTCCGGTCCCCGATGTGGATTTGTCTCGTACGGATCTTAACCCAGCAGAAACGATAGCGATTAAAGTTACTGATACTGGCATCGGCATGACCCCTGAACAACAGAAGATTATTTTTGAGGCATTCCAACAAGCAGATGGTAGCACTAGCCGCCTGTATGGTGGCACGGGGTTAGGCTTGTCCATCTCCAGAGAGATAGCCACCAAGTTGGGTGGTCAGATTACTCTCCAGAGCATGCTGGGGCAAGGTAGTACCTTTATCCTGTATTTGCCAATAGTTGGCAGGATAGAGGAAGTGAGGATGGAGGATGGGGGGAAAGAGGAGAGAGAAGTGAGGAAAGAGGATAGAGAAGTGAGGAGGGATATCCCTCCTCCATCCTCACCCCTCCATCCTCTTTCCTCTGATGATGATCGGCATGATTTGCAAGAGGGTGAAGCTCCGCTATTGATTATTGAGGATGATGCTAATTTTGCTCGGATTTTGTATAATACAGCTCGTAAGAAGGGGCTTAAATCTTTACTGGCTGGAACTGGTAAAACAGCACTGCAACTAGCTCACCAATATCAGCCCACAGCTATCATCCTTGATTTGAAGTTGCCTGATATGAGTGGTTGGGAGATTTTGGCGGTGCTGAAAGATAACCCAAATACCAGACATATTCCGGTCCATATCATGTCAGTTGAAGATGAAACTATGGATGCCTATAAACGGGGTGCAATAGGCTATCTGACCAAACCTGTTAATCAAGAGGGCTTGGAAGGGGCTTTCAAACGGATTGAACAGTTTACCACTAAGGAAATAAGACGGTTGTTGTTGGTGGAAGATGATACTACGCTCAGGCATAGTATCAAGAAGTTGCTCAGTGGGGAGGATGTTGAGATTACAGAGGTTGGTTTGGGGCAGGTGGCTTTTGACTTGTTGAAATCTCAACCGTTTGATTGCATGATTTTGGATTTGAAACTGCCCGATATAACTGGTTTTGAGTTGTTGAATTTGATTGAAACTGATGAAACCATCACCAAATGTCCGATCATTGTTTATACCGGACGGTCACTAACCAAAGAAGAAAATGAAATCTTGATGAAATATACAGATAGCATTATCCTCAAAGGCGTTAAATCGCCGGATAGATTACTTGATGAGACTGCCCTGTTTTTGCATCAGGTAGTTGCTGACATGCCACAGGAAAAACAGAAGACCATCAAACAGTTGTACGATAAAGATGATTTGTTGTACGGCAAAAAGATATTGATTGTGGATGATGATATGCGAAACTCATTTGCCCTATCGAAGTTATTGGGTAATAAGGGAGTGGTGGTCGAGATGGCCGCCAATGGTGAGAAGGCATTAGAGGTGTTGGAGAATAATCCTGATATTGATTTGGTGTTGATGGATATAATGATGCCCGTGATGGATGGTTATGAGGCTATCAAACGTATCCGAATGAAGCCCGAATTCAGAAACCTGCCAGTTTTGGCCTTGACTGCCAAAGCCATGAAAGGTGATCGAGAGAAATGTTTGCAAGTTGGAGCCAACGATTACCTATCCAAACCAATCGATTCGGATCGCCTATTCTCTATGTTGCGGGTGTGGTTGTATTAATTAAGAATTGGGAATTGAGAATTGAGAATTGAAAAGCATCAACTTAGGCAGTTCCAAGAAAATAAACCTCCCAAAACTTAGAACAGGATTCGCAGGAAGGCACTGATTTGAGGTGCTTTTATCAGTGCCTTCCTGCGAATCCTGTTCTTTGCCCTCAATGATTGTTGGGAGATTTTAAAAGTTGGAACTACCTTAGTACCCGACATGTCAATTTAAAGTAAAAGATTTTTTAACAGGATTAACAGGATTTTTTGCCTGTAATCCTGTCAATCTTGTTAATCCTGTTAGGAGGAGGTTCTTTGAGGACTTCTACCGCTATTTGCGCTCGTTAAAGGTGGAAAAATCATTTATGGGTTTGACAGGAAGCCGATGCGCCAACTGTACAAGTTAAAAAATCTCATTCCGTATGATGAAAGTACTTCTCCTCCGAGGTACGAAGTTCCTCGGAGGTGCTTGAAACTCTACCACCCCACCGCGTTCTCAACATGCTCAATCTGTGGCGCATGCCGCCCCAACTGAATGGCGACCACATCAATCCGCCACGCCGAATCAGCATAGTCCTCATGCTGTTGCAGGTAGGTTTCGGCCAAGGCAATGAGGCGTTGTTGTTTGGTGGGGGTGATGCTTTCGGTGGCACGACCATACTTTTGTCCATGCCGAGTCCGCACCTCGACAAAGACTAATACCTCGGCCTGTTGGGCCACAATATCTACCTCACCAATAGCACAGCGCCAATTGCGTTCGATAATGCTGAAACCCTGTTGTATCAGGTACTCCACGGCGATTGACTCGCCCTGATTTCCCGTCTTTTTTCGTTGATCCATACGCCTTAACTTTACATAAAAATTATGCTGACCTTGATTGACAACTAGACATAATTATGTTATAGTTTCAACATTATGTCTAGTTAGAAGGCGGTTGATATGTCTACCTTACAGCGTGTTGACGAACTGAATACCCTCACCCGAGCAAAATATCCAATTATCTACATTGTATCATGGGAAGAGCGACGGATTGAGGACATGTTACGCCAAGTAGCGATTGACCGACGCAAAAAGCTGTATGGTTGGACGCTAACCAACGGCATCGCCCCGCTCGATTTAATGGAGCAACAGACGATTGACCCGGTCACCCGCGACCCGCTCAGGGCGCTCGATTTTGTGGCCCAATCGCAAGAGGCGGCCATTTTTGTCCTCAAAGATTTTCATCCTTTTTTAGACGACAGTCGTGGTGGCCCAGACCACCCGATTATTATTCGACGATTGCGCGACATTACCAACGACCTGAAAAGTAGCCGTAAAACCTTGGTGCTACTGTCACCAACCTTGCGCTTCCCCACCGACCTCGAAAAAGAAACCACCGTTCTCGACTACTCCTTGCCCACCGTCGACGAGTTGGCCGTATCACTCGACCGAGTGGTTCACTCAGCTCGCGAAATCGCCGGAGTCAAGCTCAAAATGAGCCATGAAGAACGGGAACGAGTCCTCAACGCCTCCCGCGGTCTGACCTGCTTAGAGGCCGAAAACGTCTTCGCCAAAAGTTTGGTTATGGGGCGCAAACTCGACCTCAAGATCATCATCGCCGAAAAAGAATCGCTGATTCGACGCTCCCAAGTGTTAGAATATTACGAATCGGTGGAAGGGTTCGACAATGTGGGCGGCATGAATCTGGTTAAAACATGGCTTCGCAAACGGGGTCAAGCCTTTAGCGAACGAGCAAAAACCTTTGGCCTGCCCGACCCTAAAGGGCTACTTCTACTTGGGGTGCAGGGGGCGGGGAAAAGTTTGCTGGCTAAAGCAGTCGCCAGTCAATGGCAACTGCCGCTCTTACGGCTCGATTTAGGCCGCGTCTTTAGCGAACTGGTCGGCTCATCCGAGAATAATATGCGGAGCGCCTTACGACTGGCCGAAAGTGTGTCGCCATGTGTGTTGTGGGTGGACGAGATTGAAAAGGGACTGGCCGGAGTCGGCGGCTCTGGCAACTCTGATGCCGGAACATCGGCCCGTGTATTTGGTAGTCTGCTGACTTGGATGCAGGAGAAAACCTCGCCCGTCTTTGTCATCAGCACCGCCAACGACATCAGCGCCCTACCGCCCGAACTGCTCCGTAAAGGTCGGTTCGACGAGATATTCTTTGTTGACTTGCCTCGTGCCGAAGAACGGCGCGACATCTTCGCCATTCACATTGCTCGGCGCGGTCGTCAGCCATTGGAATACGACCTCAACGAACTAGCCCTCAAGTCAGAAGGGTTCAGTGGAGCCGAAATTGAACAGGCCATTGTTGAAGGGCTGTACGATGCCTTTGAACATGAACGAGATCTGACCGACGCGGACATTATCAACAGTTTAGAGACGACTATCCCCCTCTCCCGCACTATGGAAGGGAAGATTTCGGCCTTGCGCCAATGGGCCAGAACCCACGCCCGCCCCGCCTCTGAACCACCAACTCCGAAACCCTATCGACCCACCTCCAATGGCGTTGTTCTACACATGAATTAGACGTGATACGTGATGCGTGATGCGTGATGCGTGAAAACGTGAAGCGTGAAGCGTGAAAACGTAATATACATCCCACGAATTACGCATCACGCATCACGCATCACGTATCACGTATTACGTATCACGCATCACGTATCACGTATCACGTATCACGCATCACGTATCACGCCTCACGTTTCACAACATTTGCTTATGCTCGCACAAACATTTAGAGGGCCTCACAACTTATATCGCCGTTACCAAGCTTCATTAGAAGGGGCGATTACCGCCTTTGGTTTGGCTGTGGTCGTCACCTTGACCCTGTCGAATTTGGCGGTTTACCCCAGTAATTGGGTCTGGTTGATTGGCACGGCTATTGCCATTGTAGGGGCGCGGTCGCCCATGATTGGCCTTAGCCTGAGCGTGGTCGCCATCACCTATCCGCTTTTTGCCATCAACTTTTATCTGGCCGTAATATTCATCGCCATCAGCCTATTGGGGCATCGTTATTTTGTCCATTATTTAGGAGCTACGGTGCTAATTCTGGCAACTCCGCTACTGGCCGAGTTCCATCTCCATTGGTTAGTGCCGATATTTGTCGGCCTGTGGTGGGGCGGTGTAACCGGAGCATGGGTCGGCGGACTCGCTTGCCTGTGGGGCAAAATCATTGGTGGCATCGTCGGTTTTAATATCGACTGGCTAGTCATGGCCGGTCAACCCGTCGACATTCGGTTGATGAACGAGCGCTTTGCCGACAGTAACTCCCTAGAAACATTATTACTCCTCGTGGAGCCGTTTGCCTCAGACCCCGATATTATGTTGTACAATCTGTTGCAGATTATCGGTTGGGCGGTGGCCGCGGGTGTGGTCGGAACCTTGGCGCAACACAAATGGGTCAAATATCGTACCCCGTGGTCTATTTTGATTGTCACCACCGTCGGCGGGCTGATTCTGATGGTCACACATTTGGCTCTGCCCTACTGGTTGAGCAACGCCGTCAGCAATGAGGCTATGCAAGTGGTCGAAAATCCGATTGAACCCTTTTTCTCGCTCTTATTGGTGATTATCATTGGCACCGTGGTCTACAGTGTCCGCGAACGGCTCGACCTACCCGTCGCCCCCAAACGAAGCAATTGGATTCGTCAACGTCAGAGCAAACCTACTCCTACACAACCGGCTACGGTCTCAAGATCACCATTTAACCTGTTTAAACGGTCAAAACGGTCAAACAAACAAGACGCAACCGCCTCACAACCTATCGAAAAACCCCGTGAGCCGGTTCAAG
Organism: Anaerolineales bacterium HSG25; assembly: GCA_030377865.1. Taxonomy (GTDB): domain Bacteria; phylum Chloroflexota; class Anaerolineae; order 4572-78; family J111; genus JAUCGB01. Next base: position 17,862 of record JAUCGA010000069.1, on the reverse strand, counting down.
TCCCAGATTATAATCAACTGCCCGAATGGAAACCACCGAAAGATGAAAGCGGACTCATTATGTTGGAAATGGATTAAGGGTTAAAATCCAAAATCTAAAATCCAAAATCTAAAACGGAGTTATTCGCATGACAACAACGTATCAACAAACAGAGGCGGGTCGGCAAAGTGTACGCCGCCGTGCAACCAGTAAAGGGCTTAGTTTTGGCCCACTTGCTACCGCCATCACCGTAGGATTTGTTATGCTATTATTGGGCGTAACCTTTGTTGGCGACTGGTTACGCACCCCTACCCTCGCTGTAGAAGCCTCGCCGAGTATTATCTCTCCCAATGGGGACAATGTGCAAGATGGCACGAATTTTAGCTACACCCTCAATGAGGATGCCGATGTGGTGGTGCAGGTGGTTGACCAGAATGGCAACTTTATCAGCACTATTCAGCCCGAAGCGTTCCAAACTCGCGGCCAGCATGTCGCCATGTGGGATGGTCGAGACAACATTGGGCAGGTCGTGCCGGACGGAACCTATCAGGTCCAAGTGACCGGCATGGGGACGATGCGAGCGGCGCAACAGTTCGCCACGGTCATGGTCGATACCGTACCGCCCACTCTGCGTTTAGCCAATCTTGACAACAATGCCCGCGTCCGTGAAGCCAACTTTACGGTTGATGGTCTGACCGACCCCGACGCGGTGGTTCAGCTTGAGAACGATGCCCAGATGATTCCGGTTGATGCCGAAGGGCAGTTCAGCCTAAAGCGGCAATTGACCGAAGGCACGAACAATATCCAACTGATTGCCACCGATCCGGCGGGTAATGTGACGACTATGGGACGTGAGGTGGCTTTGGTCACTCAACCGCCCGAAATCGCCATCAACGGGCCGACTAACGACCTGTGGACGAATGAAAGTCTGATTAGTGTCAGTGGCGTTGCCCCCGCCGGAACCCTGCTCAAAGTGAACGGGCAAGAGGCCACTGTGGCTGAGACCGGCGCGTTTGATCATGAGGTGATTCTGCAAGAAGGGGACAACACGGTCATGGTTGAGGCGACTGATGATGTCGGTAACACCACCTCGCAAGAGTTGATTGTCCATCGCAAAACAGTGCCGCCGATATTGTCGCTTAATGTTGAGGATACCAGCACCTTCCAACAGTCTGAAATTCAGGTGATGGGGCAGACCGATGCCGGTTCGACCGTTACCATTGGTGGGCAGGCGGTCAGCGTCAGCCCACTCGGCGAGTTCCAAACCACGGTGCAACTGCTTAAAGGGGAGAACATGCTTGAGGTGGTGGCCCAAGATCAGGCCGGAAATTTGACCAGTCGGCAAAAAGTGATCAATTTTGAGGTACTCCCTCCTCAGCCCGAATGGATGCGGGCTATGAATAACATCCCCAACCTATCCAACTACATGGTTCCGGCCATGATCTCGCTTCCGGTTCTGCTGATTTTGGCCTACTTCTTCACCCGTCCCGTATCGTTGATGCTCTCCTCCGAGAGTGCCACCTTCCGTCCGGGCTTGCCCGAAGAGGGGCGCTTCCTGCGTTTGGCGCTTGACCTTTCCAAACCGGCCAAAACTACCGTCGAGGTGAGAGACCGCCGTGGTAACACCGTCGCCACCCTGCAACATCGTCGTCATCGCTCCTCTGGTCAACAGAGTGTTTATTGGAATGGCTACGATGATTTTGGACGCATGGTTTCACCCGGCGAATACACCATCAACGCCACCGCTCGTACCGCCGGAGGCAGTGTGACCAGCATGGTCAACATCTCGGTCACGGAGGACCAGAGTCAGCAGTATCAATATTTACGCAACAGTCCCCGTCAAGACCAACGGCAAAAAACTCAGGCCGATAAGCAGTATGTTCGGCGTGGGCCTGCGGTGCAACGGGTGAGGTAGACGTGATACGTGAAAACGTGAGGCGTGAAGTAGGTCACGCTTGTAGCGTGACATTCTCCATCAACGGCTAAGTCACGCTACAAGCGTGACCTACATAGAAAGTTACAACTTAGAATTGAAAATTGCTTAAGTTATGCGCGGTTTTTCCAAACACCTCCGAGGAGCTTCGCACCTCGGAGGAGAACGGCTCCGCGTGGGAATGACTACTAGACGCTCTGCGTCGATAAAAGTAATTAAAAGGCCGAACAGACTCTGTTCGGCCTTTTTTGATTCATACCCTCGGCAAGATTCGAACCTGCGCGGATAATCGGAAAATCGACCTTGTAGGTTTTGTTACTGTCTCGATGTTTTCGCCATGCCCTGTGAATGAATTCACAGGCTGATACAAGAAACCTGCTTAGCTTAAGCAGGTTTTCTGTTTAAGACACTGATTTCAATCAGTGGTCTCGTTGAGATGGCGAAAAACTAATGACACTAACGAACCTGCAAGGTCTTGGCTTCAACACACACCTACAAGGTCTCGACCTTGCAGGTGGTCAACCGCACAGTTAGAAAAATTCTGACGCTAACGGAATCTTTGGGCGAGCAAGACTACAACAGATTTGGGGATTTAACGGATAAAAACCTCCCCGATAACGGACTGATTACATTCAAATTCGGTTAATTCGTGTCATCGAGAACCAATCCGTTTCTTCCAATTATCCGTTGTAGTCCTGTTTTCAACTGAACCAAAGAAAAAATTAGGGTGAGGAAAAATTGTCTATTCTAAAATTTTTGGTTAGCCTGTTTTTATGCTAAACTTGAGAGCAAATTAATGTCTGACCAAGGAGTAAGATATGCAACGCGAAGAAGCCTTAGAAAAGATTGCTTGGCATAGTTTGAAAAGCCTTAACAAAGACGATGCCTACGATATTATCCTTCAGTTTTTCAATGAGCCACTCAAACCGAGTTTGCGCGAAAAACTGAATATCACGGTGGTGGTGCAATACGAAACCCACCAACCCCCCGCCGACTTAAAACCCGGCAACGCCATGTATCGCCCCATTTTAATCGACCGTATGAAACGCCCTCATCGCGGGGCAACAAACGAATACCTGATTAGTTTTCTGCAAAAACGCTTGAATTTGTCAGTCAACACCATCGAAGGTGATCCACCTGTTTGGTTAGCCTGTCCGGTTTGTAGCCATCGCACCTTTGAAACTTTGGGCGCATGGGACAACTGTCCGGTTTGTGGTTGGAACAGTGACCCCATGCAAGAAGCTATGCCCGACGAGCCGATTGGCGGAAACGGCATCAGTCTGACCGAAGCTCGTAAGAATTATCAAGCGATTGGGGCAATTAAACAGAGCAAGGTTGACGAGCTTGACCCTGACGATAAGAAGAAATACCCTGCGGGGTAATCTATAGGGACAGAATTTTTTAGAGGAGACCCCGTTGAGCAAAAAAAAGCAGGCGAAGACGGGGATTGCTCAAGACCGGATGCGAGAAATTAGTTGGGAAGTTGGTCAGTTTTATCCGATTAACTATACCGCTGATTATATCGCGCTGTCGATGATCAATCCTCAGCAAGGGCATGTACATTGGAACTTGCGGCAGGATAGTTTGACCGCGCTTAAGGCCGAGAATGATCAATTGGCTTTTGCGCCGCTTGTGGTTAGAATTTACGACGTTAGCGATGTTATATTTGATGGCTTTAATGCCCACAGCTTTTTTGATGCCGAGGTGCATAATCTTAGCGGTAACTACTATTTTCAGGTTCCGCAGTTGGGACGAAGCTACCATGCCGAAATCGGATTGCGGGCCGACGATGGAATCTACGCCTATCTAGCTCGCTCAAATACTATGTTTTTTGAGCGAGACCGCCCTTCTGGTGATTATGACACCTCTGCGCTGTTTGTTGAGGGCACGTTGGGACAGAGTTTTCAGGTTGAGAACATGTTTGATGCCTCAGTTTACGAACATATCAATCGTGCCTTGGCCGGTTTAGACCGCCACAACCCGCTTCCCGTGGCGATGGTCTGTTTGGGGCTTGACCCTCAAGTTGGGTTGGACACACCGCTCGGCCATTTTATTCAAAATGTGGCTACGCGGCTCGAAAAATTTGGTGGGCATGTGGAACTGTTCCATGCTGATGTTGATTTTTCTCCTGCCGAGCATGAAACCATGATTAAACGGGTGGATGCTACCTCAAAAACAGTTTTCGAAAAGTTGCGAGTAGTGCATAAAAAGAAACCCTTCCATCTTGTTCATTGTCATGACTGGTACTCCTCTCGAGTCGGACTGCTTGCGGCTCGTAAGCTGAACCTACCGTTGGTCGTATCCCTCCATTCTACTGAATATGAACGGGTACAAGGCTACCATATTGAAGGGCTATCGGCCTTAATATGTGAGTGGGAACAAGAGGCCGTCCGGTCAGCACAACTGGTCATGGTGCCTCGCGAATCTACCCGCGACCAAGTGATTAAGCTATACAAAGTCTCGTCAGAACGGGTGGTCGTCATTCCTGATGTGTTGAGTGATGAAAGCCATACGAGATGACAACCATGCCTAAAGGGTATCTCGCCTTTGTTTTACATGCCCATCTGCCCTACGTTCGACATCCAGAATATGACGAGTTTTTAGAGGAGCGCTGGTTTTTTGAGGCTATTACCGAAACATACATCCCCATCATCCAAATGTTAAACCGTTTGGTGCAGGAACAAGTCTCGTGTAAAATGACCGTTTCTATCTCGCCTAGCCTGTTGGCGATGATGGAAGACCCACTGCTTCAAGAACGATACAAAGCCCATTTGGAAAAATCTCTGACTTTAACCGAACGGGAGCTAGAGCGGAATCAGCATGACCCCCATTTTCGTTACTTGGCCGACTACTATCGGCAATATTTTAGCGAAACCTACGACGTTTTCGTCAATCAATGTCAAGGGAAACTATCAGCTCCGTTTAAGATGTTTCATGAATGTGGTGCAATTGAGCTAATCACCTGTACCGCCACGCATGGATTGTTACCCTTGCTCTCGCCACAGCCAAAGGCAGTAGAGGCCCAAATTGTAACTGGACTAGACTATTTTGAGAGCGTCTTTGGTTTTCGTTCAAAAGGTATTTGGTTGCCCGAATGTGGCTACTACGCCGGCGTTGAAGATATTTTGTGGAAAGAGGGCGTGCGCTTCTTCTTTATCGAATCGCATGGGGTTGAGCATGCCAGCACCATGCCGTTTTACAGCGTTTATACTCCACTCTATACGCCTGCTGGAGTGGCCGCGTTTGGGCGTGACCAAGGTAGCACCAAACAGGTTTGGTCGGCTCAAGAAGGGTTCCCCGGTCATCCCGACTATCGCGAGTTTTACCGTGATATTGGGCAGGATTTAGAGTTTGACTATATCAAGCCCTTTATCTGCGGCGATATTCGAGTCGATACAGGTATTAAATACCATCGCATTACTGGCCCCACCGGCTGGAAAGAGCCGTACCATCCTGAGGTGGCTCGTGAACGGGCGGCGCAACACGCAGACGAGTTTTTGACCCATCGTGTCGGTCATGTCGAGCATCTAGCCTCGGTCATGGAGACGGCACCGGTTATCGTGGCTCCGTTTGATGCGGAACTGTTCGGCCATTGGTGGTTTGAAGGGCCACAATGGCTGGAGTACGTGGTACGAAAAACCGCCTTCGACCAAGACACCCTAGAATTGACGACCCTTTCTGATTATCTGGAACGTCATCCGGTGCATCAAACCGGCACGCCATGTAGCTCTACGTGGGGGTATAAAGGTTATTTTGAGGGCTGGCTTAATGGCAAAACCGACTGGATATACCCCCAACTCCACGAGTGCGCGCATCGTATGGAGGCATTAGCCACCAACTACGGCAAGGGGCGCATCAAAGAGGTCACGAAACGTGCCCTCAATCAATGCATGCGCGAACTCTTGTTGGCTCAAAGTTCGGACTGGCCCTTTATCATCAACAACGACACCTCGACCCAATACGCTATCCGCAAGGTTAAAGATCATGTTTCTCGATTTCACTATCTGGCGAACGCTATCGAATCGGGCCAAATTGACGATGAATACCTCACCACCCTCGAACAGATTGACAACATCTTCCCCGATGTGACCTATCGACTGTTTCAATAAATATACCACTTTTTGCACTACATTCCCCCATTCTCCCCTTATGGTCGACAACGGCATGAGGGGAGAATCTCCCTTTATCGTTCTCGAAAACAACTGTCTTACAACCATAATAAACCTGTTCGAGAGTAACTAATTGTCTCATAAAATATGATGGTCATCTTGATGTTAAAAAGTGACGGTATGGCGCGTCGGCATCCTTGCCGACCTGTTCAGCTAGTCGGCGCGCCGTAAACGTAAAAGTTCAGTAAAGTAGCTCTAGAAACCCGATTTCTTTAAGAAATCGGGTTTCTGACACTTTTTCTGGTGAGTTCACTGAATATTTACCCGTAAACTGACCATTACAACCTTACTGAAAACCCCCATCAAAAAAACTGCCCCTTGACAAACCGGCTCCACCTGTGATAAGATGAGCCGCAATTATCGTATTAACCAATCAGGAAAAACCATGTTACAGCGCAACAACCTCGTCAACATTATTATCGTCATTATTGGACTCCTTATTATTAGCCATAAGGAGGCATTTGCGCTTGGTTTGACAACATGATGATTGAACAACGTTGACGTAACACAAACTTAGTAACAAAAGCCTCCCAAACTTGGGGGGCTTTTTTATTGCCTTAAAAAGAATATTTGACATCAGAGTTGTTCAGGAATAACGGAGTGCAAAAGCTTCTTGCTTTTGCCTGAAGCAAGCATGCAAAAGCAAGAAGCTTTTGCACTCCGCAAACCTCGACTCCCGAACAAGTCTATTCATGATCGAGCGATCAATCGGCAATCTAAAATCGTAAATCTAAAATCGTAACAATCGTAAATCAACAGGAGAGTAACAATGCGTACCTTAACCGGAGCAGAGATAATATGGGAATGTTTAGTTCAAGAAGGTGTTGAAGTTGTGTTTGGCTACCCGGGCGGAGCCATTTTACGGGCCTATGATGCCCTCACCAACTATCAAGAGCAGATTCATCATGTGTTAGTTCGGCATGAGCAGGGAGCCAGCCACATGGCTGACGGTTATGCTCGTGCCAGTGGCAAGGTCGGCGTGGCAGTGGCGACTTCTGGCCCAGGAGCGACCAACCTTGTGACCGGCTTGGCAACCGCCATGATGGATTCCTCGCCGATTGTCTGTATCACCGGCCAAGCGGCGACACCAGTTATCGGCAAGGATGCTTTTCAAGAGGTTGACGTGGTTGGCGTGACCATGTCCGTCACCAAACATAACTATCTTGTGACCGATGCGACCGAACTGGCCGACACCATTCGGGAAGCCTTCCACATCGCCAAGTCGGGGCGACCCGGCCCGGTGCTGATTGATGTGCCGAAAGATGTCCAGTTTCAGGTGGTTGAGGATTGGCAATACCCCACCGAGTCAATCTGTTTGCCCGGCGAGCAACCTGTACCAGAGCCGACCTCTGTGCAAGTTGAAACCGCGGTCGAGATGATTAACGCGTCGCAACGCCCCATGATTTTGGCTGGACATGGAGTCCTCATCTCAGGAGCCATGCCAGAAATGTTAGAGCTGTCTAGTAAAGGGAACATTCCCGTTTCGACCACCCTGCTAGGCACGGGCGGCGTACCGGCCAGCCATCCGCTCAATTTGGGCATGATGGGCATGCATGGTCAAGCCGCGGCCAATCATGCCATCCAAGAGGCCGACCTACTGATTGCTTGTGGCATGCGCTTCGATGACCGTGTAACCGGCGATGTGAAACAGTATGCGCCGCATGCCAAGAAGATTCATATCGACATCGACCCGACCGAGTTCAACAAGAATATCGAGGTTGATTTGGCCCTCCACAGCGACTTGGCTATCGCCCTACGGAATATCAATCCGGCTATTCAGTTTAAGGGACGAGGGGGCTGGTTGCATCGCCTGCGAGATTGGCAAGAGGATGATAATCAGCGGGACGCAATTCATGTTTCTACGCCGGTGATGACTGCGGGGCAGGCGATTCGGGAGATTTGGAAAGGTACGGAGGGTCAAGCGTTGGTCGTGACCGACGTGGGCCAGCACCAGATGTTAGAAGCGCAATATTACGAACATGAGGAGCCGCGCACCCTGTTGACCTCTGGTGGCGCAGGGACGATGGGCTTTAGTCTACCCGCCTCAATTGGAGCCTGGTTCCAAGCCCGTAAATCGGGGCGAGAGGTGTGGGTCATCGTCGGAGATGGCTCGATTCAGATGACTCTGATGGAATTTGCTACCGCGGTGCAGGAGGGGGCTAACGTCAATATTTGCATCATCAACAATGGTTATTTGGGTATGGTGCGGCAATGGCAGGAGATTTTTTACGAGAAACGATACATGGGTACGCCCATCTCTGGGCCTGACTATGTCAAACTGGCTGAGGCGTACGGTTTCCCCGGTCATCGGGTTCATTCCTTGGCCGAGGTGATTCCAGCCATGCGGAAAGCGCAAGCCTACAACGGCCCAACCCTCATCGAGTTTGTGGTTGAACAACACGACATGGTTTATCCGATGGTTTCGGTTGGTAGTGCGCTCAATGACATGGTACGCCGACCGTATGTGAATTAGGAAAATCTGAGCCTAGAGCTGACAGGTTTTCAAAATCTCCCAAAACCATTGTGACACCCTCCCAGCCTCCCCCTGCTAGGGGGAGGAGCCGCTTCCCCCCTAGCAGGGGGGACTGAGGGGAGTAGAAACTCTGCTCAGTTTGGGAGATTTATTTTCTTGGAATTGCCCTAGAGCTGACAGGTTTTCAAAACCTGTCAGCTCTATTGATTTTCCCATGCCCAACAACTACTTTCGTTTCAAACAGTTCACTATTCAGCAAGAGCAGTGCGCCATGAAGGTTGGTACCGATGGCGTACTGCTTGGCGCTTGGGCTGATATTACTGACTGTACTCGTGTTTTGGACATCGGTACTGGTACGGGATTAATCGCGTTGATGTTGGCGCAACGGTCAGAGCCGACGACCCATATCGAGGCAATAGAGGTTGATACGGCCGCGGCTCAACAAGCCCAAGAAAACGTGACTCAATCGCCGTGGTCTGAGCGGGTGGCGGTGTATCAGGGCGAGATTCAACAGTATCAGCCCGTGGTACGGTATGATCTTTTGGTGAGTAATCCGCCCTATTTTGAGCGATCCCTTAAGGCGAGCCATCAGGCCAGAACCACAGCCCGTCATGCCGATTCGCTCACTCAGCATGACCTGTTGCAGGCGACGCAACGACTACTCTCCCCGCATGGCCGGTTGGCCGTCATCTATCCCACTAAAACAGCAGAAACATTTTTGGAGCAAGCCGCCGCCTTTGGCTTGACCTGTCGGCGTAAACTGTGGGTCAAACCCAAGCCCCATCTGCCTCCCAAACGCCTTTTATTAGAGTTGACTCCAATCGCTAACTCTGTTACCCTGACCGAACAAACCCTAACCCTTGAGCATACAGCTCGGCATGATTATACGGCTGAGTTTATGGCTTTGACCAAAACGTTTTATCTTAAATTTTAACCATGACAATATCTCCGTTAGCAGATTATTTCAAATCATTATTGGTGATAGAAACGGCCACGATTTTGGCCGGGCCGTCGGTGGGCATGTTTTTGGCCGAACTCGGAGCCACGGTCATCAAAGTAGAAAATTTACGCACCCAAGGGGACACCACTCGGCGCTGGAAGCTACCCACGGAGACGACCGAATCGGATGTGTCGGCCTATTTTTCGGCGGTTAATTGGGGCAAGCGCTCCATCGGTCTTGATTTAGCTCAACCGGCGCATCAACAGATTTTGCACGACTTGCTGAGTCGGGCCGATATTTTTCTGCACAATTTTAGAGCCTTTGCGTTACAGAAGTTTAAGCTCGATGAGGCTCGGTTACGTGCCCTCAACGAACGGTTGATTTGTGCTCAGGTAACGGCTTATGGTGAGGATGACCCGCGCCCCGGTTTTGATGCGATTTTGCAGGCCGAAACCGGCTTCACGGCCATCAACGGTCTGCCTGATGGGGAGCCAACCAAAATGCCGGTGGCTCTGATTGATGTTCTATTGGCGCATCAAATGAAGGAGGCGCTGTTGTTGGCCTTGCTAGAGCGCAATCTGACGGGGCGGGGACAGACGGTCAGCCTGTCTCTGTTTCAAGCGGGGCTGAGTTCGCTGGTCAACCAAGCGACCAACTATCTGGTGGGGCAAACTGTGCCACAGCGACGTGGCTCTGACCATCCGAATATCTCACCGTATGGAACAATTTTTAGGACGAAGGATCAACAGGAGATTGTGTTGGCCGTGGGGACAGAAATTCAGTTTCAGAAATTGACCGAGATTCTGGATTGTGTGGCCTTGCTAGGGGATAGCCGTTTTCAAAGTAATTCGGCTCGGGTGGCTCATAATGCTGAGTTGAAGGCGATTTTGGCCGAGCGGATTGCTCAGTTTGAGCGTGACGCATTGCTAAACCGTTTGCATACGGCTCAGATTCCAGCGGGCGCGGTGCGAGCGATTGATGCTGACCTGTTTGCCCAACCGCAGGCTCAAGCGTTGCTACTACAGGCTGAAACCTCTGCCGGACAGCCGCTCATGGGGGTGCGTTCGGTCGCTTTTCCGACCAGTGCCGTTAATCCGGCTGAGGGGTTGTCTGCGCCGCCCCATTTTGACCAAGACCGTGATTATGTTCTGCGAGAGCTGTTGCAATATTCGGATGAACAGGTTGCGAAATAAAAGTAAAAGTTCAGTAAAGTAGCCCTAGAAACCCGATTTCTCAAAGAAATCGGGTTTCTGATGCTCTTTCTAGCGAGTTCACTGAATATTTACGATTGTGGTGTCTCGTAGGGGACGCATGGAGACGTTGGGGGAGAACAACGAATGGGGGGAAAAACGAATGATTTGTAGTGGTCAGCTTGATGTTGAAAAAGATCATGTCACCCTGAGCGTTTTTTGCGAAGGGTCTCACTCACCTGAATCTAGGGAGATTCGGGTGGATACTTCGCCTTCGGCTCAGTATGACATGGTTTTCAATATCATCTTGACCACCACAGAAAAACGAATGATTGACCGATAGTGCGGAAGTTTTTCGGGTAGTGGTGCAGAAGTAGTGGTACGGATCCGTTAACTACCCGCAAGTTCTAAACTTGCGGGTAGTTCAAGAGTTTGTCGTTTCATTCATGACCTGATATATTGATAAAATCAAAAGCATTTTTTGACAGGATTAACAAGACTAACGGGATTTTTTTACTTGTAATCCTGTCAATCCTGTTAATCCTGTCAAAAAATGCTTTAGTCATGTTGAAACGATAAACTTCTGCTAGTTTTTATTTTTGTCCGGTACAGAGATCAAGACTCCAAAATCATGGCCCGTTGGACTTTGAAAGACTCTCAAATCGAATTCGGGTACAACGGCCAGCAAGTGATCGAAAATATCGGCTTGGATCGCTTCGTAGTTGGCCCAAACTTTATCCTTGGAGAAGGCATAAACTTCAATAGCTACCCCATGTTCCGTAAGGGGCAACTGGCGAACCAGAATGGTCATATCCTGATTGATCATAGGATGGTTCTTTAAGTATGCTTCTGTATAAGCCCGAAAAGTGCCAATATTGGTCAGTCGCCTTCCGTTCACTGGCGTTGAAGCATCAATTTGATGGGTGGCATTGTATTCGGCGACTTCTTCCTTTTTCTGTTTTATATATGCCGAGATATATTGGATTTTGGAAAAACGTTCCAGCATTTCTGCGGTGCATAACTTAATCGTGTTCACATCAAGATTGATCGACCTTTTTATTCGTCGTCCACCGGACTCACTCATGCCGCGCCAATTTTTAAAAGACTCACCGATTAAGGCATAGGTGGGAATAGTCGTAATCGTTTTATCGAAATTTTGCACTTTGACTGTAGTTAAGGCCACTTCCAACACGTCACCATTAGCACCGTACTTGGGCATTTCAATCCAATCACCACGAGCCACCATTTTATTGGCTGTCAGTTGAATGCCAGCTACCAAGCCCATAATGGAATCTTTGAAAACCAGCATAAGAACAGCGGTCATTGCCCCCAAACCACTGAAGAGGTAGAGGACTGTTTTATCAAAGATGATGGAAATAATAACAATGCCGCCAACAAAATAGACAACTATCTTTATCACCTGGATAAAAACTTTGAGGGGGATTTCTTTGGAAACAGTAAGGGTTTCGTAGATACTAAGGATGGCGGTCAGTAATGAATCTAGGGTCAGAATGATAATAGCAGTGACGTAAACAAATAGGCCAATGGTTGTAAACTTGATTAACTGAGGATGTCCCTCTAACACAGCCGGAGCCATAACGTATATCACCAATGCAGGCACAAGGTGAGACAACCAGGTAAAAGTTCGTTTTTCGAGGATGATGTCATCCCACTTGGTCTCAGTTCGGCCAATAGAATAGGCCAATCCTCTCAAAATATAATGTTTAGTCACGTAATTAGCCAGAATACTTAGCGCAATGACCAAAAAAAAGAGAACAACTCTGGTTATTGTGCTGGCTACCATTAGCTCAATTCCCTGACCTACTAACCAGTTATTGATAATTTCGAACATAAAAGAATATCTGACAGGATTAACAGAATTAACAAGATTAAAGGCAAAAAACCCTGTCAATTCTGTCAATTCTGTCAATCCTGTTGAAGAAAACCTTTGATGTGGCAAGTTTCAAAATCGACCCCCAAGGGGGAGGCAAAAACATCTCGCCTTCTCGCAGACTCGCCGTCACGTTCCTTGTGGCGTGGTTTCTCTTTCAGAAAACCAGAAAAACAGAAACTCAGGAAGGCAGGATTCCAGAACTAAAATGGGGACGATATCAATCGAAAACCTCGGTAGCTGCTACTGAGGTCCGGACGATCGAAGTTACGGGAAGCGGCACGAAGGTAGACAGAACTGCTGAGGAACGCACCCCCGCGCAAGCGGCGGCGGTTACTGCCTGCCAGATATTCCTCGCTCCATTCATCCTCTGGCTGGTAGGGATAACCCTTACCATACTTTGTCGCACACCACTCCCACACATTGCCGGCCATACCTTCGACCCCATAAGGGCTGGCACTTCTTGGAAACAGACCCACCGCGCAGGGTGAGCCAATCTCAGTATCTTGGTAATTAGCATGCTCTTTGGTGGGCGGTTCATTGCCCCAAGGATACTTTCGCCCATCTGTGCCTCTGGCCGCCTTCTCCCATTCTGCCTCGGTGGGCAAACGAATCAGCCGCTCTTCCCCAACCTCCCGCAACTGCTCCGTCAGCCAGTGGCAAAAGGCTACGGCCTCATACCAACTCACCCCCACCACCGGCTGATTAGATAAATTATAAAGTCGGTTTTTCCAGTAGCGAGGCGCTGTTTTCTGTTTCTTCCAACCCCACCCCGCCTCTGTCCAGAAACTGCGCCCGGCTTCGCTGTAGCCCCCAGCCTCGACAAATAACCCATACTGGGCATTCGTCACCGGATACTTGGCGATCTGGTAATCATAAGGAATGGTTACAGGATGCTGAGGCTTCTCGTTACTTCTCTCATTACTGCCCATCACAAACTCACCGGCTGGTACGTTGCGCCAGCCTATATCGGGTAGTTTCATTCATCTTCCTTATAGAACGGGATTACCAGAATTAGCGGATTGTTGTCTGAGAAATCCGCTGATTCTGGTTATCCTGTTCTGCAATCAACGATTCAAAATTCGTTTTTCCCCAAATTCACTGTTCTCAAGGCGAGCCGAGCTTTCGGAGTGCAAAAGCATCTTGCTTTTGCATGTGGCATGCTGGCAAAAGCAAGATGCTTTTGCACTCCGACGCACTCCGCCCCCTAAAAATCATCATTGTATGCCTCGCGTAAAACCAAAGTGCGATACTCTGGATATTCCCGAAACTGTTGCCGAAGGTGCGTCACACCATGCTCATCCACCGCCTGAAAGAAACTTGAGAATGGATAATCATTCAGATTGGTGACATAGCCATGCTTCACCGGATTGTTGAGCAGATAGTTCAACCGAATTGTATAATCTTGTTCATCGCGGGGGCAATAGTCCCAATAGTTCCACCAAATAGGTGAACTGGCCTGAGTTGCCTCTTTAATATGATAAGCCATAAAGCTATGGATTGATTTCATCATCACTGACAACACCCGACCACGCCGACTTTGACCCAAAATATGGTAATGGTTATCCAGAATGACCCAATGGTGCAGTTCCCACTGATGCTGGTTAAAACTGTGCTTAATTCGCTCTAACAACATCGTTTTTATGGTTGGTGATTGTAATAAAGGGCGTTTTTCGTAGATAGCCGCGGTAATAAAATAGGGCGTGTCATCAATGAATAGATGGGTAGGGCTGTGGTGATAAGTTTTTTTGGTCATAATTTTTCGGATAGCTGGCGTTTTTCGGATAGCAGGCGTTTTTCGGATAGCAGGCGTTTTTCGGAGTGCAGGCGTTTTTCGGAGTGCAGACGTTTTCGGAGTGCAGACGTTTTCGGAGTGCAGACGTTTTCGGAGTGCAGACGTTTTCGGAGTGCAGACGTTTTCGGAGTGCAAAAGCATCTTGCTTTTGCATGTGGCATGCTGGCAAAAGCAAGATGCTTTTGCACTCCGAAAGCGCGCCTCGGCTCGACGGCTTGGCTTCTCGTTCCTTGTGGCGTGGTTTCTCTTTCAGACCCTTTGGGCAGAAAAACAGAAACTCAGGAAGGCAGGATTCCAGAACTAAAATGGGGACGAGATCAACCGAAACCCTAGAATCCTGCTACTGTCGTACGGATTGAGGTTGAGACGGGAAGCGGCACGAAGGAAGTCAGCATTGTCGCCGAACGCACCCCCGCGCAAGGCACGTTGGCTGTCACCCGCTAGATATTTATCAGACCACTCATCTTCAATGTTGTAAGGATAAGGCTTAAATTCAATGCTAGGCCATTTACCTCCAACCTTCGTCGCACACCACTCCCACACATTACCAGCCATGCCTTCGACCTCATAAGGGCTGGCACTTCTCGGAAACAGTCCTACTGCACATGGCGAGCCAATATCGGTATCCTCATAGTTGGCATGTTCTGGCGTGGGTTCGTCATTCCCCCAAGGATACTTTCGCCCATCTGTCCCGCGAGCCGCCTTTTCCCACTCCGCCTCGGTGGGTAAACGAATAACCTGACTTTCATCCAATTCGCCAATTTCTCGCAATTTTTCGGTCAGCCAGTGGCAAAAGGCTACCGCTTCATACCATGTGACAGCCACCACTGGCTGATTAGCCAGATTGTAAAGTCGGTTTTTCCAAAGGCGTGGTGCAATTATGTCTTTTTTCCACCCCCACCCTGCCTCTGTCCAGAACCTGCGACCAGCTTCGCTATAGCCACCGGCTTCAACGAACAAACTATATTGAATGTTAGTCACAGGATACTTGGCGATCTGGTAATCATAAGGAATCGTCACCGTATGCTGAGGCTGTTCCCGCTTCTCCCCCTCGTCACTCCCCATCACAAATTCACCAGCCCCAACTTCACACCAACCTATATCGGGTAATCTCATCTACATCTCCACAAATAAAAAACGCCGCTAGTCGATTGACCAAGCGGCGTGGTTATGCTACGATTTAAGGTATAACAAAACGCACCAACAACCACTGTTGGTCATACTTTTATTAAACCGCTACTTTTGCCGTCCAAAGCTGTGTAGCGGTTTTTTATTTGCATTCACCCATTCGCCCATT
Organism: Anaerolineales bacterium HSG25; assembly: GCA_030377865.1. Classification (GTDB taxonomy): domain Bacteria; phylum Chloroflexota; class Anaerolineae; order 4572-78; family J111; genus JAUCGB01. The sequence continues at coordinate 2,195 of JAUCGA010000069.1, read as the reverse complement.
CGCCTACTCGCCCGTTCGCTCCTCAATCTGACCATCCGCCAGCCACAGCCGTCGCCATTCGGCGCTGGTCCATAGCTCCTCGCGGATACTCTTCTCTGCGTCCCACAGTTGGCGATAGCGGGAGCCGGACTGCTGGAGTAGGTCGGCGGGTGGGGCATCTTCGGTTAAACGGCCGTCTTCGATGACCAGCACTCGCTCAAACGATTCGGTGTCACCCACATCATGGGTAATACAGAGCAGGGTGGCATCCTTCCAGTATTCGCGAGCTTCGGCCAACAGTTTCCGCCGTTGGGGACGGTCTAAACCACGGAACGGCTCATCGAGGATGACCAGCCGCACTTCGGGGCGGACAATCGCTCGCCCTAAACGCACCCGTTGCCCCTCCCCGCCGGAGACAAGGCCGCCACCTTCACCGAGTACGGTCTGCATGCCGTCCGGTAGCCGCTCTAGCACCCCAAACAGATTGGCATGTTCAATCGCCTCGCTAATCGGCAGGTTGGCGTTGAGCGCCCCATACTGCAAATTCTCCAGCAGGGAGCGATTCCAAATCTGCACTGCCGGGTCAACCCAAGCGGTATGGCGACGAATGGCCTGCAACATCTCCCCATGTAAGGGGGTGTTGTTGATGAGCACTCGCCCCTCGGTAGGGCGATGCCAGCCCAATAAAATACCAACCAAACTCGACTTACCCGCCCCCGAAGGGCCAACAATGCCGATATGTTCGCCCGCACCAATCGAGAGGCTCAGGTCGCTCAAAATTTTATGCCCGCCCGCCTGCACCGTCACTCGATCCATGCGAATCGCAAAGGGCAAACTTAGGTCGGGCAGGACAACCTCCGGCTCTGGCTCAATGGGGGGCATGTCGATAATGAACGATTCAGGCGATTCGGGCGATTCTGGCGATTCGTCGATTCGAGGATTCAGCGATTCGGACTCGGTTGAATCGTTGAATCCTCGAATCGATGAATCGTCAGAATCGTTGAATCCTCGAATCGATGAATCGTCAGAATCGTCTGAATCGTTGAATCCTCGAATCGACGAATCGTCAGAATCGTTGAATCCTCGAATCGATGAATCGTCTGAATTGTTGAATCCTCGAATCGATGAATCGTCTGAATCGTTGAATCCTCGAATCGATGAATCGCCTTCCTCCGGCGCGCCGAGTGGCTCCAACAGGCGCAAAATTCGGTTTCGTAATAGCGGGTATCGGTTCGATAGGTTGCTCAACTCAACGCCCAAGGCAGGCAGATTGAGTGTCCAGTAAAACAGGAGCAGTACCCCGCCGGGGTCGCCACCGCGGTTGATGTAGCTGAACAGAATCAGCACCGCAAAGACCCAGCCTAAACTCGCTTCAATCCCCTGCGAGAACATGTCAAACTTATAAAAATCGAATCCGGCTTTGGCCCACTCAACCAGCAAACTTTCATGCTCGCGACGTACCGCCCGCTCTGCGCCGTGGGTGCGAATCGGAATGAGACCGAGTAGCGAGTCTAGATAAAATCGGCTTAACGCTCCAATGTGTGTTCGCAGGCGTAAATCTCGCTCAACGAGGGTGGGGTATACAACAAAGGACATGCCAATCGCCACCGACATGGCGATAATGGCCAGAGGGGCGCTGAGGGGGTCGAGCCAGATAACTCCAAGGGCGGTAAAAAATATCTGGAAGGTTAGACGCAACATTTTGATGCCCAGAGTGGGCAGTTGCCGAATTTGGCGTAAATCGTAGGCCCGTTGGGTCATGTCTGAGGTGAGCCGACTGTGGAAATAACGATCGCTTAATTTGGGAATTTTTTCTAAGAAGGCGATCCGCAGGCGGGTTTCTAGGCGGCGACCAATCCGAAGAATAATGCTGTTGATGGGCAGTTCGAGCAGGAATAGGCCGATGATAAATAGGAAGAACGCGGCCACAGCACCGGCTCGTTGTCCAAACAGGTCGAGACTATAGCCAATATCGAGCAAGCCCCGAAACAGCAGAACCTCAATCAGCACGCCCACTGCCGACAGAGCGAGGGCGGCGGTCAGCACCGAGGGGGCTAAAAAGCCATCTTCTCTGAGCAGACGTAGGACTTCACGGTCGGGCCGAATCTCTTTCTCTTCGAGGGCGGCAACAAGTTCGGGTGATAAAGGAGGCGCGTCGGATGATTCAGAATCGTCGTCGGTTTCGGGTTGTAGTAGACCCATCGCTCGTACCAACA
>JAUCGA010000068.1 GCA_030377865.1 Anaerolineales bacterium HSG25 | reverse complement strand
TGTGACACTCTACCCCCTCCCAGCCTCCCCCTGCTAGGGGGAGGAGCCGCTTCCCCCCTAGCAGGGGGGACTGAGGGGGGTAGAGACTCTGCTCAATTTGGGAGATTTATTTTCTTGGAATTGCCTAGGGGCTTGAGGTGACCGAGTTTGATGAATCGGGTAGAGTTAGCCGATATTCTGGAGGTTGTTTACGCACTGGCTCAACAGATGGGGCATACGCCGAGTGACCTTGAAGTTATTCGGCGGGAGAAAGCGATTCATCGAGGGGGCTTTGCCAAGCGGCTGTTTCTGATCGAGACGATTAGACATGTTGTGGAATAAGAGAGTTGTTCGGGAATAAAGGAGTGCAAAAGCTGATTGCTTTTGCATGTTTGTCTTTGGGCAAAAGCAATCAGCTTTTGCACTCCGCAGGGGCGGATTCTAAAATCCGAATCCCAAATCGAGGAGACCCGATACTGCTGTGCCAACGATAATCAACCAAGAGAGTACCGAGGTAAATTCGTTATTGGGATGTTTGAGATATAGGACATGCAGACAGAGATGGATGACGAAAAAGATGTCGAACCCCATGAGGAGTGTTGGGTTGAGGCCGTTTGAATCAAACAGTATCAAAAACAGAACGGCATAAAGTGGAACATGGAGTGAGGTAAAAATGAGATGCCCTGTTCGGTCATCCAAACGATTAATGAGGGGGAATATTCGCCACTCGCGGGCCTTGATTGCGTCCATCTCGTGGGTTAAAAGGAATGATAATCCAATCAAAAAGAAGATATGTTGTTCCATAGTAAGACCGTTTTCCTTGATTTGTAGAATAAAACATGGATTCGGAATTAAATAAGTTGCGCGCTCCAGAGTGGTTCAATCTTTAAGATTGAACCACTCTGATGACCAACATGCACAAGTTAATTAATACCCGTTTCATGGTAAAAGTTCAGTAAAGCCGCCCTAGAAACCCGATTTCTTTAAGAAATCGGGTTTCTGACGCTCTTTCTGGCGAGTTCACTGAGGGCTAAAACCTCGCTTAAATTTGCCTATTCGTCGGGATTGTAGTTCAATCCAAAAGCTGAGTCAATAAGAAGATTCAGCCTGATTAACCTGATACCCTTTCGTGGAGTAACCATGATGACCCAAACCGATCCCCCCGCAGATTGGCGTGACCAGTATCGCTGGTTTACCCATTTACCTTTATTTAGCCAAGCCGTCCGTGCCGGAGGTATTGCTATTGGGCATGCCATTATCACCCTAGAAACAATCGACTACGAAAATATGCCTTCAACTGAGCCATGTATTGTGGCCTGTAACCATGTTAGCGCCTTTGACCCGCAATTTATCGGCCTTTATCTACCGCGTTATCCTCATTTTATGGCTAAAGATAGCCTTTATAAAACCCCATTTTTACGGTGGGTTTTTAGAATGGCTGGCTCCTTTCCGGTAGAACGGAAGCAACGGGATGTTTGGGCTTTACGTCAAGCTGGACGTGTGTTAAAAGCAGGCCGAGTTCTCTTTATGTTTCCCGAAGGTACGCGTAGTCGAGATCAGGCCAAACTGCAAGAAGGTAAGGTGGGGGCAGTCAAACTGGCTCTGGAGTATCAAGTGCCCATTGTACCAGCCATGATTTTTGGCTCGCAGAATATGCGGTTTGGCCTACGTAACGTTAATCGGGTTAAAATGCAGTTGGCTCCACCGCTGACCATATCAGAACATATCGGCTCTCCACCATACCAGCAGGAGCAGTTACGAGCAGGCACCACGATTGTGATGCATCGTATCGCGGCCATGTTACCACCGGAAAATCGTGGTTTTTATGCCTAACGCCATGCTCACCATACGCCAATACCTAGTTCAAGCCATAACCCATTTGGAGCAAGCTGATTGTGATACAGCTCGTCTTGATGCGGAGGTACTAATCGGCCATGTTTTGGGTCAAGATCGAGCTTGGCTTTACAGTAATTTTAATACGACGCTAACTGCGACTCAACTCGCCGAGATAGAACCACTTATACAGCGACGTACCCAACGTGAGCCAGTGGCCTATATTATCGGCACCAAGGAGTTTTTTGGCCTGACCTTCCACGTCGAGCCGCATGTCTTGATTCCTCGCCCTGAAACTGAACTACTCATTGAAACAGCCCTAACCTTTCCCAAAAAACCAAACTCTCGCCTGAGCGTGGTTGATGTAGGAACCGGAAGCGGTTGTATTGCTATCACCTTAGCCACCTATCTACCCACCGCGACCATTCAAGCTATTGATCTATCAGTGGCGGCACTGGACGTGGCTCGGCGAAATGCTCATCGTCACCATGTCACTGATCAAGTTTTGTTTAGGCATGGTGATTTGTTAACCCCGCTCGATCAATCTGTTGACCTCATTGTCAGTAACCCCCCTTATGTCAGCCAATCTGAGCTACAGCACGAGGTGTCCCCTGAAGTGGCACGCTATGAGCCGCGTCTCGCCCTAGATGGTGGAGGCGACGATGGTCTGCGGGTCATTTGTCGTCTGCTCGAACAAGCCAAGACACGACTCAAACCATCTGGCTGGTTATTGGTTGAGATTGGCGCGTCGCAAGGGCAAGCGGTGCAACAACTGGCTCAAGAACAGTTCCCACAAGCAAATATCGAGCTGAAACAGGATTTATCTAGGCGAAATCGCCTATTGGTGCTTAGGCGTTTTTGATGTTTTTCATCAATTGAGTAAAATCCTTATGCAATTTCAACCTTAAGTAAGTTTTTATTTGGGCATGGTTTCATTACCATAGTGAGTATAACAGATTCAGCCTATCAAGATTCTCCAAGATAGTTTTGTTGATAAACTGATGAATCATGACTGTCAACTTAAGAAGTTCGTAGTAGGCACTTTAGTGCCTTTGAGGGCGATAAATCGCCTACTACAAACGTTAAGTTGACACTTATGACTGATGAATATACCAATCCCAAACATGTAATTTGCAGGAGTATGTATGAAGAAAAATCCATTTAGCCAACTCTTTGAGTGGGTGTTTGAAAGTCGTGTTGGTGGTGTAGTCATTAACTTGATTTTACTACCTATATTGTGTATGTGTGCTCTTTTATTGCCACCAATCTCATTACCATACCGTATTATGGCCTATGATTATGACCAAATCGGTCGAGGCGGTGGCTCAATTAGTGACCCCGATGGTACACAAGTAACATTTTTGCCAGAAGGTATAGAGCGCTCATTTCAAGTTAAAATGAATGCTATTCCTCGTAGCATATTCCTCGAAGGGTCAGCCAGTGATGGTAGTTTGCTCAAAGCGGCGGAGAGTATCCCGCCTAATTTGGTCATGAAAAGCCCTTTTTATAACATTGATTTATGGGGTGACATGCCCACCGACCTAATTGTAACGGTCCCCATTCCCAACGAAGCCGAGCCGTATGGCACACTTGATCTGTATTCGTGGGATAATGAAACCGAAAGTTGGGAGTGGGTTCCTAATCGCAAAATTATACAAGAAGATAGAATCGAAGCTGAGTTAGAGTATCTTCCCGATTCGGTTGTGGTTATGCAGACCCATGCGGTTCATCCCAATGTTTCGACCAACTACAGCCCCGACCATACTCTATTAGAAGGGATCGAAAACTCGCTAGTAGAGATCAATCCGCAGGGCTTGTATTTGGAAAGCGAAGGCAAGATTGTCGGCGAGGTGCCGACCTTACCGGCTGAACTCGAAAATATATCTCTCAATATTTTGCCCACAGTACGTAATTGGGCCGATGAATCAGCGGTGCGTTCTGATTTAGCCGATAACTTACTGATTGATCCGGCGGCACGAGAGAAACATATTCAAACGCTCGTCGGTCTAGTAGAAGGGTATAATTATCAAGGGATTGACCTCGATTATCGGGGGATTAGTCCTGATCTCAAGAATGAATACACCTCTTTTTTAGAGCAGTTGCGCGATGCCTTACCTGCCAACAAACAACTGTCGGTCCGAGTCGAACTACCGCAACAGGTTTCAGAAGATCAGTGGGAAACTGGCGCGTATGATTGGCGGGCGATTGGTCGCATTGCTGACACAGTCAAACTGCCCACCTCGCCCAACCCCAAAGCTTATGCCCCCGGCGCAGAAATGGATAAAATGCTCGATTGGGCGGTCGGCAATATCAACCGTTACAAACTCCAACTTTTGCTTAATACCCATAGCACCGAGCAGACGGAAGGTGTCACCCGTGATGTGCCTTATGACAAAGCCTTAGAACCACTGGGTAACGCGACCCTCATTGGTGGAGTGGCAGGCGAAAACGTGGTGCTTCCCGGTCAGCCGCTTGGTTTTACGTTGGCTGGTGTGCAAGCCTCAACGGGTGTTCAGTTTGATAGTCCTAGTGGCACCTATTGGTACGCCTATATTGACAGTAATGATAATCAACATACTGTTTATCTGGAAAACGCGGCCAGTATTGCCCGTAAGTTACAGTTTGTAGCGCAGTATCATTTGCGTGGCGTGGCGGTAAAAGATTTACTGAACAAAAACAACGATACCCGAATTTTAGAGGTTGTCCAGAAGTTTTTAGAGCTAGTTATTCCGCCAGTTGAGAGCAACTATTCGGTGGTGTGGCGTATCAAAAATGGTGACGATGGGGTTATTGCCGAGGAAGTGGTTAATCTGCGTGACCCGAACTATAACTGGACTGCACCCGAAGTAGAGGACACCTACAGTATCGAAGCGGCCATCTCATCGAGCCAAGACAGTTCGGTGGCCGTACCACGAGGAACTGTGGTGGTGCTGATTGCGACTTTAACGCCGACTCCAACGCCGACTCCGGCTCCCACCGATACCCCAACCCCAGAGCCGCCAACTCCGACCCCAACCCCAACCGATACCCCAACCCCAGAGCCAGTTGTGGAAGAAGAACCGGCTCAACTGGCTGAAGCTCCCGCAGAGCAACCTGCTGAAGCTCCCGCCGCCCCTGCCGTAGCTCCCCCTGCACCCGGTGTGGGCAATGTTCCGTTTGGCTACGGGATTCAGGCCGACCCACGCGGAAACACTGCGGCCAACATCGGCCATTTGCATACCTTGGGCTTTAACTGGGTCAAGTTCCAGATGGCTTGGAAAGATGTTGAACCCGGCCAAGGTGGTTATTCATGGGGCATGTGGGATGAGATTATCAACGCTTACAACGCCAACGGTATCCAAGTTATGCTCAGTATCCCCAAAGCACCCGACTGGGCTAGACCACCCGGCGACGACCGTAGCGTCGAAGGCCCGCCCCAAGACTCGGCCCTGTACGCTCAGTTTGTGGCCCATGTTGCGGCTCGATATCCGGGTCGAGTACAGGCCATTGAGGTTTGGAACGAGCAGAATCTGTGGTATGAAGCTGGTGGACGTGGCCGAATTAATGCTGGCACGTATACCAACCTGCTTCAACTCTCCTACAATGCTATAAAATCGGTCAATCCTGACATGATTGTTATCAGTGGGGCACTGACTCCAGCGGGGAACGTTGGCGATTTAGCCACAGACGACATCGACTATCTAAATCAAATGTATGCCAATGGAGCTAAAGGCCACTTTGACGTACTGGGCGCACACCCCTCTGGTTTCCTCTGCCCAGCCATGGGGCAGTGGACGACGGTTACCGCTGAAGAGGCTGGTGGCGACCCCGGACACGGAACGTTTACCAACCGTCACCATAGTTGGTGTTTCTTGGGTACGATGGAAGGCTATCGTAATGTGATGGTCGCCAATGGTGACTCGGCCAAAAGTATCTCCCCAACTGAGTTTGGCTGGGCTGTTTCTGGTAATCCACAACCCGGTTACGAATATGCTCGCGATAACAGCCCTGAAGAACAAGCTCGCTGGATCGTCGAATCTTATCAATGGGGTAAACAAGCAGGTTGGGTTGGCCCTATGTTCCTGTGGAACCTAGACTACGGGGTGACCGCGGCCAGCACCGAATTAGCAAATTTTGGTATTATCGGCAAGCCTGCGTATAATTCGCTGGCTGGCATGCCGAAATAATTTGTGAAACGTGATGCGTGAAACGTAAAACGTGATGCGTCCTACAGCCTTTCAGATAATGCTTTTCAATTCAAGACCAACCTTCCCGCAAGTTCTAAACTTGCGGGAAGGTAACGACTGAAAATGTTTATCTGAACATCTATATACGGATGTATCACGTTTTCGCGTTTTGCAATGTTGTCATGTTGATTAGGAACGAGTCCTAAATAAGTTGTGCGTTTCCCATAAGAATGAATTCTTATGCTGACACGAGAAACCTGCTTAAGCAGGTTTTCCGTTTAAGACGCTGATTTCAATCAGCGGCCTTATGCACAAGTAAAAAACCTCATTCGATAGATCATGCCTCTTTGCACGTTGTCATGCTTCACGTTTCACATTTCACTATTCATCTATGCACAATCCAAATCAACCAAACCCATATCAAGAAACAGAAAAGAAGTCGGGTTTTAACCCACTAATTTTAGCCCCAATTATTATTGGTGGCCTGTTAGCTGTAACTCTACTATGTGCCATCACTTTTGCCGGTGGGGCATTTTTCTTTTATCAGGCTGATGATGATTCGTCAGCCGATACGGCTCAAAAACCAACCTCAACAGTCAAACCTGTCACATTCAGCACCGAAGATGAATCGCCTGCCGTAGCCGAGGAGACCCAACCCACACCCGCTCCGGTCGAAGAAGCTCCCGCCGATAACGCAGGTGAAGAATCTGCTGAACCTGCTCCGGATTCGGGGCATAAGGCTCCTGCCCCCGCAGAAGATACCCCGCCTGATGCCGCCCCTGAAAAACCCAAATATCCCGTACCAACTATCAACACGGAACCGGTTTCAATGAATTCGCCAGATTTCAGCATGCAGGTCTTTCTGTTTTGGCAGGAGGAGATTGCTGACCGTGATCTATCGCTGGTGCAGGATGCTGGTTTTACTTGGGTCAAACAAGAGTTTGCTTGGCGAGAGATCGAAGGCGCGGGCAAAGGTATCTACGATTGGACCCGCACCGACCGGATTATGGATCAGATTGACGCGCATGGGCTTAAGGTGATTGTTCGTTTGGGTGTTCAACCTGAATGGGCCGCGCCGGGAGTTCACATGCCGGAAGTTGGCCCACCGGATAATATGCAGGATTTTGCCGACTTTGTGACCGCGGTAGCCGAGCGGTATCAAGGTCGAATCGATGCCTATCAGATCTGGAATGAACCAAATTTAGCTCGTGAATGGGGTGAACGTCCGCCCAACGCGGCGGAATATACCGAACTGCTCAAAATTGGTTACGAGTCGATTAAAGCAGTCGATCCGTTCCCCATTGTGATTAGTGCCGGACTCGCTCCCACCACCCGTAATGATGATGTGGCGAGACCCGACACCTACTTTATCCAAGAGATGTACGATGCCGGAGCCGCGCCCTATTTTGACGCTTTGGGCGCGCATGGCGCAGGTTACGCCTCCCCTCCAGAGGAAGACCCCGCAGTTATTGCTCAGACTCCCGGTCTAGCCAACCCCGGTGACTTTAAGGAAGAGAACAATGTTCCTGAAGAGTTACGGCGAGTGTATGGTTTTCGACATGTGGAAGATGTACGGGCGATTATGGTCAAAAATGGGGATGAGGCCAAAAAGGTGGTTCTACTAGAGTTCGGCTGGACGGTTGATCCACGACCCGATTCACCCTACAAATGGCATGCCATCACTCAAGAACAACAGGCCGAATATTTTGTTAACGCGTATCAATACGCCAAACAAAACTGGCGACCTTGGATTGGTATTATGAGCCTGATTTATGTCGCCAACCCGCAATGGCATCAGGGCGACGAGCAAACATACTGGAGCATTATTTATCCGGGTTATCCTGAATTAAATGCCGCCCCCGCTTACTATAATCTCAAAGATATGCCCAAAGAGTGAAGGGTGAAGAGTGATGGTGTTTGAAGAAAAACATCATCATTTTACCTCCGTGAGTCGCTGTGAATCTCCGTGCTACTCTTTCCTAGAAATTGTAGTGGAGCTTGATGTTGAAAACGGAGTGCAACGGGTTTAGCCGTTGCTACAGGCAATGGCTGAACCCATTGCACTCCAACATCATCTTGACCACCACACTCTTTCCTAGAAATGAGCAATTAATTAAGTTGCGCCTATGACTTTATGATTGTCCTCATCAGGCTAAAGCATGCCAAATATTAAAGAGGGCAATATAGTTTACCTTTTTACTTTCTTGACACTTATTAAATAAATATATGACTTGTTTTACTAGCAAATGGAGAGACAATCAGGGATATTGCAACAACTATGCAAAAATATATCTCGATTACCATATTGATCATCGTCATCATTATAGGTACTGGGTTGCGTGTATGGCGATTAATCGATTTCCCCAGTATTATGGGGGACGAAGCAACAAATGGGGAAGAAATCATCCGCGTATTGAATGATCCCTATATCACAGTTTTTTTCCCGAATAACACGGGGCGTGAAGCTCTATTTTTTTATCTTAGTATACCAGTTTTTATGATTTTAGGGCCGACGCTATTTGCTTTGCGTAGTATATCAATTCTTGCCGGGATACTATTGATTCCCTTATCTTATCGTTGGGCAAAGATATTATTACCAAAATCTAAACGAAGGGAGTGGATTGCATTAATCACTGCCATTTTGATTGCAACCTCTCCTTGGGCACTCTATAATAGCCGAGTGGGGCTACGTGGAGGCTTATTACCAGTTTTCATGTTGGGAGCATATATCTTTTTCTGGAAGGGGTATCTTAATAGACAAATAGGTTGGTTTGTTGTAAGTGGAATATTTTTAGGCTTATGTAGTTATATCTATACCTCAAGTCGTTTATTACCCTTGACCTTTGTCGGGTTTGGAATCAGTTTACTAATTTACGGCAAATCACAAGAAAAATATATTAAATTAACATGGAAAGGGATTGTTATCGTTGGATGTGTTGCTTTCGTTGTCTTTCTTCCTTTGGGAGGATATTTTTTCTGTCATCCAGATTCCTTTCTTTCTCGGACTATGGAAGTCTCTTTACTTGGTGAATATTATAACGGAGATCATTTAACCAACCAGCATATCCTTGTTTACCTGCTTAGTAGCTGGAAGCAGTTTATAACGTTTTTTATCCAATTAACAACACCATGGATGCAAAATCAAACTTGGCCTTTACCCATACGAATATTTCCTCTTATATTCTGGCTAGGTTTGGTAAGAGCCGTTTATTTAACTCGCAACCATACATCATACAGTTTTCTACTTATTAGTTTTTTTGTTGGTATGTTACCAATCTTTTATACTTTTCCAACAACTCTTCGCAATGTTCTCGCTCTACCACCAACATATTTACTACAGGCTATCGGAGCCTATTTTATTATCGAAACTGTCTTATTTTTCAAACGGCAAACCTCAAATCGACAAACACTATTTTCTCTTGTCGCACTATTATCTTTATTGTTTATTAGCACATTATCAGCAAGTAATCTATTTAGATTTGAAAACTGGATTGTTGGTTTATCAAATGTTCCGCAAGAGCGATGGGTTAATATGGCTCATTTACCTACTGTCGCTGACCATACCATTAATACAACTACTCAACGAATCAAACATCTAGTTTTACATCAACGACAAAGCGTCCTTATTCCTTATAGTTTTTATGACGAGACACTAGCAAAATTTCTTTTTCAATCAAATTTTGATTTATCCAATCCTATAGAAAATCAATATAGTACCGTTCAACCATCTGAATCTATATCTATTATCTGGTCTCCCTTGTTTAATGAGAAACCGAAAAATTTCTTTTTAATATCTCCAACTACAAAAGAGGGGTTTGGGCAGGTGACATTAATTGGTGAATGGGCATCAGACAGTTTACCGATGTTAATAGAAATTCTATACAATAACCAATCCAAAACTAACGTTATCTACAATGTTAATGATCAATCTGTTGGGTTTTTTGTTGAAGCAGATTATGAGAAAATAGTCGGTTTTTTACAACCAACTGATATTGACTTACATATAGGCACAAAAAAATAGTTGTTATATTTTAGGTTACATACATGGAACGTTTTACTTCAAGTTTGTTATTTTTTAGTAGTAGCTGTCTAATCGTTTTTTCGATGTTGTTGACCTTTTCAGGGCCGACGGGTATCGTCGTACATGCCGCACCACCAGTGATATGGCAACCGACCGTTGACATGGATAGGGTCATGTCTTCGCCCGATTATGGCATGCAGGTGTTTTTATTTTGGCGCGAAGAGGTGGCGAATCGAGATGTGACGGTGGTCGAACAGGCTGGTTTTCGGTGGGTTAAGCAACAGTTTGCTTGGCGTGACATCGAAGGGGCTGGTAAAGGGGAATGGGCTTGGGAAAATCCAGACCGCATGATGCGGCAGATTGAAAGCCAGAACCTAAAAGTGATTGCCCGTCTTGACAATCAACCCCAATGGGCCGCACCGGACACTGAATTGCCGGAGATTAGCCCGCCCGATAACCTGCAAGATTATTATGACTATGTGTACGCCATTGCCAGTCGTTACAAAGGCAGAATTCAGGCCTATCAGATCTGGAATGAGCCGAATCTGGCTCGTGAGTGGGGTGGACGAGCGCCCAATCCAGCAGAATATGTGGAACTGCTCAAAGTTGGCTACAAGGCGGTTAAAGATGCCGACCCCAAGGCCATTGTGATTAGTGCTGGCCTCGCTCCAACCACACGGTATGATGATGTTGCCATGCCCGATAGTTACTTTGTGCAAGGCATGTACGACGCTGGAGCCACCCCCTATTTTGATGCGCTCGGTGTTCATGCCGCAGGCTTCAAAAGTTCACCCGATATTGATCCGGCTCAAGCGGCCATCGATCCAATTCTAACCAATGGCGACCTTGACGACTCGGAACTAAGCCGAGTTTACGCCTTCCGACATGTGGAAGATATTCGAGACCTTATGGTCAAAAATGGCGATGCCGATAAGAAAGTCGTCATCTTAGAGTTTGGCTGGACGGTTGAGCCTCGCCCCGAATCTCCGTATCGCTGGCATGCCGTAACTCATGAAGAGCAAGCGGCCTACTTTACTGGAGCTTATGAATACGCTATCGAAAATTGGCAACCGTGGATTGGGGTGATGAATCTAATTTATGTGGCTAATCCTGATTGGCACATGGACATGGAAGAAACCTACTGGAGCATCGTCTATCCCTACTATCCTGAACTGCGAGTTGCTCCCGCGTATGAGCATTTGAAGCACATGACGAAAATTCCGGCAGTGGAATGAGAATGTTTATAAGTAGTTTTCAGAACTAACTTGTAAAAAACAGAAGTGTACCCATAATAGGCGGGTAGCGCGAAGCCTCCTTGAAGGAGGATATACCTGCCAAATACCCGTTGCAATTACATAATCGCAACGATCAGGAAAACAGGAGTGTCAAAATTGTATTTTGACAGCAAGAATGGAATTCTTGCACTCCGGAAAAAGTGACAATTTAGAAATGAAAGTTACTTATGGAGACAAAAAATGTTAGATATAAAAAATAGATGGGCTTTGGTGACAGGGTCAAGCCGAGGGGTTGGGCAACGTGTCGTCAAGTCTCTTGCCGAAAAGGAGTGTAAAATTATCCTGCACTCAAGAAAACTAGAAGGAACGCGTGGTTTGTTGGATGAGTTGACTTCTTTAGGCTGTGAGGCGCATGCTGTAGCGGCAGAACTCGATTCAGCGTCTGAAGTGGAGCGTTTAATTAAAGAGGTGACAGAAATTACAGGTAATCATCTTGATATTCTCTATAATAACGCCGCCATCATGACCACATATCAGCCAATTTTTCAGCCAACCATAGAAGAATATCGAGCAAGTTTTATGGTGAATGTTATTGTTCCGGCAAAGCTCTGTGATACGTTTCTTCCGGGAATGATTGATCGTGATTGGGGACGTATTATCAATGTTACCTCAGGAATCGCCGATCAACCACAGCTTATGGCCTATAGCTGTTCTAAAGCCGCATTAGATAGATATGTACGCGATATGATTCCTACCTTACGCGGAACGAATGTTTTAATGAATCTTATGGACCCCGGTTGGCTAAAAACAGACCTCGGTGGTCAGCAGGCTCCCAATGATCCCGATTCAGTTCTTCCGGGAGCCTTGATTCCTGTATTACTTGAGAAAGAAAAAGGAAGTGGTGTGCTTTATCAGGCTCAGGATTATGTGACGTAAACAATGGTTTAGTTTAGGAATGAGTCCTAATTAAGTCGCGTACTCCAGAGTGGTTCAATCTTTAAGATTGAACCACTCTCTAAAAGTAAATATTCAGTGAACTCGCCAGAAAGGGTGTCAGAAACCCGATTTCTTTGAGAAATCGGGTTTCTGAGGCTATTTTACTGAACTTTTGCCTCTAAAAACCGGTTTTGAAAATTACTAAAAAGAGGAGGTAGTCAATGACTATCTCCTCTTTTGGTGTAGACAAAAATTCTGACCAGTGTCGATAACCGGAAAATCGACCTTGTAGGTTTAAAAAACCTGCAAGGTCTTGGCTCTAAAACACACCTACAGGGTCTCCAAGACCTTGCAGGTAGTCAACCTCACCCGATTATTCGTGATGTTTGATAATCACAACCTCACCCTCATTATCCTCATATTGTTGTTTCTTTGGCTCTAAAAACAGAGACAAGAAGGTGCTGATGATACTGATGATGATACTCCCCAACAAGGCCCACCAAAAACTATCTACATGGAACGCCTCACCAGATAGCCAACTCGTTAACATCAGCATGAGGGCATTAATCACAAAGGTAAACAATCCCAACGTTAAAATATAGAATGGACAGGTCAAAATTTGGAAAATTGGCTTGATGAGGGTATTGACTACCCCAAAAATCAAGGCTACCGTGAATATCCCCATAAGTGAGGTGTCAAAGTAAATACCCGGCACGATAAAGGCCGCTACCCATAAGGATATGGCATTGATGACGAGGCCAATCAATAGGTGATACATAAATTATTGTTCCCGAATCAGTGATTCACAGGTCATGTCCGCTGGTTGTTCGACACCCATCAGTGCCAAAACTGTGGGCGCAACATTACCTAACTGCCCGTTGGCAAAACGCCATGATGGTTTTTCTTTGCCGACATATACAAACGGAACCAAGTTGGTGGTGTGGGCGGTGTGCGGTTTGCCGGTATCATAATCGAGCATCTGATCTGAGTTGCCATGATCAGCGGTTACGAGAGCTACCCCACCCATCTCGACGGTGGCTTCGACCACTTGACGTACACAGTCATCAACCGTCTCACAAGCGATGATGGCCTTGTCCAAGAAACCGGTATGCCCGACCATGTCGGGGTTGGCAAAGTTGACCAGCACAAAACCGTTCTCACCTGACTTAATCGCCTCGACCACTGCATCTTTGACCCCCTGCGCGCTCATTTCTGGTTGCAGGTCGTAGGTCGGCACTTTGGGTGACGGTACGACCGTGCGTTGCTCTCCCTCAAACGGAACCTCTTGCCCGCCATTAAAGAAGTAGGTCACATGCGGATATTTTTCCGTTTCTGCCGAGTGGAACTGCTTAAGTCCCGCTTTGGAGACGGTTTCAGACAGGCCGTTGACTAGCTCCGGTACGGCAAAGGCCGACGCAGGTTGCTGATTATCATAATAGTGCATAAAGGTAATCATTTTGATGCTCTTTCGTGGTGTGACCTCAAAGCCGTCAAAACTTGGCTCAATCAGGGCATGGCTCATCTGTCGAGCGCGGTCGGCACGGAAGTTGAAGAAGATGATAGCGTCGTTGTCTTGTAACTTGCCGATGGGCACGCCCGATTCATCGGTCAACACGACCGGCAGAACAAACTCATCACCGACATCATCATTGTATGAGGCTGAAATTGCCTCGGCAGAACTGCCAGCCGTTTTATCAGCCACCCCATCAACAATGGCATCGTAGGCCAGTTTGGTGCGCTCCCAACGTTTATCTCGATCCATTGAGTAATAGCGTCCGGTTACGGTAGCGATTTGTCCACAGCCAATCTGTTCGATTTGGCTCTCAAGCTGTTTGAGATACTCTCCACCGCCACGAGGAGGCGTGTCTCGACCATCCATCATGGCATGGATAAAGACCTTGCTCAACCCTTTTTGTTTGGCTAATTGCAAAATGGCATATAGATGTTTCTGATGGCTATGCACCCCGCCGTCAGACAATAAGCCCATTAAATGCAGGGCACTGTTGTTGTCAAGAGCATGTTGTACCGCCTCATTGAGCGCAGGGGTTTCAAAAAACTCACCTGACTCAATCAAACCATTGATATAGGTTAAATCTTGGGGGACAATTCGGCCTGCACCGAGATTCATGTGACCGACCTCGGAGTTACCCATTTGTCCAACCGGCAACCCGACTGCCGGGCCAGATGCTTCTAGGGCCGCGCTGGGCCAGTTGTTCCATATATAGTCAAAAAATGGGGTGTTTGCTTGGGCGACGGCATTATGATCGTCGCGGGCATTTAGACCCCAACCATCCATAACAATTAGTGTTACTAACATATCTGTATTCCTTTTGGGCATTACAACAACCAGTGCGGATAGCCAGAAAATCGACCTTGTAGGTTTTAAAAACTTGCAAGGTCTTGACTCCAACACACACCTACAAGGTCTTTGAGACCTTGCAGATGATCAACCACACAGTTCGAAAACTTTGCCCATGAATTAAATTTTTAGTGGGTTGTTCCATGATGGTAACGGGTAATGTACCCGTTACCCATAACAGGCGGGTAGCGCGAAGCCTCCTTGAAGGAGGATATGCCCGCCAAATACCCGTTGTGATTATATAATCGCAACGATCAGGAGAACGGAGTGCAACGGCTTTAGCTGTTGCTACAGGCAATGGCTAAACCCATTGCACTCCAACATCATCTTGACCACTACACATGGATTAAATTTTTAGTGTATCCTCAACATGATACTTCATTTTAAGCAGAGGGAAAATCAAAAGGGAGAAAACAGTATCCCGTCTTCTCCCTTGATTAAACGTTTTTCAGTGCATTGGTAACAATCGGTTGTTACGCTTTGATTTTAGAAAGTGTTTTTTCGGTTTCTTGGTCAAAGATGTGGATTTTGTCACTGTTAAAGGCCATTTTGACTTTGTCGCCTGGGCGCATGTCGGCTCGAGGGTCAACCCGAGCGATAAGGGTATGCTCACTTGCTTGAAGATAAACAAAAATCTCGTTCCCCATCAATTCTGTTACATCAACCGTGGCTTCGACCAGTTGTTCGTTAAATGAAGTCGGTTTATATTGGGGGTGGTGAATATCTTCTGGACGCATCCCAAATATAATTTTACGCCCCACACTCTTTTGACCGAGTTGCTCAATCTGATATTGAGGTAAGCGTAACCGAACTGATCCTGAATCAGCATACATTTCGTTGGTGTCACCAGTAATTGTACCACTAAAGAAGTTCATAGATGGTGAACCGATAAAGCCAGCCACAAAAACATTTACTGGATGGTTGTATAGATTGGATGGGCTGTCTACTTGTTGTAATAGTCCTAATTTTAGCACACAAATTCGGTCAGCCATCGTTAGAGCTTCTACTTGGTCGTGGGTCACGTATACAAAGGTGGTTCCCAATCGTTGATGCAGTTTAGAGATTTGAGCACGAGTTTCAACCCGTAATTTAGCATCAAGGTTTGACAACGGCTCATCAAACAAGAATACTGCCGGGTTCCGTACAATTGCTCGACCCATCGCGACCCGCTGTCGCTGACCACCAGACATTGCTTTCGGTTTACGGTCGAGCAGGTTTTGAATTTGTAGCACGCTTGCGGCTTCCTGTACTCGGCGGTCAATTTCATCTTTTGGTGTTTTACGCAGTTTTAAGCCAAAGGCCATGTTGTCGTAAACGCTCATGTGAGGGTAGAGGGCGTAACTTTGGAACACCATAGCAATGTCACGGTCTTTTGGGGGTATATCGTTGACCATGCGGTCGCCGATCCAAATTTCACCACCGCTAATCTCTTCCAAACCAGCTAAACAACGTAAAGCGGTTGATTTACCACAACCTGACGGGCCAACCAACACCAAAAACTCTTTATCAGGGACTTGCAAAGAAAGGTGGTTTACCCCAATTACATCACCCCATTGTTTTAACATATCTTTAAATTCAATACCAGCCATTTTAGTTATCTCCTTAAGATAATTTTTATTTTTACAACCATAACGCCAAATCACTCGATTGGCGAATAATTAATGATGGTTTAACCATCGGTGGGTCTTTGACATCTTTACCTTTTAATTTAGCGATGAGCATTTCGCAGGCTTGCTCGGCAAAATTATAGGTAGAGCGTTGAATCGTGGTTAGCGGGGGTTGGGCATGCTCGGCTAAAAGTGCATTACCGTATCCCGTAACCGCCAAATCGTGACCAATCTCTAATCCTTGGTCTTGTGCCGCGGCCATCACCCCCAAAGCAGGAATATCATCTGCAACAATGATGGCGGTTGGAGGTTCGGGTTTGCTGAGTAGCAATTGTCCAGCCCGATAACCGCCTTTGGGGGTAAAGTTTGATGTTTCTATCAATCCCTCATTAATCCCTAACCCTGCTTGCAACATGCTGTTCTTAAAGCCAGCCAAAAATTTTGCTGATGAGACTAAATCGAGTGGTGTATTCACCACGCCAATTCGCTTATGCCCCTGCACGATTAAATGGTTGACTAAAATCGTCGCGCCTTCAACCATATCGTCCGTGATGCTCAGAACCTCGTCATCAAATTCAGGTTTGCCGACCACCACATGGGGAAACTGCCGTTGAGCCACCACGGTCAGGCGTTCGTCACGCCAGCGAGGTCGAACAATAATCATGCCATCAACTCGGCGACCGTCAATCAACCGATGATACATCTCGCTTTCATCCATACCATTAACATGGGCCGAAACCAACACATCAAACCCTTGCCGAGTTGATTCATTCGTGACCCCGGCCAAAATCTCACTGTAAAACGGATCAGCACTACGAGGTGATAACACCGGCAAAATCAAACCGATTGTATCTGTTGAGCGTTTTTGCAACCGTCGAGCCGACAAGTTCGGGGTATAGCCCATCTCTTGCGCCACCTGTTTGATATAAGTCCGTGTGTTGGAGCTAATATCATTATGGTCATTTAAGGCCCTAGAGACGGCGGCAACCGATTTGCCGACTACTTCTGCGATGTCCTTTAATGTAACATCGGCTTTGACTTTACTCGTTGCTGATTTGCTCATAAGCTGACTTAACTTAAATGTTTAAGTTACGGCTCAAATTATATACTGAAAGGTTTAAGTTGTCAACCCCCAATATTAAAGTTTTTAAGGTTAATACGATATGGTGTATAATCAGCCTTCTTAGGCAAACCTTGCCCTATGAATGAATTCACATGCTAATTAGGCATGGCTCAAAATCGGTCAATTATCTTTACAAATTCCGAAGCGATTGTTCATGTAGGGGCGACAGCAAGGCGGCATGATGTCGGTTTGAAATCAGGACTTTGCTCCGCCTTGCCTCGCCAGTTGAAAATCGGCTGACCGAGTTATGGTCGATTATGCACTTTCTGATTAGCTTGCGGGTAGGAAAATGTGAACCGTGATGCGTGAGTCTCCTCTGAGGTGATGTTCGGGGAGGTGTTTCAGCCAGACTCAAATAACATTTAGAACAGGTTTGGAGGCATGACAAATGAGCTTAAGCAAACAGCAAATCATCACCTATCTGCAAAAGCTGAATGAGGAGTTAACAAAAATAAACACGAAGGGCGAAATATGCCTTTACGGTGGCGCGGTCATGTGCCTCGTCTATAATGCCAGACCAAGCACCAAAGATGTGGATGCTATTTTTCAGCCGACCCAAGCGCTCCGTGAGGCGATTAAGCAGGTCGCCATCAGTGAAAACCTGCGGGATGATTGGCTGAATGATGCGGTAAAAGGGTTTGTGGTTGACCACTCACAACGGGTGTTTTTAGACCTGTCCCATCTGATGGTTTATGTACCTGAGCCGGATTATCTGCTGGCCATGAAAACCTTAGCGGCCAGAGTTGATGGGACAGACAAGGGAGACGTTGAGTTTCTCATCAACTATTTAGGGCTACAAACGCCCGCCGAGGTGTTTACCATCATCGAGAACTATTACCCTCGTCAACGCATCAAACCCGTGACCCAATATTTTGTGGAGGAGCTATTTGAGCATGATGACCCTGTATGAGACCAAACAACAAATATCAGCCGACCCCGACCATTGGCGCATCCACCTGATGAACTTTGTCGATGATTTTCGCTACTATCGTGCTGAATCTGCCTTAACCAAGCCCTTCCCCCTAACCAATCCACAGATGGACGCGCTGTTGGCCTCCACCGTAGAGTATCTATGCCATGAGCTAGAGCTTGCCGCCCCGCAATGGGTGCGAGAGATTCCCGCTTCCCCAGAGCCGTGGTTTGTCTCTGGCATGGAGAGTTTGAAGGCCATCACACTGGTGGAAACCCCGGTTTGGTTCCGTATGCGGAAGGTGTTTGTGTTGGCGAACTTTTTGAGCCGAGCGTGACTCTCCTCCAAGGTATGCAGTTTTCCTTGGAGGTGTTGGCGTTTGAATCCGCTGATTTGCCATTCTCACAAAATCAGCCAAACTTAAAACAACATTAGAACAGGATTGCCAGAATTAGCGGATAAAAATCCGTTCATTCCGGCAATCCTGTTCTCACCAACCACCATGCCCCGACCAAAACCACGTTATAAAAAAGGCGACAAAATAGCCGGACGCTACCATGTGCATGACGTAAAAATGGGCGGCATGGGCGAAGTATACCTGTGCCTTGGTTTGGAGATTATGCAAATAACCACTATGCATGGAGGCAACTATCAATGAGTTATACCGAAGAAGAGTACCAAGAGTATCTGGAATACTCAAAAAAACAGGCCAAAAAACCTAAGCCGAAACTGCCTAAACTTACCCGCAAACAGTGGGAAAAGTTAGACATCCAATACGCCAACACCCCACCCTTGACCGATAGCATGTCGGCCTCTGGTGAGCATTATATTTTGATTCATCTACTCAATGAGTTTGGTTTTCATCCCCATAGCCGCGAAGAGGCGATGGAACTAACCGAGGAGTTGTTAAGCAATGGCTGGAAATAATATCCCCAAATTTTTAAAAGTAGGACAGTTGGTAAAGGTACAACATTGGTACGGTCAAATTGAGGATGTGGCTGTATCAGACAAGCGGATTATGGTGCTGGTGAAGTCACCAAAGGGAATTTGGCGCAACCACCCGGCGGAGTGGCTAGAGTTTAAGCCCCAACAGATTAAACCCGCCTCCGCCGAGGAAGCAGTACAAAGTATCGACATTTACACGGAACGGGTGAAACAGATGTTAGCCGATATTGAGCAGACTCGCCAAGCATGGGGAAGCGTGATGCGTGATGAGTGAGGCGTAACAAAGTTGTTTTTTTGTTGGCATTGTTTAGAGTACAATCGAATGTAAACTTGAAAAATTCAAGGAGTATTAGAACATGAACAGTTTAACATACAACATGATTACCGAAACAGTCGGTGATGAACCTTATCAATATTATCCCCTTGGGAAATATATCGTCCGAGCTATTGGGGTCTGTGGAGGTCGTCCGACTTTCAAATACACTCGGATTGAGATAACGGGTACGCTGGAACGTTTGGCCGCGGGTGAGTATATCGGGGACATTATTCAGGGGTATCGGGGACGTGTTTCTCAGGAAGCGATTATTGAGGCAATTAACTACGTGACCCGCCAATTTATTGAAACCTTACCAGAACTTGAACTGGCGGCCTGATGATTATCCCCTACGGGAGGCTTCGCGCTGATGCGTGTCCCCCTCCTGCGAGGTCTGCTTTTGACCTCGTAGGTGTTAGAATATGAGCCATGTTAATTTGCCATTCCCGCAAAATCAGTCAAACTTAAAACAACATTAGAACGGGATTGCCAGAATTCACAGATTCGCAATCCGCGAATTCCGGCAATCCTGTTCTCACCGAGCAACCAACATGACCCGACCCAAACCCCGCTACACCCCCGGCGACAAAATAGCCGGACGCTACCATGTGCATGACGTAAAAATGGGCGGCATGGGCGAAGTATACCTATGCCTTGACCTAGAAGAGATACACCCACGCTCCCTTTGTTGGTAGGTTGTGATTTGCATGATACAATGAAATATATCATAAAATACAGGTCAAAAAAATGGACAAAACAGCATTGCAACAATATCGCAAACGATGGGATCGTGTGGCTCAAGTTGAGTTAGCAGAACAACGGCAAACCTCGATTCAACAGCGTTGGCAACAGTTAAACCTCTTGTTTCAACTAGCAACTGAGTTGGCGTTGCTTAAGCAGTTGCACGCTCAAGATGAGGACGTTGTTTGGCAACGTTGGACAAGGCTTAGGACGGTTCTGACATGAAACCAAGCCCAGAAATCAAATCAATGTTAGCCCCGTTAGCGGCCTTGCAACAGATTATTGACCAGTTTAATCATCAAGGTGTTATCATTGGTGGCATAGCCGTCAGCCTACTTGGGAAACCGCGTCTTACGGCTGATGTGGATGCCGTACTACTCTTATCTACCGATGAAATACCACAACTTTTGGATGTGGCGCGACAAGTTGGTGTATCGCCTCGCTTAACGGATGTAGAAGAATTTGCCCGTCGTCAGCGGGTTGTTCTTTTAAAGCATGACGAAACTGGAATCCCGATTGATATTTCGCTCGGATTACTTCCTTTTGAAGTGGAAGCCATAGAGCGTGGTCAAATACACCATCTTGAATCGCTCTCGGTTCGTTTACCAACTCCCGAGGACCTGATTATCCTAAAAGCTGTGGCGCATCGTCCTAAAGATTTGCTTGATATTCAAACGATTGTTGAGACTCATCCACAATTGAATCAGGAACGCATTGAATATTGGGTTATGCAGTTCGCCGAGGCGTTAGAAATGCCAGAGATGTGGGATGATGTCGTTAAAATATTAAGAGGTGATGCGTGATCCTCCTGCGAGGTACGAAGTTCCTCGCAGGTGTTGGCGTATGAATCCGCTGATTTGCCTTTCCCGCAAAATCAGTCAAATAAAAACAGTTCTTAGCCACGAATTACACGAATTGGCACAAATTAAAGCAAGAAATTCGTGTTAATTCGTGTAATTCGTGGCAAAAAACAAAACAGGGAGCAACCACCATGACCCGACCAAAACCCCGCTACACCCCCGGCGACAAAATAGCCGGACGCTACCAAATACATAACGTAAAAATGGGCGGCATGGGCGAACTGTACCTGTGTCTTGATTTGGAGACAATACCCCCCAACAGTTGGTTGAAGGTGATGGCTGAGACACAGGCTAAAAAATAGGATATAAAAAATAATTTCAGATTTAGAGGCTACAAAAATGAACCAATCAAACTATGAGACAATGTTGAATGATTTCGACAAAGCTATCTCCCGTAACCCTAATGATGTAATTGCTCACTACAATCGAGGAGTAATACATCAAGAATTAGGACATTATGAGGAGGCATTGAACAATTACAATAGAGCCATCTCTCTCGACCCCAATTATGCAAATGCTTACAACAATCGGGGCACAATCTATTACAGTATGAAACGTAATGAGGAGGCGTTGAGCAATTTTAACAAAGCCATCTCTGTTAACCCTAATTATATTGATGCCCATTGCAATCGTGGTCTAATGTACCGAAAATCAGGACGCTATAACGAGGCATTGAATGATTACAGTAGAATCATCTCTATCAGTCCTAATTATACGAAAGCATACTACGACCGAGGTGAAGTATATTATGATTTAGAACGTTATGAAGAGGCATTGAGTGATTACACCAAAGCCATCTCCCTCAAACTTCATGATGCAGACATCTACTATGATCGAGGCATAACATATCAGTGTCTAGGACGTTACGAGGAGGCGTTGATCGACTTCGAGAAAGCTATCTCCCTTGATCCCAACTATGCTCATGCCTATTTTGGTATGGGAGTAATACTGGCTCAACAGGAAAAAGATACAGAGGCCATATCCTATCTGGATAAGGCCGAGCAACTTGGCGATGAACAGCTAAAGCAGGGTATAGCCCGATCTCGGCAGATGTTGGAGGCTCTTGCATCAGCCGATCCGGATAGCCCATTAGATCAGGCTTTCGATGCCCTTGGGCAAGTTGTCACTAAAACGGCCCTGCAACAGGCGGTACAGCAACATCCCATCTTGCTTCAAGATTGGTTTGTATCCTCCCTTGAGGATGTCATCGCCCAACAAGAGCCGTTGAAACGGAAAGCGTGGCAAGAACGTTTGGAACTACTCAAACAACTCATCAGCCAAACTCAAAACAACATTAGAACGGGATTGCCAGAATTCACGGATTCGCAATCCGAGAATTCCGGCAATCCTGTTCTCACCAACCAAAATGACCCGACCAAAACCCCGCTACACCCCCGGCGACAAAATAGCCGGACGCTACCACGTACACGACGTAAAAATGGGCGGCATGGGCGAAGTATACCTGTGCCTTGACCTAAAAGAGATGCACCCCTACGCCCTGAAAACCTTCCAGCAACGCTACCTAAACCAGAGCC
This sequence comes from Anaerolineales bacterium HSG25, assembly GCA_030377865.1. Lineage (GTDB taxonomy): Bacteria > Chloroflexota > Anaerolineae > 4572-78 > J111 > JAUCGB01. The sequence goes on along the minus strand of JAUCGA010000068.1, from coordinate 7,500 downwards.
TACGCGCCGCCTTTGAGCAGGAGGTAGCCACCTGGGTAGCCCTTGAAAAACACCCCAACATTGTGCGCTGTTTTTGGATGCAGATTCTGGACAACCAACCCTTTATGCAGTTGGAATGGATTGCCGGACATGAACACAAAGGCACCGACCTGCGAAGTTGGTTACGTCACGGCCCGCTAGAGTTACGCCATGCCTTGGAAGTTGCCATTGATATTTGTCGCGGTTTGATTCATGCCCAAGAGAAACGCCCCGGCTTTGTCCACCGCGATTTGAAGCCGGATAATATCCTCATGATGCAGGGCGGACAGGCCAAGATTACCGATTTTGGCTTGGCGGCAGTGATGCAGAAAACAGGAATGGAGGTTGGTGAGGAAGCCGAGACAGATACAGGTGGCGTGGGTAAACCACTTCGCTCCCATTCGATTGCAATGAAGGGTGTGGTTGGAACGCCACCCTACATGCCACCGGAACAATGGCGTGGCGAATCGTTGGATGAGCGAGCCGATATTTATGCTTTGGGCTGTATTTTGTATGAGATGGTGACGGGGGAGATGGCGATTAAGCCGAGTGGGTCTGGTTTTGGGTCTAATCGGATGGAGGGGTGGCGAGTGGCTCATGAGGAACAGCCACTACCAAAAGCCGATGATTTGACAGAAGTCATTCAAATTTGTTTGCAAAAAACACACACGGGTCGCTTTGGTAGTCTGTCTGATCTATTGAGTTATATAATAAACTACTATCAAGATAGATTTGATAGTCCTCTCCCAACTTATGTTTTACCGGAGCAATTCACAGATGCCGACTATAATAACCGAGGTGTCACATATTATAACCTACAGCGCAAAGAAGAAGCGTTAAGAGATTATGAGGAGGCTACATTATTAAATCCTGAAAATTGTCAACCTTATAACAACAAAGGTAACGTATTATACGAAAGAAAGGATTATCAAAATGCACTGTATGAATTTAATCAAGCTATTTCACTCGACCCTGATTTTGTTATAGCATACATCAATCGCGGTAACACTTATTCAGATATTGATCTTTATGAAGAAGCATTAAGGGATTTTGGCAAAGCTATTTCACTCGACCCTAACTTTGCTGATTCATATCTTAATAGAGGTGTGGTTTTTGCCGACATGGGCCGTGACGAAGAAGCGTTGAGTGATTTTAATAAAGCTATTTCACTTAACCCTAATCACCCGAAATGTTACTATAATCGAGGGAGCCTGCATATTAAATCACAACATTACGAGAATGCTTTACAAGATTTTGACAAGGCGATTTCTCTTAACCCTACTTATGTTGAGGCTTACAATAACCGAGGTTTAACTTACGAGTATTTAAATCGCTATGAAGATGCATTAAAAGACTATGACACAGCAATTAGTCTTGATAATAGTTATGCGGAATTGTATAACAATAGAGGTAGTATATATATAAAATTGAAACACTATGAGGAAGCTCTAAGAGATATTGACAAGGCCATGTCCCTTGATCCTAATTCATCGAAAATTTATAATAACCGAGGATTTATACTCAGTGAATTAGGACGTTACGAGGATGCTCTATCGGATTATGCCACAGCCCTATCATGTAATCCGAACAATGCTAAAGCCTATTACAATCAAGGCTCAGTTTATATGGAAACGGGTTACAATGAAAAAGCACTCGAAAGCTTCGATAAGGCAATTTTGCTTAATGCCAGTTATGCAGAGGCGTATAACAATCGGGGGATTATCTATGATAAACTGAAACGCTATGAAGATGCATTAGGTGATTATAATACTGCCATTTCTCTCGACCCCAATAGCGAAAAATCTTATACTAATCGCGGTTTAACAAAAACTCATCTAGGCTTGTATGCAGAAGCATTAAGGGATTATGAAATTGCCGTTTCTCTCAATGCTGATTACGTAGTAATTTACAACAATCGTAGTGTAACTTATACAAATATGGGTTTTTATGATAAAGCCTTGGAAGATTGTGAACGAGCAATATCTTTTGATCCCAGTGATGCGATGGTTTACAATAATCGTGGTAATGTTTATTTAGAGATACATCGTTACGAGGAAGCCCTAAAAGCTTTTAATAAGGCTATAGCTCTTGATCCCAATAATTCGAATGCTTACTATAACAGAGGGCTGACCTATTACAATTTACATTCTTACAAGTATGCCATGCAGGATTATATATATGCTATAAAACTAGACCCTAATGATCCTGTAATTTATAGTAACCTTGGTAATACCTACGATATGTTACAACTCTACGACCAAGCTCTTATTAATTTTAACCGAGCTATCGAAATTGATCCAAGCTATGTTCATGCTTATTACAATCGTGGCAATACCTATAGAAAGTTACATCGATACAATGAAGCGTTAGTTGATTATGGAAAGGTTGTTGCACTTGACCCAAACTATATTCAAGCCTATCACAATCGCGGTACAACTTATGATGATTTACAACGATATGATGAAGCATTGACGGATTATTTACAGGTCATTAAGCTGAATCCCAACGACCCATTAGCCTATATCAACATCGGGGCATTGTATGGTAACCAAGGCAGATTAGAACAAGCATTACCTTATTTTGAGAAGGCAGCAGAATTGGGCGATAAACAAGCTCAAATTTATGTAGTTCGCACTCAACAACAACTGCGTTTACTCCAACCCGATGTAATGCAACTCCAACAAGCATTTGAAATTTTCCAACAAATAAACTCCGTAGAAGAGATGCGATACTCACTACAAATATATCCTATCATGCGCCATGCACAATTTATAACGAGTATAGAGCAAATAATTACTCAACAACTTTCTCCCGAACAAAGACCCCCTTTCCAACAACGGCTTAATGCTCTCAAACAACTCATCGCCGAACAGGAGTAACCATGCTACAACCCCAAACCGAATCCGGCTACCCGGTCAGCGTGCATCTGTAATCAAATTTAGCAGCTCAAACAAAACAAGGAGCAACAAAAATGAAAGCCACCCCCCGCTACACCCCCGGCGACAAAATAGCCGGACGCTACCACGTACACGACGTAAAAATGGGCGGCATGGGCGAAGTATACCTGTGCCTTGATTTGAAAGAGATGTACCCCTACGCCCTCAAAACCTTCCAACAACGCTACCTAAACCAGAGCCTACGCGCTGCCTTTGAGCAGGAGGTAGCCACCTGGGTAGCCCTTGAAAAACACCCCAACATTGTACGTTGTTTTTGGATGCAAATTCTGGACAACCAACCCTTTATGCAGTTGGAATGGATTGCCGGACATGAATACAAAGGCTCCGATCTCCGCAGTTGGTTACGCCACGGCCCGCTAGACACGCGCCATGCCTTAGAAGTAGCCATCGATATTTGTCGGGGCCTAATTCATGCTCAAGAGAAACAGCCCGGCTTTGTCCACCGGGATTTGAAGCCGGAGAATATCCTCATGATGCAGGGCGGTCAGGCCAAGATTACCGACTTTGGTTTGGCGGCGGTGATGCAAAAAAGCGAGGCAAAAGCAAACGTGGCCGTAGAGGATGAGTTTCTATCCAACCCCGATAACCGCACCGGAACGGTATCAATCGCCAATCCAAAATCTAAAATCGGCAATCCGATTGTCGGTACCCCCCCTTACATGCCCCCCGAACAGTGGCGAGGCGAACCATTGGATGAACGAACCGATATTTATGCCTTGGGTTGTATTTTGTATGAACTGCTGACTGGCGAGATGGCAATAGTCCCCCGAAGGGATAAGAATCTCCCTCCCCTTTTGGGGGAGGGCCGGGGTGGGGATATCATGATGGCCCGCTGGCAACATGCCCACGAAACCCAACCACCTCAACTATCCACTGTAAATTGTAAATTATTAACTCCTGTCATTCACCAATGCTTACAAAAACAGCCAGCCCAACGCTACCCCAACGTTGAATCCCTCTTAACCGACCTAACCAACCTCTATCAGCAGATATTTAACCAGCCACCCCCATCCCATAGCGAATCTACAGAATTCACCGCGGGTGATTACAACAATCGGGGCAGTACCTACGGTGAGATAGGTCGTCATGAGGAGGCGTTAGCCGATTATGCCCAAGCGATTGTCCTCAGCCCGAATTACGCGGAAACCTACCTCAATCGGGGCGTAACCTATCATAACATGGGTCGTCATGAGGAGGCGTTAGCCAATTATGCCCAGGCGATTGTCCTCAACCCGAATTACACGGATGCCTACAACAATCGGGGCGTAACCTATAAGAACATAGGGCGTAATGAGAAGGCGTTAGTCGATTATGCCCAGGCGATTGTCCTCAACCCGAATTACGCGGATGCCTACAACAATCGGGGCAGTACCTACGGTGAGATAGGTCGTCATGAGGAGGCGTTAGCCGATTATGCCCAGGCGATTGTCCTCAACCCGAATGACGCTATGGTCTACAATAATCGGGGCGTAACCTATAAGAACATGGGTCGTCATGAAGAGGCGTTAGCCGATTATGTCCAGGCGATTGTCCTCAACCCGAATGACGCTATGGCCTACAACAATCGGGGCTTAACCTATCACGACATGGGTCGTTATGAAGAGGCGTTAGCCGATTATGCCCAGGCGATTGTCCTCAACCCGAATTACGCGGATGCCTACCTTAATCGGGGCAATACCTACGGTGAGATAGGTCGTCATGAGGAGGCATTAGCCAATTCTGCCCAGGCGATTGTCCTCAACCCGAATGACGCTATGGCCTACAACAATCGGGGCAACGCCTGTTATAACATGGGTCGTCATAAGGAGGCGTTAGCCGATTATGCCCAGGCGATTGTCCTCAATCCGAATTACGCTAATGCTTATTTCAATATGGGGGTCTTATATTATAATCGAGAGGATAAGGAAGCGGCGTTACCCTGTTTTAAACAAGCGGCTAAACTAGGTGTTGAGCAAGCAGTAGGACTTGTGACCCGCATCCAGCAGGAACTTGGTCAGTCCCCTTCGACAGGCTCAACCGACGGTCAGGCCAACCCGATACAGGCATTTGACGCGTTTTTGGCGGCTGATACTGCTGAGGGTATGGTGCAGGCGGTCAAGCAGTATCCTATTATGACTAGGCTAGAGTTTGTGGTGGCTGTGGAGGATGTACTTAAGCAGGTACCACCTGAACAACAACCCGCCCTCCAACAAAAACTCGATCTCCTCAAACAACTCATTGCCGAACAGGAGTAACCATGCTTGAAATCCACCTACAACCCCAAACCGCATCCGGCTATCCGGTCAGCATGCAGTTCAAACCCACCAATCAACTGTTTGAAGCCACCTTGTCCCTTGAGATTCCGGCCCCAGATGGCGAACAGTTATTTAACTGGCTCTTTGGCCCGCCCAAGCTACAGCAGGCTTGGGGGTTGGTCAAACAACAGACCTCATGTCCCATCCAGTTACGCATAACTTCCCAATCTGCGGCTCTGCACAGCCTGCCGTGGGAACTGTTGCGGGACGGCTCGTCGGGGGTCTATCTGGCTAGTTCTGCCAAAACTCCCTTCTCCCGCCATTTAGCCCATGATGGGGAACTACCGACCTTGTCTGGCCCGCCGTTGCGGGTGTTGGTGGCAGTGGCGAATCCGCAGGGGTTGCAGAAGTTCAAGCTGACCCCGATTGATGTCGCCCAAGAAGAAACCCTGCTCAATGAGGTGTTACACGGGCTGGAGTCGGTGCAGGTTGACTATCTGTCTAAGTCGAACGCGTTTCGACACCTCACCCTCTCCGCCTTGGAGACAGCTCTGCAAAGTCAGCCAACCGACATTTTACATCTGGTGGCGCATGGCTCGTTTAGTAAAAAATATCAGAATGCGGCCTTAGCATTAGCCAAACCAGATGGCACGGTGGACATGGTCAACAGTCAACGCTTTGTGGACATGGTCAACGGTTTAAGCCATAAACCTGCTCTGTTCTATCTAACCGTGTGCGACAGTGCCAGCGGAGACTCGGCGCAGGTCTATAGCGGTTTGGCTCAGAGCCTCATCGGGCAGGCCGGTATTCCGGCGGTGGTGGCTATGCAAGCGCCCGTCGCCATCAGCACGGCGCGGCTGTTTGGGCAAGGGTTCTACAAAGCCCTCTTTCCCGACGGCCTGCTAGATGTCGCCATGAACTCAGCCCGAACCACCGTGCTGACCGCCACCAAAACCGACAGTCAGGTGCCGGTTTTGTTCAGCCGCCTGCCCGATAATCGGTTGTGGCCCCAGAAAATCAGCCTCCAACTCCCCCCACCAGAGCAGTGGCCGCACCCCATCGCCGCGCCCTACGCCCGCCTCCGCCAGCCCCAAACCGAGGCCGACCATTTCCAAACCCTCGACCAACTCCTGCACAATCTGGTGGCCTATCTGACCACCATCTCCCTCAGCCACTATTGGCAAGACCAACCCGACCGCGCCCAACTGCGGGCTTGGCTAAAACGGCTGGCCTACGGGCAACTGACCGACTCCCTGACCGTCCTACAGGCCATTGCCGACCATTATCAGCACCAGCCTCGGCCCCCTCGCTTGGCCCATGACCTGTTCGACCCCATCCTAAGCTCTATCCCCGAACCGTCCGAGCTATGGACGCAGGCCGACCTGTTACGAAAACTCTGCGATGCCCCACCGAGCGACTTAGACGGCCTAACCCTGCACCGTTTCCTGCACCAACTCCTCCGCTATCGGGCCGAAACATGGTCAACCAACATCGCCCAAATCGACCCCACCCTGCGTACCGACCTTCTGCCCCTGCTGACGGTCAGCCTGCCTCTGCTCATCCAGCAGTTTGCCCCCTTATGGCGCTATCCCCTCCGCTATCTGGAACGGGTTGACCCCGCCCCCAACGCCAAGGGTTATTTTTACACCCTGACCGAGTTCGACCCCCTCACTGGTGCGGCTCGACTGGTCAAACCGCCCTATCATGACCCCACCGCCAGCGACCCGCCCATCATCCAGCGGCTCTATCTCTGCCTGCCCTCTGCTGATGGAAAACCCCTCCTCAACCTGCACCCGTTTCTAATCGCCCATCTGCACCAGCTCTATTTTTTACAGCAAGCCATCGACCGCAACACAATCTGGTATCAACAGTGCGCCACCCCCAAGCGATACAGCCCGCCCCTGCGCCACGGCTCGTTAGATGTCCTTTTTACGACTCTGAAACCGGACGAGGCCACCCCCGACTCGGCGGAGCCAGACCCCATCGAGCATCTGCATCAAGCCAACGCCGAGTTAGCCGAAGCAGAGCAGGCCGACGAGGGGCGGTATTCAGCCATGCCCTTAGAGCTACTCCTCAGCCACCTCTCCCCCACCAGCCACCAAACGTTACAGTTAGCCATCGGCGAAGCAGTCCGCCTCGGTTTTGTTGAGGTTGGGGTCGAGGTTCTATTGATGGCTCTCTCCCGTCAACAACCGTTGGGCAAACTGCTGGATGAGCAGAGGCAGGCTGACCGTCAGCAGGGGCAGAAGGTCGGTACGCAGGGTGGGGTCGATTTGGGCGATGTTGGTTGA
>JAUCGA010000067.1 GCA_030377865.1 Anaerolineales bacterium HSG25 | reverse complement strand
AACAGAATTAACCAAGATTAAAAGCAAAAAATCCTGTCAATTCTGTTAATCCTGTCGAAAAAATCTTTCCTCTAATCAAGATATTCGGTAACAAGAGTTAAGATAACGACTTAAGTTCTAATATTTAATTTCAAAAATTACCCATGATTATTACTCGAACTCCTTTAAGAATCAGCTTTGTTGGCGGCGGCAGTGATTTACCGGCATTTTATGAACAAGAACGTGGAGCAGTTCTCAGTACAGCCATTAACAAATATATTTATCTCACAGTCAACCCTAAATTTGATCATAAAATTCGAGCAAGTTACTCAATTACGGAAATTGTTGATAAAGCAGATGATTTGCAACATGAGTTGATTCGTGAAGCCTTAAAACTACTACATATCGAACAAGGCATAGAGATTACCTCTATCTCCGACATTCCATCGGGGGGAACAGGCTTAGGCTCCTCAAGTAGTTATACCGTTGGGTTATTAAATGCCTTGTATGCTCATCGCTATTATATGGCCGGTGCCGAGCGTTTAGCTCGTGAGGCATGTAACATAGAAATAGAACGTTGCGGCAAAACCATCGGCAAACAAGACCAATATATTGCCGCCTATGGTGGGATACAGTATATTCGTTTTAACCCTGATGGCTCAGTTTTTACTGACCCTGTCCTCTGCGCCCCAGAAACTTATGAAACACTCCAACAGAACCTAATCCTGTTATATACAGGACTCACCCGTAGTGCCGATGATATTTTAGTCGAGCAGTCTCGTCAGGTAGCATCCGATGATAGTAAGCGAGTTGGAACTCGCCGCTTAGTTGAACTAGCAGATCAACTGTATGAAGCTTTAGGTCAAAATGATCTTGATGCTTTTGGCGAAATTCTGCACAATGGTTGGATGGTAAAACGAAGTTTGGCTAGCAGTATTAGTAACCGCTCAATTGATATCTGGTACGAGAAAGCCCGAACTGCTGGTGCAATTGGCGGCAAGTTATTAGGTGCTGGTGGCGGTGGCTTCTTATTGTTATACGCCCCGCCTGAAAAGCATAATGATATTGTTCGAGCTTTACCTGACTTACAATGGAAGCCATTCTATTTTAGTCCTCAAGGTAGCAAAGTTATTTACGTTGAAGAATCTGGTTACAAACCGTAGCAAAATTCCAAATGCTATCCCCATCGAGGATGTTTTGAACTCCCTTGATAGTTATTCAGCCTCAGTGGCTACTATTAGCTGAACATTAAAAAATGATAATACCCAAGCAAAACTGACCACGAGAGTTTTTTTCGCTCTATTAACAACCGCGTGGTAAAATGTTTATGCAAGTTAGATAACTTCTTATTTGTTTTACACTGGATAGTTGTTTATAGCTACAGAAAAATTAACTGTTAATACAATGGCTAAACCAGCTACTTTTTCATACATCCTCTAAACATCGTCTAACATGAATAAAATGGCGACTTCATCTTATTTTATAGCTTGTAACTTTATGGAATAGAAATGACTCTAGATAGATACTTTAAAATAGCATTTCGTTGGTGGTGGCTAGTATTTATTGCAGTTACTTTGTCTGCCACGACAAGCTACATATACAGCAAACGATTACCAAAAATCTATATGGCTAGATCTGTGGTACAAATCGGTAACTTTGCGGGAGAGGTTAATCCTGACACAAGGACACTTCAGCTAAACCTGACCCTAGCGGAGGTATATGCAGAGAGAGTAAAACAGGCAAAAATTACTCAAGGCGTTATTCAACGTCATAATTTGTCTAGCACACTCACTTCAGGACAGTTAGGGGGTATGATTGTCGCGAATATTAACCCTAAAGCCCAACTACTGGATATCCAAGTGAGTGATATTGAACCAAAACGTGTGGCATTTTTAGCCAATGCGTTAGCTGACGAACTTGTACTGCAAAGTCCTGCCCAAGCACAACAAGATGATGAAGCATTTACGCGGGAAAAGTTAGATAGGATTGAAACTAAGGTTAATGCTATTACTAGAGCGATTGAGGAGAACCAAACAATCGTTGATGAGGATGAATCTGCCGTTAATCGCGAAGAGGCACGGGCGTTGATCAATGAATTGGAACGGCAAGAACAGGAACAGTTGACTATCTATTATGGTCTTTATGCCAACCTAAATTCTGCCTCTCCTAACAAGATTGAGGTATTTGAATATGCGGATGCTCCGGCTTCCCCTGTGGGACCAAATGTACGTAATAATGTAGTTGCCGCAGGTATTGTAGGACTTATTTTAGCCATTGCAGGAATCATCGTTATCGAATTTTTCGACGATACTTTAGTTTGGCAAGAGGGTGTTTCAAGTATTAACGAAGTTTCGGTACTTGGAACAATTGGTAAAGCTACTGCGGGTGACAGTAAAATCATTACCCATGATAAACTCTGGTCTCCAGAGGCTAGTGCTTTGAGGGATTTGCGCGAAAGTATATTCTTAACCGCAGGAGACCGTAGCCTTTCCACCTTACTCATCACTAGCCCTCTCGCAGGAGCAGGAAAAACCTACCTCACCGCTAATTTAGGTGTTACCGTTGCCACCTCAAAGTCAACCATTTTAGCAGGCGATGATTCGGCAGATAAAAACATTATCTTGGTTGACGCAGATCTACGTAAACCCACTCTCCATGAAATATTCGATATCCCCAATGTCGTTGGTCTATCTGATGTACTTGTTAGCCCTGCCGAAGCTATAGAGTCAGTTTTGAAACAGGCTATTAGACCAACCTATCTCGATAATTTATTCCTGCTCCCCGCGGGACGTAAACTGGCAGACCCCGGCTCGTTACTCAACTCCATTCAATTCATTGACATCATAAATTACTTAAAAGATCGCTCTCAGTTTGTTATCATTGATAGTGCTCCGATTCTTGAAGCAGTTGAAACAAAGGCGATTGACAATATTGTTGACGGCACCGTTTTAGTTATTAACAATGGACGCACTCGTCAACGGGTTGTTAATTTGGCTGTAGATTATTTTAGTAGTAAAAAGAAAAACACATTTTTAGGATTGATATTTAACCGCGTCAAACTAGCTTATGGGCAAGAGTACCACTCGGCACAAGCCGCTCAAAGTGAACAGTTTGAACGCTCTTTTATGGGTTGGAAATTCTGGTCCTCCAAAAAACGACAAAAAACTCAATCTACACTGACTCTATCCGAAGCGGCAATCCATCTAGGTGTAAAAGAAGAAACCGTGCGCCGTTGGTGTGAAACAGGTCGAATCCAAGGTATAAAAACAGGTAGTCGGTGGAAAGTTAGATTAGAGGATCTTGAGGAATATATCACCTTCTATAAACTTAATAATAGAGGCGTTGAGAAAGTATTGAAAAAACAACCTATCGCCCAAAACGGTGCAAGTACAATCCGAACTGAACCAACAGGCCAGTTTGATGAACTGCCAGCAACCATTGATGACGATGACCCTATCCTCTAACATGCAGTATGTTGCTTAAGGAATGAGCATTAATTAACCTGTGCATAAGGCCGCTGATTGAAATCAGCGTCTTAAACGGAAAACCTGCTTAAGCAGGTTTCTCGTGTCAGCATAAGAATTCATTCTTATGTGAGAACGCGCAACTTATTTGATCCCGATTTCTAAGAGCAAATCACAAGGCATTAAGACATACTTTTATTAAAGACCGAATTTTTTAGCTTGATATAGCTTCGATAAACTCAGTCAATGTAGCTAGAATACTCGACTGACCTCACGCTAAATTCTTGGCTAAGACGAATTATCATGAAAAAATTCCGGTTTCAAACCAATTACAGTATAGCTATAAAAGTATCGTAAACCTATGAGTGGTATTTTTGGCGTTATAGACCCAACACACAAAATTAATAGTCAGGCCCTAATTGATAAAATGGGGCAAACAATGTGCCATAGAGATTGGTTTACAAGCCGTTACTTCAATTCAAAATCTGATAATTTAGCATTAGGCCATATCGGTATCGGCATCTTTAATCAAACGCCTCAACCCGTATGGAATAGTGAGCGAACCATTGCCTTAGTTTTGGCAGGCGAGTTTTATAACTTTCCTCACCACACAAAGGAGGCTGACGATACAAACAGTGACGAACAGTTAGCCTTACGGTTGTATCAGCAACATGGAGAAAACTTTGTTGAGCATCTGAACGGAGTTTTTATTATTGGAATATGGGATAAAGCAAAACAACGGATGGTTATTGTTAATGACCGTTTTGGACTATATCCCCTCTATTACAGTCACTATGATCATGGTTTGATTTTTGCTCCTGAAATGAAAGGCGTTTTGGCTCATCCTACGCTTCCCCGAAAGTTGGATTTGACCGCGTTAACCCAATATATGCGATTTCAACAGCTATTGGGGCAACGTACCTTTTTTGAGGATGTAACCTTACTGCCTCCGGCTTCTGTAATGACCTATTGTCTATCTGACAGGTCATTACAGATTCATCCTTATTGGACGGTTGATGAGATTCCACACCGCCCCAATGTCAACTTTTCTGAAGCGATTGAAGAGGGCGAATACCTCTTCCGACAAGCCGTTGAGCGACTATCTGACGACCCGTATCGAGTCGGTGTTTACCTAAGTGGAGGACTCGATTCGCGGGCAATTTTGAACTTCATCAAACAGCGTCCGGTCGCATCAATCACTTATGGTGTGCATAACTGTCGGGATGTATATTATGCCAAACAGGTCGCAGATGCTCTAGGTAGCAATCATTATTGGCACGACCTGCCGAATGGAGACTGGGTCAAACAGCATGTTGATTTTCATTTAACCCTAACCGAAGGGTTTCATAGCTGGATTCATGCACATGGGATTAGCACACTGCCTTTAGCTCGTGAGGTGATGGAGGTTAATCTAACGGGCTGGGACGGTGGCACGGTGATGGGCCATGCGGATAGTATTGAGCCACCACAACTCAACGCGGTTGATGATTTTTCCCTAACGATTCGACTCTTTTATCTGTTTAATCAAAAATATAGCTGGCCTTCCATGACTGAAGGGGAAGAGCAGTTTATCTATCACTCAACGATACAAAACGACCTTAAAGGATTGGCCTTCGACTCATTCCGGCAAGAGCTACAACCATTTTTACACCTGCGCCCTGATGTGCGAGGAGAATATTTCTATATCCACAACCACTGTCTCCGCTCAACCCATAACTTAGTCACTTTTACCCGTTCTCATGTTGAAACCCGTTTTCCATTTTTTGATTATGACTTATTTGAGTTTTTATATGGTATTCCGGCTTATATTCGAGGACATCAGATGTTGTATCGGGCCATTATAGAAGCCCACATGCCAAAAGTAGCCTATATTCCTTATGAGAAAGATGAGCTTTTACCGATTATGCCATCAAAATATCGAACAGCACATAAATATGCAGTCAAAATAAAGCATCATCTTACAAAATACATCCCGCATCCTTTTGTTACTTATCCAACTCTATATGCTGATTACGAAAACTATCTCCGAACTGATTTGCGTGATTGGGCCGAAACGATTTTATTTACACCCAAATTTCAAGATCGAGTATTATTTGACGCACCGTTTGTACGGACTCTTTTTCAACATCATCTTGCCAATATAGAAGAATGGACAATTGGCAAGATTGCTCCTATCATTACGTATGAAATGATGCTCAGGCGATTTTATGACTAGACAATTATCGAAAACAAAAATAGAATCAGAACAAAACTCCATGTCAATTCAAAAACCATTGAATATTTTAATCGCCGTTCATCATTTTCCACCAACCTTTAAGGGCGGAGCAGAATGGCGCGCCCACCGAACCGCCAAATGGATGCAACAACAAGGGCATACCGTCCGAGTTATATGTGTTGATGCCGTTAATGATTTAGACACCGAACAGTTACGTTACGAAGACCAAACCTTTGATGATATTCCGGTACGGCGGTTATTCCTGAATCTACAAAATGCCCCTGAGCCAACCAAATGGGAATATGAAAACCCGTGGATTGGCGACCACCTGAACCAATATCTCAAAGCCAACAAACCGGATTTGGTGCATCTGATTAGCGGTTATTTGATGACTGCCGCGGCGATCAAACAGTTTAAGACGTATAAATTGCCAATAGTTGCCACTCTGACTGACTTCTGGTTTTTGTGTCCCCACCACACGCTACAACGAACATCAGGCGAGTTATGCCCCGAAAATACTCCTTTAGATTGCGCTCGGTGCCATTTTGAACAACAACGTCGCTTCCGTTTACCGGCTCAAAAGATACCGCGCCTCAGCAACGTTTTATGGCATGGCGGTCAACATATTCCGCAAGTTAACGCCTATACCGAGCAGATTAAACAGCGTCAAGAAACATTACAAGCCACCCTCAGCCAAATCGACATCGCGATTTCTCCCTCCAAATTTTTACGAGACACCTATCTACGAAAAGGCTATCAAGCCAAGCAGATGTTATTTATGCGGCAAGGCTTAAAGCATATTCCAGCCACCCCACCCGAAAAAACAACCTCCGACATTTTACGAATTGGTTATATCGGTGGCATTGCTCCCCACAAAGGGGTTCAGGTTCTAGTTGAGGCGTTCTTGAAACTGCAAACCGACAAGGCCGAGCTTAAGTTGTATGGGGATACCTCAAAATTTGCCGAGTTTACTGAAAAACTAAAGGAAGAATCTGCTGATACTCCCCAACTAAAATTCATGGGTACGTTTGATAATCAGCAGATTAGTGAAATTCATGCCAATCTGGATGTACTGGTTGTCCCCTCAATTTGGTACGAGAACAGCCCCAATGTTATTCTGGAATCGTTTGCCCATCGCACTCCGGTCATCACCTCGAACTTAGGCGGCATGGCCGAGTTGGTGCAGGATGATCACACCGGGTTACTGTTTAAACCGAACAACGCGGTTGATTTAGCCCAAAAATTAGCATTTATCCTTGATACGCCGAGCAAGTTAACCACATGGCAACAAAACCTGAAACCACTAAAATCATTAGAGGCCGAAATGAATGAGTTGGCCCAAATTTATAATATTGTTTTACATGCACCAAAATCTAGGAGATAATTATGAGTGGCATATTTGGCTTGGTTGATTTTAACCAACAAACTGATATATCAACCAACTTAGACAAGATGGCTCAAACCTTAGCCTATCGCGACTGGTTTACTCAAAATAGCTATGTCAACGAATCCCAAACAGTTGGACTGGGCCAAGTCGGAATTGGGATACTGAATCAAACAGTACAACCGATTTGGAATGAAAGCCGCACCTTGGCGGTTGTCATGACGGGAGAGTTTTATAGCCACCAGCCTCTTTTGCAAGCCTATCATGCCCCATCAGATGAGATTTTAGCTCTTAAGCTGTATGAAAAATTTGGCCCCGACTTTGCCAAACGAGTTGAAGGAGCATTTATTATGGCTTTTTGGGATGAGACCACCCAACGGCTACAACTGATTAACGACCATTTTGGAGTCTATCCAACCTATCTGTATCATCGAAACGGTTGTTTAGCCTTTGCCCCAGAGGTCAAGCCAATATTAGCTCTTTTGGCCCGTCAGCCAGTATTACGCCATGATGCGGTGGCGGAGTACATTCGGTTTCAGCGAGTATTTGGTCTAAAAACATTTTTCGAAGATATTACCCTTTTGCCATCAGCCACCATTTTAACCTATAGTCGGCAACAACCGACCTATCAGATTGAGCAGTACTGGTCGTTTGCCGATATTACGCTTCAACCCGAAACGATTACCTTTGATGAGGCCGTTGAAGAATCCACCCGTCTATTTCGGGCCGCGGTGGTAAAACGGGTCAAGACTGATGAAAAAATTGGAATTTTTCTGAGTGGCGGGCTTGATGCTCGTGCTATTTTAGGCTTTACCCCGTTGCCCCCTCACACCGTACATACTTTTACCTTTGGACATTCCAATTGTCGTGATGTTTACTACGCCGCCCAGATTGCCAAAACGGGGCAGGCCATTCATCACCATGACCCATACAACGAGGGGAGTTGGATTAAAGATTATTTTGACCTACATCTTGCGACCACCGAAGGTTTTCACCCTTGGATTCACATGCATGGCATCAAGATGTTGGGGGAAGCCCGACAAACAATTGATGTGAACTTATCCGGTATAGGTGATCTTATCTGGTTACCCCCAGCAAAGTATACACCATATCTCGTCAATGCCCCTGATGACACAGCCTTTAACGCTCTATTTTTTGATATTTATGTTAACAAAATGACTTGGCCTTGTTTGACCTATGCCGAAGAACGATTGCTTTATCATTCCGACTATTATCCCCACGTACAAGATTTAGCCTTTGACAGTTTTTTGAAAGAGCTAGAACCATTTAACCATCTCCCCTACATTCAACGAGCCGCGGCGTTTAATACTCTTAATCACTTTAACCGTCATCTTTTGAATGCGGCAGTATATGGGCGTTCTCATATTGAATTTCGTTTCCCTTACTTGGATATACAACTTCTTCCGTTCTGTTATGGATTGCCATCCGATTTAACAGGTGATCGTGATATTAAAAAAACCATCGTTATTAAAGAGTTTCCCCTTATGGCTAAAATTCCTAACGATAGAGATGAATTACCTATTAGTAATGACTATCAGCGACAGCTAACAACTCAGGTCAATAATCGGCTCAAAAAGTTGTTTAATCGGCGGGTTAAAAAGATTTTTCCAGAGCGACAAACTCTGTATGCCGATTACGAAAACTGGCTTCGCACCGACTTACGAGAATGGGCCGAGACGATTCTATTTGATGAGCGTACCTTGTCGCGGGGCATATTTAGCCCCGAAGCATTACGCTCGATGATGGCTCGCCATATAGCCGGTCATCAAGAGTGGACAATCGGCAAAATATCGCATTTGATAACTTTTGAGATGATGTTACGCAACTTCTATGACGAAAATCCAAGCTAGTCATGATGATAGGAATCTATTCATGTCAGATAACCAACCTCCGACACCTTCAACAGATAAAGCGATAGAAAGCCGTGAAGAATCGGCTCGTAACTTAATCAAAAACTCAGGCGCATTTTTAGCCGGTGATGCTGTCGGAAAACTATTAAGTTTTCTGTTTTCGGTCTACGTCATCCGTCAACTGGGAAGCAGTCAGTACGGTTTGTATACCACTGCCTTAGCCTACGCGGGACTATTTTCCATTATGGCAGATTTAGGCATGACTCAATTCGCCACCCGAGAAATCGCACGGGGGCGAAAAACGGCTGACAGTCTGTTTTGGAACTTAATTGTCATTCGTTTTATTCTCTCAACCTTTGCCATAATCATCATTACTGCTAGTGCGGCCTATCTGGCAAACTACAATCAAACTATGGTAGTAGGCATATTTATAGCATGTATGGGTTTCTATTTTCATGCTTTATACGGGCCAATTAGCATCATTTTACGAGCCAACGAACGGATTGAATATCTATCCTTATTAACCACAGTTGGACAGGTATTCACACTTGGGCTTGGTACCTACATCTTATTAAATAACCACTCCTTCTACATTCTCATCGTCTCCTCCTATGTATGGATTCCCATCACCTTTTTTCTCGGTTTTTACTTTATTCGCAAGCTCAATTTAGCCACATTTAAGCCAAATCTTACCCCACAGACATGGTATTCTTTGTTAAAACACAGCCTCCCCTTCGCCATGATTACTTTTACCCTGTTGGCGGCTCGAGATTTGGACACCATCTTATTATCACTGTGGAAAACCGAAGAAGAGGTTGGCTTGTATAAAGCGGCCTATAACTTGATTTTTAAGTTGATGTTCATTCGTAGTGCTATTATAGTATCTTTAACTCCCCAAATGTCACGTCATTACGGTGTATCCAAAGAGCGAGTCACCTCTACCTTTAACTTTTTCTTTAAGTTTTTGTGGATATTCTCTGTTCCTATTGCGATTGGTGGTATGCTATTGGCCAAGCCGATTATTGACCTGTTATACACTGATGAATATGCTAAATCAGCGATTGCTTTTGCAATTCTAATCTGGTCAGTACCACTGTTAAACCTTAGCTCTCTGTGTGGGGCGGTGACGACAGCCACTGACAAAGAGAAAGAAGCAGTACGAGTGTATGGGGCCGCGGCTTTGCTGAACCTCATCACTAACTTGATGACCATTCCATACTGGGGATATATTGGTGCGGCAGTCTCAACGATTTTTACCGAATTTGTTACCCTCTTTTTCTTTTACAGTATTTTGCACAAAGATTTTCCGTTGCGTAACCTGAATAATCTCATCTTTAAGCCGTTACTAGCCAGCATTTTAATGGGAATAGTTGTCTTTTTTTTACAGGATTGGTTTTTGATCGGTACTGTCATCGTTGGTATAGTCGTTTATGTGGTTACCCTTTTGCTGTTCAAGCCGTTCAACCCTAACGAATTGAAGATTTTAAACAGTTTATTGATGGAACCGATTCGGCGTAAACTAGGTCTAGGAAAAGTATCATGAAAACACCGCAAGTGGTTATTATTCTAGTTAATTGGAACGGTATAACCGATACGTTAGCCTGTTTAGCGTCATTGGAACAACTCGATTATCCGAACTATCAAACCATCGTCATCGACAACGGCTCGAAAGATAATTCGGTGAAACAGATTCGTACCCATTACCCCGAAGTGACCCTGTTTGAAACCGGTGAAAATTTAGGTTTTGTGGGCGGAAACAATATCGCCATGCAACACCCTTTGGTTGCAAAAACCGATTATGTTTTGCTCTTGAACAACGATACCGAAGTCGCTCCCGACTTTTTAAGCCTGTTGGTTGAAGTTGCTCAGAGCGACAAAAAAATCGGCATCGTTGGCCCAACAATCTACTATTTTGATGAACCAGAAACAATATGGTCGGCAGGAGGCGGCATTGATTGGAATAAGGGTATGACTCACATGGTCAATCTGAATGAGTTGGATGAAGGTCAACTAGGCGATACGCCTCGTTCTATGGATTTCGTGACAGGTTGTGCCTTGTTAATCAAACGCTTGGTAATTAAAGAAGTCGGTCTGCTCGACCCGCGTTTTTTTGCTTATTACGAAGAGGCAGAATGGTGTGTTCGAACTACTAGAGCGGGATTTAAAATTTTGCATGTACCATCTTCAAAAATATGGCACAAAATTTCGATTGTGTCCCGTGAAGCATCACCGCAAGTTCATTACTACATGGTACGTAATCGACTATTATTTTTGAAATTATCTCAAGCTAGTTTGAGAGCTTGGCTGTTTACCTGTTTGCGTAACTATACAGTCATCCTCATCAACTGGAGTATCAACCCAAAATGGAGACATAAAGCCCCCCAACGTAGAGCGATGTGGAGAGCAATTTTTGATTACATGCGCGGACGTTTTGGGAGGGTCGATATATCATGAAAATCCTTTTTTTATCTCGTTGGTATCCTTATCCACCAGACAATGGCTCGAAAATTCGTGCATTTAATCTGATAAAACATTTGGCCTCACAGCATGAGATCGATTTAATCTCCTTTGTCGGAAAGAGTATCAAAGCAGCACGTTTGACCGCCATGCAGGCATTTTGTCAGCAGGTTAATGTCGCCATCTATCGCCCATTTCAGCCTAGTGGTTTAAAAGCAACGCTCGGTTTTTTATCCACAAAACCACGGGCGATCATTGATACCTACAATCGTGACCTAGAGCAGTTAGTGTTGCAAGCTAAATCTCAAAATCGTTATGATGCCATCATTGCCTTTGAACTTGATATGTCTTCATATGCTCTATTTTTTACAAATACCGTTAAAATTTTAGAAGAACTCGAAGTAACGACCCAATACGAGCAATACATGATGCAGACCCAGCCGCTAAAAAAGTTACGTTGGCGGTTAATGTGGTGGAAAAAGTCCAACTATATAAATCGTCTATTACGTGACTTTGAGGGCTGTACCGTCGTATCAGAAGAGGAACAGAAACGGATACAGGAGATTTCACCCACTTACCAATCAATCGGCGTTATTCCCAATGGGGTTGATGTAGCACATTATAGTGGTGACTTTGGCCCACCGAAACCGAATACCTTAGTCTACTCCGGCGCGTTGTCTTATCACGCTAACTTTGATGCCATGCAGTTTTTCATCGGTGAAATTTTGCCTCTGATTCAAGCCGAATGTCCTGATGTTAAATTAGCCATTACGGGCAAACGTGATCCCTCTTTAGCCAAAAAATTACCAAAAAATGAGGCTGTAACATTTACTGGGTATCTGGACGACATCCGTCCTACCATCGCCCAGAGTTGGATCAGCATCGTGCCGTTACGTTTAGGCGGCGGAACACGCCTTAAAATATTGGAAGCCATGGCCGCAGGAACACCTGTCGTCTCAACCAGCAAAGGTGCAGAAGGGTTAGACCTGACTCCAGAGCATGACATCCTCATCGCCGATGAAACCCCCGCGTTTGCCCAAGCAGTATTACGCATCCTGAAAAATAATGACCTACGCCAAAAGTTGAGCCAAAATGGTCATCAAACAACTCAAGCTAAATATGACTGGCAAATTATCGGCCAACAATTTACTGAATTTATCGAAAAAATATTAGACAAAAAAAGGGCACAATAGCCTCAGCTATTGTCAGCAAAGCTGGCTTTCTTATGGTAGTGGTGCAAATGTAGTGCTTCGGAGGATTCGGAGTGCAAGGCTTGCTTTGCATGCAAGCCTTGCACTCCGGATTTTCCCACCAATCGTTATGATTTATTCATCCATCGCGGCTCGAATTGAAGAGAGGTTACCTGTTTCAGTTCAACGGCAAAAAAACCAAATTGAACACCAAGTTGCCACAACTTGGGGGTGGATGACGTTACATATTCGTTCTAAGAGACCCTTTTTATTACGATGGGGTGTCCCTTTGTTGATTATTTTAGCCGCGATCGGCATGGGAAGAATGGTTGTCATCATGGGACAACGAGGGCTTAATCCATACTTCCTCATAGCTCCCTTGTTCATTCCTTTCGCTTTAATTGCCCTAAGTTTTATCATCACCCGATTTGAATGGAGTGCTGTGATGATTTTGTTTGCGGCCATATTCATTCCTATCAAAATTCCAACCGGCACCGCCAGTACCATTGTGGATAGCCTACTGATTGCCTTTATTTTTACGGGTAATTGGATATTCAAAATGCTTTTGGTAGACAGACGAATCACCCTCCGACCATCACCGATCAATGTCCCTTTCTTCGGCTTCGCGATTATAACCTTCATCTCCATGTTTTGGAGTCTCCTTTATATAGACCCACTTGTACATGTTAAAGGTAATTTTATAATTGTCCAAGCGGGGGCAGCGATTGTTAATGTCATGTTACCTATCACCCTCTTTTTGGTTTCAAATCACATCGATGACATGAAACAATTGCACATTATGGTAATTTTGGTCTTGATTGGTGGCGCATTGGCTTGGGTCACTCGCTTTGGTGGTGTTAAACTGCCCGCACCACTTGGTATCAATGATGATGGAATGTTTACCATGTGGGTTGCCGTATTAGGATTTAGTATGGCCATGTACAATAAAGGGTTAAATTGGAAATCGCGTATCGTCTGCTTAATCGTTGGAATAATGTTGCAATTTTCTCGTTTTTTGATTAATCTCTCGTGGTTAGCCGGTTGGCTACCGGGCATTATTGCACTTGCTGTGTTGGTTTTCAGGCGCTCAAAACTCCTTGTTTTTCTTGTTGTTATTGGCGCAGTTCTTTTTATTTTTGTTAATCTCGATACAATGCAGGCCGCTCTTGAGGAAGAAAGTACCAAAAGTGGAGACACTCGTCAGTTTGCCTGGCAAGTCAACTGGCGAATTACAGGCAAACATCTACTTTTCGGTACTGGTCAAGCGGCTTATCTGAATTATTATGAATCATATTTTGGTGATTTATGGGTTGAAGCTACTCATAATACAATTATGGATATTTTAGCTCAGAATGGTTTTTTTGGTCTATTCTTTGTTTTTTGGTATTGCATTGCTCTAATTTTGTATAATTATAAACTTTGCCTGCGCCTAGAAGGTCGAAACGATTTTGCCGAAGCTTTGGCAAATGCTTGTTTTGCGGGCACGGTAAGCTCCGTTATCACTATGGCCTTTGGCGATTGGCTATTCCCGTTTGCCTATACTCAGACGATTGCCGGCTATGATTATATCGTTTATAGTTGGATATTTATGGGTGTTGGTCTTGCCGTAGATCGCTTGGTTCGTGAAGAAGAAATATCCGTGCAAAATTTACAAGAATTATCATTATAAACAGTTATATCGGGAGATTGTGTAACCATGAATCGTTTAGATGTTTTCCTACAAGATACCCAAAAATATTTTGACTATTTTTTTGAAACCAAAGGTTTTACCTCTCAGATTACACCAAACCCTCTTAATGAAGAGGCGTTACAAGCAACCAAATTGATTCGAGGTTTTGGGCCTGGCCCAACAATTGTGGAACGCAAACCAGCCTTGATTATCCAAGGCATCATGCCCCGTTCTGGTACGGTTTACGCGGGTGAATTGATGCGCTTACATCCAGACCTGTACGCCTACCCCTATCAACTATGGGAGTTTCCAGCGTTGATGTTAACAGGTGATATACTCAATCTACAAAAACGATTTCTCTTGAATTACAAGAAAAACATAGGTAAACTAGGCGAAGAAGATTTTTTGCCAATTTTTGGTGCGGCGATGATAGGTTATCTGCACGCTTCGACCCCCATTGAAAAACGGGTTTTAATCAAAATGCCGGCGGTACAATATTTAAGTCACTTCTTTTCCATGTTTCCTTATGAAAATCTGTTGATTCTAACTCGAGATGGTCGTGATTTAGTTCATTCTACCCTACGCACTTGGCCTCGTTTGAACTTTCCCCAAGTTTGCCTCCGTTGGAATCGCAGTGCGCGCGTTATTCTCAGCACAGTTGATGCGTTTAAGGCCAAACAACAAACCGGTTACTGGTTAGGACGATATGAGGAGGCTCTCGTTGATCCGATTTCTTTCGTTCAAAAAGCCTGTGATCATCTTAATTTAGATAAAGAACGTTATCCGTACCAAAAAATTGACGAAGTCAGGGTGATTGGCTCATCAAAACTTGCCGCCAATAAAGGCACAGTCGATTGGCAAGTCCATCAAGAAAAACCGAAAGATTTCAAGCCTACCCAATATTGGCAAAGTTGGTCACCGCTCAAAAAATTGACCTTTAAGGTTATTGCCGGACGTTCTCTGATTAAATTGAGGTACGAGACCGATATGGATTGGTAAAAATAGGGCGTGCAAACCCTAAAGGTTTCAGAAACCTATCCCGATAGTTAACGAGTTAACGATGGATCAATAATCCTAATTAAAGCGAGTTAATTATGACTAACAGCATAACAAAACCCAGACCCGATATTTCCGTTATTATTGTAAACTGGAATACCCGCGACATGTTGGCCGATTGTATCGACTCTATCGAACAGCATGCCGATTCATTACAATTGGAAATTATCGTGGTTGACAACTACTCCAGCGATGGCAGTCAGGCCATGCTACAAGAAAAATATCCCCATGTGTGGCTCATCGCTAATTTAGACAATGTGGGGTTTGCCAAGGCCAACAATCTCGCCATGAAAGTGGCTCGAGGACGCTATTTTCTACTCTGGAATAGTGATGCTTTTGCCGTGCCAGATTCCATGCAGAGCCTGTATCGCTTGGCCGAGAGCCAGCCCAATGCAGGTTTGATTGGGGCGCAACTGCGTAATAAAGACGGCACGTTTCAGGCATCTCATACCCTATTCCCGAACTTATGGCAGGAGTTCCTGATTTTGACTGCATTGGGGCGCAAACTGCATGGCAACGTCTATCCGAGTCGTGGGCCAGAAGATGAGCGTGGCCCTCAACGGGTTGATTATGTGGAGGGAGCATGCATGCTGGTTCGGCGAGAGGCGTTTCAGCAAGTCGGCGGCATGGACGAGGGGTATTTTATGTACGCCGAAGAAGTAGACTGGTGTTTTAGCCTGCAAACTGGTGGCTGGCAGGTATGGTATCAGCCAGAATCAAAAGTGACTCACCTTGGCGGAGCTAGCAGTAGTGGACGGCGCACCAAACGAGAAGGGGATTTATACCGCAGTCGAGTCCGTTTTTTCCGAAAACATTATGGTAATCGTCAAGCTCAACTCCTAAAAGGGCTAATATACGGGACAACTTTAGCTAAGACGGTCGTACATGGTGGACTACGTATGATCACCAAAGGACGTATAGGACGGCAGGTGGTTACACTCAGCCATCTGAGAAAGCAACTTCAGGACGTTTAATACGATGTCCAATTCTGACAAAATAGCCGAATTTTTAATGCTTAGTACCATCTTAGGTGTTGTCTTAGGGTTATTTTTTAGTCAGGCTCTGTTCCCCAACCAAATTTTAAGCCCCGCCGACCATGTTTTTGCCAGCCCATTTTTTAATTCTACAGCCTCGCCCGACTTTGTTCGGCCTAGCAACGTGCTTCTGTTCGACCAAGTCTATCAATTTACACCTTGGCGTTATTTTAGCTGGCAAACGCTTAATCAAGGTGAACTTCCTCTGTGGAACCCCTACAGTAGCAGTGGCACGCCCTTTGTGGCGACCATGCAGTCCGCGGTGTTCTACCCCCTCAACCTACTACTGACCCCCTTCCCCCTTGAGCAATATTTCCTAATCAGTGCCTTTTTACGTTTATTTATTACCGGAATAAGCTGTTATTATCTAGCAATATATTATAGTTTATCCCCTATGTCTGCCCTCGTTTCATCTATTTCATTTATGTTATGTGGGTACCTAATTGTCTGGTTAGGGCATCCACAAAGCAATGTGGCAATCTGGCTCCCTCTCTCTATTTTGTTAACCGAGATGATGATACAGACTCAACATAAAGTTAAGCTAATTAGATTGACCGCCCTACTAGCCCTCATAACAGGAATTCAGATTAGTGGCGGGCATTTGGCAACCTCGTTTAATATTATACTAACGTTAATTTTATATTGGATCATCCGTTCGGCCTTTTACTCTCAGGCAGTTCCAACTTTTAAAACCTCCCAAAAATCGTTGGCTGAGTTTGTCGAAGCCAGTTCCCCTTCGACAGGCTCAGGGGACGGTGGGAGATCTATTTTTCTGGAACTGCCTCAAAACAGATCATGGCGAGCCAAATTTGTCCATTACTTGCTTCCAATTTCGGTGGCATTGTCGTTAGGGATAAGCTTGGGGAGCATCCAACTAATCCCATTTTTTGAGTGGTTTCCCCTCAGTGCAGAGATCCATCGCCGTGATATTGTTGACTGGCACATCACCCTGTTTGATACTGGCTTATGGCGAGAACTACTCAAATTGCCGCTTTTCCTCTTCCCCAATCTATACAACAACCCTACTTGGAACGACCATCTCTACTGGCCTTTTCTACCGTGGAGCAACTACAATGAAAGCACAACCTATATCGGGATATTCCCCCTAATATTGGCTGTTGTAGCCCTGCTGACCAGCTGGCGAAGCCAACCCTTAGTTAGAACTTGGGCATTTATCGCATTAGTTAGCTTCGGGCGAATTTTTCATCTGCCCCCTTTTGATTGGCTCAATCAATTGCCAATTTTAGATGCTGGTAGTCCCGATCGATTGCGACTTATTTTGTCGTTCAGTTTATCTGTGTTAGCCGGTTTTGGCATGCAAAAATTATGGCATTTTAAGGACACAAAAATCAACATACTCATCGACCTGAATCCAAACAGTCCACAAAAGGATATACCATTCTCTCATCGGAATCTTGCATGGAACAACGCCCAAAAAATCTGGTTGGGGGGCTGTCTGTTTATAGTCAGCATGGGCCTATTGATAGGATTGAGCGGCAACCTCATCTTGCCTATGTACCAAGAGCAGATTATCACCTACGGACAAACACGGGTTGACCGTATCATCGCCGTAAGAGGTGATAGCCTGCAACATCCGGCTGAGCATTATTACACCCAAGTAGAGGACATGGTCGCCGGACTGTTGGCCGTGTTTCGAGTAACAAACGTGGTCATGTACCTCCCCATCCTTTGGGGACTAACCGGACTCTTTTATCTGTTTATGCTTCGACGTGGCAACAAACTCCGTATTAATACACCTGTCGATCCAAACAAATTGGAGATACAAAATCTGCTTAGATACAGCATCGTTTGGGTCATCGTGTTAGACTTAGTATCCTTTGGGTATGACTATAATCCAACAATTTCAGCAGAACAGTTTTACCCATCAACGACCATCAGCCAACGCCTGACCGAGGATCAGTCCCTATTTCGCATGACTGCTCTACGACAAGATTTAATACCGGATGCTCACATAATGTTCGGTTTGTCTGATGTGAGAGGGCTTGATCTTCCAATACATTGGTATAAACAGTATGTAAATCTTATTCCAGAACGAATTCCGTGGTTGCATTATGGCCTCATTTTTGACGATGTTGACTCACCGCTACTGCGAGTCTTGAATCTGAAATACGTAGTGGCAGGCAAACCGGATAAACTGGTCAACAACGAGCATGTTACCAATATCGAGCAGATTGATGAGCTATATTTGGCCGAGTTAAAAACAGTCACACCTCGCGCTTTCATGGTGTATGAAACCATCATCAGCCCCAATGATGACCATACCACAGAACTTTTACAACAAGAACCAGAGGCAGTCTTCCGGCGAGTCATTCTAGCAGAAACAACTTCCGAGTGGGAAAAGTTCCTCAATCTCATGTCGCCTGCCGAATCTATTTCCGATTCTGCACCACCATCACTGGAACAACCTACCGAAACTAAGGTCGTCAATCTGACCTATCAGCCAAATCACTCTAGCTGGCAGGTTCGTACGCCTCAAGCCGGATACCTGTTTTTAAGTGATGCCTACTATCCGGGCTGGTGGGCAGAGGTAAACGGTCATCCGACCAAAATTTACCGAGCTAATCTAGCCTTTCGAGCTATTTATCTGCCTCCGGGCGAACATACGGTTAACTTTCGTTTTCAGCCCCTGAGCTTTTATCTCGGAGGTGGTATCTCGGTCATGGCGTTAGGGCTAATCTTGGCCTTGTTGGCTTGGTCTGCCCGTGAATTTAGAGAATACAGTCTTTAATGATTTTCAATTCAAGACCAACCTTCCCGCAAGTTTTGAACTTGCGGGAAGGTGACAACTGAAAATGTTTATCTGAACATCTATAGCTGTTTGTATTTACCCTCAACGTCGCTATAATCAACCCTTCAACGACAATCCGACAACGGGAGCGAAATCATGAAAAAATTACTACGACTTGGCGACGATTATCGCTGGAACTTAGAAGATATCGAATTTGCCATCGACGAGTGTGTTGGTGAACCGCAGAACTTTATTGGACGCGAAAGAGAACTGGAGTATCTATATACTTGGGCGGGTAGAGTTCAGCGTAAACAGAGTCGGAGTATAGCCTTTTTGGGACGGCGCAAGGTCGGTAAAAGCCTGATTTTAGAACGGTTGTACAACATTTTGTATAGCGAGCAAAAAGGGTTGATTCCCTTCTATTATGAATTTAATGAAGGTAAACGAAATGGAAAGGAATTTCATCTTGATTTTAGTCTAAAATTCTACATGCAGGTGATTGGCTATTACACCCGAGATATTAGTTGGATTAGACGCGCTGTCGCCAAAAGTACGGACATAGATGTTGAGTCCGTGCTAAACGAGGTCGATGCTCTGCCGACGTTTCCGCATAAAGCGTATATTCAAAAACAGTTGGGGTATTGCCTGCGAATGATGAAAACCGAACTGCCTCCTTATGAATATGTTCTTTCGGCAGTGGCAACTCCGGCTGGTTTTGCCACAAATCCTAACGTGGAAGAAAAAGTGGTGCAGATGATTGATGAGTTTCAGTATCTGAACAAATATATCAATGCCGGAGAGGAAGACAAACCCTGCAAAGCCTACATGTCTACCGCCGAGAGCCGTGTCGCTCCTTTGCTAATTACCGGTTCGTGGATGGGCGTGGTGGCCGAGGAACTGATGCTCTGGTTGCCCCAACGATTCTATCAACTGACCGTCCCAAAAATGAAGGCCGAAGAAGCCATCGCCATGACCATGAACTATGGTGATATTTATGGACATGACATCAGTTTTGAGGTAGCTCGTTATATCGTCTACATCACCAATGGTGTACCGGGCCGGATTATCCACCTGCTTACCCCATCATTTGAGAAACCAATCATCAGCACGATTGATGATGTGGATGTCTGTTTAGAGGCTGAGGTTGATGAAGTTGGCAACATCAAAAACGACTGGGATGAGTATTTGCTCATGGCGATGGATCAGGTTAACGATATAAACATGCGCCGGATTACCTACTTTTTGTGTAAAAATGAGGGGAATTGGTATTTTCCGCATGAGCTAAAAGAGGCTCTGTCGTTAGATATTACGGACAAAAAATTAAAACAAGAGTTACGGTTACTGTTCAAGTATGACATTATCGAGGCCAAAAGCGGACGGTACGGGGGCATATTTGACCGTACCTTGAAAAAGGTGTTGATGAAGGGTGATCCGCATCTTTTCAACCTGCCCAAAGATGAGTTTGCCACTTACTTCAAGAATGATGGCATGTTGGATTACCTGAATGAACGATCCGAAGAGCTAAAACTCAGTTTGGCTGAAGCGGAAGCATTACGTCACAAACTGAACGTGCTACGAGGCCAACATAACCGATTGAAGGGGCATTATTATGAGCGAGAAGTTCTTCTACGTCTGATAAAAGGGGTTATTGATAATGATGGTGGGCTGGTCGATGGTATTACGGTGACAGGTTTCACCAATACGCTCAACTATCATTTGGAAACCGGCGAAGAGATAGATATTCTGCTTGAGGGAGAGCAAGTGGTGATTATGGCCGAATGTAAGAACTATGCCGCCAATCATTTGCACCAAATAACCAAAAAAATGGTCGATGAGTTTGTCGATAAAGCCAATCGCCTGCATCAGACCCGTTTTGCGGACAAAGAACTGCGCTTGGGCTTTTTTAGCAAATATGGCTTACAGACAACCTTGGCTGACTATTTGAACGAGTATGGGATTGCCCACACGTAATCATTATTTCCCAATAGGAGCGACTAAACCATGAAAAAACTACTACAACTTAGCGATGATTATCGCTGGAACTTAGAAAACATCGAATTTGCCATCAAAGAACGGGTAGGTGAGCCACAAGATTTTATCGGACGAGTGGAGGAGTTGGAATATTTGTATAGCTGGGCCACAAGAGTTAAGCGGGGTATTAGTCGCAGTGTCGCTTTTTTAGGGCGACGTAAGGTCGGTAAAAGCCTGATTTTAGAGCGGCTATATAACATTTTATACAGCGAACAAAAAGGATTGATTCCCTTTTATTATGAATTTATTGAAGGTAAACGAAGTGGTAAGGAGTTTTACCTTGATTTTAATCTGAGATTTTACATGCAGGTAGTTGGCTATTATACCCGAGATATTCGTTGGATTAGACAGGCTGTTGCCAAAAAGAGGGTTATTGATGTCAAAATCGTACAAAAAGAGGTCGATGCGCTATCGATATTTCCACATAAGGCATATATTCAAGAACAGCTGAATGATTGCCTGCAAATGATGGAAACTGAGTTGCCCTTGTATGAATATATTATCTCGGCAGTAGCGACTCCAGCCGCGTTTGCCACAACTCCCGGTGTGGAAGATAGAGTGGTGCAAATGATTGATGAGTTTCAGTATCTGAACAAATATATCAATGCCGGAGAGGAAGACAAACCCTGCAAAGCCTACATGTCTACCGCCGAGAGCCGTGTCGCTCCTCTGCTGATTACCGGTTCGTGGATGGGCGTGGTGGCCGAGGAACTGATGCTCTGGTTGCCCCAACGATTCTATCAACTGACCGTCCCAAAAATGAAGCCTGAAGAAGCCATCGCCATGACCATGAACTATGGGGATGTTTATGGACATGGTATCGGTTTTGAGGTAGCTCGTTATATTGTCTACATCACCAACGGTGTACCGGGCCGGATTATCCACCTACTTACCCCATCATTTGAGAAACCAATCATCAGCACGATTGATGATGTGGATGTCTGTTTAGAAGCTGAGGTTGATGAAATTGGCAACATCAAAAACGACTGGGATGAGTATTTGCTCATGGCGATGGATCAGGTTAACGATATAAACATGCGCCGGATTACCTACTTTTTGTGTAAAAATGAGGGGAATTGGTACTTCCCACATGAGTTAAAAGAAGCCTTATCGATAGACGTTACGGACAAAAAATTAAAGGAAGAGTTGGGTCTACTATTCAAATATGATATTATTGATGCAAAAGGTGGACGGTACGGGGGTATATTTGACCGTACCTTGAAAAAGGTGTTGATGAAGGGTGATCCGCATCTTTTCAACCTGCCCAAAGATGAGTTTGCCACTTACTTCAAGAATGATGGCATGTTGGATTACCTGAAAGAACGATCCGAAGAGCTAGAACTCAGTTTGGCTGAGGCGAGAAAACTAAACGAGCAACTGACAGCCTTACGAGGTCAGCATAACCGTTTGAAGGGGCATTATTATGAGCGAGAAGTCCTCCTACGGCTGATAAAGGGAATTATTGACGACGAGGACGGTTTGGTAGCTGGTATTACGGTGACGAATTTCACCGATACGCTCAACTATCATTTAGAAACTGGCGAAGAGATAGATATTCTGCTTGAGGGAGAGCAGGTGGTGATTATGGCTGAATGTAAGAACTATATGTTTGATAATATTGACAAAATCACATCAAAAATGGTCGATGAGTTTGTCGATAAAGCCAATCGCCTGCATCAGACCCGTTTTGCGGACAAAGAACTGCGCTTGGGCTTTTTTAGCAAATATGGCTTACAGACAACCTTGGCTGACTATTTGAACGAGTGTGGGATTGCTCACTGAAGTATGTTGGTCAAATCAAAACAAAAACCTAGAGCACAGGAATCTATATCAAATTCCCCAATAATGGTGGAAAACCCCTTTTAAGGAGACCATACATGACAACTACACTAAATTATCCACAAATATTGCAAACGGCACGACAATTACCTGCTTCAGTCCGATGGCAATTAGTAGAAGCCCTCGTTACAGAGATTGAGCCGAAAACTTCCCCACCTCGATTGATACCATTATTCGGCTTAAGTCGTCTTGAATTGCAAGTTATGGCTCAAGTTATCGTAGCCCCTGACCATCAAAAGGAGTTACAAGCATTATTGGCAAAAAGTCGTATAAATTCACTGAAAACGGACGAGCAAACTCGTTTAGATGACTTACTCACAGAAATTGATCAAGTAGCATTGCTCAAAGCGCGGGCCATGTATACTTTGCAGAAATATGGTGATTTATTACAATAACTAGTAGACCTCTTAACAAGTGAGATAATATTATGAAAATACTCTTATTAACCCAAGTATTACCCTATCCGCTAGATAGTGGCCCAAAAATCAAAACAGGTAATGTACTAAAATATCTGGCTCAACAGCATGACGTAACACTCGTTTCCTTTGTGCGAGGCAACCAATCAGCCGAGGTGCGACACCTCGAGCAGGTTTGTAGTGCCGTTCATACCGTACCGATTGAACGAAACAAAATCCGCGATGCATGGTACATGGGACTCAGTTTTTTGAGCAACCAACCCTTTCTGATGATTCGGGATGACCGAGGCGAAATGCGTCGTTTGGTTGACCGTCTGGCCGCCGAAACTGTGTTTGACGTGGTGCATGCCGATCAACATAACATGGGGCAATATGCCCGCCGAGTGAAAAACGCTCGCAAAGTGCTAGATGCACATAACGCGTTGTGGATTCTGTTCAAACGATTGGCCGATACCATGCCGATGGGGCCGAAAAAAATCCTGCTCAACCGCGATTGGCGACTGCTCAAAAAGTACGAGGGCAAACTTTGCCGCGAGTTTGACCATATTATCGCGGTCAGTCAGGAAGACCGGGTGGCACTTGAGGAGGCCGCCCGTCAACCGCTAGAGGATACATTGATTATCCCCATCGCTATCGACACCGATGAGGTGGCCTTTGTCGAACGAGAGCCGGAAGCAAACCATATCTTACACATCGGCACCATGTATTGGCCGCCCAATATCGACGGGATTCTGTGGTTTATTCGGGAGGTTTATCCCTATATTCGAGCCGAATATCCGAATCTGACGTTCGATGTGGTCGGCTCTCGCCCGCCACAAGAGATTCTCGACTATAACGGGCAAGATGGCATCAACGTGACTGGCTATGTGGAAGACCCGACCCCGTACTACGAGCAGACTGGCATGATGGTCATCCCCCTCCGAGCCGGAGGCGGCATGCGAGTCAAGATTTTGAACGCTCTGTCGCAAGGTCTGCCTATGGTTTCGACCACCTTGGGAGCAGAGGGAATCGTCATCGAATCGGGTAAAAATATCTTAATTGCTGATGAGCCAAAAGCCTTCGCCGAAGCCACCCTCAAACTGCTCAAAGATCGTCAATTTGCTGATGAGTTGGGCCGGAATGGGCGCAAATTGGCTCAAGAAGTCTACGACTACCGAGTCGCCTGTCAGGCTTTAGATAAAATTTATGGATAGATCGCGATGATGCTTATACCCATCCCTACAAAACCGACCCTTAGTATCCGATGGAGGTTATTGCTGATGCTTGTTTTCGTCGGCATGATACGTCCACCGGTCATACTAGAGGCTCAAACCAGCACCAACTGGTCCGAACCAGTAATGGTCTCACCGAAAGAGCCGGATGAGAATATGACAACCTTATCCTATCCCGATGTCGCGACTGATTTACAGGGGAATGCCCATCTTTTTTGGTCGGGAGGTCGAGAACTGATATCGAGTCGCTCTGGAGGGTATGACACGGTAGTACATTGCCAAATCGAAGCGGGAGTCTGCTTAGATTGGTCTGAGACAATTGCTTTGCCTTGGTATGCTGGCGCGTCCCCCACTATTCCGGCTCCCATAATCGACAGCCAAAACACCGTTCATTTATTACACCGAGGTGTTAATGGCGAAATAGTTAAGGCTAGACGCATTAATTACGAGCAGGTTCATCTTGATGATATTGAGAAAATAGATGGCTGGTCTACACCAAAGCCAATCAGTGAGCATGCTGATAGCTCCTATTCTGATATTTTAGTTGACAATAACGGGATACTCCATGCCACATGGAGCGAGTTCCTGCCCCCCCTATACCTTGATGATAAGGGCAACGCAGTCAACGAGGATGGTTCATCTCATCCATGTGGATTTTGTGCCGAGATATTTTATCGGAAATCAACCGATTATGGGCATAGCTGGTCAAAACGAGTCAATGTCAGTCAATCAGCCATGCCGTCCGATAAACACCAACTGGTGATTGATGATCATGGCGTACTCTATCTAGTGTGGGAAGAGGGGCCAAACTTGTATGGTGATCGTCTCACTCTGCCTATCGGATCGTCGATTAGTCGCTCAACCGATGGGGGGCGAAACTGGTCTAAACCAACCCTGTTTCTGTTTCGGGATGATGCTCCCCAAAAAATAACTATCGGAATTGATCAGCATGATCATGTGGTTGTGGTTTGGGGTTCGGCTCAAAACAAAGGATTATATTATCAAGTCTCGCGCGATAAAGGGTTGTCATGGTCGCCTGCCAAACGAATTCCTGATCTGGTCTATCGGGCAGTTAATCCACTTTTGGATGAAAATGACGGGCTACATATGGTTGCGAATGGAGTTGGACACCTTCATCTGGTTTTTGTGGGTCAACAACGGGGAGATGAAAAAGAGGAAAATTCGGTCTTTCATTTGAGTTGGGATGGTCAGAGTTGGTCTGAACCGAACCGGATATTTAAAGCTAAGATGCATCTTCCAGAACGTCCTCGTATTGCCGTAGGCAATGGAAATCAGCTACATGTTACGTGGCTGGTACGTAATAGCAAACTCATCGAGGTAAAGGAGCAGGATTTCAAAGTATGGTATGCCAGCGGTAAAACCCAAACACCAGCCCAAACACCAGTCGCCAAACTGATTGCAACAGTTACTCCTACCTCTTCACCCACACCTGTTACTCCTACCCCTACGGTACATGTACCGACAGTCACACCGACTGTAGACCCCGAGATACTTAATCGTACTATCCCCACAGGTGCAATTGAATCGATCTATACCGATTATGATGACATCGCCGCGATTATGGTTAGTATTGCGCCCGCGGCTATCATCATTGTCCTTGTAGTGACTGTGGTTCGATTAGCTCGACGGCGGAAGTTATAGATTCTGAAGTCTAAAAAAAAAACTGACCATAAGTTTCCTATTAATGTCTTTATGTGGGGTATTCTGTAGTGGTCAGCTTGATGTTGAAAAAAAATTATGTCACCCTGAGCGTTTTGGATGAAGTATGATATAATACTTTTCAACATCATCTTGACCACCACATTAATCTTTTTAATTGGCCCAAACAAAGAACGAAACTACGGGTTCAACCTAATCGGGTCGTATAACTATTCGTGATAATTTCAATACTTTTATCGATTCTGTTCAACGAAACAGATATAATTAAAGAAGCCCAGTCTGGTAGTCTGAGTGCATTTAACCGACTTGTTATGGCTTACCAAACCTTGGCCTATAACGTCGCTTATCGAATCATGGGCAATGGTGATGCCGCGTCCGATGCTTGCCAAGATTCTTTTGTAAAAGCATTTAAGTCGATTGGACAATATCGAGGCGGGTCGTTTAAAAGTTGGCTGATGCGAGTCGTCACGAACACCTGTTACGACCATCTCCGTTACCAAAAACGTCGCCCGGCCAGTTCACTTGAGGATTTAACAGAAGAGTCAGAAGATAGCCATGATAAGCTGGTTAGTGAGGCCGAACTACCCGAAGATACGGTGTTACGGGGCGAGTTGGGCGATCTGCTACAACGGGCAATTAATAACTTGCCAGAGGATCAGCGCGTGGTGCTGGTATTGAGTGACGTGCAAAAGTTCTCTTACCAAGAGATTGCCGACATGACCGACCAACGACTAGGAACCATCAAATCGAGATTGAATCGAGCTAGGCGACGAGTCCGTGACTATCTTTTAGCACATCAGGAACTTTTACCGAGTCAATATCGTTAATGGAGTAGAAGACAAACGATCCATCAAGCTAGTAGGCGGCGTAAATCCTCCGGTAGCTGGAGCGCAGGCATCTTGCCTGCACCACACGTAGTACGGACAATTTCTAGTTTTTTACTACCGGAGAACTTCTGCCAAGCTGTACTAGAAATCGAGATTAAACATTTGGTACGATTTTGAATACAAACAATAGCTCTGAGCAACTGAATAAGGCCCAACTTGAGGAACTATTATCGGCCTATATTGATGATGAGGTGAGCGAGACAGAACGTCAGCAGGTTGAAACCGAGTTGGCGACCTCAGCCGATTTACGCGCCGATTTGGAGTCACTCCAACAGACGGTCTCCATGTTGACCGAGTTACCACAGGTCACCGCGCCGCGCCCCTTTACCTTATCTGAGGCTGATGTGGGACGGACTCCCAGTAGCGCCTCCTCTTTTTGGAGTAACTTTCCCTTCTGGCTGATGGGCGGGGTCGGCGCGGCCGCGTCGATGTTGGTTGTGCTTTGTGTTGGCTCTATGCTCATTTTCAGCCCACTAGGTAGCGAAGGGGCACCGCAAGAGGTTGCTCTCGCTCCAGCACAAGAGGAACCCGCCGCAAAAGAGGCCGAAGAAAAATCAGCACAAGAATCGACAGCACCAGAGGCCAAAGAAGAAGTCGCGGCGGAAGAACCTGCCGAAGCGGTGGTAGATGAGGAAGCGCCGGACATGGCGGATATGACCGAGTTTGCTTCGGAAGAAGAGGCTCAGACAGAAGAAATTCCTGTTGAGGCCGAAAAAGTGGTCGAAGCAGAAACTGTGGAGATTGCAGAGGAGACCGAGCATGCCGAAGGAGCAGGGGCTTTGGGCGAAGCACCCGCCGAATCGGAAATGACAACCGTCACTGAAGATGCCAACGCCGATGATGCGGCCAATAACTTATCTGAGCTTGAAAATGCACCTCGCTTGGCCGAACAGGACGAGGGAGCAAGTGCGAAATCGGGCGCTGGCATGGCTCAAGATGGTACGGAGGATTCAGACCGCGAATCGACGGCTCCAAAAGACGAAGCGGCCTCAGATGCGGTTTCTCAGGATGCAGTTACAGATGAACAAAGTACCGCCCTGACCGATTCTGATGAGAGGAGTGCAATGGAAGACACCTCCGACACCACCGCGCTCTCTTCCGACAGGGATGAGAGTCAGCCTGCTGATGCAGAACATGCTCCTCCCGCTGAGGAACCCGAACCCGCTACGGAACTCATCGAACCCACCGCTATTATGGAGGCCGTTGCAACTGAGGTCACCAATACCTCACCACCCCCATCCATAACACCTGAAAAATGGACTACAACGACACCAGAGGAAGAAACTAGGGCTACGTTTTTTTATTGGCAGTTGCTCGTTGTTGGGGCGGGATTATTGATCATTACGACAGTAGTAATTGGAATAGTCATCTGGCTCAGGCGATCGCGGTAAGACTTCTAAAATAGTTGAACGAAAGAGCGTCCTCTAACAATTAGAGGGCGCTCTTTTTATATTTGAAAGTTCGGCGCTCTTGTTGCATAATGGAGTGAAGAGTTAATGCTCCCTCAAAAATAAAGGTTCAGGCCAAACGCTTGCCGAAGTGTAGTACAGGAAACACCATGCACCGCAGAAATAGGATCAAACTATACCCGAATCAACCATCGCAACAACCATTGTTATACATGTTGTTGGCTATCTGCATCATTGTTATGCTCGTAGGCATGGGGTTAATTTTAGGAAATATATCCTTCCAAGCCTCACCTCTAACGTTAGTTTTTCCAAATAGCACACAACAAATACCTGAAATAGTTAGACCAAAGACAATTGAACTACCGAATGTATCACAAGCAAACAGTCCTGAATTTGAGAATATATACCATAATGGTAGACCTTTCGGGCGTAGAGAGCAACAACAAGCAATGGAGCAGGGTTTACTCGATGATTTAGAAGAAGAGTATCCTGATATTCCAAGAAGCTCATGGAAAAAGGTCGAGCGATTATATGAGTATACAGATGAACATGGCGACACCTACGAGGTAGATTTACACTGGTTTGAAGCAGATGGTAACATAGAAAGAGGAAAGGTAGATTCATGGCAAGTGTTAGAATGATCGAAACTATCGAAAAACATGTCGCCCATGAGCTAACTACATCTGAGGTTGGGAATTGGCTTAAAACCGATATGAAAAACTATATTTTTAGCTCAAATGCCTTTTTTACGCCCGGAATGTGGTTAGAATTGGGCATTTATCGTAACCTTAGAAGTTTGCTCAAGCAT
This sequence comes from Anaerolineales bacterium HSG25, assembly GCA_030377865.1. Lineage (GTDB taxonomy): Bacteria > Chloroflexota > Anaerolineae > 4572-78 > J111 > JAUCGB01. The sequence goes on along the minus strand of JAUCGA010000067.1, from coordinate 945 downwards.
GTAGATTTAGAATATAGTGATGAGACCAAGATAGATTGGTATTGGCAAGAGATACATCATGTTTTAGACTTGTTGTATGGTAACGAAGCCTATAAAAAAACTGAATACCAGATAGGAATTCCTTTGTCTGATAGCCGTCGAAAAAGAGACATCTGGATGTTACCTTATTTAGAATATGCTATGCAGGTGATAACCGCAATCGAATTTGATACAACTGCCGAAACAAAGCCATTGGCAAAAAATACGAGTTTTACACCAGCTCCTTTCTCTAAAAGGTCTTGTTCTGAGTTCATTATGTGTGAAATAATGAATGTTATTGATAGCTGTTTAGACACCAAAGAATATCTAAAAAATCACCCTCCAGATGAATTTTACTCTAAAGAAGTGCAAAATGTTCAAATAAATCACTTAAATAAGTTGATAAACTGTTTTAATGGAGAAACCAACTATTCCGTTTCTGTTATCTTCGAAGGGCTAAATAAATCTGCCGTCACGATTGTTGTCTAACTTACTACATTGTTAAAAAAGTAATGCGGGGCTTGGTCTCAAACACCTCCGAGGAGCTACACACCTCGGAGGTGAACGACTCCGCGTCCTTCAAGGTGCGTAGCTCCTTGAAGGTCTAAATCATGCACAACCATGCATAACTTACTTAACGCTGTACTCACCCTTTACGAAGAGATTAGTCCTCAATCAAGTAGGTCTGAACTGTAGTGGTCAGCTTGATGTTAAAAACGGAGTGCAACGGCTTTAGCTGTTGCTACAGGCAATGGCTGAACTCATTGCACTCCGTGTGAATTGAAGGTGTAAGACCAAGGTGGTGCAAATCCAGCCAGTGCCGTTCCGTAACGGTACTGAACATGAGACCCGAACCCGAAAGGGGCTAAGACCTAGGTTTATCCTGCAAAGGGTAGGCACGGAGTAGGCAAGTCTCAGGATTGGGGG
>JAUCGA010000066.1 GCA_030377865.1 Anaerolineales bacterium HSG25 | reverse complement strand
AATAGTGAATAGTGAATAGTGAATAGTGAATAGTGATTAGTGATTAGTGATTAGTGATTAGTGATTAATCATGTCAGATATTATTCTACAATTAGTCTGAGCTAAGTTTTTTGTCGGGTAACAAGTTCACTATTCACTATTCACTATTCACTATTCATCCAGTTGTTTGACCGACAATTCTGCTTGGTCAAGTTTTTGATTGCAATATTGAGTCAATTGCATGCCCTTTTGATAAAGGGTAATCATCTCATCCAAAGGTAAATTATCTTGCTCTAGAGTTTGAACGGTGATTAGCAATTCCTGATAGGCTTGTTCAAAGGTTAAATGTTGTAAATCCATAATTAATATCCGTAATATATGCGAATGGACGAATTCGCCTATTCACCATTCGCATATTCGGTCGACCATTCAATTGTTCGTTTTATACCCTCTTCAAACGAGATTTGTGGCTCAAAACCAAGTAGTTGCTTGGCTTTTGTTAAATCAGCGATATAAAAGTTGATTTCGCCCGGCTGAATCGGTTTATCAATAATTTCGGGGGTTACATCCAGATAACGAGCAATCGTATCAGCCAAATAGCCCAAAGTGGCTGGGCTACCGGAACTTAAATTTATCGTTTCGTTGACTACCTCACCCTGCATCAGATTGTCAATCCCCAACATTATACCCTGAATACAATCATCAATATGAGTAAAGTCTATATTTTTACGTCGGTCAAAGATAGTTATCGGCTCACCGCGTCGCATTTGGTCAATAAATACATGGATAACCCGCGTCATACGCTCTAAATCATTATCATAACGGCCATAAACATTACTAAGACGAAAGATTAGGTATTTAAGATCATAACAGTTAGCATAAGAATAAATCAACATCTCATCTGCCATTTTATAAGCGGCGTAAGGGCTAAGAATATCATATATATTTACAGTATTCTCCGCGACAGTCGGCGGAGTAGGACGACCATAAACTTCCCTCGAGCTACTAAATATGATCGGTATCTGGTTTAATCGGCAAAACTCAAGAACGTTAAATGCCGTAGTAGCATTTTCATGGGCACGACGCGGATTCTCGACCAGTTCATGAACTTTTGCATTTGCCGCTAAATGAACCACTAAATCCGGTTGCCCAAACGCAGGAGGTAAGTCAGCGATAGCGGGCATTCCTTCAGCCGCAATATCTCGTTTTACAACTGGTATTTTATCTGTCCAGCTATTATCTCGCCGGTCAATACCTAAAATTTGTTCATTTCTCTCAAGTAGCCTAAGGGCTAAATTTGTCCCCACTTGACCACTACTACCAGTAATTAAAATCTTCAACTAAAATTCTCCCATGTTTTTATAAATAAGCGAATAGTCTTCATTTCGACTAACACCTACGAGGAACTTCGTACCTCGTAGGAGATTATCCACTATCCACTATAACGGCGTTGAGTTGTCCTTCATGTAATTTAATTGTTATCTGGTCATCTAACATAACTTGATTGGGATGGGTAACAATGGTCGTTTCTTTTTGAATGATGGCATACCCTCGAGCAAGGACAGCTTCTGGATTTAGGGCCTCAAGCTGGTGTTCAGCTTGAGTAATCTGCTGACGGAACTGAGTTATCTGCTGTTCAAATATAGCGTTTAAGCGACTTACATGCCTATCGACAGTTTGCCGCTGATTATTGATGATATTGTGTGGTGCTAAATGTGTCAAACGCCATGCTTGATTCTTGATATTTTCTTGTTTCCGTCCCAAATTATTAGCAACTATCTCTGACAAAACTTGCTGTTGATGATTCAACTGACGGACAAGTTCATTTTGGTCAGGTGTAGTGAGTTCTGCCGCGGCAGAGGGGGTTGGCGCTCGGACATCGGCCACGAAATCGGCAATTGTATAATCAATCTCATGCCCTACGCCGGTCACAATTGGGATAGATGAGGCGAAAATAGTTCTAGCTAAGGTTTCATCATTAAAGGCCCATAGATCCTCCAGACTGCCTCCTCCACGAGCCAAAATAATCACATCAACGGGGTGGCGGAGTAGTAACTGCAAGGCTCTAATTATTTGAGCCGGTGCTTGTTTCCCCTGTACTAATGCCGGGGCGAGGATAACCTCAGTCAGTGGATAACGGCGCTGTAATACGGTTAAAATATCCTGTAACGCCGCGCCCGTAGACGAAGTCACAATCCCGATTTTCTGTGGAAACAGGGGCAGGTCTTGTTTTTGGTTTGAAGCAAACAGTCCTTCATCCGACAGTTTTTGCTTTAACTGTTCAAACTCTATTTGTAAATTACCCTGCCCCATTGGTTCGAGACTATCAACATAAAACTGATAGTTGCCGCCTGCCTCATAAACAGAAATACGGCCATTGGCTAAGACCGTCTCACCATCAACCTGAGGCTTATAGCGTAATTTACGAGCTTGCGAGCGCCAGATAACGCTCTTTATTGTGGCTTTTTTATCTTTAAGGGTAAAATAAACATGCCCAGATGCGGCCTGTCGCCAATTAGAAACTTCTCCCTCTAGCCAAACATCTTGCAGGGTACGGTCTTTTTCAAATTTACCAAGGATATACCGAGTTAATTCACTAACGGTATAAGTGCGACGGACAGGACTAAACAAAGAGAGTTGGCTCATAATGTGTGATACGTGATACGTGATACGTGATAAATTCTGACGGAACATTTACCCGCAAGCTCTGAGTTTGCGGGTAGATTGTTGCCCAAAACTTTTCTGTTCGGGAATAAAGGAGTGCAAAAGCATCTTGCTTTTGCCAGAGGTAAACATGCAAAAGCACTCCGTAGACCTTGAATTTTTATGCGATGGTAAGGCAGTTCCAACTTTTAAAATCTCCCAAAAATCGTTGGCTGAGCCTGCCGAAGCCAGTCCCCTTCGACAGGCTCAGGGAACGGCGGGAGATTTATTTTTCTGGAACTGCCTAAGTTATTGCCGAACAGGTCTACCATGTCATGCTGAGCCAAAGGCGAAGCATCCACTCGAATCTCCATCTTGGATGCAGAGTTCTGAGTAAGACTACTACCCGACAGAAATTTTTAGTCTGAACTAATTAACACGGAGGTTCACAGAATCCCGAATCCTTAGATTATAACAGTTGAAAACGTCCCGCAGGCCGAACAACTTTTGACTTAAAATTGGTCACATAGTTAAACAGTTTATTCTGTAGCTCTTGCCAATCTGAGCTATTGAGAATCGATTGTAAGGTTGATAGGTCATCTGCCACACCACCAATCAAAATTTGAGCCCCATTCCCAAATACAGTATACCACGACTCGGTTGGCTGAATACCCAGCTTCATAATACCGGGTGCAAATTCACGCACAATAAATTCAAAGTAATCACTTTCAGACCCTTGTTTAATATCCCAACTCATTAATAATTTAACCATTAATTAACACATATATGCGAATGTGCGAATGTGCGAATGTGCGAATATTCACTATTCACTATTCGCTATTCGCATATTCGCATATTCCTGATACTAACCGAATCGCATCACGCATCACACTTCACGCATCACGTTTCACACTTCACGTTTCACACTTCACGCATCACGTTTCACACTTCACGTTTCACACTTCACGCATCACGCATCACACTTCACGCATCACGTTTCACGCATCACGTTTCACGCATCACGCATCACGCATCACGTTTCACGCATCACGTTTCACGTTTCACACTTCACGTTTCACGCATCACGCATCACGTTTCACGAATTATATAAGTATCATAGATTGAGGTCAAATTGACCAAGTCGCAAAACAAAAAAAGAGCCACTGCATAAAGCAGTGGCTCTTTAATTTACTTATCTAACAATGTTAGCTTACAACGAGTACCTTTACGGTACTGTTATTTCATTAGCATTGTCAGTTTCGTCAGCCTCTAGGATAGCCCAACCATCTTGTGGTACTTTGGTGTAGCTATCAACATAAGAGATAACGAACATACCGCTTGATAGGGTAGCAGGTAAATCATCACTACTAACAGCCTTGTCGTAGACGACGTTGGTGCCATCAGCGTCCATGACCAAAGTAATGATTTGGTTCGGAGCAATGGATCGTTTGCCAGTTAGCGCCGTCAAGATTTCAGGCGTAATCTGCCATGCGATACCATATTTAACGCCGTTCTTTACCTGTGTTTCCCAACGGCCACCACCACTAGGTCCAGCTTGTCCAATCGCCATTTTCACACCATCGGCCGGTTCTGTTTCAAAGATATACGCTTCAACCCAGAAACCAGTTTCATTAGTAACATCCGCACCACCAACATTGGTTATCTGTACCTGAACTTTACCGTTCTCAATCGTCATGGACGATTCAAGGTCGGGTTGTCCCGGTGCTGATGTCGCTGTTGGTTTTGGTGTTGGTGTATCAGTTGGCGTTGTAGAAGCCGGTTGTCGTAAGATAATCGGCAAGTACAAGCTTTCCTTAATCGGTGGTACCGTAACAGTCAAATCATCTGGATCTGCTGGTACTGTGACTTGACCATTTGTAGACATTTTACCGCCTGTGGTCGGGTCAACAAAGCTGAGATTAGCCGTGTTGGCGATTGAGGTTTTACCAACCGCATTAGCCGTTACAGTGGCTACAATCGTGACTTCAACAGGCTTGGTGACATCAGGTTCCATCGAACCAGCATTAAGCACCACGGTGTTGTCTGTAGTGGTTGCTGTATCCGGTGTAACACTAACAACACCCAAGTCAGCGGAGAGCGCATCGGTAATGACAACGTTGTTAGCAACGCCATTACCAGTATTGGTCGCTATAATGGTGAAGGTTAAGGTATCGCCAACTTCCAACGGTGTGTGCGTACCTGCACGATCAACAGATTTGACAACGACGATGTTTGCCGCAATTGGCAGTACTGTAACTACCGTATGCGTTACGGTATTCGAAGTGCCCGTAGCTGAACCATCATCGTTAGCCGTAGCACTGTTGATGAGTAACGTACCAGAAACGTCGGTCGTAACCATAGCGGTAATCACAACACTTTGGTTAGCACCTTTAGCTAAGTTACCAATAGTGAGGGAATCACTGGCATTCAGAGTTAAACCATCCGGTAAGGTATCAACAACTTGCACACCTGTAGCATCTGCTGTACCAATATTCGTCACCATAATGGTGTAGACGATTGGAGTACCAGAGATAACTGGAGTACCAGAGGACGGGCTAGCTGTCTTATTGACAGTCAGCGTTACCACGCCGGTGTCTACCACATCGATGGTCCAGCTATCGGTGGCAATTGCCGGTAACGGTAATTGCTGACCATTGATTTCAACATAACCAGTCGCCGTAGCAGTGTTGATGTACGAACCAGCCGCAGTATCAGCCGGAATGACATAGTCAACAACCTCAAAGGATTGACTTTGACCCGGTGTTAAGGAGGCAATAGTTTCATCTGTACCCAACATTGGATCTTGAACCGTAACACTTACTAACGGCAAGGTTCCTGCATTTTCGACTTCGATGTTATAGGTCACACTATCACCAGGAGCCGCAGTCGTTACGTTTGCGGTTTTGGTGATTGCTAACGCGGAGTCAATGGCGATAATCACATCAACTACGTTAGAATCTGCCTCAGCAGAGACGGTAGCACGAGTGACGACAACCGTACCGGTGTTATACAAGGTTTGATTCGGTAGCAACAGATCAAACATCGTCGGGGTGTAGATTCGACGAGCAATCGCCTGCTGATTATCGGATGAACCCGGTTCGATACGGAATTCAATTGAGTTGATTAATCCTAATGGATCATCTGTCACAATTGCATCGAAGGTTACCTTACCAAGATTCAAGACTCGATAGGTGTAGGTAATCGGCACGCCAACTTGAGCGCGACCATTACTATCCAAACCTTCCACACCTTTAACAATCTGAGGTTCGAGCGTGTAGGTCAACGGAACAGAGACGATATTTGATGATTTAGTAATCACCGGTGTGTCAGCACCACCAATGGCTTTGACTTTTGCGTGTGCCTGATTTCTCAGTTCAAGCGCAATCGTATCATACGGAATATCATTATCTGCAACCGTAATCACCTGTGTACGTGAGGTACTAACACCCGCGTCCAAGTGGATACTGGTTGCTACACTTTCTGTACCACGACCTTTCTCGAACTTATCCATAAAGAACTGATCATCCAAGTCGAAGGTAATAGAAGATGTACCTGTATTCTCCATGTTGAAGACGTAGGTCAGTTGATCGCCAACTTCAGCCACATCGGCGACTGTATTACCACTGGCTTTAACTAAGGAGAATGTTTTGGATATATCTAAGCTGAAGTTCAAGATACCTTGGAACTCAGCCGTATCGGTCGCTTCATACGTTCCGGTAATAATCGATATACTCGGCACAGTCGCTATCGCCAAAACAGTATTAGAGATAGTCTGTGCTGAGGAGGTGTTGCTTTTATCCGGGAAGTGTTTCGGAAGCAGTTGGACTGTTATCGTCACATTGCGGTTAATACCCGCAGAAACGGTATAAGGCCCATACAGTTCCTGATGACCCGAACCGAAGGTATCAGACAGCATAACCGAAGCTTCAAAGTCACCATCGTTGTAAATGGTATAGGTGTAGATTACATTGTTGCCCACCGTAACCGGATCGGTCGCGGCAAACACAACTTTACCCACACGAATTCCCATGTCGTAGGTCAACGGTACTGTCGCTGTAACAGGAACAGATTCTGCTGTGCCACCTAATTGGGTCGCTAGAGCAGGCTCAACGTAACCTGTAACAGTAACTTTGTTTGTCAAGAAGGCATTATCACCATCCAAATTAGCGGCGATGAAATCATCCATATCAAGGGTATGAACAACTTCCTTCTTGATAACACCCTTCGCATGCGGTGTCGGCGGGAACTGGAAGCCGTTACCGTTATCGTTATCGTCAAAGAAGTCATTTATTTCAAGCTCAAGTTCAGTGGAGGATAATTGGTCATCTTCTATTTCTAGAGGCCATCCACCTTCCAATCTGGCTAAACTACTAAAGTTGACACTGCCATCGTTGGTGATTACATAAGTATAGGTGACAACATCACCAATTCGAGCCGGTGAGGTGATGGTAGTGGTCGCTGGATTACCCCAGACAACTGTTTTCTTCACGTCGATACTGGCTGGCGAGGTCAAGACCACCGCAGCCTGAGCCGTTGCTTCTACTGGGGCAATAATACCTGTCGTAGACTTGTGACTGGCTACCAGCGCGACATGAATCGTTGGTGTGTATATAGCCTTAACCGTATTCGTCAGACGATAGTTGCTAAAGCCTTTGGCATAAGCCACGTCTCCAGCCTTCGGGGTATAGACTTCCGTATACGACACGGACTGTCCAGCCCTTAGAACCGAGAGATTAAATGCCTGTGGAGATGTTGAGGTATTATGGACTTCTCTACCAAGTCCATCGATAGTATCTAGCAAACTGCGGTAGTTTTGATCCACGTTACCTACGTTGGTAATGTAGTAGGTGTAGGTGATTGGTTCATTCACGCTAACCGCTAACAAACCAGACGCATCGTCGATATTATTCTTAGCAGTCGCAGCATGTTTACTTATCGAAATATCATTCGTGAAAGATAAGCGTAATGAAGCGGTAAAACCTTTATCATTAGTACCCGACTTAGCGGTTATTGCTTGTCGTTCTATACCTACTGCAGAAGGACTGAGCCAGCCACTAACGGTAACAAAGTTAAGATGGGTAATCATTTCGGTCGGGGCAGCTTCACCTAAAACTCGACCTAAACCAGCGTACCCTATCGCCGCTCGTAACAATATCATATTCGTCACTGTCACAGGCTTTGTAGTAAAGGTACAGGTTATTCCTTCTGTAGAACCAATTGATTTAGCAGTTATAGTGAAGGAGTCTCTTGCACCAACACATGGGAGATCAACCGACAAAATATCTAAGTATGCCGGGCCATCAGAAGGTAAATTACCCGCATGCATATCTACAAGCGTTGCCGTAACAACAGGATCAGTAGCGTCATTAACCAATGTGATTTCATAAGTAATCACATCGCCAATTGTAGCCGCTACTCCACCATCCTCTGGCAGACCATTGACTACTTTGACCCAACCTGAGCCATCAGCTCGGCTTAAGTATGGAGTCTTTTCAATGGTAAGCAAACCACCTGACATCTGCAATGTCACCGTAATATAATTAAGGCCTGCTGAACTTCTGTTAGTTACAGTCGTGCTCGTGAAAGCATTCACGAGATGAGCTGCTGGATGTTCAACCCAACTTGTAACCTTAATCGTATTGGTTAAGGCCTTGAAGGCACCCGTGGGAACGTCGGCGCTGATAGGATGTGTCCCAGCAAGACCCCACAAGTCCGCATCTACAAGAGTTGGGCTTATGACATTTAGCTTGTGGTCTTCTTTTAGAATTTTGTCGATACCCAAGGTATAGCTCGGTGGGAAAATACTCCTTGTAAGAACCGTTTTCTGGCTATTCGAGAAGTAATCGATAGCAGTGATTGAAATCGGAACCGTACCGATATTTTCAACGGTGTAACTGTAGTAGTACGTATCATCAAAGAAAACACCTGGGGCAGGAGCGCCCTGTGTGATTATTTGGGTTGCCGCGGCATCGTAATAAGCCGCTTTATGAATCGTTATCCCGGCAGTGTAGGTAATCGGTAGGCTAATAACATTGGTCACGGTGAAATCTACCGTCGGAGTAACCAACCATGTTTTATCGACACCGACAGTGTTTGCAAAACCGTTGTCATCCAAGGATTTATACAGACTGGGATAACTGTTTGCAACAACCGTATCCGTCGCTAATAATTTAAAGGTCAGAGTATTGGTTAACGAACCAGGGACTGTTATTAAAGCACCATTTACTAAAGCAGGGTACTCATGCGTAATCCATTGGTTGGTAATCACCCATTGCGGTCTGAGAGTCAAATCTCCTAAGTTATCTCCAGATACGCTTTTCAACTGATCGGTATAAATCTCAGTCGTCCTTGGAGGAATCTTGATATTGGTGGTAAAGATACCTTCCGTAGTTGGCACATTATAGAAAGTATCGGTCACTTCACCGGTTAAGGTAATACCACCAAAGTTGGTAATAACCACCTCATACTGTAACCGCGCACCCGCAGTAGGCGTGAAGCTAGTGATAGTTCTCATCCAGCTAACTGTTCCGTCAGTTACCTTTCCTGTACCAGTTTTAACTCTTGCTCCATTTGCATCAAGCAAGTAAACACGCTTCTCGATACTGAAGCCAGCGGTGTAGGTGAGAGGTACATGAGCCGTGGCGGAGATAGCATTTAGGGTTGTTTTATCTTCCCACATAAGTGTCTTGATTTGGAAGACATTGGTTAAAACACCCACCGTACTAGTCAATGTTCTACTCGGTGTACTGTCTACGGCGGCGAGTTTAAAAATCAGACCAGGTGAGGTCGTCGTTATAATTTTGCCTACTGCAAAATCGACATCCGCGCTGGTCAGTGTCACTCTCCTTGTATAAGTCACAACCGTTAACGGCGTAAGATATCCAGAACTGGCCATTATCGTATTAGGACCCAAACCGAAATCATCTTTTCCGTCGACATCCAAGGCGGAGCTACCCGTCAGCCTGTCGTCAGTAATATTCTCCAGTAAAACTCCCACACTATTGTTATTAGTGATCCAGTAGGTATATGAGATGATATCACCCACCGACGGGAATGGACCACCCTGTGTGAAGACTTTGGACACTCCATAAACCTCTGATTCCCATGCAGAAACCTCCTTCATGACAGAAACCACCGGACTAGCCGAGACGGTTATGAACGCCGTCGTCATAAACGACGTTGTGGTAATGGCTGAACTAGCCCAATAATCTTCCAGTATATCCCCCGTTACCCAGGCCGTGTTGGTGATAAACGTACCATCGGTAATATCGGCACCATCAAGCGTATATGTATATATAACGGTGATTGCTTGATCCGGTGTCAAGCTAGTAGTTGTTGTCAAGGTGTCCACGCTCGTAATTACACCCATTATATCATCAAACAACTCCAAGTTTTCTAATGTGACTGAACCTGTGTTGCTAATTCTATAGCCATAGACAATCTGCTCACGAAGGTCAGCATTTCTAGAACTAACAGCAGATAAATCAGCAGCATAAGTAGCAACTTTAGTCATACTGATACTAGAGTTCGCTATGTCAACATCCACTGTAGAGGTCTGAACATTATCCGCACCCTTGGTATTACTCATGAAATAAGTAGCCGTAACATAATTCGTGTAGGAGTTGTCTATATTAGTGGTAGTTGCAGCCCGAGCTTGTATCTGCCACCAATAACCCGCACTTGTCGCACCAGGAACCCCTGTGCCTTTGGTCAATTCCACAGTCGTGTTCCACTCTTCTTGACCAGAGAAAGCCACAGGTGAGAAGGTAAAGCCAGTTTCAACACTGGTAAAGGTAATCCCAGTGCCATTCTCGTACTCAGCACCGAACGAATCTGAGATAGCCACTGTTGCCAGTCCGTTCCCTTCATTAACCACATGAATCGTATAGGTCACCAAACCACCCGGCTGAACAACCGCTGGTTCAACAGTTTTAGTGATATGAATATCGTTGGTCGCAGATATCCAAGTCACAGCGGTAAGCGGCGTGGTGTTTGAATAGGAATACGGGTTTCTCCCACCTTTGACACCATAATCACCGGCTCGAACAACATCACTAGCCACTTGACCAATCGTGCTAAAAGTGTTCGTAATCTCATACGCCGGTGGAGCATACTCATCAACCTTAAAGTTCAGCGTAAAGGTCGCGACCTCATGGTTGGTCAAGACACCCGTAGAAGTCAAGAGCAGGGTATCAGCAAATAGGGTTCCTTTCAAGTCAAACCCAGCCGGCCCACCAACCTTCTGGACATCTACGAAGGTCGTATAGGTCAGTTCACTGATATCATCTTCGATATAGATGTTGGCAATCCCGTTTTTAGTGCCACTGGCCTCCAACGTCACGGTAAAGGCAAAGTCTTCCTCCGCATACACTTCATCCCATGCCAATTTAGTCACCGTCAAGACCGTATCTTTCTCATAGTAGTATACGTCGGTAAAGGTTTCGCCGATATTAAGGGCGTTTTCACCACCCCAAACCTTCGCTTGGTTACGGATTACATCACCCGACCGTAAGCCATGATTTTCAGCTAGTCGGTAGCTATAGGTGATTGGGCTACCAAACTGCTGCGAGAAGGTTTCAGTCCCTGTTATCTGAGTAGAATTAGGAGAAACATTAGTAGATCCAGCATCCGCGGTAATAACCCAAGTTAGGGTAATGTAGTTCGTATCGGATACTATCGGTTCGACAAAATACCCATAATGTCCTGCTGCTCCTTTTAAGTTGGTATAACTTAACGTTTCAAGTATCACATAATCTTTTATCAGGACATCCTGAACAGTAAAGGGATTGGTGTCATCAAAGAATAAGCCATAGTCACCAGCATTCCATGGGTTTAAGCTATAGGTGACAACAGCACCATCAGAAAGCCCAGCCCCCGGTGCTGTTACCTCAGCAGTTTTGGTAATAGCCCAGTTGGGGGCTTTGATGGTTAATTTAACACCCAAGCCATTAAAATCAACTTTGATGCCACCATTTAATTGTGGCCCTTGCAGGCTAACAGTGTGGTTATCGATTCTGCTGTCAAGAGAAACATTCTTAGTTTTGGGTCGAATACCAACCCCAAAGACCATCGATTGGCCTGCTGTAATGGCAGTTCCACCTGTAAGAAATTTGAATTCAGCTTGTCCATCGTCTTTACACTCTGTCGTGTTGTGGCCCCATGAAGCTGCCACCTTAGTATCATCTGGCCCATTGTTCGTTGTAGCACAAGCGGCATTGGGATCCAACACATCGGTCAAGGTTAGTGGGCCTTGAACATTCATATTACTTTCCACTTCTATCAAGAACAACGCGACCTCATCCTTACGATCAGCAAGAGCATCAGCCGGATCATTCTTGGGATTACTTTGATAAACATACATTAATTCAGAAGCATATTCCGCTTTGAAGGGATTCGTATATACACGTTTGGTGACAGTTATCGTCGCACCACTAACTGTGTCGGTAACTGTGGTCGCAAAGGCATCATCGGCCCCAAACGGAACCGGCACATCCACCTTCGACCAATTGGGTAACGCTACTGCTTGAGAGCCTGAGTCCAGTTGAGGAGCAACTGGCACCTGAATAACCGATCCTGCTACAATAGGTAGTAACAGGAAGGTTAAGGCCAGTACAAAGGCCAAGCTCAAGGAAGCAGATAAACGAAACCATTTACTACTCGTAAAACTTGATTTGGTACTCATAAAAATACAACCTCCATCCATAAAGTTAATTAGCGGGAAAACGTGCCTAGCCAACACCTACGAGGAAAAAAACATACCTCGTAGGAGAGTTAAGAAACGTTTCCCCATGGGCAAAAAAAAGTAAATTTTGTTTACAACTTGACTAACAACGTGTGTCAGACCGTATCGTAGCACATGCTTTAGCCTGTGCCATACACAGCCTAAAGGCCGTGCTACATGTCTCAGCTTAAGTTGATAGCCTACAACTTAACTGGTCTATTAGACCGAGTAACTACCATCATCGAAAAGAGCAAACTGATTAACACCATTCCGGGCAAACAAGAGAACCCACCACTCGGCGTTTCCGCATCGACAACTTCCGTCGCCGTCGGTACGGGTGTTTCCGTTGGTACGGGTGTTGCAGTCGGCAGACCAGCAATCCGTGTTGCTTCCGCATCCGCGGTCTGCTTGGCCACTCGGGTTTTAGAAGCATTATTGAGGGTTGGAGTAGGTGTCACCACCGCCACCTCAGCCTCATCCACCTTATCGCCCGTGGTCTCAAACAAGTTTTCTTCTCCAAGTACAACAAACGCTGAGTTCAAAATCTGTGGGTCATCTAATTCATTGGCTACCTCTACAGTTAGCTCAACAATCTCCTCCTCATTAGGCAACATCGCATCGGGTCTATAGAACGTAACAATCCCACCCCCTGTAGCAGGGGGGTTGGAGATAAGCCAACCCGCGGGTGCGTTATAATCGAAATAAAACGCGCTATCAGGCACACTAATCGACACAACGGTCTCTCGAACCGGCGCGCTACTGGTGTTTTCCACCACAATCGTATAGCGGAAAAATTCACCCGCCACAGCCTGCTCGGCCTGCGGCTCTATCGTCACTTCGATGGGTGAGTTTCCCTGTGCTGAAACAACCGATGTTAGCCCAATGAGGAGTACAATTGAGCATAGAATATATTTGGTAAATCTTTTGGATACAATCTGTGTTTTCATAAAAAAGTTTCTGTTTGTGATGTTAGTAACAAAACAGCAGACAACCTGCGATTTTACTATAACCTCACTAATTGTCAAAAATTGAGCTTAAAGGTTTTAGTCACCGGACCTTGGCTCAATCTTTTTGCCTTGTTAATGTTTAGGAGTGTTTGACCCAGATCTGTCAGGTTTTGAAAACCTTGGGGGCAATCTTCCCGCAAGTTTTAAACTTGCGGGAAGATTATGACATTGAAAACCTGTCAGGTCTAAAGGGGTAGGTGACATGATTCCCCAGTTTGCAATCCAGTATAACAACGAATGTCATGATCGTCACTGATTAAATGCTGAAAAATCACTGTGGAATTGCTTCTGAAATGTGATACGTGATACGTGATGCGTGATACGTGATGCGTGATGCGTGATGCGTGGTGCGTGGTGCGTGATGCGTGATGCGTGATACGTGATACGTGATGCGTGATACGTGATACGTGATGCGTGATGCGTGATACGTGAATTGAGCCGTCCTCATGACGAACTGCACAGATCCGTTAGCTACCCGCAAGTTTAGAACTTGCGGGTAGCTGACCACTTTAATTAACTTGTGTAGTTGGCGCGTCGGCAGACAGCCGACATGCTGGCTGTCTGCCAGTAGCTCTCCAGTCAAACACGCAACTTATTTAATCCCGATTCCTACGGATTGGTATTTTGCACGGAAAATCCTAGAGCCGAAAATTCAAGACTTTGACGTAAATATTCAGTGAACTCGCCAGAAAGAGCATCAGAAACCCGATTTCTTTGAGAAATCGGGTTTCTAGAGCTACTTTACTGAACTTTTACCCTCATTATCAATCGCCATAATATCTTCAACCGATAGAGTGGTGTATTTGGCAATGCTCTCTAGGGGCAAACCATCAGCCAACATCTGGCGCGCACTGTCCTTATGCCCCTCTTTACGCCCTTCTTTATGCCCTTCCTTATGCCCTTCCTCACGAGCCGTTTCCATAATGTCCCGTTCACTCGCCACATTCATCAGATATTTCTCATACTGTCGTCGTTTCTCCTGATCCATATTCAATACCAATAACTTCTCTCGGGCCTTGTCTATATTTTTAGCGTTAAAATCATCCCGTACTACATCATGTTTCAGCATGTATATCCATTCGTCCAACGGAACATTGACCTTATCCTCAAATCGTTCCACCTGAATCAGATAATACTCTGGAAATATCTCCTTTTCTATGCTTACCTGACGTAATATATATTTCTTATCCTCAATAATTTTTTTTCTGCGTAACATTAGGGGCTGTTTCGTGTGTATGCCTTGAAATGAGGTTTTACCATAATATACATAATCATCACCCGACCCTAAATTGAAGTAGAGAATACTGATCGAGATAACTTTGGCAATCTCTCGATAGGGCTGACCAAGCTCTAGGGTATCAATAATCACCTTAGAGGTACCAAACAGTAATCGGTACAAATAGTCACTTTCTCGCTCGTTTTGCACCTCAACAATAATATGTCGTTCCTCGCTATCCTGAATCAGGATGTCCACGCGGTTATATTTCAACTGTTCTGTATCTTGATTAGACTCCGTGTCCAGCAAACCCAAAACCTGAATATCCTCTTCAAGCAAAGCCGTCAGGAAACCTTCCAAAATATCAAAGTTGGCTTTATCACGCAGGATATTTTTGATAGCCCAATCAAACCGAATGACCTTCGCCCCATTTTTGTTACTCATCGTTCACCTTACCTGTAGATGTTCAGATAACATTTTCAGCCGTCACTTTCCTGCATTATTCTTGCCAAAATCTTTTGTCCTGTGCCGGACAAAAACAAAAACTAGCCAGATTGAATGGAAATGTCATGCCCGAATGTAGTTATCGGGCATCTAAAACCCATAGATTCCCGCTAAAAACGTGCGGGAATGACACCATTATCCTTACCAAAATTTTTTGTCCTGTACTGTAAGATGAATCGACAAACTTTTGACTGTAAACTACTTCTCTTCCAAATCAGTCAAATATCGCTCTGCCTCTTGTATGGCTCGGGGGTCGGTCGGTTTACCGGCTAAGAACTGTTCCATGGCTTTTTTGGCTTCATCTCGCTTGCCCAGGCTTAAATAAGCCACACCTAAACTAAAATGAGGTTCGGCCAGACCGGGAGTCAGTTCAATCGCTTGCTCTAACTGCTGAATCGCTCGCTCAAACGCGGCTTCGTCCGGCTGATCCCCTCCTTTAAGTAAGGCTTGTTGCAGATAAAGCGCCCCTAGATTATAGGCCACGTCTCCATCAGAAGGATCAAGTTCCAACGCTTTTTTGTATTGGGTTTCAGCTAACTCAAATTTTTCTTGTTGATAGTAGGCCACCCCCAAATTAACATAAGCCCCCTGATAGCCGGGGTCTAGCTCAATAGCTTTTTGATAGGCTGAAACAGCCTCTTCTAATTGACCGTTTTGGAAATGTTCATTGCCAACTTCAAACTCGCCCTCGGCAGAGCTACTGCCACCGGTTGATACACTACTGCCGCCCTGCATGGTGGATAGTCCGATAACCACCACAAAAACCAAAACTACGACCCCAATAATCACTAAAATCGACTTATTAGCGGTCTCTTCTGGTTGGGTTTTGGTTTTTTTATGGTTAGCCTGCTTAGGTTTAGTTACTTCTTCTTTTTCAATAGTCATAGCTGTTTTCTTCGTTTATTCTTTATTTTATGATGTAGCACAGGCTTGAGCCTGTGTAGTTTAGGCACAGTCTCAAGATTGTACTAGGCAAGGTTTATAGTTTTTCCTGATCGTTGCGATTATGTAATCGCAACGGGTATTTGGCGGGTATATCCTCCTTCAAGGAGGCTTCGCGCTACCCGCCCAGTATGGGTAGCGGATACACATCCGCTACCATCATGCAGACACCCGACTTTTTAACAGGTCATATCCCCTCGAACCGTTCCCTGCGCCCCAGTCTAAGGCACGTGGAAAAAAATAATTGTCCCGCGGAGTAGGCACGCGTCGTGCCGCACCGCGGGTGCTGACTCCTCAATTGGGATGTTTTATTTCTTCCGTCTGCCTAAAGACTGTGCTACGCAAAATTTATAGTTTCGGTTCTAACAACAAAATCTGTGTTTCTTCGGGAAGTTGTGCTTGCGTAATTTTAACCGTATCGACCGTCTCAACCGTGGCCACGCCCATCTCTTTCAAAAACTTATCAACCGTTTCGAGATTATCAGACTCGGCTAATAAATTTGCTTCTGAAAGTTGGTAATACATCGGGATGACGATTTGCGGCTCGATTAAGCTAATAACCTCTGCCGCTTCTGAGGCATTAAGGGTAGCACCTCCCCCAACCGGTATCAGTAAAATATCAATGCTCCCCAAATCCTCAACCAAATTTTGCGCCGGGACATGATTTAGCAGTCCCAAATGACACACCGACAAATGGTCGAGGTAGATGACAAACAGGTTATTTCGTTTTTCAGATTTAGCCTTCTCTGTAGTGGGTGGCAAATATAGCCCCGTAACAAAAACATCGGCAATCTCATATTCGCCGGGAGTATCAACAACTTTCATCCCGTTTTGACGCAGTTTCTGCGCCGTTAAGGTATTTGGCTGGTTAAACGTTACTACATTGGCCTTAGCTTTATTAGATAACAAGGCCACTTCCTTATTGTATGGGTCAATCACCACAGACTGTTTACGCGTTTTTAGTTGAAAAAAGGTCTGACCACCCCAAGTAATTTCCATTTCTTACCCTCATCCATTTATTCACTCACATTCGTTAATATTCGTCCATTCGCTTAGGAATCGGGATTAAATAAGTTGCGCGTTTCAGAGTGGTTCAATCTTAAAGATTGAGCCTCTCTTATGACGTAAAAATTCAGTAAAACCACCCTAGAAACCCGATTTCTTTGAGAAATCGGGTTTCTGACATTCTTTCTGACGAGTTCACTGAATATTTACCTTATGACTGACATGCACAGGTTAATTAATACCCATTCGCTTATTTGCTTATTTGACGATTTGCGATTTTACCATACTTCTAAGAAAAGATGCAATTCTCAGAAGTTTATCATTTCAACATGATTAAAACAATATCTGACAGGATTAACAGAATTAACATGATTACAAGCAAAAAATCCTGTTAATTCTGTTAATCCTGTCGAAAAATGCTTTTTGTTTTATCAATATGTCAGGTCGTGAATGAAACAACAAACTTTGGAAGACCATAGCCAATTTTTGAATTCTATTTGCCAACTTCTAAACACTAAAAAACGGTCTTAACGCATCACCTCGATTTTTTTAGGGGTGCGTGACATCGTATAAATCTTATGTTATAATCAACACAGTTTATCATTATGTCAACAAGAAAGTAGCGAAAAGGTGTTATGAACTATGAAAAAAGAAGATAATAAGCAACAACATCCCCCTGTTCAAACCGCCCCAAAGACGGCTACCAAACCCTCAGCGCGGGCCACACCATCAAACAAAACCCTTTTTATAAAGAGGCACTATATCGGCCTTGTGGTACTACTAGTTGTTAGTTTAGGGCTGTTTGTGGCCTGCAACAGTAGCCAAAAAATTGCTGAAACACCACCCGTAGCATTACGAACTTGGCTATTAGTTCGTGCCCCAGATGCGCCATTGCCACTTAACAAGACTATTACCGTTCAGTCGCGCACCGAAGACAGTCAAGGAGTATCCCATGTAGAGTTATACGCGGTACAACTGCCCACCGGCGAGAGCAATTTAGTTTTAGATAGCCAAGCGGCACCGTTTAATCAAACCACTTTCAGTGCCGCCCAAACCATTATCCCCACTCAGCGCGGCCACTATGCAATTAAGGTAGTTGGCTACAATAAACGGGGTGAACAAGCCGAATCTGAAACCATTAGTTTTGATATTGAATAGCGAGTTTTATAAAAACCTTTGGAGGTAGAGTCAGACATGAATCAGTTTTTAAGCTTTAGGAGAGGCACAGTATTAATCGTTTTAACATTTTTGGCGATAATAACAGCCTGCAACGCGGGAAATCCACAACCGGATACACCTCAGACATTACCGCAGGAGAGTGCTATCCTCACCCCAACCGAAGATGGTCGCCAGATTTTGTTAGGCAGTGCGGTACAAGTACAAAGCAGTCATGCCACCGCACAAAATATATCTAATGTTGAGCTGTGGGTTCAGGGTGAGCATGATGTTAGTGAACAACTCATTCGGGCTGATGCCCCAGACAACGGCGTGGCTCTGCAAGAATGGCATCCCCAACAAATTGGAGTTTATACCATCAAAGTCCGAGCATGGAACAGTGAAGGGCAGGTTCTTGCCGATTTGACAAGACAGGTCGAAATCGTTGAATCGCGGGCTATGGCTGTAATGCCAGATGTTGAACCCGCCGAGAATCCACAAGCCGAGGCGGCCAGTTTTGGTGCGGCTCAAGAAGCCACTCCCGAACCGGAATCAGCAGATGATACGGGTGAAGCAGAAGACGCACCGGTTGAAAATATCGTCGAAATTACAGTTCATCAAGAAACCGTGGCTGAACCAACCGGCGTGCCCTACTATCCGCCACCACCACCTGCGCCGGGTGTTCCACCTGGGCCAACCCAAGAACAGCTCAATAACTTTGGGCCACCCGTTTGTAACGCCGCAGAATATATCGGGGTTTACACGACCGACACCAGTCGCCGAGTTTTCATCTCGGAGCATGATGAAGTACCAGCCAAAACCGTTGGTGGGACGACCATTCATCGAGCTTGGCGAGTACAAAATGTGGGGACATGTACTTGGGGGCCGGGGTACGAATTAGCCTTTTATGGTGGACGAGCAATGGGGTCGGGCGGTGTAGCGTTCGACTCAATCTTCCCCACCGAGCCACCTCGCCGTAACACGGTTATCAGTCGAGAACGACTTGTTGTTCCCGAAGGAAAACCCAATCAAACTGCGGTGTTAGAGATTCTGATGGAAGCACCGACCACGCCGGGAATTCACCAAAGTTACTGGCGCATGCGCGATCCGCATGGCGTATTCTTTGGCCCAATTATGGGAGTTACCATGGAGACCGTCCGAGACTGTGAGTTCGGCGTTTATGGCGCACCTGTTATCAACTATTTCCGAGTCAGTGGTACGGGCAATCTATATAACTACGTGTATAACCCCACCAATCCGGTTGAAGTTGATGTCCAAGTAGGGGATGTGGTGACGCTTGATTGGCAAATTATCAACGCCACCAACTTTGACATCGTGTTTGAAAGTCCAACGGGACGCATCGACACAACCTCAACCACAAATAATACTGACCGAGCCAGCTACACCATCGAAGAGTTAGGGGATTACGACATTACGCTCTATGCTGATAATGGGTCATGTACCGTTCCGGCTCAGATTAAAGCCCGAGGTGTTCCCCGTTACGAAGACCAGTTTGTCCTAAATGTATCAGTCGCGGGGGCAATTTCTGGGCCTAGCGCCCAAAGCAATAACTTGACCATCTCTTCGAGCCTACCGCCAGATGTTACCCGGATTGAATGGCGACATTTTGACCAAAACGTTAGCGACATGATGTTATATGCCGACCTATATACCGAAAGCCGATATACCTACTGTCCCATTGTCGATTCAATTGCGGGCTGGAAGGGGCACTGTTACGAAACCTCGGAATGGCGCTTTGCCGAAACCATTGAAAAGCCTGTCGCGGGTGAAGGCGAGGCCAATGGAGCCGTCAGCGTGAGCAATGTTGACCAGAATATATGTCAGCGCTATGGGCCAAACCTTCGTTACCAACTTCGATATCAGATGCGAGCCTCTGAAAATGGTCGTCCAGCCAATCCAGAACTGAGTAACCGAGTGGATGTAGACGGCTACTGTAGCCTCGATTCTGCGCCAAGACCTACTGAAATAGAGTAGGCGTGAAACATGAGGCGTGAAGCGTGAAACGTGAATCTCCTCCAAGGTGTATCGTTCGTAAATATTCAGTGAACTCGCCAGAAAGAATATCAGAAACCCGATTTCTCAAAGAAATCGGGTTTCTAGGCTACTTTACTGAACTTTTACTATCGTTCTCCTTGGAGGTGTAGATGTGAGGCGTGAAACGTGAGGCGTGAATCTCCTCCAAGGTGTGTCGTTCTCCTTGGAGGTGTAGATGTGAGGCGTGAAACGTGATGTATACATAAAAACAAAAGAGCAATACGCCTATTTAGGTGTATTGCTCTTTAATTTAAGCTGTCATAACCGAGCATGACTCATCAGCAGGGTGATACTAATTTGTCAGACTGACAAACATCGCTAAAATCAGAGCCGGATAAGTACAGATAAATATCCGCACCTATCGCATATTCGCCATTCGCCATTCGCAGTTTCGCCCTACTGCAAAAACTCGTATGTTCCAGAGGATGAACCAGCGTTGAGTTCACGCCGAATTTGGAGGTCACGCCCCCAAGTAGTCACACATTCACTTGACGCAAGGGCCGTTGCCAGACCATCAACCACAAAAATAGGGTAATGGCTTTGATTATTCAAATGGCTTAAATCATCGGTGCAAACTCGAACTTGCGTCAACTCGGTGTTGGGCAAAATGAGCCGATTAATCGAACCGGATAGTGACCAGCGTACAACAGCAGGTGGCGTAGGCGTAATCGCGGGTTGATTAGGGGAAATTTCTAATCGAACAGCCCGCAAGCCGCTATCTAACAACGCGGTCAACTCCGCTTCTAATAGATAGCTGTAACGATAGTTATCAATCGGCTCATTAATTGGACTAAGTTGGGTCATTTCAAAGCCCCCCACTTTATAAGCCAAAATACTGGTCGATTCGGCAACGATCTTACATTGCGCTCGCGTATTATCACAACGCTTTAGACGCACTCGAATCTCACCTCGACCATCAAAATCCTGTCCAAACAAGGTCAAGCTCATCAGTTGACCATGCGAGGGTAAAACTAATGGTGCTACAAAAATATTGTTATTATTAGCAAAAACTCGGTTTTCACTTTCAATCTGTAACAGTTGTCGATCCACATCTTTAACATAGTTTGCCGCCGGATTAATGGGCATAAAAGCCAAGCCCGACACAGTCACATAATCGGTTTGCCCGTTAGCCGTTTGGGTGATTGTGGACGCTGTTTGTTGAACTGATAAATCGCTTGGTGAAGCACTAACCGTCCAGCTAAATAGTAATAACAATGCTCCGACGACCATAATCGGGAGCCAACTAACAAGAACTGCGGTTAAAATTGTTTGACGTTTACTCATACTACCTCCAATGGTTTTTGGGGTCATTATAATCGGATTAAAGCTTAAATTCAATTACCCGCAATCAATACACATGTCGCTCGGTTGAAGGTTTACGTCTACGACCGAGTATACAAACATAGATGTAACGCAAATAGCCTATCATGTGCAGATACAGTCTTTCAGATAATGGTTTTCAATTCAAGGCCAACCTTCCCGCAAGTTCTAAACTTGCGGGAAGGTGATGGCTGAAAATATTTATCTGAACATCTATACAGCCTCCAAGCATGACTACACCGTTAAAAAAGTAATGCAGGTTTTTTTTAACGGTTCCGCGACCTTCAAGGTACGAAGTTCCTACATGCCCGAATGGATATTGAAGGTCTTGGTACCCGACATCTTGATTAGAAAAAAGATTTTTTTGACAGGATTAACAGGATTTTTTGCTTTTAATCTTGTAAATTCTGTTAATCCTGTCAGATATTATTCTATAATTAGCCTAAACTAAACATCTTGTCGGGTAGTAAGATTGAAGGTCTAAATCTTGCAAAACTTATTTAACGCTGTAATGACGTTTTACGCATCATATTTCATAACTAAAATTCAGGGAAGAGAGATCCATGAGTCAACCACTATCAGAGAGTGAATCCAATGCTTCAGAAAATCAAGAAGCAATACAGTTACAACTCGTTGTCCATGCGGGACCGTTGGCAGGCAAAGGATTTCCGTTAACCGGAAATATCCTTACTTTTGGCCGCGATGAGGAGAGTGACATCTCTTTAGATGACGAGCAAGTATCCCGTAACCATGCCCGTTTGATTCGGCGGGGAAACAAAGTCATCATTGAAGATTTGGGGAGTACGAACGGTACGACCGTTAACGGCGTTCGGATTGAAGGCCAACACACCTTAGAATCGTCAGATATTATCAGCATTGGCTCGTCGATATTTGGCATTAAAGGATTTGCCGCTCCGCCCACCGTTGTACGGTCTCCCGCCACACCGGGTGGTGAAACTTATGTTCCGCCCGCAGGCGGAACAGCACCGCCAATCGATTCTCCGCCACCAGTCAAACCACCATCGCATCCCCATCGGCGTAAAAAACCGCGCAAACAAAAATCATCGGGCATGCCAACCACTATCTTGCTAGGCGGAATCGGTCTGGCTCTGGTAGTTGTCGTATTGTTGATTGGGACGGCCACCCTCTACATTTTGAGCCAAGGTTATTCGGGCAGTACCCCAACTCAACCGACAACCATCATCACCGCGCCAGTCAATAATAGTCAGGTTGATGTGAATAGCCCCGTCACCATCCAAACCACCGCCTCCGACTCCAATGGAGTGACACGGATTGAACTATGGTTAGCGGGTCGTAAAATCAACGAAGAAACCAGCCCTTCACCACAGGGACAACCGACCTTAACGGTCTCATTCCAATGGATTCCAGATAATTTGGGTAGCCATGTTTTAGAGGTACGGGCATACAACAGTCAAAACGCGGTCAGTATTCCCACCGCGGTAACTGTCAACGTGGTTGACCCAGCCGCCGTCCCAACCGAAACCAGTACCGCCCCTCCAGAAGCAACGGCAACATTTACTCCCATCCCCGAAACCTCGACCCCGCCACCGCCAAGTGCGCCCTCGTTGGTAGCCTTGGTTGATGTAAATGTGCAATCTGGACCGGCCTTTAACTATGACCTGTTGGGGCTGTTACCGAGTCAAGCTACAGCAGAAATCATTGGTCAAGATGAAACCCGACAATGGTGGCAAATTAGATTTGCTCCGGCCTCAGATGGAAAAGGCTGGGTTTTAGCCGAATTAACCGAAGCCTCTAACACTCAAGATGTGCCGATTGTTCTAGCTCCACCGACCCCGACCCCTGAAACGACTGATACGCCCACCCCAACAATTACCCCAACTGAAACTCCGACGGTTGTGCCTGCGACCGAGGTTCCCACCGATACGCCAATTCCACCAACCAACACCCCAGAGCCAACAGCTACCCCAGAGCCAACAGCTACGACAGAGTCAACCGTCATCGACTTTGATGTCTTCCCTCAAGAGGTGAGCATTGGCACCTGTGTCAGAATCCGTTGGAACGTAACCGGCGTTAAAGAGATATACCTGCAAGAGGAAGGTGTCCCCGGTAGTGGAGATATTGAGGATTGCCCAGATATTACCACCATCTATCGCCTACGAGTCATTAAAAATGATGACCAAGAAGAAACTCGGGATATTACCGTCACCGTAATAAATGATAAGGTTAAATCGGCTGGAACCATGACGATTCGACGTAACCGGATTGTTGATTTTGATGATGGCAATCCTGATGATGAAAATGATGGGGATTTTGAATGGTTTATCGACGGTGAAACTCGCCATTTTAAAGTATTTAATGGTGCAGAGATGGCCGTAATTGGCGATTATAACTCGCTCGATGATGTTGATGACCGAGATTGTGAAGATGGAGACTACAATAGATATACCTTTATGGATGCCAGCACCTTCGCTCCAGACCCAGATAATACCCTTATTAGTGGGCGGGTCATCTGCTACTTTACAAACGAGGGCAGAATGGGGAAGCTACGTTTTCCCGAATATAATACTGGTGCAATTGATGTTGAATGGTTAACTTGGCATAAATAAGGATTAAGTAATCAAACCGGTTTCATTATACTCAAATTAGTTTGAGACCGACACTTTCCTCATGTCATTCCCGCATGCTTTTAGCGGGAATCCATTCCTTACAGGTAAGGTGGATGCCCGATAACTACATTCGGGCATGACATCGCAAAAGTTACGTTTCCATTCTGATCGCAGTATAGGAGTTTTATCACCATGAATAATGAAGATCAAGAAGCAACCATGATGGGACAATCCATACGGGCTAAAGCGGTTCTTGTGGTTAGACAAGGAACCCAAGTTGGCATGAGCTTTCCCTTAAGCAATAGCCATACCATTCTTGGCCGCGAAGAAGGGATTAATATCACCCTACAAGACCCCGAAGCATCTCGTCGGCATGCCCGAGTAAGTTGGCAAGGGGGACAATTTGTACTTGAAGATTTAGGCAGTACCAACGGCACGTTTATCAATGGAATTCAGATTACCGCGCCCCAAGTTCTCAACCCCGGCGACAGTGTCGGCATCGGACAAACAACCCTAGTTTTCCAAATTGCCAACACCCAAGGAGTAGGTAATTTACCACAATACCCGACCGATGGAGGTATGCAACCTGCACCTGCTCACGTTCAGCCACTCCAACCTGCCCCAACCGCCTACTCTCCCCCACCGCCACCGCCACAAGCCAACAAAACCATTCAGTATCTGCTGTACAGCTTTGGGGCTATCTTTATGCTTGGAATCTGTTTTCTACTGTGCTTAGTTGGATCCGTTATCGCCAACCCGCAATTCTTTGAACAACTTTTGGGCCTATAACACTAGTGCTGACCTGTTGACTGATAGCCTGTTCGATGTCATACTGAGGCGAAGCCGAAGTATCCCCCCTCGTAAATATTCAGTGAACTCGCCAGAAAGAACGTCAGAAACCCGATTTCTTTGAGAAATCGGGTTTCTAGGGCGGTTTTACTGAACTTTTACCCCGACTCTTCATAGAATCGGGTCAAAGAGACCCTTCGCCAAAAATGCTCAGGGTGACATGTCCATCAGTCAATAATGCAACACTACCACTGTAGAGTCACCGGACATACTGAAATCAACCCAAAGCCTTTCCGTTGCGGGTTCAGGCTCGTCTGTTTGACAAAAGCTCTACCCCCTCCCAACCTCCCCCTGCTAGGGGGAGGAGCTATCGTCCTCGCCTGAAATTACTCGCACGGACAAAACTTCCCCCCTTGCAGGGGGGATTGAGGGGGGTAGAGTGCTACTCCGGCCATAATATCCAAATGTGGGGTGACTCTACACACTACCACACCAACAACTCAATTGATTAACTCAACCAAAAAGGGGATTTCTAAGAAATCCCCTTTTTGGTATCCCCATTATGAACTTATCTCGACGTTATCTATTACCCATTTTGATAATCTGGCTCGCTTTTGCCCTGCGACTACACCAAATTGAGACCCAAAGCATCTGGTGGGATGAGGGACACTCGATTTTTGTGGCAAACCATGCCCTCACCGAGATCGCCACCATACCAGCTATGGATGTCCACCCACCCCTCTACTTTGCCATGTTACATGGCTGGATGAATCTAGTCGGCAACAGTGAGTTTGCCCTGCGTTATCTGTCACTGATATTCAGCCTGCTGACGGTGGCACTACTGTGGACGTTTGCTAAACATATCTCGTCATCAAACCCTGTTGCCAACTTGACCGCCTTTTTAGCCGCCATCTCGCCCATGTATATTGCCTACGCCCAAGAGGTACGGAGCTACGCCATGCTGACCTGCCTAGCTGTAGCCAGTTGCTACCTCCATTGGCGACTGCTCAATCACCAGACTCTAAAGGTTTTAAAAACCTTTAGAGTCTTTAAAACACTCCTTTTCTGGAGCTATGTTCTCGTTACCACCGCCTGTTTATACACCCACTACTTCACCATATTTTTACTACTGTTTCAGAATCTAGTCTGGTTGATGTGGGTCATGGGAGATTTAGGCAATCGTGTTAAACAAAGGAGATTCGCCCTCCCCCTAACCCCCTCCTTTATGCCTGAACAGGTACAAAGGGAGGGGGGACTAGTTTCCCCTTCTTTGGGGAGAACTGAGCGGGGGCGAAATTCTACGAATTCAAAAATCACGCTATGGCTGACCACCCAAATCAGCATGGTTGTACTCTTCTTACCCCAACTCCGTATCGCTACTCGCCAAGTAACTGACTACGCGAACCCAAATCTATTACCCCCCTCTCTAAGCCATTTTCTCCTGCATAGCTGGCAAGCCTACACCGTCGGACAACGCCTCGACCTGATGACGGCTCAATGGGGGAGCCAAGTTTTAGGGCTGATATTTGCCATCGCCACCGGCATGTTTCTTCTGCGTCACCGTTGGGCCACATTTTACTGTTTAGGCTGGTTATTTATCCCCCTAAGTACCTATTTTTTGGTATTACAGAGCCGTCCGTCCTATGAGCCACGCTACCTCATGCTGATTACACCAGCCATCTTTCTGATTTTTGGGAACGGCTTAGGTGACTCATTTCATGACCATAGACAACTCAACGAATACCCTACCACTACAGTATCGGGCCTAGATTGGCTAAATAGAGGAGCCGCCGTCTTACTCAGCCTGATACTGTTGGTTAGCCTCCAGCCGTATTACCAAAATCAGGACTATTTCAAGGATGATTCAGCGGGCGTAGCGCAATGGTTGGCCCAAGAGACCACCCCCAACGATCTAGTTTTTGTGGATGTACCCCACCCGTTCCATTATTATGTTGACCGTTATAACATTCCCGCCCCAACTCGTTACCTGTTTGTTGATGTCCACACCGCCGCCGAGAGATTGAGCCAAGCTGGGCATGACAAAACCCGTCTGTTCTGGCTGACTTGGTATGGTAGCGACACCGACCCACGCGGCGTGGTTGAGTTTTTGGCTCGTAAGCATGGTCAGCCACTCGGTCAAAAAGAGTTTCGGGGTTATCGGGCACAATGGTTCAGCCTGCCAGATCAGCCCTTTAGCCTGCCCAACCAACTCCCGCCCATCGAGGCGCGGTTTGGCGAGGTGCTACAACTTATCGGAGCCGACATGGGACAAAATGAGGCCATGCAGAGCCAACAAACCGACCATCAGGCCGTGTGGGCGACGCTCCATTATCACCTGCTACAGCCCACACTGGTCAACTACCGCGCCTCGCTCCGATTGCACGACGAGGAGGGACAGGTCATCAGTCAGCTTGACAAAGATTTGCTCAACGACCGACATTTTCGCACCTCGGCTTGGCCCATTGAAGATTCTGCACTCAATCAGGCCCTTAACGTCTACCTTTTGCCCTTGCCTCCCGACACCGCGTCGGGACTATATCAGCTAGAGTTGGTCATCTACAACGCCGAACCGCCCTACCCCAGCGAGGGGGTCTCTGGTTCGGCGACCAACGATGGAAGCGCGGCCATCATCGGTACGGTGACGATAGATTAACAAAAGTTTAACAATGTGGCTCAACGCGTCAATATAGCAATAAACTCCGCCGAAACCCAACCGAAACGGCCCCGATCATCCGTAACCTGCACCCACTCGATGTCGTCCACTGTTTCACGCTCGCCGGATAGGGTTAGCACCGTGCCTTCCTCAAACAGACCCGCTACCTCGCCACCCGGAGTCCAGCGAAAACGAACCCCTGCACCCTCAGTGTTGACGACTTCAGCCTGCACCGGAGTTGGGCTGGCCGTGGGAGTTGGGGTGTCGGTAGGAGTTGGGGTGTCGGTAGGAGTTGGGGTATGGGTTTTGGTCGCGGTTGGTGTTGCCGTCTCTGGCGATGGCGTGTTGGTGCTGGTGGCGATTGGTGATGGTGTATCGGTTGGGGTGGTGGTGTTGGTCGGCAATGGGGTATTGGTCGCAGTCGGGATATTGGTCGCAGTCGGGGTATTGGTCACAGTTGGTGATGGTGTTTCCGTTGGGATGGAGGTCTCAGTTGGTGATGGTGTTTCCGTTGGGATGGAGGTCTCAGTTGGGGTTGGAGTTTCGGTTGGCACGGGAGTCGGGGTTGGAGTGGGAGTTTCGGTTGGCACGGGAGTCGGAGTTGGGGTGGGCGTGTTGGTCGGTGGGATGACCGCGTCAAGCTCAACCGTCGGAATGACAATCAAAATGAGCGAGGTGGGGCGCTGTAGTTCGGCGGCGACACGATTTTGCAAATCCTTCACATGCTCATTCTTCATCTTCTGACTAGAAGAACTAACCCATACTTTTAGCTGAATGGTCTCGTCATCTCCCTCCTCAATAAGTTCCCAATTTTCTAATTGAGCCGGAACCGACATACGGGGTAGTTCTTCTCTAAGCACGTTTTCAATCTGGTGATTCAGCCTCGATTGAGCCAATGAGGTTGAGGTGAGAGTCCACAGTAACCAAGCCATAATCCCCAACAAAATGCCGGTAGTTACAACCCCACTACGAAACAGGCCCACATGCCCTTTACGGTCAACCCGTGGCCGAAAACCAAGCAAGAAGAAGATGAATCCGCTGGCCGCACTAATGGCTACCAAGTTGGTCAAAAAGAGAAGTAACGCTCCTAGACCATTACTAAACTCGTCATACAAAAAACCTTGCTGATTAAGTTGGGCGATGCTACGAAAGAAACTCAGTCCGACCACGGTGAGCGGTGGTACAAGCGCCGCGGCGATGGCAACACCCGGCAACGAGCTAGAGACATTGGTACGACAGATGGCATACGCTCCAGCAAGACCGGACACCAGCGCGACACCGAGATCTAGCATGGAAGGGGCGGTTCGACCCAGCATCTCACTGGTGGGTGCGGGATTGGTATCAAAAAAACCGGCTATAAAACCGACTCCAATTGCCAGTAATATGCCTCGTAGCGTAGCGGTGGCGGATAGTCGCAGGAGTTTGGTGTCGGCCTGAATCATGCCCAACCCAAGCCCCATAATGGCCGACATGAGCGGGGCGACCAACATGGCTCCGATAATGACCGCCGGACTGTTAAGCAGGAGACCGAGCGCGGCAATCCCTGCCGCTAGTCCAATCATGGTAAAAAAGTCGATTTTTGGACGTGCCCCACGGCGTACCTGTTTGTATACCTCAACCCGTTCCTCCATCGTTAAGGTTGGCAAAAGATGCGTAAAACGCCACCATAGACGACGAAACACAGAATCGAGACCGTCATCCTGTTGCCGAACAATCAGGGTTGGGCCGCTATTTTTACGAGTCAGTTGTTGGGGCAATGTACCAAACAGAACTTGGCTAAAGATACTCTCGCGACTAGCGCCAATCATGGTTATGTCATGATTATCTGACTCACTGAGTATCCCTTGTAGTACCGTCGGCGAGGAGAGGATTTTTATATGAAAACGGGGATTTTCACGCCAGGTAGTCGTAAAATCAGCCAGCCATTTGGTGCTTTCTAGCGCTTTGGCCTCATCTTCTGCGTCACTGTCGCGGAGAATGTGGAGCGCAGTGACAACACTTCGGTCCGACAGTTTGAGGCCAATATCCATTGCCAACGGAGCGTTAGGCCCGCCCGATGCAGGCACCAGCACTTTTACCATGTCCTTCTTACTTAAGATCGTTTCAGGCCAGTTTGAGTCGGTTTTGGCTACCATTATCGGACATGCGGCGCGTTGTAAGACTGGGTCTAGGGTTGGGCTTAAAAAATAACCGCCAGCAGCTGTTTGACCTCGCCAGCCCATCAACAGGAGGCTCGGTTTATGCTTACGCACATAATCCAAGATACTTTTAGCAGTTTTATCACTTTTTACGACTTCTAGTCCTATCAGGGCATCTTGGTATGGTTCGGGCAAGGTTAGCCAGTCGGGAACTTTTGCCAGTTGACTGACCGTGATAAGCGTCAAACGACCTTGATTTGCCTGTGCCAGTGAGTGCCCCAAACTTAGCAGAGGGTATAGGTTTTCGGGATGACCAATTGCCGCGACAATATGGTAGTTGGCTCCCCAATCTGGTTTATTCATGCTCATGCTAATCGTCATATTGATACTCGATAGCTTTTAGAGGGATGCCTACAAAAAAATTTGACTATTTTGCCAACCAACCCTGTAAATGGTCTTCTGAATTTCGCTAATAAAATCATGTCATCCATTTCTATTACCCGTTAATCGCGTCAATTATAATGCAAAAACCACAAAAGCAAAGAGTTTGTGTTGGTCAAGATGATGTTGAAAATGGCGCGTTGGCTTCCAGTCAACATGTCGTAAATTCGCTCATTTGCAAATTCACTCCTATAATTGCACCATGACCGACACTTTAACCAACCCACACGATAAACTGTTCCGAGACACTTTTGAGCGTCTGCAAGCGGCGCGTGATTTCTTGCAGAATTATCTACCTAC
>JAUCGA010000065.1 GCA_030377865.1 Anaerolineales bacterium HSG25 | reverse complement strand
ATGAGTGATGAGTGAAAAGTGAAAAAGCGTCTCGTTCGCTGTTTGGGAACGAGACGCTTTTTGTTTTCACCTGCCCACCTACGGGGAGAAACAAAAACCGAAACGGAGTTCTCTTCCAAGTGCGTTCCCAATCTGGAGATTGGGAACGAGGAGACGAGGTGAGATTGGGAACGAGGAGAGTCTCCGCGTCCTTCAAGGTATGAAGTTCCTACGTGCCCGAATGGGTATTGAAGGTCTAAACCGCGCAAAATTTATTTAACGCTGTACTAACCCCGCAAAGCTGTATAATTGGACAAATCCTCTTCCTGATTTATCATGACTGTATCGCCTTACTAAAAGGAGTTTCGTCATGTCCGAATCAATGCTTTCGTTATTAACCACTAAACTGGTTATCCCGCCGCCGCGCCGTTTGGTGACCAACCGACCCCGTTTGAGCGCACAACTAAATCAGGTTCGTCGTCACCAACTGAGCTTAGTATTGGCTCCGGCTGGTTTTGGCAAAACTACCTTGGTTAGCAGTTGGTTAGCCAAGCAGTCCGCGCCCGATTCTGGTCTCTCGCGGACTGCTTGGCTCTCGCTTGATTCTGCCGATAATCAGACGGCTCGATTTTGGCGATACAGTTTGGCCGCACTCCAAACCGTTGAGTCAACCTTAGAATCTGACCTACTCCCCATGTTGGATGCCGAGTCTCCCACCGAGATGGCGTTGTTTTTGACGGGGCTGATTAACCAGTTGGCCGCTCTGCCAGAGCCGATTTTGTGGGTGATAGACGATTATCACCTCATCGAGCAGAGCGCCATCCATGCTGGTCTCACTTTTTTGCTAGACAACCCGCTCCCCCAATTGCAGGTGATTCTGGTCAGCCGTGTTGAGCCGCCTTTGCCCTTGGCTCGATGGCGCATGCAGGGGCGTTTGCTGACCGTGCAGACTGCTGATCTGCGTTTTACCAAAACCGAGACGAGTAACTTTTTGACCGAGACCATGCATCTCGATCTATCAGCCGACGACATTGGCCTGCTAGAAAGTCGCACCGAAGGTTGGGTGGCGGGTTTGCAACTGGCCGCGCTGGCCTTGCAGGGGAGCGATCAACGTCCGGCAAGTGACCTGATTGCCAACTTTGGCGGCGGGCATCGTTACATTCTCGACTATTTGGCGACCGAAGTGCTGAATCAACAACCCCCCGAAATTGAGCAGTTCCTACTCCGTACCGCCATCCTCGACCGGCTGACCGCCGATTTGTGCGAGGCTGTTTTGCATGTTGATAAGCATAGTTTCAACCAACACCTACGAGGACAAAAACAGACCTCGCAGGAGAAGTATATAACCGCCCAAGCCATGTTGGAGCAGATAGAAACGGCCAACCTATTTATTATTCCCTTGGATGATGAGCGGCGCTGGTACAGGTATCATGCTCTATTTGCCGATTTTTTGCGCCACCGGCTCAAGCAAAGTCAGCCCGACCTTGTGCCGCTTCTGCATCAACAGGCGGCCACATGGTGCGAGCAGAACGGCTTCATGGCCGAGGCGCTGACCCATGCCCTCGAGGCGGCAGACGTAGAACGAGCCACCCGTTTGGTCATCCAAACCGCCTCCCGCCTCCTCAGCCGGAGCGAGATTGCGGCTCTGATGAGTTGGCTCAACGCGTTGTCTGATGAGATTAAACGCTCTCAAACTCGGTTGTCGTTGTTTCAGGCTTGGGCACTATTGGTGACGGGGCAGGTCGAACGGGTTGAGGCGCGGTTGCAACAAGCCGAGGCCCAACTGCAACAGTCTGAATCGATAGGTCTGCCTAACGCGCCGACTCGCCTCGACACGGCTGATTTACGAGGTGAGGTGACGACTATCCGCGGCACGATGGCCTATCTAGTGCGGGATGTGGCTCAGGCGGTCAGGCTTTATCGTCAAGCACTAACCGAACTGTCGGCGGAGAATTTATTTTTGCGGGGTGCGGTTTCGCTTAATTTAGGACTGGCCTATAGTTGGCAGGAAAACATCAACAAAGCGGCTCAGGCTTTTCAGCAGGCGCACCAAATCAACCACACCACCGGCAACCTGTATGTGGCCTCGGTGGCGCTGTGGAACTTGGCGCAACTGCGTCTTGAGCAGGGACGACTGCATCAGGCTGACGATTTGTATAGCCAGATAGCCGGTTTGGCGACGGTACATGGTCAGCCGATTTTGCAACAAAATCAGCCGTCTGATAGCGAAAAAGGCCGTGCTGATGAGGCTCATGAGGCTGATGTGTTGACCGCCAACTCCTTTTCGTTAACCCATCCTCTGCACCCCGATTTGAGCGGGGCTTACGTGGGGCGGGGGTATTTGCTGTACGAGCAAAATCAGTTGCAGGAGGCTAGTCAGCAACTGAAAACCGGAGTCGAACTGGCTCGACAGGCCACCGACAGTGTTTTGGTCATGGGGCATATTCACTGGGCCAGAGTTAAACAGGCTCAGGGTGATGTGAATGGGGCGCAGGAGCAGTTGTATCAGGCTGAGTCGACGATTCGACGAGAGAAGATTGCCCGTTATTGGGGAAATTTGGTGGCGACATGGCAGGCTCGGTTGTGGCTGGCACAGGGAAATCTGGAGGCGACTCGTCATTGGGCCAGCAGTCGTAATATTCGGGCTGACCAACCGGATCAACCGGATGGGGCGGCACAGGTGCAACATCAGGCCGTTGAGTATCTTTTGCTGGTGCGGTTGATATTGGCGGAGCAGAATCAAACTGCGCTCCCGCAGGCTCAAACCTTGCTCGACCTGTTGCATGATCTGGCTGACCGGACGGGGCGACTCGGCTGGTTAATCGAGGTTTTGATTTTGCGGGCACTAACCTTGGCCGAACGAGGACGCTCAAACGAGGCCCTGACTGCCTTGAATCGGGCGCTCTCGTTGGCCGAGCCGGAGGGGTATGTGCGCTTGTTTGTTGATGAGGGCGCGCCGCTGGCTCAACTGTTACGTCGTATCGACAGTCGCGAGCGCACCGCACCTTATGCCGCCACTCTGCTGACCGCTTTTGGCTCCTTGGCCGATGACCCGACCGTCACTCCCCTGCTCGACCCGCTTAGCGAGCGCGAGTTGGAGATTCTGCAACTGGTGGCAGACGGGTTATCGAACAAGAATATTGGTCAGAACCTATTTTTAACGACGGGTACGGTTAAGTGGCATGTCAGTAATATTTATAGTAAGCTGAGTGTCAAGAACCGCACTCAAGCCGTGGCTAAGGCGCGAGCGTTGCGGTTGATTTAGGCGATTCCAAGAAAATAAATCGTAAATATTCAGTGAACTCGCTAGAAGGAACGTCAGAAACCCGATTTCTCAAAGAAATCGGGTTTCTAGGGCGGTTTTACTGAACTTTTACAATAAATCTCCCAATTAGGTGGCTAAACGGCACGCAATACGCACCACGCCTTCTTACAGCAGCAACTCAGCCATAACCTGCATCGCCTCCATGTTCATCGGAGCCGCGTTCAGGGTGGTGATGGGGCTATCTTGCCACAATGACAAACGTTCCTTGATACGCGCTTTTGGCCCACACAAGGCCACCGCATCGACTAATTCGTCTGGTACTGCGGCGATGGCTTTCCGTATTTCATTAGTCAGATACAGTTTCTGAATCTCGTTTGCCGCGTCCTCAAAGCCATAGCGACAGGCTAACTTGTGATAGAAGTTTCGCCCTTTTGGCCCCATGCCGCCCACATACAGAGCCATGTTTGGCTTGAGGGTGTTCCGGCAGGCGTTCACATCATCACCGACCACAACCGATACGGTTGGCGCAATATCAAAATTAGCCAGCGATTTATTTCCGTCGGCCTTTGCTAAACCAGCCTCAATATGGCTCTGATAACAGTCAGCATAATGGCGGGGTGAAAAGAAAATTGGCAACCAACCATCGGCAATCTCAGCCGTTAGGGCTACATTTTTTGGCCCCAGAGCGGCTAAGTAGATTGGAATGTCAGACCGACCATGCAGAATACTTTTGAGTGGTTTACCGAGTCCGGTTGCCTTCTCGCCACGATAAGGAATCTGGTAATGGTCACCATCATGCACAAGAGCCTCCTCTCGTTTGAAAATTGTACGGATAATTGAGACATATTCGCGGGTTTTACCTAACGGTTTACCATAGGGCAGACCATGCCAACCTTCAACCACCTGTGGGCCAGACAAACCTAAGCCCAACAAAAACCGTTCTCCCGACAGCCGATCCAAGGTCATGGCCGTCATGGCCGTGTTCGACGGCGTGCGTCCCGGCATCTGCATAATCGCTGTGCCGAGCCGAATAGTCGAGGTTTGTGCCCCAATCCACGTTAATGGGGTAATACAGTCCGAGCCGTATGCCTCTGATGTCCAAACTGCGTAGTAACCTAGCTTTTCGGCCTCTTGCACCATCTCTAGTGGCAGTTTGAGCCGCGAGCCAGAATATCCAGTCATAATACCTAATCTCATGTATATCTCCTTAGTTTGAGTTGGGAATGTGTGCTTAAAAGATGATTCTACCATGTTAAACGCCAACGTGTCAACAAAAACCTCGTTCGTATATCATTCCACTGTTTGACCAAATTCCCTCCTAACCCTATCATGACAAAAAGAATCAGAAGTTTATCATTTCAACATGATTATGTGGTGGTCAAGATGATGTTGAAATGTCATTTTGAGGAGGTACGACGAAAAATCTACTCGAATCTTTGTAGATTCGGGTAAGAGACTCTTCGCAAAAGACGCTCAGGGTGACATAATCTTTTTCAACATCAAGCTGACCACTACAATTTCAACATGATTAAAACAATATCTGACAGAATTAACAGGATTTTTGTAGTGGTCAGACTGATGTTGAAAATGGAGTGCAACGGGTTTAGCCGTTGCCAAAAGCAATGGCTGAACCCATTGCACTCCAACATCATCTTGACCACCACAAATTAACAGGATTTTTCACTTGTAATCCTGTTAATCCTGTCAAAAAACGCTTTTGATTTTGTCAGCATGTCAGGTCATGAATGAATCGACAAACTTTTGAAGAATACCTGTTTTATCACTCACATCAAGGGTTCAACGTAGGAAAGGGATAACGGAGTCCAAATCTTCAGATTTGACCGTTATTGGCCTCACAAAGCTAAAGATTTGGACTTCGATAACGTATTTATCCCACAAAACCATGCGAACCCATCAAAAAGGAACTTGTTTCATGAAATTACTACAAAAAAACACGAAGACTAATCGTTCACAGAAATCAACCACCCGCAAACAGAGTGGGTTACGCCTTACTACCGGTGTGCGCGCCGGAGAGATTGATTGTCAGGCTTTAAACCATGCTTGTGCCCAAACGCTGTCTGAGGGTGGAATGGGCTTTAATGAAGCCTGCTGGAATAGTGTTTGGAACGGTTGTTAGGCAGTTCCAGAAAAATAAATCTCCCAAACAACCCACTGATTGAAATCAGCGTCTTCATAAGAACAGGATGTGCGGAATGACACTGATTTTGGCATAATTTAATCAGTGTCATTCCGCACATCCTGTTCTAAGATTGGCCGAAACAAGTTAGTTCCGAAAACGACTTAAATAGCAAAAACCCATTATTTCGTAGTTTTTATGTTGACAAACTACGAATTACATGTTATTATAGAGTTGTTTATTACGTAAAGTTGATAGTAAAATATAAAAACTGACAGTTTTCTAAAGTAGATGATGGTTGTAATTAGCTGTATTTAAGAGACATAGGAGGATAAGTATGAAGGAACAACTTAAATCGGCACTCAAACAGGTGGCTAAAGATGCCTTAGAGAGTGATGAGTTTAGCATTGACCCCCGTGATTTTATATCGGCTAAAGATATTGTAGCCGCCACCTCGGGGACACAGATTGATCAGGTTGTTGGTACGTTGACTGCCGCGGCTGAGATGCTTAATAGTAGTGTCACCAAGCAAGATGATCGAGGTAAGGTGACCAATATCGTCTCACCGGTGGTCATGCCAAACGATTCTCGTTCGTACGGTTGGTTAGTCAGTTCACTCTTTTTTGGCGGGATTGGAGCCTTTGGCTCGTTAGTTTGGCTGACCTTTCCGGCTCCATTAAGTATTTGGGCTAGTTATTTGTTTGGCCCTCATTTTTGGTTAGTCTGGCTTCTGTTTACCGTTTTTAATGCTTGGCGCAGTACTTTTGTTGAAATTCCTGACGGTTGTCAAGCCTTAATCACTCGTCGGGGAGCGGTAGTCGAGATAGTCGGAGCGGGACGAAAATGGTTCTCTCCCTTAGACCCGTTCAAAAAAGTGAGCTATATTGTCAACGTCACCAAAGAGTATCCCTACAACGCCCCTATCCGTAAAGCTCCTACCCAAGGCCGAGTAAATGCCTCGGTTGACCTTTTTTTACAGTTCAAAATCGAAGACCCACAGGAGTTTATTTTTACCCTTGGTGGAGCCAGAGGTTTCTCCGAAAAACTGGATAACGCCATCAGCGAGATGACACGGGCGCTTATATACGAGCAACGAGCCGATGCAATTTATGACCTCGTGGGTGAAAGTACCCAACCCATGCTAGACAGCCTGAACCGACAGTTTTTACCTGCGGTTAAGTTCGTCAGTGCCAACATTACTCATGCCGAGCCATCTGACCGGCAGTATCGTATGGATTTGGCCGCTGAGGAGATTATCAAAGTTGCCAAAGAGGCCTACACCTATGAGTACGAACTAAATCTACGCAAAGAGTTAGATGAAGGGGAGTTGAATAAGGAGTTAGGCTCTTTAGAGGAAATGTTGTCGAAAATTGAGGCCGAGATAGCCAAGCATCAAGCTAAAATCGACACCGCAGACGAGAAAGCAACTAACCGAGCCAATGCCTATACCCGTAAGCTCCTTATTGAGGCCGAGAGTGAGGCCAACGCCAACGCCGCTCTGTTACAGGCTCAAGCGCTTGATATTAAAGCCCTCAACATGAGCCGGTATCCCGAAATTTTGGACTATCGCTATCAAGAACAGGTGTTAGAGCAGATTCAAGGTATTGCCGACAAACTACCCCAGATTATCAACATCGGTCCAGCTGACCAAAATCAAGTTGATTTTATGGGAGTTGCCAAAAACATGATGGGTCTTGATGATTCTTCTCTATTTGAAGAGGGAGAACGAGAGGCGATTCAGAAAAAGTCGACTGAAATTGTCGCTCGTATTAAAGAGCGAGCCGTTGAAATTGATGATCTACTTAGTCAGGAATCTATATAGGTAACAAGAGTTTGTCGTTTCATTCATGACCTGATATATTGATAAAATCAAAAGCATTTTTTGACAGGATTGACAGGATTAACAGGATTTTTTTGCTTGCAATCCTGTCAATCCTGTTAATCCTGTCAGATATTGTTTTAGTCATGTTGAAATGATAAACTTCTGAGGTAAAGGAGTAAAATATGTCAACAACAGCGAATACAGTGGGTAGTTTTTCCAGAGTAAAAGAGGTGGTCGCGGCGTGGGGTTCGATTCAGCAAATTCTTCGTTCTGGCGACAAGGGTTTTATTGTGCCGGTGGTTATCCCTAAAGATCGGAGAGGCTACGGTTGGATTGGTACGGTATTTTTTGCCATCTACCTAATGGGGTTTGCCGGACAATATATTATGAATGTCATGGTCTCTAGCACTGGCGGCCCAATAGGGATGCTTCTTGCCGCTGGTGGGTTTATGGGCGGTCTACTTATTCTTTTTGGGGGAATATATAGCGCCTTTCGGAGTGCTATTGTCGAAATCGAGCAAGGGACAGTCGGTATATATTCTGAGTATGGCGAGATTAAAGGTGTGTTACAGCCGGGGCCAAATTATCTATGGCTTCCGTGGCAACGAGTGGAATATATTGTTGATACATCTACTGAAATACCCTATACCGCACCCGTGTTAGCCTGCCCGACTCAAGAGAATGTCCCGCTTAAGTCGATAGAGTTTTTCTTGAAGTTCCGCATCATCGACCCGGTCAATTTTGTCCGCAAAATTGGAGCCAGTAATTTTGATGTGGTGCTGAGTAGTGCCGTGCAAGATGCGATTCGGCGGCGTAGTCGTCAAATTGAAGCGGCCAAAGCCTACGATTTACGGGGTAGCGACGTAGAAGGCATGCAACGAGATCTGAACCGTCAGCTCGAACCTTATGGGGTACGCATCATCGGGGCCAACATTCCTGATGTGCAACTGCCAGAACAGTATCAAAACAATCTCGCTACTCGTGAGCGAATTGCCAAAGAGCAGTCGGCCTACGAAAAAGAATGGGAACTGATTAAAAAACGTCGCCAAGATACGATTTTGATGCAAACCGAACGGGCTAAAAAAGATCGTGATGAGAAGGTGATTGCGGTGAAACGAGCCTTTAACCGAGCACAGGAAAATATCGCTCAGATGTTACAAGAAAAAGAGGCCGAAGCGGAAAAAATCAGGCTCGATATTGAGGCCGAAGGGAAGGCTGAACTGAAATCGGCTGAGAACGAAGCGCGAGCACTCAACAGTTTGGGCAAGGCCTATCAAGATAACCAAGCAGTGCTAAAATATGAGCTACGCCTAAAAGCACTTGAGGTGGCTCAAAACCTGCTTGACCAAGCACCTCGCCCGGTAGTGGTCAACAGTCAAGGCGACCAAGGCGGCTCGGCCTTATCAACCCTCATGCTGGCTCAGATTTTGCCAGATATGTTGAAAAATAATACCCCCAAATTACCGGCTCCCTTAATTAATAGCGGACAACGACTGGCAACTCAGGCTCGCACTACCTTAAGCCAACTCTCTACTGGCATAGAGGGGTAATTCGTAATTCGTAATTCGTAATTCGTAATTCGTAATTCGTAATTCGTTTCGTGATTGTTTGATAACAAGATACGAAAAGAGGCTGTCCGATAAACTGAGCGGCAGACGGAACGTGCTCAGAGACATGGCAGTTCACCGTCGAGCTGATGCGCCGTTGGGTGTTGCGATTTTAGATTGACGATTTTAGATTGGGTCATTCTCCTCCAAGGTGCGAAGCTCCTTGGAGGTGTTTGAGGCAAAACAAAAACCCCACCAGACGGTAGGGTTTTATTTATCGTGGAGTTAGGTTTCAGACTCGGTCTGTGCTTGGTCAGGCGGTGGGGCATCCGTTTCCGGTGGTTTTTCCAACTTGGTCAACGATGCCTCAAACTCGGCCAGAGTCGGCACCTCAAAGACGAGATCGCTCAGTTGCTCTAGGGACGGTAGCTCTAGCTTTTTGAGCCGTTTATCATATCGGTCTAGTGCCGTATCAAACCGAATAACCAGCGTTTGGCGAATACTGTTGAGAAAAGCATGCTTCGCTCTTTGTTCGTTCTGCCTCGCTCTTTGTTCGTTCTGCCTCGCTCTTTGTTCGTTTTGCCTCGCTCTTTGTTCGTTCTGCCTCGCTCTTTGTTCTGCTTTCTGTGTTTTGACTCGCTCTGCCGCCACTCCTTCCACTCGTCCCTCCACTCGTCCTTCCATTCGTAACTGTTGAGCAATGGTTGCCATTGTGTCACCTCCTTCTTCAAATACCGTTTCCACAACTTGAGTTAGTTGTTCCTTCGTGAGATTCTCTGAACTGTTCGACAGATAACGAAGGGCACTATATAACACTTCTAAAGCCGTCTGCTTGCTGATAATCTCTTCAAACAGCCGAAATATCTCCGGTAAGCGAGCTAAAATATCTTCCGCCCGACTATATTTTAGCAGGCGCAGACAGATTTGCAAAAGTGCTTGACCAATTATCTGCCCATCACTGTATTGAGTCAGGTCACACAGCCAATACTCGAAGTTGGGAATGTACGGTTTTAGCTCGTCAGGCGCATCAAACAGGTCGATGAACTGTCGTGAGGCCGTCCACTTTCGCTCGCCGTGATAGACCACCAAGGGAAAAATGGGAGCCAAGCGAATCCGTTCCCCTTTTTGGCGCTCATCGACTCGACGTTGTTTGAGTTGCATGTCCCATATTTTGGTGGCGTACTTGAGCAGTTGAAAGGCGACCAATGAATCAACATAGCTTTTGTGGTCGAACAGCAGATAGACGTAGGCGGTCTGTTTATCCTGCAACCCGACTTGATACAACATATCGGAGAAATGCTCCTTGAGGTCGGGGTCAACAAAGCTATCTTTGCTAATCTCCAAACGGCTCAAGTCGAGGTGTGACACCACATCGGCGGGCAGATAGTTCTGCACAAAATCGAGCGCCACCTCTTGACGCGAGAACATGTCCCGAAAATATTTGTCGTGAGGATTGGTTAGTTTTTCGATCATGCCATAATTATAACCGCGATTGAGCCGGATGTGAATGGTTGAATGTAGATCGGGTTGAGTTCATATCGCTAGCTTCCTCTTATACAGTCTTTCAGATAATGATTTTCAATTCAAGACCAACCTTCCCGCAAGTTTTGAACTTGCGGGAAGGTGACAACTGAAAATGTTTATCTGAACATCTATAATTGCGCCATGACCGACAGTTTCAGGGCGCAATCATTAGGAATGGGGATTAAATAAGTTGCGCGTTTTCACATAAGAATGAATTCTTATGCTGACACGAGAAACCTGCTTAAGCAGGTTTTCCGTTTAAGACGCTGATTTCAATCAGCGGTCATCAGCGGTCAAATGCACAAGTTAAAAAAATCTGGCGATGGTCATGGTTTCGGCCATTTTAGGAATATAAGCAAAACACAAAACGTAACGCAAAAGGCGCTAAAGGCGCAAAGGACGCTATGAGAAAAACGTTTGCGTCATTCGCGTCTCTTGCATCTCTTGCGTTTAATCTTTTCAACTGGCCCAAACGATGACCAAGGCCAAAAATCTCATTCCTTAGTCATGTGATTTTATCAGTAGGGGTATATAAAACCGCTTGTTAGCCATGACCGTGATCTGTTTGGTTTGGCTGGTTTGATTGGCACTATTGCTGGCAGTCATTATAACCTCATACTCTCCGGCAGTCTTAAAAGTGTGTGTCACCACCGCGCCGATTTTGATGGTTCCATCGCCAAAATCCCATTGATAGACAATGTTGGATCCGGTTTGACTGGTCACGCTAAAAACAGTCGGCATGTTTAATGAAGGAGCATGATCATAACTCATGGTTACTTCG
The DNA here is from genome assembly GCA_030377865.1 of Anaerolineales bacterium HSG25. Classification (GTDB taxonomy): domain Bacteria; phylum Chloroflexota; class Anaerolineae; order 4572-78; family J111; genus JAUCGB01. The sequence continues at coordinate 19,883 of JAUCGA010000065.1, read as the reverse complement.
ATAATCGGCACATCCTCAGCCGTGACCCAGCTTTGGGTGATGATACTGCCCCAACAGTTGGTGGCGGTGAGAACGGCCCAACTGCCGCCAACCTTGGCATAGGTATGTTGCATGGTCGCCTGCTCGGTTCGTGCCTGCGCGCCATCCTCAAACCACCATTGATAGCTAATCTCATCCCCTTGGCTGACGGTGGCAGAAAAGGCGGTTGGCTCGGTTACATAAACTGGCTTGGCATGCTGGAGTTGAAGTTGCTGAATCGGCTGACAGCCCCGTACTGTCATCAGGCTGATGGCGGTTTGCACGTTGTGACTGTTTTGCGCCGTCACCTGAGCAGTATAAACTCCCGCCGGATAAACATGGCTAATCCAAGGTTCTGCCGTAACGCTAGTTTCCCCATCGCCAAAATCCCATAAATAGCCCACATGACTACCTGCCTCAACTGTTGCCGTCAACCAACTAGCTCGACTCACTTGGGTCGGGGAACTGTTCTGCAAGGCCAAACCGGATATCGGCACATCGGCAATGGTGACGGTGTGGCTGATGGTTTGCTGGCTACTGCCGTTGGTCGCCGTGACCCATACGGTATGGCTTCCGACGGTGAAAGTTTGAGTTCGAGTGTCGGTCAGGGGCATGGCCCGATTCTGATTATGCTGGTCTAAACTCCAAGTCAAGCTGACGTTACTACCAGTCAACACCGAAACAGTCAGGGTTATCGGTTGCTGATATATTGCCAATCCAGTTTGACTCAGGCTTAACCCCTCGATAGGAACATCCTCAACCAAAACGGTCTGACTATAAACGTCCATGCCCTGCGATCCGGTCAAACTGTTGGTCATAGTCAACCATACGGTGTAACTGCCGACCTGCTGATAGGTATGGCTGACGACTCGACCCGTACTGCTCAGACCCGTTCCCCATGCCCATGTATAAGAAATATGCTCCGACCTGTCCCCACCATCTTGACTCAAGTTGAGAGGGGATAGCGATTCTCCGAGTTGTATCGTTGACGTAGCACTAAAATAAGCCATCGGTGGGCCGACATCTCGCACAATCTCGACAACATGAGAAATCACATCATGCCCCCGTGGATTGCTCGCCGTTAGCACCGCCATGTAGCTCCCCTCAATTTGATAAGTATGGCTGATCAATGAGGCCGTATCGGTGATTATCGGTGGACTATTATCCCCAAAATTCCACTGGTAGGTCAGATTCGTGCCACTGCTTTGGGGGAGAAATTCTGTCACACTTCCCAAAAAATCCGGCCCAGAGTGACTAAACTTGGCTTGCGGCAACTGCTCTAACACGGTGATGAGAGTGGTTGTGGTTTGGCTATTGCTACTACTGGCGATTACCTGTACCGAATAAATACCGGTTTGAGTAAAAATCACCTGCCAGTTTGCCTGACAACAGATTACTGCGGACGATAGACCGGAGATGGTTACAGTGTAGCTGATATTGCTCCCCTGAGTCACGGTGGCGGTGAAGGGTGTCACCGCTCCGAGCGTGGTGGTGAGAGGATGCTGTATCTGCAATCCGGCAATCGGTAATTCGACTACTGTCACGTTTCTGGTCAGCATGACGCTTTGTATCAACCTATTTTTGACGATTAAACCAAGTGGATACACACCAGTTTTACTATAAATCAAGGTCGGCTCAAACTCGTTACTGTTTTGATTCTGATCAATCTGCCAGAGGTAGGTTACATTGGCTGGATCATGACCATGTTGACTCAAATTGGTCGGGGTGAAGGGCTGACCGATGGTGATGAGGCTCGGCAAGGTAAAACTGGCGATGGGCGTAGACAACACCTCAACCGTCAACTGTTTTGCCTGCTGGCTGACCTGATTATAGGCGGTCAGTTGAACCGGATATTGACCAGCTTGGGTGAAGACTCGTTGTGCCGAAGCGGTGGTGACTGTCCCATCGCCAAAATGCCAAGAAAAATTAACATTACTACCCCCACTGACCGCCCCCGAAAAATTAACCGTTTCTCCGGCCAAAATCGGCCCATTTTGACTAGCGGTTAGGCCGGTAACTGATTGCTCTTGAACTATTATGACTGTTTCAACAGTTTCACCACCGTAGTTGTCGTATAAACGGCTACTGCTGGTCAACGTTTGTTGATGGGTTAAACCGCTACTGTTCAGTTGAGTCGTGACAAAAACCTGTTGCTGACTGGTCGAAACATCGCCCAACCGCCAAGTTAATTCCTGCCCATAAATCGAGGTGGGCGGTGGCATGGCCGATTGGTAGATTATGCCACTCGGCAGGGTATGCACGAGGGTTAAATCTCTGGCTGGACTGATTCCGAGTACGGAATAGTCGAGTGTATAGTTGAGGGGTTGCCCCATCGTTACGGCTGTCGTTGGTGCGCTCACGCTCAGGTCAAGACTCGGTGGAACTTCCAACGTTAGGGCCGGATCACCTAGATAGTTAAAAGTCTCAAAAAAATCAAGCAGTTGTTGATTGCTATTGTAGGCCTTGAGTTGGGCGGTGGTGGCGGCCACACCGGGTTGAAACTGATTATTGACGATTAGAGCCTTGTAAAATTCGTTTTGAATAATATTGTTCGGGGTTGGGAAACCATATCCCGCCGGAGACCAGACCGCAATCGCTCCAGCGTTGGCCTTGAAGATTAATGTCTCAGCCAAACTGCGTGAGCCAGGCTTATAATTAGAGAATTGTCCCGTTAGACAGTTAGCCGAGGTGACAAAGGGAGTTTTGTTACCATTTTTTAACCCCCAAACTTGTGACTCCTGAAAAATAGAGTACCCTTTAGCCCAGACATATTCATTGCCATGTCCCGAATAAGCCACTAACAACACGCCATCATTGATAATATCGGCCACCTGCTCATGTATATCTGCCGGATTGCCTGCATTACGTTGATACAATTTTATCGGACTAATACTATCAGGTAATAACGTATCGACCTGATCCATGTCAGCCGCGAACTGTGAGTCTTCGTCATGGGCTAACAACAAAGCCCGTCGAATCCAGTCACCGGGTGGGGGATTCTGCTCATACTGTTTGATTTTGTTGACAATAGCGGTCAGGTCATGCTCGTACATCGCTGGTAAACGCCCGACAAAAATATCAGGATATTCGTCTGTACCGTTGATTGTGCTGTACCACCTGTCGCTCGGCGCTTCGCCATATAAAGGAGAATCAACATAATAAGCCGGTAATAAATCGCTCCGTGAGTTCCCTAAATAGTTCTTCGGGTCGAGACTAGAATCGCCGACTAGCAGAAGATAGGTCGGTTTTATCGTCCAGTTGGCATAAGCATGTATCAAAAAATCTTTAATCGCTTGGGGACTGTGTAACCCATAATTAAACTCGTCATAAATGTCATCGCTCTTAACCATGACCACCGTTTCACCTTGGTCTTGCCGATAGGTGGCTAGAGTCTGAGTTTCATGATAAAAACTCGGCGCGGTGACGATGAGATAGGTCGCTCCGGCGGTGTAGGATTGCCAGTTTGACGGCTCGTCAACCTGTAGCTGTGGGGTCAGAAAATCGGTGTCAGATTGAACAATAAACCTCTGCTCGGAGATGGAACTATCAGGATGTGTGAAACTGAATTTCAGGTCATACCCATTAGCCTGAGTCTGCATGCTCTGATTGCTCAAACGAATCGGTTGGTCGGGCTTGCTAATATCAAACAGGTAGAGGGTGCTGGTGCTAAAGTTGGTAACGGTAAAGCTGTTTGTCCAAGGTTGGGGTGTGACAAACTGGAGGTAGTTATTTTCAGCCACATATTGATCGTCATAAGTAACTTCAAACCAGTCAACATATAATTCTCGGTTAGGGGTGATATTTTCAACCTGTAGCTGATTCACGCCCTCGCTAAACAACGTCTGCGAAACCGGAATGGTAAACAGTTGTTGCTCTCGGTCTGTCCATGTGATAGGCGTGGTAAAGAGCGGCGTGCCATTTAAGCTGGCCTGTAAGCTGTAATCATGCCGAGGATACGGCCCACCACCCCGCATCATCAACTTAATCTGACCCGTTGAATTTGTTAGGGCGAGATGATTGATGGTGAAATTAAAACTGACCGGATTATTGTCGGTTTCCACATGCTGCCAAAACCAATGATCTTGACCTTCCCCATCGGGCATGGCTTGCCAATATGTTAGGTTTTCCTCAAATTTTTCGGTATGAGCAAACTGTCCAGCCCCTTGAGTTGCGGGGTCTGGAGTCGCATCCCCCTCGCTCATGCGTAACCCCAATTGATTGCTCGCCCTGAGCCAATAGAGGTTGTGTTTGGTGTAGATACTGTCTATCGCTTTCCCATAAAAAAGGAGCGATTCATCAGCTTCAAACACTGCATCATCGTCCCCCTCAAACCAAATCGAAATCGGTTGACCCTGCGTGGCAATCTCTAATCGGTTTGGGTCAACGGCAAGCAGAGTCGGCATGGCCTGTTGTAAATTGGCATAACCGAGACGGTAGAAGCCTGTTTCTTCAACCAGCAATTTTAACTGTGAACTTTGTTGACGCGGTTGCGGTTTGGTGCGGGCTGGTCGAGCCGGAGAGACAACCACTCGCCCTAACTGTTCATAATTGAGCAAACTTTGAGTGAGGAGTTTTTCAAACGCGGGCGACTGGCTAGTTTGCTCGGAGGGATGCGCGCGCCCGTCAGGGTATATTAGCCGGATGGTCAGTCGCGTATAAATTTGTAGCTGTTGCGTGACCGGATTGTACAAAAATGGCCTGATGTTCAGGGTTGCCACGGGCTGGTCACGCATCAAGCCGGGCTGTTCCACGCTGACAGGTGTTGCAGGCATAAATTCGGCTTTTTGATACACCTGCTCGTCTAAACTAAAACGTTCTTCGGGTTGACCATCTTGATTCATGGCAAAGGCTGGCACAGGATAAATCGGAGCAACCGATAACCGCTCAATGTCATAATCGACAAGCTCTATTTCGGGCCTAGAAAGCGTCGGCAAACCGAGCATGTCGCTGTATTTGGGCAGTTTGGGCTGACCTGTTTCGCCCCAATATTCCGGCCAATCGGGTATCGTTACTTGTTGATAAAGCTGGCCTTCATGGGTAACTAGCTTCGTTTGATAGGCGGGGAGCGTAAACTCCAAAGTAATGTTGTTGGGGCTGGTGCTGATAATCTCTAGCGGAGCCTGAATGGGCTGTTGGGCCATTGAGGCGGTTACAAAATAGATTAACAAGGCAACTGATATTGGTAGAACAAAAAGATGATTGATACGCATGTGGTTTATTCCTTTTTAATTACCGTAGCATGGCCTGTGCGAGCGCGACAGTATTTTGGAAGCCAGTATAGCATCTCATCAGTTTAATTTCTTGAGCAGAATATGAGAGAAATATGAGCTACAGTCTTTCAGATAATGGTTTTCAATTCAAGACCAACCTTCCCGCAAGTTTAGAACTTGCGGGAAGGTGACGGCTGAAAATGTTTATCTGAACATCTATACATCATGGGGATTCTTCACTTCGTTAGAAATCGGAATTAAATAAGTTGCGCGTTTCGCCTCACCCAATCACCACAAAGACAGGTTTGACCAGCACGCCTGTCTTGGCATCCTGATACTGCTTCTCATATTTCTCTCGGTTCTCATCGGTGATATGCTCACAGAAAAATATCAGTGCTATTTCAGCCAAAGCCAATTGTTTGCCATATTTGGCCGCATCGACCAACGCCTTATCGTAGCCCCGCTGTCCTGAGAAACTCTTTATCTCTAAGCCATACATCTGACCACCATGCTTGATAATCAGGTCAATTTTGCCATTACCCGTCGGAAACTCAGGGTGTATCAAACTGTCGTAATCATAGAAGAAACTCTGTAAATAAAGGTACAGATTAAAATGGTAGGTTGCCTCCATGATCCGGTCATCAGTCTTTCGGCGGGGCGCGTCCTTTAACAACCGCTCTCGGTTCTGCCGCAGATAGGTCTCATAACGGCGCATCAAGTTGGCTACGTTCAGGCTGTTATCAGTGATAGTGTCAGACAAATCATCAAACGGGTCATACACCCGGCCGATATGACGAAACATATCTCTGGCAAAGGCATTGAACAGCCGTCGTTGTACAAAGGGGCTGGAGAATCTGATATATAGGTCATCCGGTTGCTCCTCTATGCCAATGAGACCATTCATGTATAAATAGCTTGTTTGTGGGTCATCATAACTAAATTTGACTTTTTTCTCAGTTTGGAAAAGTCGTAGAAGTTCAGTTTGATATGGTTCTTGCCGAGCCTTGCTAATTAGGTTGGAGATGTTGTTGTTGGGCAAGCCGCTGATAGCCCACAGATATGTACGATTGAAATGCTCCATATCAATCGGTTTCGTGTAGTCTATGTTGAATTGCTTCTCAATCAGCTGCTCACCTAGCCAACTGAGTAAGCCCGGTTGCCCCTGTGTCTCGTAGAATACTTGGTCAATCACGACCTGCTCTACGATCTGACCGCTCTCCCGTTCATACCAATGGAACATGGAATCAACCTCCTCAAAAGTCAAGTTGGGAATCGGCATGCTCCGTTGCACATTGAAGGGCGAACCACTGATATTCTCAATACCTAACACACTCCGTACCCCGATTAGGGCTAGACTATGCAGACGACACCACTTCTGTCCACTTGATTTATGCCTCTCATTCATGCGACTGGTGTATAACTTCCGAAATTCAGTGGCAAGCTTATTGATAACATCTTTGCCCAAAGAATCAAACTCATCCAAAATCAATATCAATGGTTTACTGAAATTTTCTTCGGAAAACAAGGCCCCTAATCCTTTCCAAGAATCAACCTTTGGAAAATCCCGCCGGAACCAATGTGTTAAACCGTCAACTAACAACTCCAGAATGATTTTTTCCGTAATTTCACTAGACTGCATGGTCAAGATAGCCACTTCAAAATCATCGCTAAGATTGAGTTTATCAACAACTTCTCGCATGACCCAAGTTTTGCCCGATTGCCGCGGCCCCCATACGGTGATGTAATGACCGCCTTTTTCCGGTTTATCGCCTAATAGGTTATTGTAGGCTCGTGTAATCAGTTCCTCGCGGGGAACATAGTAATGTATATCTTTATCTATTTCCTCATAAGAATGAAATTTTCTCAATTTATCTCCTTTATAACATTTTCACGCGTGCAATTTTGGTCTTAATCTAATTCTACCACGTTCCAACCCTCAAATCCAAACTAGTCCCGACTCTCATCTGAGGCAATTCCAGAAAAACTACCTACTTTCCCATTCCAAATTTGTTATGCTTGACACTGTTTAACCTGACGACATAATCGATCTAACTCCAATGGTTTGGAAAGATAGGCGGCAACATCCAACTGTTGGCCTTGCTGACGATATAACGTTCTACTCAAAGTCGAAACAACAATAATAGGAATATTGGTCAAATGCTGGTTTTGTTTGATAGTTTTTATCAACTCAAAACCATCAATACGAGGCAGATGTAATTCTGTTAAAATCAACTGAGGTTTCCATTGCCGAATCCGACGTAAGCCGGTTTCCCCATCAGCCACCGTCATCACTGTATGTCCTTTGATATTGCCTAACAACTCTTTTACCAATGTTCGTGTATCTGTATCTGCTTCAATGTGTAATATTTTCATGGTTTATCCTAATAGACTGGTAGCGCAAAATATCATTGCGGAAAGCAAGCGTCCCACGGTAGCCCTACACGGTAAAAGTTCAGTAAAACCACCCTATAGATGTTCAGATAAATAGAGCTGTTCGGCAATAAGAAAGGTGGGTATTTATTAGGCTATCGGAGTGCAAGAATTGTATTCTTGCCAGTCAAAATAGAATTTTGACACTCCTTTCCGCACAAATCCTTATTCCCGAACAAGTCTAATATTTTCAGCCATCACCTTCCCGCAAGTTCTAAACTTGCGGGAAGGTTGACCTTGAATTGAAAACCATTATCTGAAAGACTGTAGAAACCCGATTTCTCAAAGAAATCGGGTTTCTGACGTTCCTTCTGGCGAGTTCACTGAATATTTACCCTGCACATGTAGTGATCACTATATGTGCAAGGCTACCCATAGTTTAACCTTGTTTGGGTGGGTATTGCTTGAGGAGTTGATGAGAAAATATTGAGGAAAAACAACAAACCCCTAACGAGTAGGGGTTTGTATGAAATATTCCATAAGGTTAGATAGTTTCCTGCATTATTATGCAGAAAACTATCTAATTGAGACTGCAACGTTATCTCGTGATAATTGGTAGGAATATCTGTGAGGTTGTATCTGAACTGCTATTGGTGTTAGGAACAGGTGCGTCATCAAGGCCAGCATTTTCATTGATGAAGGTACAAATGAGATTTTGTCCCGGTAGTAACGTTATTTCTGCTGAAAAATCAGAATGGTTGACGTTGGACACATTGACTGGCAAGCCATTTTCTGCCTGACAAACAACATCTATAAGTATCGCATGACTACCCGGAATGGTAGATGGAGTTTGTTCAATCTTGTAGGTTCCATGAGCTAGGTTAGTAGCTTGGCTAGTCTCTACAAACTGACCTAAATCACCGGTATAACTGACTTGAAGCTGATCTTGGGTTCTAATCGTCAGGCTTGATGGAGCGCAACCAGCGGTATAAACACTGCCACCCACATACTCAGAGCCTATCATTTGGCTTACGCCGACGGATAGATATTTATCGGTAGTCGATTTGAGATAGATACTAGCTTCAATCTCTTCTCCAGCCATTAAGGGCAATCCTTTGATGACACCTTTTTCGGCTGTCACGATAAACTTCTTGTTCGCCACATCAACCTGCCCACCGCTAAACTGAGTGCCTGCGTTTTGCCAGCGACTGAACAGTTCATCAGGGAAGATAAACTCAACCACGCCTTGCCCGTTGATATGGTCACGACCAATTTCTAGGTCAACGGTTTGAGCTTCAGTTTCGGATGGATTATGGATATAGACATCGTATGTGCCATCCACATTAGCCAAATCATCAGCATTGTGGCATGAGCGAAGGATGTGCATGTTACGTTGGGCGATGTTGTTATCACCCCGCACATTACCATCGTTGGTAATCGGATCGTCTTGGCTCGTCAAGCGGACGAGGGTACATGCATGGTCACCTGTTAGTAGGTTGGCCGGAATTGTGGTCGGAATTGAGACGGTTTTTTCCTGCCCATTATTGACCGTACCAACTGGGGTTGTGCCTAACTCTTGCCAATCACTCGGCCAGCTTAGACCCACAGACGGATTAGCAATGTACAGGTTCGCCACCACATCCTCAATCGAAGCCTCACCAATATTACGGACATTGATACAGAAATGGTTCAGACCACCGATGTTTAACGGTTGAGCGATTTTACTGCTACAATCAGCCGTTGAACTGACCCAAATATCAGGGCTAATCCAGTGCGGCCCGTTACTTGGTATTGAGCCGTTATCTTGCGGATTGTCTCGGATGATAATATTAGGTGATTCAGTTGGTTCATCATCATCGTCGTCATCATCATTTTCACATGGCACATCTACCTCAAACAGAACGCCATCATTGCCGGGATTCGGTTCAACTCGATAGACGAATGTGCCGCATGTTTCGTCTGGCACACAGATGCTCACCTCGGCGTTGGTGCATGCTCCCGGAGCGAGGGTGACGGTGTTGGCAGAAATCGTACCAGTGCTACCGTCTGGGCCACTGTCTTTGATGACATCAAGAGTAAAGTCACGGATTTCATCAAATGGGTTACAGATTTGAATTTCTTGCGTATGACAACCACCATTGGGTGCGCTGATAATGTTCAAGTTACGTTGTAACCAGCGAGTGTTGTGTTCGCCAATCACTTTAACCTTCACACAATAATGTCCGCCCGTTGCGGGATACCAAGTGATGCTATTGGTCATGGTGCTATTGGCCGCTAGTTCTAAGCCGGTCACAGTTTCCACCTTCGTCCACCATTGTCCAACGCCAAGACCAGAGACGTAGTACTCTAAATCAACGGTTTGAGTGGTGGCGGAGGTGTTATCTACCTCAACACCCAAGATTGTAGCAATCCCTTGCTGTACTGGGTCGGGGTTGACGGTGATTCGGCCATTGGCGTACCAAGAGCGTTCTGGATGATTCGGGTCAGTTTCGCCAATCACATCGGGATCGGTGGGATATTTGATTGGACATGGTACATCTACCTCAAACAGAACACCATCGTTGCCGGGATTCGGTTCAACTCGATAGACGAATGTGCCGCATGTTTCGTCTGGCACACAGATGCTTACTTCGGCGCTGGTGCATGCTCCCGGAGCGAGGGTGACAGTGTTGACCGAGATTGTGCCAGTGCTACCGTCCGGCCCACTGTCTTTGATGACATCAAGAGTAAAGTCACGGGCTTCATCAAACGGGTTACAGATTTGAATTTCTTGGGTATGACAACCGCCATTGGGTGCGCTTATAATGTTCAAGTTACGTTGTAACCAGCGAGTGTTGTTTTCGCCAATCACTTTAACCTTCACACAGTAATGTCCGCCCGTTGCAGGATACCATGTGATGCTATTGGTAGTGGTGCCATTGGCCGCTAGTTCTAAGCCGGTCACGGTTTCTAACTTTGTCCACCATTGCCCAACACCAAGACCAGAGATGTAATACTCTAAATCAACCGTTTGGGTGGATGACGTGGTATTATCTACCTCAACACTCAAAGTTGTCGCAACCCCTTGTTGTACTGGGTTGGGGTTGAGAGTGATTCGACCATTGGCGTACCAAGGGCGTTCTGGATGATTCGGGTCGAGTTCGCCAATGATAGGCGTTTCGACAATAATCTTGAGGTGACTAGTAGCAACGACTGAGGCATCCTTAGTGGAAGTCACAGTGACGACAATCTCGTTTTGGTCGCCATGTTGTGCGGTGGCTGGTACAGGAATATTGAGTTGTAAATCTCGAATTTCGATACCATCAACCGTGGTTGAGGCCGGTAAACCTGTTAAGGGCCATCCGGCGCTGTCAGTCCAAGAGATTGTATAACTACCTTGCTCTGGGCCACCATTCAAGATGGTTATATCCGCAATTAAAGAACTGCCGGGTCGAGCGTATATTTGACCAGACCCAAAGACTGAAACATCTTCTAAGATTCGGGCTGATTGGGTAATAACATTCGGTCCAAATAGGTCAGTCAGGGTAATACCAGCATCCATCACTATATGGTCTGCCGATATAATAACCTGTTTTTGAGCATGCATGATTTGGGTACTGTTACCACGTAAATCAATGACACCACTTTGACCAACCGCTAAGTTAATGCTACCTGTTGCGGTCATGACCGTGTTCGTCATATTGCTTAGGTCAAGTACCCACTCATTACCACCAAAGATGACGATGTCGCCGCCTCTGATTTCGGATTGAGCGCCAGAAACAGTAATTGCTTTGGGTTCAATAATAATCGTACTATCATAGCCTTTTTTAGCTTGTCCACGTCCACCTTGACCAGCAAACTGTTTGCCATATAGATGAACATTTGGTAAGGAGATGAGCTTCAGGCGGCCACCGTTGCCACCAATACCTCCAGTCATCAAAGCCATACCACCGTTTCCGGCTCGAATAAAGCCTTCATTAAGAAGGTATCCAGCACCACCTTTTTTACCCCAGACATGGGTTTCACCACCATGTCCAGCACGTCCATTGTTGGCAGTAGCATTGCCACCATCACCACCACGGATTGTGCCTTTGTTGGTTGTATTTCGGCCTAAGACCATCATCTCACCACCGTTACCACCACAGATAGTCCCATCACCACCATCACCTGCTTCAATGATGCCTTCATTATACACAGGGCTACCTCGCAGTTCTACATTAGCCCCATTATCGCAAGAGATAGAACGGGCACTACTTTCACTGTCTCGCCCTTTGATAAGACCATAGTTCGCCAAAAACTGGGTTGTATGGATACTTAGTTTTTGAATGCGATAACTGATAACAGTACCATAGTTGCACAAAGAGGTCACTTTGATTGTGGTAGCTGGTGCTTTTACTTCATGATTTGTATTGATTTTGACAATATCATTTTGGGTCGGAGCGCGTCCTAAATCCCATGTAGAGGCGTTGTTCCAACTTCCACCCTTAACAGATTGAATAGTTGGAGTAGAGCAGTTTGGAGCAGAAGGATTAGGTTTAGCTGGAGGGGTATGCTTATACCACCATGAAGGAAGATTTTGCTGAACCTTGGGAGTAATTGTAACCGTTGTTTTATTGTCGGCTTGGTTGGGGTCTGGTTGATCTATCGCCGTAACTTCAGCCATTACTTGAAGTGCGTTTTGGGTATTGACCTTTGCCTGAATTTTAAGCGAGCTATCGGTATTAGCGGCTACTGTACCAACCGACCACAAGCCTGTAGTTGCATTATAAGTACCATCATTTGAGATGTATGTTAATCCGGTAGGCAATAGAGTTTTTACCACAACACCTGTGGCTGTATCAGGCCCGTTATTGGTAAGACGTACCGTTAAGTCGATACCGTTGCCTACAATAGGAGAGCCACTACTCGGAATAAGAGCTAATGATACACCCGCTGATTTGGGTTTGGCGGTAAAACTGTGCGCTTTGATAAACACATTGGAATCCAACGCACTATCGCTTACATCCGCAACGACCAATTTAAGATGGTTAGCTTGCCCTTGATTAACCGGAGCTTGAAATGTAATAACCGTTGTCAAACCGTCCATTTCGGTGTTGATCGTGTTATTAGTATTGTCGCGATAGTAATCCGCATTTTTGCCGTTATTAACATTGTTGATGGCTACCGGGTCGCCATTGGGAAGTATGGCATAGTTGGTTCCATTAACAAAAAAAGCGAAGGCATCATTAAATTCTTTCCCCACATACTCATTGTACTCCTCTGAACCAAAAACATACTGGAACGAGATAGTATTGCCAGAGGGGACAAAACTGGTTTCAAAAACCGCGGCATCTTTGGTTGTACCGTTAATAATGTTGTCCAGGTCGCTATCACCATCCTCATAGTTGAGGGTACTGGTACTATCACTTTGGTTAGGGCCTTTAACTTCGATAACATCCCCAGTTCCTAAGATAATACCTTTATCAAATCCGATACTACTTTGGCCAGTGCTGAAGATACCAGCCGCCTCGTCAGCACCAGTATAGGTCACACTTTGAATCGTTATACCTGAATCTGAGGCTAGAAGTTGGTTGGCTAAATCTGTCTGAGTCAAGGCACCAGTAAGGTTGCTAACTTGCAGGTTATTATCTACTTGCAGGTTATTATCTGCTTGGGTTAGGTTAATACCACTTGTTAAACAAAGAAGTATCGCTAAACTAAATGCTATTTTTAAAATTGTTTGGTATTGTAACGTATTGTGGGACATTGGTTTCTCCTACGAAGACACTCTCTAATAAGCTGTTTTTGAAAAAAGGTTGCTTTAGGAATGAGCCATAAAGTTCTCGTTCCTAGTGATTAAGTTGGTAATTGTTGGTTCGATAAACGAGCTCCTTTTTTAAATAAGGGTAGGAAGAATTTCCATGTCCCTAATTCAAAATTGATGCTTAATACTGTTAACTATAACACGAAGTTAGTTTGACATCTTGAGATTTTGATATGGAAAATATGAGCATGAAACATGATTGCCCTGAATCATCACACCTCACATAAGTAACTTTCATTTCTAAGTTGTCACTTTTTCCGAGTGCAAGAATTCCATTCTTGCTGTCAAAATACAATTTTGACACTCCTGTTTTTAACAAGTTAGTTCTGAAAACTACATATCACGCTGATGTGGTTGATTTTTGCAACAAAAAGGTAAGCATGGTTCCTTCATCAGGTATCGAGCTAATGGTGATTTGAATATCGACTAAGTTGGCCAATGTTTGGAGGTTGTAGAGGCCATAACTACCTCGTCCTTCGTAATTCTCCAAAATTTCGGCCACATCAAAACCAACCCCATCATCGGCAACGGTTAACTGTAAATGGGTAGTCGTTTCCTCTAGCCGAACCGTTATCAAATTGGCACAGGCATGTTTTAGAGCGTTGTGTAATGCTTCGATCGCTAATCGAAAAAAGAGTTGCTCAATCTGTTCCTTGAAGCGGCTAATCTCGTTAATGGGATTAATCGGGTAAAGTTCTAGGGTAATCTCTGCCGAAGCGTACATATCTTTTTTAGAACGGTCTATTAACCCCTGCAACGCCGCTGGTAGTCCCTGTGTCTGTAATGCTATGGGACGGAACTCAAAACATAAGGTGCGTAGCTGATAATCAACTCGGCGTAATAGGGCTTGGGTGGTTTTTATTTCTTGTAATGCTTCGTGGTTTGTTTGGTCTAATGTTTCCTCTTTAATCATGTCCAGATACATAATACCGGCGCTAATTAGCTGGGCTGGCCCGTCATGCAGTTCTCCAGCCAAAATTTTTCGTTGCTGAGTTTCTAACTGGAAATTTTTGATCCGCTCAACCTTAAGTGCTCGATGCAAACGAGTGTTTTCAGCTAATAGGCCATCGGCCACTGAGAAAAGGAAGGGAGGGTTTTGTTGCGCCCTAACTGGTGGTCGAGTGCTCTCGATTAAATCGAGATAATGTACAGTTAAATCGGTGTTGGGAAATAGAGAATGATTGTTCAATGTTTGTCTCCTTAATAATCAGTAATGGTTTTTGACGATTTAACACATAGTTGGGGCGGTAATCCAGCCTTGTTGCATGGTGACCATGACCGCTTCGGTACGAGATTGCACTTTTAATTTGTCGAAAATGTTTCGCATGTGACACTTAACAGTGCTGACCGCTATATGGAGTGTTTGGCCGATTTTGGCGTTACTTTTGCCTTTGGCAACGAGACTTAATATTTGGGTTTCTCGTTTGGATAGGGGCGATGTATTAGAGTATTGTTGGGGTGAGGAAACGACAGGAAAGGGGGTTAACACTAAGGTTTGTTGTTGGGGATTAAAGGTAAAGTAACCACTAATGCCAGTTTGAACCTGCTCTAATGAGATTTGACCTTGTTGCTTAGTGGACATAAATGGTAGGCTATTAATCAATTCAACGGGGATTTCAAGGGGTTGCATCTGTTCACTCCTTTTAAGTTGATAGTAAGGGGATGTAAAAGTTCAGTAATGCCACCCTAGAAACCCGATTTCTTTGAGAAATCTGGTTTCTGACGCTCTTTCTAGCGAGTTCACTGAATATTTACAGTTAAGCTGTTCTTTGAGATTTATTTTAACAAACTTAAGGCTGGATAACTTGAGGTTTTTATGAGGAGAATGTGTGGGGTGAAACTGGGCAAGGGATTCCTAGTAAAATTCTCGCAGGGCCGCGGAGACGCAGAGTTTTCATAAATGATTTTTTGCCCCCGAAATGTAAAAGTTCAGTAAAGTAGCTCTAGAAACCCGATTTCTTTAAGAAATCGGGTTTCTGACACTCTTTCTGGCGAGTTCACTGAATATTTACCCCGAAATAGGTCATAAGGATTATGCAGGATGGAATGGAATGAAATGGTAAATGGTAAACGGTGAATGGTGAATTGTAAATTACGTTTGTCGCCAAGATCGGTTTGAATACGGGCATTGAAAATACGACAAAGTTGACCATATTTACCCGTAATGCCGCTCGTTCACCATTTACCATTTATAATTTTGATGTTTACCCTGTTTATGTTGATTTGGTATAATAGTTTTACCAAACCGTAAAATTGTGCTACAATTGGGAGCAACTGCATAAAAAAAACCCGTTGCTTTGCTTGGAAGGCGACCCGCAACGGGTTTTGGTAAAGCTAGACCAACAGTGGATGTTGGCGTTTTATTATACCTGAATCGTAGCACACCCACGCCGCTTGGTCAAGTTGTTTGACTGAGGGGCGTTTTTTGTTTAGGAGATTACCTGTATGAACTTACTTGATGCGGCTTATGAGATTTTGAAACAGGCAAAAGAGCCGTTGCATTATACCGAGATTACAAAACGAGCTTTGGATGCCAATCTATTAGAGACCAAAGGGCAAACACCTCCCGCAACAATGGGGTCTCGATTATACACAGATACCAAACGTCCTCAGACTCGTTTTAGGCGAGTTAGCCGCGGTGTGTTTGGCTTGTCTCAAAACCAGCCAACTGGCATTACCCAACGCATCCAAGAACTCAATCAACAGACCCGTTCCGCCCTACACCAACGACTGAGTGACATGTCACCAGACCAGTTTGAGGTACTCGTTAGCCAACTACTCAATGATTTAGGATTTGAGGAAGACACAATTGAGGTAACATCCTACAGTAGGGACGGTGGAATTGACGTGCGAGGTGTTTTGAACGCGGCAGGTATTACCAAGATTAATGCCGCGGTACAAGCAAAACGGTGGAAACGAAACATCCGTGCTCCAGAGGTTCAAGCCCTGCGAGGCGCGCTGACCGTGCATGAGCAGGGGATATTTATCACTACCAGCAAGTTTTCTAAAGGAGCCATTACCGAAGCTCAAGCATCGGGCAAAGCTCCCATTAGTTTGATAGATGGCCCTAAACTGGTGTCCTTACTTTTAACCCATGAAATTGGCGTTAATACCGAGCAACACACTATTTATACCCTTGATACTGAATGGTGGGGTGACGTTGTGGGTGATGATGAGCCAGAAACCACTACCGAGCCAGATATTACCGTTACCGTTACCTTTCCCTTACCGGTTGAGATGAGAATGAAAAAGCACAAACACCAAGCCCTGATGTTAGACCGTAATGGTCGGATGCTATTTAATGAGGCTGAATACGGTTCACCATCAGGGGCATGTAAGACCGCCACAGGGTGGAAAGCCTGTGATGGTTGGCATGCGTGGAAGTTTTACCATGCCGAGACCGATACATGGTATGAGATTGACCGTTTAAGAATTAACAAGGTAATCCTGTAATGCAATCAGAACAAAAAGTCGCCGCGCCGATTCGCACCTGATCTAACTCGGAGCGGTGGGCTTGCACCGTCAAATACCGTTTTAAGCATGAAAATGCAGTACCATCTTAATACACTAACTGTACCAACAATCAATCTAATATGAGATTACAACCTCGGCGAACCTCAGAAAGTCCCAAACGTAAGACCAACATCAAACTAAGTCCCATCGAAGTGGCTTTTGCAGAGGGTGCAGAAGGGGAAATAGCTAGTTTAGAACGTGAAGTTTGGTTTGGGGATGCTGAAAAATTGAAACGGTATCGGGCTGATTTTGTGATTGAAACTCATAAAGTCGCCATCGAATTAGATGGTTGGCAAAACCACCACACCCCAAAACAACTTCTTCATGATGCTGAACGGGAGCGATATATTGAGCGGGCAGGGTATCGGGTGCTTCGTTTTCGGGGGGTTGAATTAACAGGGGCAAAGGCCAACCCTCAAAAAGTGGTGGCTGAGGTGAAGGCTGTTTTACGACAAATTGATGCCGAAAGAGAGGATCAACAACAGCGTGCTAAGGTACACTATGAGGGACAGTTAAAAGCCTTAAAGAACCTACTCTCAAAGGAAGGCGCATCTCAG
Source organism: Anaerolineales bacterium HSG25 (assembly GCA_030377865.1). Classification (GTDB taxonomy): domain Bacteria; phylum Chloroflexota; class Anaerolineae; order 4572-78; family J111; genus JAUCGB01. Next base: position 2,433 of record JAUCGA010000065.1, on the reverse strand, counting down.
GCTCGTTTAGAACGGGAATTACAGCTAACAAATGCCCGTTTAGCGGAACGGGATAAAAAGATAACTGGTTTAGAGTCTCACAAAAAGGATGATGAAATCACAACGTTACAAGCGACTGTTCAAGATTTAACCCGTGAGTATCAACAGTTACAAGCGAACTCCCAAGATTATGAAAGCCAACAACAGCGAGCAAAAACGGTTGAACAGAACTATCAGGATACACTACTGGTCAAAGAGAATGAGCTAAAACAACTCCATGATCAACTCAACCAGTATCAACAAGCCCATCACGTCCAAATTGAGGAACGAGATAAAGGGGAATTAGAACAATCTTCTCAGACAACATGGCTAGATAATCTGCTTGAGTTCATCTTGATTTTGTGTTTAATGTTCTTAGCCTTTACTTCGGGCGCATATAGTCTAGGATGGTGGCATGGTTTGTTTTAAGGTGCAAAATACCGCTCCACCGCGCCGATTCGCACCCGATCTAACTCGGAGCGGCGCATTAAATAATTTTATAGGATACAACCATGAATCAACTAAAACTTACAATCTATCGTGTCTTGGGTGTTATATCAGGTGCCTTATGTGCTTTCCTCCTCACTGGTAATGTCGGGGTAGCCATTATTGGGGCTATTATCGGGGCCATCATCATTCCATACGCCGACCCGTTTCCGGGCGCGGGTCAACCTTATGATGAGGATGTCCCAGTAGAGTTAGCAGGAACAAGAGGACTAGAAAGAGGTGGGGGCGGGGGGCAGTAAGTAAACATACACCGCGCAAACAGCAACGAAACAACACCCCCACCGCGCCGATTCGCACCCGATCTAACTCGGATCGGCGCGCCTGCACTGTCGAATCGGGGTGTGGGGTGGTAGTGAATAGTGGTTAGTTAAAAGTGAATAGTTAATAGTGGGACAGTTGTTTGCTAATCACTGTTCACTATCCACTTTTAACTAACTAAAATTATGATAAAAACAAAAATACATCGTACAGAACAGGGGTTGATGTTAATGATTCCTGATGAAATGTTGAAAGAGTGGGCTTTGCATAGTGAATTTGATGTTTCAATAACGATACAAGCCCAACAAATCATCATTACCCCATCTTCCATCGTAACGACTTCGGCCTGCTCGACGCGTCCAGCGGAGCCTACATCCTCTACGCCCTGACCTGCAACCTGTCTGACCGCGAGTTGGCCGACAAACATGATCTGGTCGAGCATAAGGGTAGCACCCTCAAGCTCAAAGGATGGGTCAAACGCAAACTTAAGGATGAGGTCAAAAAGCTAAAGCCAGCCAGTCAACAAACAGAGATGACCCTCGAAACACCCACCATCAGCCAACCCCGTCCCCTCATCAACCATGTCCATCTGCTCATGCACCTCTGGAAAAACGGCGACCAATCACTGGTAGACCGCTACCTGCAACAACATAGCCTCACCCGCCATAAACTGTTCCAGCACATCCTACAAGCCATCATCGAACTGGCTCCCGCCGGTAGCGAAGAGCGCGCCCTGCTAGAGAGTTTGAGCAACTACATGGTTGGGCAAGGTAGTTCGGCGCAACTAACATTTTAATTATGAATTGTGAATTATGAATTGTGAATTGTGAATTATGAATTATGAATTGTGAATTGTGAATTGTGAATTATGAATTGTGAATTGTGAATTATGAATTATGAATTATGAATTGTGAATTATGAATTATGAATTGTGAATTATGAATTGTGAATTGTGAATTATGAATTGTGAATGTAGTTCATTTATAATTCATAATTTATAATTTACCATTCACAAAAAAGGATTTTCTAATGACTTATATAATGACGATACCCTATTCAGATGATATACTGTTTTCGTTAAAGAAGAGCCAAGCCGAGTTTGAGGTCGAAGCTCGATTGTTGTTAGCCGTCAAACTGTATGAGTTAAATCGTCTCTCTACGGGTAAAGCGGCAGAGTTAGCGGGCATGTCACGGGTGGCCTTTATGTTTGCCTTAAAACCGTTTAATCTCTCGCCCATTGGGGTAGAGCCGGATGAACTGGCCGAGGATTTTGCCAATGCCTAAGCAAACTGTGGTGGTCAATGCCACCCCGTGTATCTCATTGGCTTTAATCGGTCATTTTGAGCTATTGCAACGATTATATGAAACAATCATTATTCCACCCGCGGTTCAACGAGAAGTACTAGTCGGTGGCGCACAATATATCGGTGTTACGGAGTTAAAACAGGCCAGTTGGGTCAAAACTATTCCCCTCCAAAACCCACGTCAAGCCGACTTGCTGGTTGACTTAGATCGAGGTGAAGCCCAATACTGACCGGAAAGCAAAAAGTTCCATATTTTTATCAGGTATATCCCAAAAAGGGATTTGCCTAAAGAGATAAACAAGCCAAAAAAGGTAACGGTTGGAGATTTTTGTATCGAACAGCAAGT
>JAUCGA010000064.1 GCA_030377865.1 Anaerolineales bacterium HSG25 | reverse complement strand
TTCTTGCTGTCAAAATACAATTTTGACACTCCTGTTTTCCTGATCGTTGCGATTATGTAATCGCAACGGGTATTTGGCAGGTATATCCTCCTTCAAGGAGGCTTCGCGCTACCCGCCTATTATGGGTGCACTTCTGTTTTTTACAAGTTAGTTCTGAAAACTACTTAAACATTGAACCACTCTGGATCACGTAAACCCACAACCACACATCAACCCAAATAGGAACTTATCATGTCAACTCAAATAGCTCGCCATTGGCGACTTAACTCACAACGGTATCAACTAGTTGGGGAAGTTTGCCCCAACTGTAGCGGTAAAATATTCCCGCCTCGCGACGTTTGTCCCCATTGCGCCGACAAAGAACGTCAGCCGGACTATCAGTTTAGCGGCAAAGGTGAGGTTTATTCTCATTCGACAGTCTACAAAGTCCCCGAGGGGTATGAGGAAGCGGCTCCTTACACCGTTGCCTTGGTCAAATTAGATGAAGGGCCACTGGTCACTGCCCAACTGACCGATGTGGCGAACGAAGCGGTTAACATCGGCATGCCAGTGGAAATGGTCACCCGTAAACTGAAAACTCAAGGTGATGAGGGGCTGATTGTTTATGGCTACAAGTTCCGCCCACAGATGGTGGCAAGTTAGCCAGAGATTGGTCAGGGCATCATCTTTACAAGGGGGTGAAGATCATGATGTGCTTCATGGAGAATAAGAATCAAAAAGAGGCTGACATCTCGTCAGCCTCTTTTTGGTTTCGGCTTCCAGTCAAACGCGCAACTTAGGCAATTCCAAGAAAATAAATCTCCCAAATTGAGCAAAGTCTCTACCCCCCTCAGTCCCCCCTGCTAGGGGGGAAGCGGCTCCTCCCCCTAGCAGGGGGGACTGAGGGGGGTAGAGTGTCACAATGGTTTTGGGAGGTTTTAAATTCTGGAACTTCCTTATTTAATCCCGATTCCTACATAGGCTTGACCTAGGCTGGTGAAAATTAACGTTAATCGGAGCCATTTTGGGGTCACAAATCGATTCCAGTTTTGTTCCATGTTTCAGGTGCATTTAGAACAGGATGCGCAGGATGACACTGATTAGTACACGCAAAATCAGTGTCATCCTGCGCATCCTGTTCTTATCGTTTAACGGAATAAAAACGAGATTAATTAGCAAACCGAATCTGACCCTGTTTTCATCAGTCCAGGCTTGACCGGCATGCAGACGTCTAGCACATGTTTATTTTGCGGATGTTCTTTCGGGTTGTTCAGATAATGCTCATATTGTGTAGGAATCGGGATTGAATAAGTTGCGCGTTTTCACATAAGAATGAATTCTTATGCTGACACGAGAAACCTGCTTAAGCAGGTTTTCCGTTTAAGACGCTGATTTCAATCAGCGGCCTTATGCACAGGTTAATTAATACCCATTCCGTAAGACAGGATCAATATACACCAAACGAGACTCCATTGCTTGCCCAATCTTGCGCGCCGTTTTGCGAATCTTGCTATGCTGACCGGATGTTAGCTATCTTGACTAAACAAACCCAAAAAGAGGGTAGCCAAGACGGAGCGCGAAGCATTAGACATCATCGTACCCTGCTCCAACAATGTCGCCAACGTGGGATTCGGATTGCCTTTGCCGAACTAAGCGACTCCGGTGGTCGGCCATCTCGCCGTCCATCATGATGAAATCCTCAGAAGTTTATCATTTCAACATGACTAAAACAATATCTGACAGGATTAACAGGATTGACAGGATTACAAGTAAGAAAATCCTGTCAATCCTGTTAATCCTGTCAAAAAATGCTTTTGATTTTATCAAAATATCAGGTCATGAATGGAACGACAATCGTCGGTAAAAGTTCAGTAAAACCGCCCTAGAAACCCGATTTCTCAAAGAAATCGGGTTTCTGATACTCTTTCTAGCGAGTTCACTGAATATTTACTCGTCGAGCAACATTTTTGAAGACTCCGCACAACTCAAATAGTCCACAGTATTTACGCTGTTTAGAGCAGAATTTACAGGATAAGAGAATTTTTATTCTCCTATCCTGTAAATTCTGCTCTATAATAGTCATTGGATGAGTTCTGCGTAGTTATCAGAACATTTAGAACTACTGATCGACGAAGCCGACCAGCCCGATTCCTTTGCTAGATACCTCAAAGTGGGTTATAGTAACGTTTTGTTTAAATTAGACCTGCTCTCAATGAAAATAACGTTTTTGACTGGCGAGTACCCGCCCATGCAGGGGGGTATCGCCGACTATACAGCTAACTTAGCCGCGCAACTACTCCCTCTAGGGATGCCTCCGACGGTGTTAATCAGCCGACGGTGGCGCGGCGCTACCAAAAAGACCGTTCCGGTGTACGCCACGCTTCCCGATTGGGGGTGGCGGAGTTGGTTCTACATTCGTCATCATCTTAAACAGTATCAGCCCGATGTTTTGCATATCCAATATCAAGCGGCGATGTACGATTTAGGGGGCTGGGTAAACTGGCTCCCGTGGTATCTGAAACAACGACGGCAAAAAACTAGAGTTGTGACCACATTTCATGATCTGCGAGTGCCGTATATTTTCCCGAAAGCAGGTCGATTCCGATGGCGCTCCATGTTGGCTTTGGCTCGACACAGTGATGCGGTTATATGTACCAACCGTGAGGATATTGCTACTTTGGAAAGGCATGGCATTGGAGCCGAGAATCCACAGAAGATTCACCTGATTCGGCTCGGTAACAATGTCCGGCCTCAGCCACCAGCCGATTTTGAACGCGCAACATGGCGACAACAATATCAAGCTGATGAATCGACCTTATTACTGGCCTACTTTGGCTTTTTGAACGAGAGCAAAGGGGGCGAGGAGTTAATTACTGCTTTGAGGCTACTTCATCAGCAGGGGATTAAGGCCAAGCTACTGTTTATCGGTGGCGAGGTGGGATCAGCAGACCCGACCAATGTGGCCTACGCTCGGCGAATTAAGCAGTTAATCGAGCAAAACGGTTTGACAAGTTACGTCCATCGAACAGGTTATGTCGGTCTCCATGAGGTGTCGGCCAATCTGCTGGCCGCGGACGCGGTAGTATTGCCCTATCGAGATGGGGTATCGTTTCGGCGGACGACGCTGATTGCGGCCTTACGACATGGCTGTCCGATTGTTAGCACCGAGCCACCCCAGCCGCAACATCTACCAGAAATTCAGGCTAACCAAACCATGCTTTTAGCTCAACCCCATAATGCCGAGAGTTTGGCGCAGATTATCGCCCTTTTAGCTGACGATTTACCCTTGCGCCAACGACTATCAGCCGCTTCGACAGAACTAGGCAACCTGTTCGACTGGTCGCAGGTTGGACAAGAAACGGCGCGACTGTATCAACAACTATACTGAGAACAGAATGAAAACAGAACTTTCAGATCCCGTCATCACTACTTGTGCAGGATTACCAACTTTCGATATGTCATTCCCGCATGCTTTTAGCGGGAATCCAAGACTTCATAGCAGATGGATGCCCGATACAGACATTCGGGCATGACATGGTAGACAAGTAAAAAGTTTCGGTCTCAAACAACTTTCGTATTTGTTCACCCCCTTACCATAGATCGTGGCGGATATTCATCTGTCACGGCTCTATTGTGTCGATATGTGCCTGAAAATTCACAATTCCGGCTTATGTCGACGCAGAGCGTCTGGTATGCGTTCCCACGCAGAGCGTGGGAACGAGGGGGGGAACGGTTACCAACTTTTAGGGCTACCAACATAAGCCGAAATATGTAGCACAGCTTTCAAGCTGTGTACCGCACAGGCTAAAGCGCTGTGCTACGATTTTGCTTCGCCTTATGCGTATAGCCAACTTTTAGTATAGGTATAACAGGAATTAGAAAAATGGAACAATCAACCACAACGACTCGCGACTATCCCCAAGATGTGACCATCGTCGAGGTAGATGGTCGAGAATTTATTATTATCGGCACGGCCCATGTCTCCCAAGAGTCTGCCGAGTTAGTGCGACAGGTTATCAGCCAAGAACAGCCGGACTGTGTCTGCGTAGAACTAGACCCACAACGTTATAAAACCTTGACCGAAAAGAACAAATGGGAGAACCTAGACCTGAAAGAGGTGATTCGGCGCAAGCAGTTGACCACCTTGCTGGTCAATTTGATTTTATCGACCTACCAGAAAAAACTAGGCCAAAAGCTAGGCGTGATGCCCGGTGTGGAACTCCTAGAGGCGACCAAAGCGGCGCAAGAGGCTGACATTCCAATTGCCCTGTGCGACCGTGATGTCCGCATCACCCTGCGTCGAGCATGGTACTCCATGTCCTTTTGGGAGAAGATGAAACTGCTCACTTCTGGCTTGGTGGGTATATTTGAAAGTCCCGAAATATCGGAAGAAATGTTAACCGAAATGCGTCAGACCGATGTGTTATCGGAGATGATGAAGGAGTTGGGGGAGTTTTTGCCAGTACTAAAACAGGTTCTAATTGATGAACGCGATACCTACATCGCCCAGAAAACCCGTGAGGCCAACGGTCAATGTGTGGTTTCGGTGGTAGGAGCAGGCCATGTGGAGGGAATTTGTCATGCCCTGCGTACTCGTTCTAACCGAGATTTGAGTGAGGTGGAAAAAATCCCCTCCACGTCACCGATATGGCAGGTGATTGGCTGGGGGATTCCGACCATTATTTTAGGAGCAATCGCCTATATCGGCTACAGTCAAGGCTTAAACGCGGCCGGAGAGAATATTATGCTCTGGGTTTTAGCCAACGGCATCCCCAGTGCCATAGGCACGGCCTTGGCCTTAGGGCATCCCCTGACGGTTATAACTGCCTTTGTGGCCGCGCCCCTCACCAGCCTAACGCCGGTGATTGGGGCCGGGTATGTGACCGCTTTTATGCAAGTTTATCTGCAACCGCCCAAAGTCAAAGAACTCCAATCGGTGGGCGAAGACATGAATCACCTGAAAAAATGGTGGCAAAATCGACTATTACGCGTCTTTTTGGTCTTTATTTTGAGCGGCTTAGGTAGCTTAATCGGCACCTATGTCGGGGCTTATGGGATTCTGTCGAATATGGCGGGCGGTTTGTAGGGGGCCAAAGTTACGTAAGTATTCAGTGAACTCGCCAAAAAGAGCGTCAGAAACCCGATTTCTCAAAGAAATCGGGTTTCTAGGGCGGTATTACTGAACTTTTTCAAAGTTACTGACAATATCCTATTTTGGCTCGAAATTAGCCGCATAACATAAAAATAATATGCCATACTTTAACGGCCTTGTCAATTACGACAAGGCCGTTTTGTTATTTATTCTAAAAACCGTGAGGTTACATTATCTAAAAATTTTTGGCTTCATATAAAACCATGTTACAATAGGAAGATTGTAAGACACCTCCCGAAGATTAATTAAACCCATGACCAATACGCAATCAAAGTTTTTTACCACAATTCAAAATTTACGGGATAGTGGCCCAATCTCCTCGCGTAACACCTCTAAGGGGGCGTTGATACAAGAAACGTTTAACCTTTTTAAGGGGATTAACGCTGAATTTACCGCGGCTGATATTCGACAAGTTATTTTGGTAGAGAATACATTGAACAAATCCTCTTATGAGACACGCCGAAAAATATGGAACGCTATCAAACATCGGTATTTAACCATCGCCCCACAATGGGTTGGCGAAGGTTTGCATCACGCAACAAAACAGGGAATTCAGTCGGTAGATTTTCTGTCGTTGGCCTATTTACATTACACCTTACGAGACCGTTTAACGTTTGAACTGGTGATGGGGCCTATTTGGGAACGATGGCAACATGGAAAAACCCTCATCACGCGTGATGAGGGTTTGATGTTCCTGCAACAACTTGCCGAACAATCGCCCCACATCAACAAATGGCGAGACAGCACCCGTAAACGTCTTATCTCGATGAGTTTAACCGCCTTGCGTGATTTTGGTTTGTTAAAGGGTGTACAAAAAAAACATATTCAGCAACCTGCGATTGCCAACGAAACCGTTTATCATTTGATATGTGTGTTGTTAGCTGAGGGTAAACAAGGACGGGCTATTTTGCAAGCCCCCGATTGGCGATTGTTTTTGTGGTCTGAGGTTGAGGTGAATAATGCCTTGGGTAAGTTGGCCCAACAGGACTGGCTTAACTACGAACGGGTTGGCGAAACTGTTATGTTACAACTAACCCGATTACCAGTTAGTGAGGATAGTTCCCATGAATAATTGGCTTTGGAAATTACGGGAAGCCGTTGAACGATTGAAAAGCCGCTATGACTATATTGGGCGTAAAACCGGTGCTCCTTTTTTAGCTGTGGTTTACCCGTTAGAGGCAGAAGTGGCAGTGTTGAAGGAATGGCACACCTTAATTGATACGTTACCCGCAGATTATACCATTAAACAGTTTGATTTATTAGCTACCATAACCAGCATGATGGAAGAGTTTGGGGTTGAGGATATTGTTGAAATGTTGGCAGACCCGATGCCCGGCTCAGACCCGAATGTTGAACTTGGCACCATGTGGGTAACGGGCTTAGTACAAGCAATTGGAGAACAACTCATCTCAACGCCTAACAGCAAACTGGTTATCTCATTAGAACGATTGGCCGCCTTACACCCCGTAACCACCCCCCACGCTTTGATGCAAGCCCTGTGGGATAACGAACAATCGATGGCGTTAGACCACCCCGTTATTATTTTAATTCCGGGGCGTATTGATGAAGCCAGAGTTTATAGTTTTCTTAATCAACACCAAGAAGTGATGTATCGAGGCGATATTTTATAGGAGCAACCATGCAACTACGAGAGATTTTTGAAACCCAAATCGAAGAGAAAATTGAGCCAGTCATTAAAGTGAACGAGCAGGAAAATGAGCAAAAACTGGCCGCAGAGATTGGCAGTTATGTGGTTACTCCTGTGATTGAGCGTTACTTGGATGACTTTTTAGAGCATTATACCGACACAATACGCCAAAACACAACCGAAATAGGGGTCTGGATTTCCGGTTATTTTGGGTCGGGGAAATCACATTTGGCGAAAATTGCCGCCCTGTTGATCGAAAATCGTACCTTGGCAGGTGCAACCGCCGCCACTCGATTTGAGGCCAGAGTCCCAAGCCAAGCCACCCGACACAGTTCAATTTTGCGTAGTTTGGCTTTATTACCCCGCCTGCAAACACAGGTGTTGGCCTTTAACTTGAACAGTTTATCGGGTGATAAAAAGACTCCGTTGCCCCGCATGTTATTAACCGAATATTATCGCGCCAAAGGATATGGCTCGAATGTGTTGTATGCCAAAGTGATTGAGCAAGAGTTGGATAAACGAGGTCAATTAACGGCCTTACACCAAGCCGCCGAACGGTTAACCAAACGCTCCTGGGCTGATATTCAGCGTAATCCCACCTTTTACGCCCGCAAGCTGTATCAGGCCGCTTGTGAGGTGGCTCCCGATGTATTTGCCACCCCGAATGATGTGATCCAAGCTCTAAAAGATGCCGAGGCAGGCGAACTGTACAATGTGAAATTTTTGGTGCAAACCATTTTAGATGATTTGGCTGAACGCGCTCAACAGGGCAAACCTTGCCGATTGGCCTTAGTATTAGATGAAACCGGCCAATGGATTGGCGATGATGAGCATCGCCTTTCTCATTTACAAGCCTTGGTTGAGGAAGCATCCAACAAAGGGCAAGGTAAGATATGGATTGTTGTGACCACCCATGAGGATATGGGGGCGGTTTATCAAAATGCGCGTGCCCGTAAAGGCGATTTCAAAAAAATCGAAGGCCGTTTTCGTTCTAAATTTAACCTAACCACCGAAAATATCGAACTGGTGTTGGAAGACCGTATTTTTAAGAAGAAAACCGCCGGAAAACAAGCCGTTAACCAAGCCTACCAAGGCAACCCCGGCGTATTACGAGATTTGGGGGAACTGAAAAATAGCAACCAAAAACTACCTCCTTGCACTGAGGAACGGTTTACCGCGTTTTATCCTTTCTTTCCTTATCATATCCATCTTATTCCCGAAGTTGTGAAAAGTTTACGCAGTGCTGGTGGACGAGGGGAACAACTATCTGGCTCTACCCGTACCTTGATGGCGATTACCCAAGATATTTTACGTTTAGGACGGCGTGACTATTTGGATGCCGTAGTTGGGGAGTTGGTCTCTTTTGATGAGGTGTATCATAATTTGGTGGGAGAGGGCGAGATTAACTCGGATGTACGAGGCGAGTTGAGCCGCGTGGTAGAGCGAGTGCCGCATGGTAACGAAACCACCCAACGAGTAGCCGAGGTGTTGTATCTAGCCCAACAGATTATCTACCTCCCCCGAACGGTTGATAATTTGGCCCGTTTATTGGTGGAGCATACCGATGATGATTTAGCCACCATCATCAATACTAAAGTTTTGCCAGAGCTAAAAAAGTTGACACAGGCCAAAATGGTGGCCCAAATTGGGGATGAGTATGAGTTTTTAACCGGAGAACGGCGCACCTTTGAAGAAGCCGTTGCCGAGGAAAAAAGCCATCTGCGGCTTGCCGATTTGGAACGAGGTATTGCCGAATTTTCAGTCATCGATTTTTTAGGTTTCACCAATGTTCCCTTTAAGGGGGCTGAGTTTGGGTTGCGAATTTTGATTGATGATAATCCGGTTACTAAAGATGGCTATGTCACCTTAAAACTGTACTCCCCCTTGGCCGCGCTGTTACAAACCACACTGAAAGATTTGGAAGACCAAAGTTTACAAGCAGACCAGCAACATAGCCTGTTTGTATTGTGTGACCGAGTGCCAGAGTTTGATGAAAACCTAAAATATTATTTAGCCATGAAAGCCGTCATTAACCGCTGGAAAGGGGATACCCAACAATCTCAAGAGGCCCGCCAACTCGCCACCGAGCGAGAAAACCAAGATTTGAGTAAACTGCGTCAAAAAATTTTAGATGGTTTTCAACAGGGGCTGAAACAGGCCAACATCGTTTTTCGTGGCTCTACCCGTCCGTTGTACCCCAAAAATGGACAAAAACCCAGTGAAACCCTGCGTTTTGAACTAGCCACCTTTTGGCCGACCATTTACCCCAAATATGAACGGGTGCCGATACAGGTAATTAAAGAGAGCGATGCTATTTATGATGTTTTGCGTGGCTCTAAAAAGATTACGGCTGAGGTGCAACGCTTGAATCTGTTTGATAAATCGGGCCAAATCAACCTGCATGCCCCGCTATTGGATGATGTGCGGACCTATTTAACCCAACGCCAGAATCGGCAGGAGCGCATTTTGGGTAAAGAACTGATACAACAGTTTACCGCCCCCCCGTATGGTTGGAACATGGGAGCCGTTCGGGTGGGGATTGCCGCGCTGGTTAGAGCCAGCGTGTTACAGGTTGTGATTGACAAAAAACGGTACGTAAACCCCCATGATGCTGAGTTGCAGAACGCGTTGCGTAATAGCCGCCGTTTTGACCGCGTAGAACTGATCATCGAGTCGATTGAGTTAGACCCAGAGATGTTGGTCTCGGTTCGTAAAAGATTGATTAAGCTCACCCGCAACCGTAAAATCGACGAAACCCCCGCCGCCCTATCTGAGGTGATAGAGCAGTTTGCCACCAAATTATTAGACCAAGCCAACCAAGCCAGCCGATGGGCCGCTCCAGCCGGTTTAATCCTGCCAACGGAGTTCCAAACCGGGCAACGTCTGTTTGAAGATATGATTGCCCAAACCAACCCTCATCAGCGTATTAAAAAAATCAACACCCATCAAGCCGATTTAGACGGGTATGTGCAGATTATTCGGCAGGTAGCCGATTTTGTCTCTAAATCGGGCCAAGCGTTTACCACCATGCGAGATTTTGTGAATGAGTTGAAAGCGATTGAGTATCGTTTGCCCCCCAACGAGGCTGGCCGAACCTTTTTACAAAATTGGCAAACTGCCCTTAACCAAGCCCTTATTACCGAAAAACGTACTTGGCAAGATTTACAAAACTCTCAGGCCCAAGCAACGGTGGCCTTACAACAACAATTAACCGAGTGGCGCGCCTCTGCCCGCAAAATCGTTGAGCCAGTTCTGGCCCAACTGCCCCAAACCCTGCGTAATCAACAGTTGCCTATTGAGGAGCTAGAGGACACCTTAGCCGCCCCTTTACAGCAGTTTTTAAACACCCTTGAGGCTGACCAAAGTCCGGCTAACGTCTCCTATTTGCCTGCCCATGCGGCTAACTTAGTTGACAAATTAGAACGCAACATCGCCCAAGAACGCGCCAACCGTCAACCCGTTACCCCCCAAAAAACGGTCTATCAGCTTCGCCTAGCCGACTTCATCAGCCAACCGCTTGAATCGGTGACCGAGTGGGAAGCTGTACGAGACAAACTCGACCAAGCGGTCAAAACTGCCCTTAAAACACACGACCAAGTGATTATCAATTGATAATTAATAATTAATAATTGATAATTACCCATTACCCCATGAACGTTGACCATAAAAAGATTTTACGAGCCGTTAGCCTAGAACTGCGCCACATTTTAGAGGGGCAGTATGATGAACGAGGACAGTTTCAGCCGGGCGATTTGGAACGCCGTTTGAACGCTATTGGTATTTGGCGAGACCGCCCCGCCAAACCACTCCATGAACTGAGCCATCTCCCGCCCGCAGACCAACAAGCCCATGAGCAGGTGTTGGCTTATGTGGCCTTTCGGCAAGCGGCGGGTGTGCCACGCGCCGCCGCCATTGCCGAGTTTGGGCGAGAATCGGCCTATAGTTGGGCCAACCGCCTGCTGACCCTGCGCTGTATGGAAGCCCGCGCCCTGATTGATGAGATTATCTTGCAAAAAGAGGTCTATGGGGGGCGCTCGATGGTGCATCAACGGTTTGCCCGCCGCCAACCAGAGCGATGCACCGAGGCAGATGATGGCCTGTTTGCGGTGTTGTTAGCCGAGTTTGAGCAACGGGTGGCTGATTTGCCCCGCCTGTTTAACCCCACCAGTCCGGCCATTGCCCTGCGCCCCTCGGTGGCCGCCTTAAAAGCATGTGTGGCTTTGCTCTCTGGCACGGAGACGGCTCGCAACCAAGAGCCAGCCACCGATGCCGTGTTTGCCGCGCCCGATGCTTTGGGATGGGCCTACCAATATTGGAACGCCGAAGAGAAAGACCGCGTTTTTGAAAAGGTTCGTACCCAAAAAGGGGCTAAAATAGAGGGGGCTGATATTATTCCGGCGACCCAACTGTATACCGAGCCGTACATGGTAAAGTTTTTGGTGCAAAACAGCTTGGGAGCTATCTGGATGCAATGGCATCCTGAGACCAAACTGGTAGACGAATGGGACTATTTTGTAAAAGAGGCCGACAGAGAGACTCTGAATCCAGCCGAAGTGGCGGAGAAACGGGTACGCGACCTAACCTTATTAGACCCGGCCTGTGGCTCCGGCCATTTTTTGTTAGAGGCGTTTGACCTGTTGTATGCCATGTATGAGGAGGAGCAGGCCCAAGGCTGGGGCGACCCCACCGAGCCATTATCCCCCGAACAGATTTGCCTGAGTATTTTGAACCATAACCTGTTTGGGATTGATATTGATGAACGGGCGGTGCAGATTGCCACCGCCGCCCTCTGGATGAAAGCCACCGAAACAGCCTTTGAGCTTGAGCCAAGCCAACTAACCAGCTTTCATGACCATGTGGTCGCCACCAACATCCGCTTGCCGCAAGGCACCGACCATTTGCAAACTTTTTTAAGCCGCCATCCCGAAGATGCCCCCCTGCGCCCCGCCTTAGAGACTGTGTTTGAGGGACTAACCCACGCCCATGAGCTAGGCTCGTTGTTGCAAATTGAAGAGCCGGTGGAAAAAGAGCTACGCTACCTAAAAAATCAGGCCGAAACCGCCTACCGCCAACCCCAACAACCTGAGATGTTTGCCGAGTTTGCCACCCCCCGCCAAACCGAGCTACCCCTAAGCCAAACCGATTATGCCACTTGGAAAAACGAAACCTTACAACGGTTAAAAACCCATTTTGAACAAGAAAGCCAAACTGCCGACCCTAGCCGCGCCTTTTTTGGCGAAACCGCCGGACAGGGGTTAACCCTGTTTGACCTGTTGGCCCGCCGCTATGATGTGGTGGCCGCCAACCCGCCCTATATGGGGTCGAAAAACATGGTGCCGCGTGTAAAAAACTATGTGGCTAAAAACTACCCCGCTGGCAAACGAGACCTGTACGCGGTCTTTATTTTGCGCTGTTTAGAGTTGACCCAACATGCTGGACGGGTAGCGATGGTGACACAACAATCGTGGATGTTTTTGCGTTCGTTTGTTGATTTGCGAGCCTTAGATGAGAAACGGGTAACGGAAGATGAATTTAAGGGGATATTACGAGAAACATCAATTGAAACGCTTGCTCAATTAGGAGAATATGCCTTTACCGAAAGTTCAGCCGCAGGAGCTTTTGTCTGTTTATTTACGTTAGCCAAGTTTTTTCCAAAACCAAATCACAAACTAATTGCCTATCGTTTAATAGGCCCAAAACAGCCTGAAAAAAAAGCTCAATTATTACAAGCACACCCAGAATCGACTATTTATCGCGCTACTCAATCTAATTTTGTAGCAATCCATGAATCACCATTAATTTACTATTTGAATAAGGAGCTACTAGAACTATTTCAGTTTAGAAACACTCTACAGACCATAGCCCATGTAAGACAAGGTTTAGCAACGGCTGACGATAGTCGCTTTCTTCGTTTTACTTGGGAAATTGATAATTTTAACAGATGGGCCACCTTTACTAAAGGAGGTGGTTATTGTAAATGGTTTGGGCAAAATTGGTATCACGTCGATTGGGAATATCAAGGCACTCGGTTAAAGAGTTTTCCTCGTAGTGTTATCCGTAATCCTAATTTCTATTTTCAACATGGTTGGTCATACAGTTTAATTAGCCGAGGGGCAACTGGTCTACGGGCTTTTGATTCTGTTGGTTGTGTTGGTCATAAAGGCCCCGGTATCTTTTCAAAAGAAACATGGCTACCGTCGTTGTTACAAAGCCACTTTGTTTCATTCTTGCTTAGGGCAATTAGCCAAACACTAGCCTTTGAAATTAGCACGATGGCTTCCATCCCACTTCCTGATACGAAACCTACATTTGAAACAACAGAACATGCAACCAGCATGAAGCGCATTTTAGTTTCAAATGAGTTAACTGAACGGACATTTAATAGGGTGGTATCTGGATTTGAACAGTACATGGTATCAAGTTATTTGCATACCTTTGAAGGCTTCATTGAAAAAGAAATTTGTAGTGCATATAATCTATCAGAAAATTCGCTAACTATAACTATTGCAGAAACAGGCACCCCCGCAGGTTGGCATCCCCTCATCAAAGGATACGACAGCCTGCCCCCTCTACCCAATGGCCTAACCCTACCACCAGAGCTATTAACCTATCTGGAACAACACGACCGCCGCCACCTTACCTCGGCCCAACTAACCAGCCTGCAACAGCAGTTACACACCCTCTACCAAGCCGGGCCGGGAGCTAAACTCAGCCTGCCTCCGTGGGATACCACAGCCTCACCAGACACCGAGCCAGCCAGCGCTGGGGCAACTCTGCCCATCCCCACCGAAACCTTTATCGAGGCGCTATCGGTTACGCTACAGGTGCATCCCATCTCCATTTACTGGCTGTTACAAGAGGGGCAAGACCAGCATGGTTGGCACTGCCCCCCCGAAGAAAAACGGCTCACCGAAGACCGCTTAACCGTTCTCATCCTGCGTCTATTGGGGCATCGCTGGCCCAAACAGGTGCAAGCCAACGAACCGCCACCATCATGGGCCGTAGCCGATGGCATCATCCCCCTTACCGAGGGATTGCCGCAACAAAACCTATTGGCTCAACTCCGTAATCGGTTAGCCGCTACAGCCCTTTCCGAGCGAGCGTTTGCCGAGCGAGTCGGTCAACCTTTGGCCGATTGGCTTACCGGCAGTTTTTTCAAACGCCATATCTCGCAGTTCAAAAAACGGCCTATCGCTTGGCAACTACAATCGAGTGGGCGTAATCCGGCCTTTGCCTGTCTCATCTACTACCATCAGCTTAATGCCGATTTGTTGCCCAAACTCCGCACCCAATACGTTGGCCCTTTACGGCAACGG
Source organism: Anaerolineales bacterium HSG25 (assembly GCA_030377865.1). Lineage (GTDB taxonomy): Bacteria > Chloroflexota > Anaerolineae > 4572-78 > J111 > JAUCGB01. The sequence continues at coordinate 17,157 of JAUCGA010000064.1, read as the reverse complement.
TACGAAACCGAACGCCGCACCCTCGAACAAACGCTCATACTCACCACCGACCAATCGGCCCGCAAACTGCAACTCAGCCATTGGATAGAGGAGCTAAAACAGTTTGAAACCAGCCTGCACCATGTCTCCGAGCAGGGGTTTGGGCCAGAGCATAAACCCCTGCAACGCAAACTGCGTCAGCATGCGGTTGATGAGGCCATCCTGAGCCTTAAATCGGCCTGGCTCACCCGCTTGGCCGAGGTCATTCGCACCGAAACCCTCAACGCATGGCAAACGACAGCCCATAAAATTTGGCACAGCTACATCCCCACCACCGCATCACCAACCGAGCTTAACCATTGGTTGGCTGATGCGGTTGACCGCTTACCCCAACTCAGCCCCGATATAAGCCCGTCTGCCCCCAAACAGACCACCCCCGATTTGCCCACGCCTGATGTGTTAGCCGCCCATCTGCATGACCATGCCGAGAGCATGGTTCAACAAGCCTTGCAAGGGTTTAACGAAATCTGGTGGGCTAATTACAAAGAGACCATTTTAGCCCCACTCAAGGCCAAACAAAGCAATAAACACCAAAAGAAACTGCTAACCTTACATATCAATACCGGGCAGGCCATCCGTGACCATATTTTGGGCTGGTCTTGCCCCCAAGTAACCGAATGGGGCGCTTGGCTGGCTCACATGCCCTTGTACGACTATCTCACCAGTGTTGATGGCAAACGCCCCCCACCCACCACCATCGCCGATTTCATCCGTCAAGAATCGGCCTACCACCCCGATAGTAACGATGGGGTGCGGGTTAATATTGCCCCTCTGCAACAGGCGGGCCTGCTGGCGGCTCCGGTTATCGCCAAAAAAGACCTCCTCAAGGCCATCACCGACCGCGCCGACTGGCGAGCCGATGAACGGCGTTGGTCTCGGCAAGGGAAACTCCCCCAGCCCGGCTGGTGGTAACTAACCAGACCCTAAAGGTTTGTTTCTCGTGCCGAAACTGAGTTTCGGCACGCAATTGGGTTGCCAAACTCAGTTTGGCAACCAGCCTGCGATACCTTAATCGAAACGGAGTTTCTGGGGCAAGTGCGTTCCCAATCTGGAGATTGGGAACGAGGGTAAACCAGCCCTAAAGGTTTCCAAAACCTTTAGGGTCTAAACGTGGATAAATAACATGAAAACATTTCGGACATGGTTACAACAAAAAATTACAGCCACCCTCAAACCCGCCTCAGCCGCCTTTTTAATCTGGTGCGACCCACAACAGGTGTGGCAACCGTTATTACAAACCATTGGTCAAGGGCAACCGTTTGAGGTTTGGGCCACCCCCACCCATGAGCTACTGTTACGGCAACAGTTTTATCAAGCCCCGCCCATGCGTCGGCTGGTGTGGCTCCCCGTAGATGAAAGGGAGATTGGCTACTTTAAGGTCTTTGCCCTGCAAGCCGAGGCGGTCTGGCAACCCACCTTCCCCGAACTGCTATCGGAGTTTGGGGTTAACATCCCTGCTGGGCAGGTCAACGAATTAGCTTCCTTGCTCCCTAGCCACACCCAAGAGTGGCTCGACCATCCCCTGCAACATTGGAAAGAGAATCTCTCGTTAGGGCAGGTAAAAACCTCCTTATTGGATGATGACCTGTTTTTGCAGATATTAGCCACCAACAACGAGCCGATAACCTCCGAAAAACTGACCCTTTTACAACGACGGGCCGTAGAAGATTTTGGCCTGCCACCGTTGTTTCAAACCTCACCACCACCGGAGGAGCAGTATCTAGCCCTGATTGAAAAATGGCGGCTGAAAGCGCTGGCCGCCCTGTTGATGACCAACGCCGCGGCCAACCAAGGCTATCTGCCTCCCACTGGCGAACTGGTGATAGATGTTGGCCCAACTCGCCAAAACGCCCTCGACCTATTAGCTCGGTGGCAAAAACGGGTCGATCTACTAGAGCAGTTTGAACGGTTAGCCCCCCAAGCCGACAAACAGACCATGATAGCCCATTGGGCCAAACAGCTAGATCACCTTACGCCTCCTTTAGCCTCTCCCCTCGCCGAAAAAACCTTGTTTGAGGCTGAACTCAACCGCCTAACCACCTTAGATGGCTTTGAAGCCGTCACCGACCATCTCGCTCAAGGACACAAACTTTATCAAGCCCATGCCCAATCATTTTGGGGGCAACAGGCCCAAAACCCCGTTCCGTGGGCCATGCTGGTCAAATTTGCCGAAATCGCCACCCTGCTACAGCAACATCGCCATGTAGAAAATCAATGGCAAACCCCTCAGCAAGCCATCGTCTGGTTTACCGAAAGCGGCTGGCAGATAGATCAGGCCAGCGAAACCCTATTTGCAGAGCATCATGACGACCTACCGCCAGCCCTTATCGAGATACGCGCTCAATTACGACGAGCCAGTTTACGCCATCTTGACCGTACCAACACCCACTTTGCCGAGTTAGTGGCTCATCATGGTCTGGCTGATGTAGGTTTACCCTTTGCCGGAACGCTGATCCATCATCCGGTCAAACAAGCCTCGGCCCGTAATCCGGTCGCGGTCATCGTCCTAGATGCCTGTCGGTATGAACTTGGGCAACGGTTAGCCCAACTCCTCAATCAAGGCGAACTGCAAGAACGGGCTACCGTCGCGGTTGCTCGCGCCCCTTTACCCACCATCACCCCCTTGGGCATGCCCCATGCTTTGCCCGGCTTAACCAATGATTTACAGGTTGCCTTGGTTAAGGAAAAGTGGCAGGTAACAACCAGCAACGTTAAGGGCAATCTGGTCGAAGCAGGAGCTAGACGAGATTGGCTTAAACAGCAATACAAATTAAAGGATACCGCATTTTTAGCCATAGAAGATGTGGTCGATACGGATAAACCCCAAACCATCAAGGCTAAATCGTTGGGCAAACTGCTATTTGTGTTTGAGGGGATGTTAGATGACCATGACCAAATTTTGCGTCCCTTTGGCCTGAACCAAGTGTTAGACCGATATACCGCCCTTATTCGGCGGTTGCGCTCTGGTGGGTATAACACCATTTTGGTGGTCACAGACCACGGTTTTTTCCATTGGGACCCGGCCCCCGATGAACATGATCTCTCTAAACCAGAAGGGACGATTTTATGGCGTTCGCGGCGGGCTATTGTGGGGCAAGGGCTACAGCATGAAAGTGCCCTTACTTTACCTGTTAGCAACAGCGACACCTTACAATGTGCTATTCCTCGCAGTATCCAAACCTTTAAAACCTATGGACGGTTGGGCTTTTTTCATGGTGGGGCCACCTTACAAGAGCTTGTTATTCCGGTGCTAACCATCACTTGGCCTAAAAAAGCAGAAAAAATCGGTGTCGTCCTCAAACCGATGGAAAACATCACCTCCGAAACCCCCCGCCTAGAAATCGCCTCTGCCCACACCGAGCAAGATATGTTTGGACAGGTGGTTAATCAAAACCTATTAGCTCGACAAGTACAGTTAAAAATCATCAACCCTAAAACCGGCCAAGTTATCTTTAAGGCCCCTAATTCAATTTCTATTGAGCCGGGCAGGACAGCTCTAATGGTTGAGCTAACCAAAGTTGACGGTATTGAAGCTAGATACGGTACTGAATTAGAGATTCAGGCACGGGATGCTGATGATGAGACTATTTTAGACCATCGCCCAATTAAACTGATGATTGATATTGATGAATGGTAATCCAAATAATAACCAATTAACCATGACTAATGGGATGAAACAGATCGGAATAAATCCCGATGTTGATAGCTAAAACAGGCTAAAGCCAGTTATTTAGGCCGCTTTAGCGGTCTTCAGCTTTTAGCGTGGGGATTTATTCCCACTGCTGTTGCTCATTACTGATGGTTAATTGCCCCTTACTAACGATGGATGAATTAGACCAAAAACTGCTTTCTGCCTTTCCGGGGCGGGTAGTGCGTAAAGATTTAGTGAAACGATTGAAGGTTGGCTTTAATGTTCCGGTGTATGTGTTGGAATATCTGCTCGGCAAATATTGCTCCACCATAGATGAGGATGAGATAGAACAGGGGTTACAGCGGGTTAAAACAACCATCACCGAGCGTATTGTTAGCGGCGACCAATCAGAACTGATTAAGGTTCGCTTACAACGAGACGGCTCAATGAAGTTGATTGATTTGGTCTCCACCACGTTTGATGAAAAGGTGCAAGGTGGCAAATTTTGGGCAAAACTGGCAACCTGTGGCCTCAGCCGCGTGCATATTGAGCGAGAGCTAGTTTATAAGCATGAACGGTTATTAACGGGCGGTGTCTGGGCCAATTTGGAACTGGTGTATGATGATAGTTTGAGCGAAGGGGGTAAAATTCGCCCATTTGTAGTAAGTCGTCTGGCTCCCATCCAAATTGCCAGTGCTAATTTTGATGATTTTGTCGCGGGGCGCAACCAGTTCAGCCGAGATGAATGGATTGATGTCCTCATGCGCTCGATGGGGTACGAACCTTCTCATGCTGATTTCACACCTCGCCGAAAGCTCATGTTTCTGCTTCGTTTAGTGCCAATGGTCGAACAAAATTATAACCTCATCGAATTAGGGCCGCGTGGTACAGGTAAATCTTACATCTATCGCGAAATTTCACCCTACGTTATCTTGCTCTCAGGGGGGCAAGGCAATGTTCCTGACCTGTTTGGTTGGAAAAACCGCCGAGACAAACCCGGCTTAGTCGTCAAATATGACGCGGTAGCCTTTGACGAGGTGGCTGGCTCTAACTTTAAGCGGGATGCCGACAAACAGATGTACAAAGGTTACATGGAGCAAGGCTCATTCTCACGCGGGGATGACAAAGGTACCTTATCAGCGGATGCTGGTATCATCTTTAATGGCAACATGGATGGCGATGTAGAAACAACCGCCCGCGTCTCTCATCTATTTTCAGCCCTTCCCGAAGCGGTCCGTGATGACATGGCGTTTCATGATCGTTGGCATGCTTACCTGCCCGGTTGGGAGATGCCCAAAATGCAACCCGACTATTTCACCTCTCATCTCGGTTTTATCGCTGATTATGTAGCCGAAATCTATCACACCGAACTCCGCCGCCGTAACTATACCGACATCCATAACCAGTTTTATAGTTTGGGAAGCCATGTCGAAGAGCGAGACCGAAAAGCCGTTGTACGAACAGTTTCTGGCTTGGTCAAACTTATTCATCCTGATGGCAACTGTACCAAAAGTGAGGTGCAAGAGTATTTAAGTTTCGCTATCGAACTCCGGCGGCGGGTTAAAGAACAACTGAAACGGATGGGAGGCATCGAATATTCCAAAGTCAACCTATCTTATATTGACGAGCAGGATGGACAAGAAACCTTCATCGCTTGCCCTGAACTTGGCTCTGCCCAAATGATTCCTAGTGGGCCACTGGAACCGGGGGATTTATTTACAGTTGGCTTTGACCCCAACGAAGGGCGTTATTCACTGTATCGTATTCAAATTACAGCCACCCCCGGCACAACGCGGTTTAATATTATCGGCACAACGGGTCGGGGCATTAAAGAAAGTGCGCGCATGGCCTACGATTACCTAAAAGCCAACATCCGTAAGCTAGGCATTGAGCGAGACCTAAACACCTACGACATCAACGTACAAGTTATTAGCCTCATGCAAGGCAAAGAGGCCACCGATTTAGGAGTGGCCTTTTATATCGGGTTAGTCTCAGCCCTACTTAGACGACCTCTCGCGGGTGGATTGGTGGTGTTAGGCCAAATGAGTTTACATGGGGTACTCAGCCGCGTGGAAGGGTTAGGCGATAAACTTCGCATTGCCCTCGATGCTGGAGCAAAACGGGTCATGATTCCTACCGAAAATAGCCGCGACTTTGCTACCCTGCCCCCCGAAATCCTCGATAAACTCCAAATTGATTTCTATAGTGACCCACGTCAAGCAATTTTTAAGGCATTGGTCGATTAAATATTGAACAATATAGAATTCTACGGTTTATTACTGAGCGATGTGAAAGGGCGTATCCGCCAAGCCATTTACCATTAAAAATTATGGCAAACAAAACCAAAATTATTCCAAACGATGGGTATAATGAACTCATCAGCAACATCTCAACCGCCTATACCCAAGGGCAGGTTAAGGCCGCTAGAGCCGTCAATCGGCGTTTGCTGGAAACCTATTGGCGAATTGGGCAATATATTGTTGAGTTTGAGCAGGACGGCAATCTTAAGGCCGAATATGGCAAGGCTCTGCTTAAAACGCTGTCCAAAGATTTAGGGGTTCGGCATGGGCGGGGATTTAGTCGTAGTAATCTCTACTTAATGCGGCAATTTTTCTTAACCTACCCAAAATTCCAGACGTCTGGAATTTCTGACACCTTAACATGGTCGCACTACTGCGAACTGTTAGGCATCTCCGATAAGTTGGAACGGCAATTTTATGAACTGCAATGTCAGCAGGAAAAATGGTCGCACTAATAATCACCAAGGGTTTTCAGTTACACCACTTGACATAACCTGCCTCCTACACAAGGTCAACCACACCGCTCGAAGGTTTTTCTGAGGGAGTTTATACTCTCAGGTTACTCTCAGGTTACTCTTAGTCTATCTTTAAATCGAGTCGATATGATAACAACGTAAGTAGGTGAGCATAAATTCTGCGGAACACCTCTGAGGAAAACTACACACCTCGGAGGTGATGAGTCGCATCCCATACTTCGGCCCCGTTTCTCGGTGCAACGTTTGTAAAATATGAACGTATAATGAGATGGGACAATGACTCGATGTCTGCTCAAACAGTACTCAGGTAAAAATTGCGATTTTCTGATAATAATAGGGTCAACTACTTTGGCAGTTCCAACTTTTGAAATCTCCCAACGTACCCTGAGCTAGTCGAGAGGAACAGGCTTCGGCAGGCTCAGCCAACGATTTTTGGGAGATTTATTTTTCTGGAACTGTCATTAATTAATGAGGTGTGTCATGTTCGGATTTTTTTCATCTAAAGGTAAACAATTAACCAAAAGCCAAGATATAGCTCAAAATAATAAACATCTAATAACCATGCAAGATGTGGTGAAGATATACAGTGGTGCGGCAGGCGAATTTATGGCACTCAACGGCATTAACCTAGATGTCGAGAGAGGTGAGTTCGTCTCAGTTGTCGGCAAGTCAGGCAGTGGTAAATCGACCCTGATTAACATGCTGACCGGGATCGACCGCCCAACGAGAGGCACGGTGCATGTCGGCAGTACTGCCGTTCACACCCTGAGCGAGGGACAGATGGCACTTTGGCGGGGCATCGACATGGGGATTGTGTTCCAGTTTTTCCAACTGCTACCGACCCTAACGATTGTGGAGAATGTGATGCTTCCCATGGATTTTGCCGACAAATACAGCTTTGCCGAGCGAGAAAGTCGGGCGCTGAATCTACTGGAACAAGTTGATGTGTCCGAGCATGCTTACAAACTGCCAACGGCCATCTCCGGCGGGCAACAGCAACGGGTGGCAATTGCGCGAGCTTTGGCTAACGACCCGCCCATCGTCGTAGCTGATGAACCGACGGGGAATCTTGATTCTAAAACGACCGGCACAATTTTAGAACTATTTAACAAACTGGTGGATTCAAATAAGACAATTGTGATGGTTACACATGATGACGATTTGGCTCAAGAAGGGACACGGCTGATTTCGATTGCAGATGGCGAGATTGCCAACGATGTTAGATTAAAGTAAGGAGTGGTATAATATGAGATTTATAAATCCTCGCTGGCGTAAAGTGATACGCGATATGTGGAGTAATAAAACCCGAACCCTGCTGGTTGTCTTGTCGATGGCGGTGGGAATTTTTGCGATTGGGGTTGTTTCTGGCTCAAAAGAGGTACTTGTTCGAGAACTGAACACTAGTTTTATGAGTACCAATCCGCCTAACGCCATGGTCGTCCTACAGGAAACCATCAGCGAAGATATGATTGAGACCGTCGGCAACATGCGTGAGGTGGAGGATGTCGAGGGGAAAATCGAGTTGACCTTGAGCTACAAAATTAACTCGACTGACGAATGGAAAGATTTAGAGTTCTTAGCATCAGATGATTATACTGAGGTTAAAATCGCCAAACCCTCACCCATCACCGGGGATTGGCCACCCGACACTAAAGATATTCTGTTAGAGCGGACTTCGATTGATTGGATGGGGGTTGGGATTGGCGATTCGATTATCGTCAAAACAGGTGATAATAAAGAACGGCTCATGCAGATAACAGGAGTGGTTCATGACCAAAACGGCCCACCGACCGCGCTATCGGGTCGCCCTAAAGCTTATGTGAATTTTGAAACATTAGAATGGCTGGGCGAAGAAAAAGAGTATACCCGCTTGCATTTCACCGTCACCGAAAATAAAACCGATAAGAAATATGTTGAAGAAGTGGGAAAGTTGATTACCCGTAAAATCGAATATGATGGTAGTGATGTGCGGCATGTGCGTATCTTTACCTACGGTGAGCATCCAGTTAATGATATTTTAGAACCGTTACTCCTAATTCTAACGGGGATTGGGGTGTTATCATTAGTACTGAGTGGCTTTTTGGTGATCAATACGGTTTCGGCTCTGTTGGCTCAACAAACTCGCCAAATCGGCATCATGAAGGCAATTGGGGCGACAGGACAACAGATTGCTTCTCTTTATTTTGCCACAGTTCTATTCTATGGCTTGCTTTCCTTGCTATTGGCGATTCCGATGGGAGCGTTGGGCGCGTGGGGATTCACCTCATACATGGCCTCATTTTTCAACTTCGATCTGGTCAACTTTTCCATTCCACCAAGCATATTGGCTTTACAAATCGGCACAGGGTTGATGATTCCTCTAATCGTCGCCATCTATCCAATTGTATCTGGCACTCGGATAACATGCCGTGAGGCGATTAACGACTATGGGGTGAGCGAAAATTATGGCAAAAACTGGATTGATCGTTTATTACAACAGATTCGAGGTGTATCACGCCCTTTGATGCTGTCATTCCGTAATACTTTTCGGCGCAAGACTCGGTTAAGTTTAACCTTGTTGACCTTAACTTTGGCGGGGGCAACCTTCATCACCATTTTTAGCGTGCGTGATTCGGTCTTAGCCACCCTTGATGATACCTTAAATTATTGGAATTACGACATCGATGTTCGGTTTGAAGCAAAATATCGCTTAGAAGAGATTGAGCGAGCGGTGACCCAAATACCGGGTGTTGAAGAAGTAGAGAGCTGGGGCTACGAAGGAGTGACTAGGGTTCGGGCTGATGGCGAAGAGAGTGACAGTTTTACCTTGATCGCGCCAGAAGCCGATACGGACATGCTAAACCCGACGCTGATTGAAGGGCGCTGGCTATTACCGACAGACACGCAAGCCTTGGTCGTCAATAGTGACTTTTTGAATGATGAACCTGATTTAGGGTTAAATGACATAGTGGTTTTAAAAATTAACAATCGAAATAGTAATTGGACGATTGTGGGCATCACCCAAGGCACTATGGTCGGGGCGATGGTCTATGCCAACCAGCCTTATTATGCTCAAATGGCAAAAAATGTGGGCAAATCGAACGTGGCTCAAATCAGCACCTTGAGCCGTAATCCCAAAGAGCAAGCCGAAATCGCCAAACAGTTAGAAGAACACCTGAAAACTGCTGGTCTAAAGGTAGGCCGAATTCAAACCATCCCCCAACTACAAGAAAAAGTCGAGACACGCTTTAATTTTTTGATTAGTTTTTTGTTAGCAATGGCGGTGGTGTTGGCTGTTGTCGGTGGTTTGGGGCTGATGGGAACGATGAGCATCAACGTGTTGGAACGAATTCGGGAAATCGGGGTGATGCGAGCGATTGGAGCATCGGATTGGGCAATTTTACGGCTGGTGATTATCGAAGGCATGTTAATCGGTATGTTCAGTTGGGGCATCGGAGCCGGAGTCGCCTTCCCTTTGAGTTGGGTATTGAGTAATCAAATTGGGGTAATGTTGTTCCAAAACCCGCTCAACTTTGCTTACTCCTTTAGTGGTCTCGCCATTTGGTTGATGCTTGCGACAATCTTAGCCGGAGTGGCTAGTTTTATGCCTGCTCGTGGGGCTTCAAAAGTGACAGTGCGAGAGGTGTTGGCTTATGAGTAAAAACAACTATTTTGAGTGGCTTAATTTCTAAAATTGAACCACTCTGAAAACACCATATAGATGTTCAGATAAACATTTTCAGTTGTCACCTTCCCGCAAGTTTTGAACTTGCGGGAAGGTTGGTCTTGAATTGAAAATCATTATCTGAAAGACTGTATAACCCAAAGACCCAACAGGTTTTAGATTCCTGTTGGGTCTTTGGGTTATATGGTGTTTTCAGGTAAAAGTTCAGTAAAACCGCCCTAGAAACCCGATTTCTTTGAGAAATCGGGTTTCTGATGCTCTTTCTGGCGAATTCACTGAATATTTACCCGCAAATTGTAAAGATCATTCAGGCTAAAATGAACCCAGAAAAAGTTAGCATGAGGAAAATACACCCTCTTCATCTTGCGTTTAGCTCGACCATGTATCATAATGCTTGGTACGTAACTTGTGTTGCGTAATTTCCTCCTAATGTATCACCTTAGGAAGTTCCAGAATTTAAAACCTCCCAAAACCATTGTGACACTCTACCCCCTCCCAGCCTCCCCCTGCTAGGGGGAGGAGCCGCTTCCCCCCCTAGCAGGGGGGACTGAGGGGGGTAGAGACTCTGCTCAATTTGGGAGATTTATTTTCTTGGAATCACCTTACTTGTTACCCGACAAAAATATTTAGCCGGAACTAATATCTGACAGAATTGACAGGATTAAAGGCAAAAAATCCTGTTAATCCTGTCGAAAAATCTTTTTGTTAATCGGCATGTCGGGTACTAAGTCACCTTAACCATTAACTAACTATGTCCCGACAACAACAAGCCCGCGACTGGGCTAACGCCGTATTAGCCGACGAGCAGGCTATCATCATCGACACCGAAACGACCGGTCTGTCTCGTTATGACGAGGTGGTCGAAATCGGCATCATCAACAGCCGTGGTGAGACCGTGCTGAACACACTGGTCAAGCCCCAACGGTCAATCCATTATCATGCTTGGCGAGTGCATGGCATCAACACCAGCATGTGTGCCGACGCGCCCACCTTTGCCCAACTGTACGACCAACTCACTGAGATTTTTACCGCCGCCTCCCGCATCATCATCTATAATGTCAGCTTCGACAAACGTCTGCTCAACCAGTCCTGCCAACAACATGGCCTCTCTCCCTTCGACTTCCCACCCCATCAACTGCAATGCGCCATGAAAATGTACGCCCAATTAGTTGGTCGCTCGCGTCGGCTCAATGGCGGACACCGAGCCTTGGGTGACTGTATCGCGACCTTAAAGCTAATCAAATCTATGTCCTGAATTAGATATTTTGAGGAGGCAATCTTCCCGCAAGTTTTAAACTTGCGGGAAGATGTTAGGTAACTCCAAGAAAATAAACCTCCCAAATGTCATGCCCGAATGTTGTTATCGGGCATCCATTTGTATGCAGAATGTGGATTCCCGCTAAAAGCATGCGGGAATGACATAGAGAATTTAATCAGTTTGGGAGATTTTAAAAGTTGGAACTGCCTTACCAGACTAAAATAATGATTAAATCGTTGACGTTGGTGTTGGTCGGGCCAGTGATAATCAGATCATCAATGGCGTTAAAGAAATTATACGCGTTATTACGGTTTAACTGCTCGACGGCATGTAAACCCAAACGCTCTGCTTGGGCAACGGTTTCCCCATCGGCAAACGCACCCGCGGCGGGGGTGGGGCCGTCATTGCCATCGGTGCCTAAACAGGCAATCAGAATATTGGGCCAGCCTTGTAGGGTAATTGCCGCGGCTAAGGCCATCTCTTGATTTCGTCCGCCTAAGCCGTCTCCCCGAATTGTGACGGTGGTTTCACCGCCCAAAACTAAACAGGCCGGTCGTTTGATGGTACTCTCATCACGAGCCAATCCTTTAGCCAGTCCGGCCATGACCTGTGCTACCTCGCGAGCCTCGCCCTCGACATAAGTGGTTAGCAGTTGAGCCTCGAAGCCCAAGGCTTGTGCTGATTGAACCGCGGCTTGGGCCGCGATACGATTACTGCCGATGATCGCGGAGTGACTGTTGGCAAATATTGGGTTGTTTGGCTTCGGTGTGTCCGGTATCATGCCAGCACGTCCGGCTTGCAGATGAGTCACGACCGCGGGAGGGAGTTGGTCACGCAACTGATACTGCTCGATAATACGCCAGGCATCATCAAAATTGGTTGGGTCAGGCACCGTTGGCCCTGAAGCGATGACCGCTAACGAGTCACCCACCACATCAGACAGAATCAGGCTGTAGAGTGTCGCGGGCGCGGCCAACTCGGCCAAACGTCCACCTTTAACTGCCGATAGATGTTTGCGGATACCGTTGATATGATGGATTGGTACGCCTGCTCCCAACAGGCATTGATTGGTCTGCTGTAAATCGGTCAAGGTTAGACCCTCTGCCGGTTGGGTGAGTAACGCTGACCCACCGCCTGACATGAGGCATAAAATGGTATCATCCGCTTGCGTCTGTTGGAGCATGTCCATGAGGTGACGGGTCGCGGTCAGTCCGGCTTGGTCAGGGACAGGGTGGGCCGCGGTCATCAGGCTGATGGTCGATTCGGTGGGTAGGGGTAGCTCATGCCCATATTTAACGATGACCTGTCCGGCACTAATTTTTTGACCGAAAATCGCCTCGATAGCTACGGCCATGGGCGCACTGGCCTTACCTGCTCCGACGACATATAACTTGCCAGCACTTTCTTGAATCTGCGTCACCAAAGCCGGATTTTGCTCAAAATAGGCGTTGACCGCCACTTCAGGGTCAACCGCCTGTAAGGCCGAGCGCATAATCTGCCATGCGATTTGCCGTTTCTGCTCTGCTGATGGTTTCAAAACGAAATTCCCTGTTGTTGCAAATAACTTTGGAGCTTCTGCTCAAAGCCATGTTTGCTAAAAAAAGCGAGGCGTAGTTCTTTGCTGGCAAATTGGGTTTGATGAAGCTGATTTGCCTTTGCCACAAATGTATCGACCATTTTTATGGTGATTCTATCGATATTATCTGGAGCGTAGTTCTTACATTCTGCCATAATTGCGATGTCATTTCCTTCTAAAAGAATGTCGATTTCCTCACCCGTTGCAAGGTGATAGTTGAGGGTGTGCGTAAAGTCAGCGACCTCAATACCATCCACCAAACCACCATCTTTGTCCATGATACTCTTAATCAACCATAGTAACTGTTCTCGTTCATAATAATGCCCTTTTAGATGATTATGTTCACCTTGTAGCGTTTGTAGCTTGGCCCGAACTTGGCGCGCCTCAGCTAAACTCAATGCTAATCGTTCTGTTCTTTCTTTTAAATAGTCCAACATATTGTCATTTTTAAAGTAGGAATCGAACTCGTCTTGAGGCAGATTAAACAGTTCGCCATAGTTTTTCATCAGCACTTTTTTCAGAGTTCGGTCAAACACACCACCATAACGCCCGCTGTCCATGTCGATAATATCATACTTGAATAGTATGTCTAATTCTTTGCGAAGTTGTTGGTCATCTATATCTAAAGACATGGCTGTTTTTAAGGCGCTTGGATAGTACCATGTGCCTTCGTTCCGACACAAAAAATAGGTGATACGGCGCATGTTGACATCATTGAGCCGCTTCATCGCCATCGACAGGTATTCATCCCAGTCATATTTTATGGTTCCCCGCAAGCTGACCTCATACTCCAAGGCCGTATCAACATCGTCAATCGAGTTGATAGGCGGTTTGCCCATTTTGGGCGGTAGTAGTTCTACAATGCGCCCTGGAACTCCATTGGTGACATAGACGACATATTCTGCGATTCCGGGTGTAATATCATAACCATATAATTGCCCATAATTCAGGGTCATTTCTCGGGCTTCTTCGGCCTTCATTTTTGGAACGAAGAAGTTACTGAATCGTTGCGGAAGCCAGCGCATCAACTCTTCGGAGACCACGCCCATCAATGAGCCGGTGATGAGTAGAGGCGCTTCTCGTCTTTCGGCGGTTGACATGTAGGCTTTACAGGGTTTATCCTCCTCACCTGCATCAATGTGCATGTTCAAGTACTGAAACTCATCAATCATCTGCACCACCCGATCCGTAACATTGGGCGTGGTAGCAAAACCGGCCGGTACAGCCACCGCAGATAGAACATATTCATATTGCGGATAATCCCGTTTTAACATCCCTAAACTGCTTTCCAGCTTATCTAATACGATTTTTTTATTTTGAAACGAGAGTGGCATGACTTTTTCGATAATCGTTTCTATATCAGTTATTTTTCTTTCTCGGAGTACAGCACCGCGAATCCAACTGATGTCTCTGGTGTAATAACCAACGACCTGCATGTAGAAGCGGATGATGAAATCACTATAAAACTCCTTCCCCTTTCGTCTTCCTTCGCTAAATTCATAATAAAAAGGGATAATTCCTTTCTGCTCGCTATACACAATGTTATACAACCGCTCCAGAATCAGGCTTTTGCCGACTTTACGTCGTCCCAAAAAAGCGGTGCTTTTACTCAACCCGCGCGGAATTCGATTGATCCAGCCATACAGATATTCCAACTCCTCCACTCGTCCAATTAAATCAGAGGGAGCGCCGATTCGTTCTTTGATAGGAAATTTAATACCGTCTAGGTTCCAACGATAATTATCATCGCGTTGCAATAGTTGTTTCATGAGAGTTGTTCGGGAATAAAGGAGTGCAAAAGCTGATTGCTTTTGCATGTTTGTTTCTGGCAAAAGCAATCAGCTTTTGTACTCCGTGTACCTCGATTTTGAGTTTTTATGAGACGATTAGCTGTTCTCGAACAGGTCTATGGTTCTCCTGAATTGAGGTGTCTCTCAATCTCTCAATGAGTCAGCGCATCAATCGCGTTGGCCGCCGCTTCATTGGGAGAAGCTTCGCCGGTCATTACTTCTTGGACGGCCTGTTGCAAAATCCGTCCTACTTGATCATAGCCCGGAAAACGAGGATGTGGGACAGCACTGTTTAACTGTTCTGCTAAAAATTGCCAGTAAAATGAGTTTCTAGCCAGTCGTTGATAGGCCGAATCTCGGGCAGGAATAGAGTGGTTAATGTTGTTCCAATTGGCATTGTTGGAGGTGGATAAAAACCACTCCATAAAGTTTATAGCCGCTGATTGACGGTGTTCGTCGGGGGTAACAAGAACAAAAACCCAACCATGCGTAATGGCAATGGAGGTTTGATCACCATTTTCTAATGGCCCGGCGGCAAAGGTCGAGTTTTCCAGCCCGTGCCCGTCGGTCAGAAACTGTTCTACCGTTACTTGAGAAACGTTGGACTCTTGTTCTAAGTAACTTTGCCACAGCAGTTCATTCGTTGCATTTTGGAGCATGTCGGGGTCGATAACTCCCAACTCGATACCTTTTTGATAGTTTTCCAGAACGGTTCGTAATACCTGTTGGTCAATCTGAGGTACACCTTGGTCATCCAATAACATGCCGCCTGCCGAAAAATATTGTGAGAGGGTGACATCATTCACCCAACCATTTACGCCACGGGTGGGAAAACTATAACGGATTCCTTCGGTCAATATGTCTTGCCAAATGATTGGGGTAACGGTTAATAGTTCAGTTTGATGAATCAAATGCTCCATCACCATGCTGATTGGTAATCCGGCCAATTTGTCATCAACCGTACCAAGACGACGAGCCGCAGGAAGTAAATCCTGAACGATCGTGCTATCCAAATGGTTATCTAAGGGAATAATTAGTCCTTCATTATAGGCTTGTTGTAGGTCGATGGCATTCATAATGGCTAGGTCGGGTAACACATCGGGCGCGACTTCTCTGCTCGTTCGCAAAAAATCGAGCATGCCCCCTTTACCCGTACCTTTTTTCAGAATTGGCTCTTCGACATCAACCTGCGGGTGGTTGCGGACAAAGGTTCGAATGGTGCGGTCAATAAAAATACCTTGTTGCCCACTCGCTTTATGAGAGATTGGTTCAATCACCCATAAGCGTAACATGATTGGTTCATCATCAGGTGTTTTATCGGGAATGACCAACGGTGTAGGAGAAGGCCGCGGAGTAGCGGTCATCGGTGGGGTGGGTGAGGTCGAAATTAGTTCTGTATCGGGTGTTACCGATGATTGACAACTGAATAACCAAGGAAGCAAACCTAACAAAACAATTAAGGGGATAAGACAGCGAAACAGTGGTTGAATAAGATCAGTTTTTAGACGAGTATAAGATGGTTGCATATATGTTCCTTAAGAATGAGACTTAAATAAGTTGCGCGCTCCAGAGTGGGTCAACCTCTAAGATTGACCCACTCTTATGACGAACCGCACATGTTAATTAATCCCGATTCATTAGAGTTGTTCGGCAATAAAGGAGTGCAAAAGCTGATTGCTTTTGCATGTTTGTCTCCGGCAAAAGCAATCAGCTTTTGCACTCCGTAGACCCCGAATTTGAGTCTTTATGCGATGATAAGTTATTACCGAACAACTCTATTACCGTAGTCGCTCAAATTGTCCTAAAACCTTGTTTTTTCGGACATTATCACAATTGAAAATCTTACCGTTCATGGTGACATACACCCCTACTGGCAAAATCTGCACCGCGGAGATGGCAGTTCCAAGGTTAAACAGGGCATCAGAACCACCAAACTTATAGGGAATCATCGACCCAACAAAAACGATGGTTTTATCAGTGATAGATTCGCCAAGCAATTTGGCCGTTTCGACCATCGTGTCGGTGCCGTGCGTAACGACAATATGCCGATGAGAGCTATCGACACAATATTGCCGAATAGTTTCACGATCGACCTCGGTCATGTCTAAACTGTCTTTTAACATAATCGTTTCAACATCAAGATCCACGGTACATTTGGCCTGCACCAACATTTCGGTAAGATGATCTTCCACAACAACCAACTCGCCATTGAGTTGATTATACTGTTTACCGATTGTTCCGCCGGTGATAAAGATTTTTATAGGCATGCTTTTCCCCCTAAGTAGTTTTATATCGACTAGGAATGGGGATTAAATAAGTTGCGCGTTTTCACATAAGAATGAATTCTTATGCTGACACGAGAAACCTGCTTAGGTAACTCCAAGAAAATAAACCTCCCAAATGTCATGCCCGAATGTTGTTAT